>NZ_JBVJPM010000021.1:0-135079 GCF_055582645.1 Streptomyces sp. NPDC107517 | reverse complement strand
GCGGCAGGAACGCGGTGGACCAGAACGCCCAGGACCGCTCGGGGCGTTCGGCTGAGCATGGGCTCTGGCAACAGGACTCACTCCCGCTCAGTCTTTAGGAACGGTTGTCCCTCAGCCAGGTCAGGACCTGGTCGGCGTGCCCGTCCGGGGGGAAGATCGGATAGAAGACGTGCTCGACCACGCCGTCGCGGATGATCAGAGTCAGGCGTTTGTAGAGCGTCAGCCCGCTGGTCTCGAACGTGGGCAGGCCGAGTTCCTGCGCCAGGCTCCGTGCAGGGTCGGAGAGCATCTGGAACGGCAGGTGGAGCCGCTCGACGACCTCACGCTGGTAGTCGGTCTCCTGGCTGGAGAGGCCGAACACGCCGTCCGCGCCGGCGGCGAGAAGATCCTGGTAGTGATCGCGGAAGCCGCATGCCTCGGGGGTGCAGCCACGCGCCCCAGGAATCGAGTCCCAGCCGTCGGGCAGGTCGACGCCCGGGCGTCCGGTGAGCGGGTAGATGTAGATCACCGTGCGGCCCGCGCCGAGCGCGTCGAGGCGCACGGCCGTGCCGCCGGTGCCCTGGAGTTCCAGGTGCGGCGCCTTCGTGCCCAGCAGATGAGTAGCCGCGCCGTCGTCCTCAGGGACGGGCAGGTCGGCGGGCACGCTCGTGTAATCAGTCATCAGGTCCTCTCCTTCGCTGGCCGGTGAGACGCGACTGCCACGCTGGGCGGCCTGTTGCAGGTGCGCGACCAGTACCGCCCGACGGGTGGTGAGCCCCTCGATCCGCTGGGTGAGCTCGTCGATCGCGTCCCGGTAACCAGCCAGCGAGGCCGGACAGTCGTCGGCGTGTCGATGACCGGCCGTGAGGCACTCCAGGAATGGGCGGGTGCGCTCCACGGGAATCCCGAGACTGCTGAGCGCCCGGATCTCTTGCGCGAGTCGTACGTCGTGCTCGTTGTAGTCCCGGTAGCCGTTGGCCAGCCGCCCGGGCGTGAGCAAGCCCAGCGATTCGTAGTAGCGCACCGCTTTCGTTGTCACGCCCGCCCGGCGGGCCAGCTCACTGATCTGCATGCCTCTCACCTCGAAGAACGCTAAGCCTTGCCCTTGAGGGTAAGGTCAAGTCGGGGCGAGGATGTTCGACTGGCCGGGCCCTGGGTCTGTGTCGACGAGTGTGGGAGCCGTGGGCAAGAAGACGACGGCCGGGACGGCTCTAGGGTGCTGATCGAAGCCACTCGTTGATGGCTGCGCCACCGTATCCCGTCGATCAGTTGCCGACGCGTCCACGTCCGCGGCCTGCCGGCGCTCTTCCCCGCTGGCAGCAACGGCTCCAGGCGAGCCCATTGCCGGTCCGTCAGATCCCCTTGCGCCACACCATGATCGTCGCAATTCAAGATCCACTTTTGCGACAGACGCAAGTGCCGTGACCAGGAAGGTTCACCGGGGCGGCAGGCCAGTCCTTCCCGGAACCGGCTTGGTGGGAGTCCGTGTAGGGCGGCTCTCGTACGTTGTCGGCCAGGCGTTGTCGTACCCCGGGTGTAGCGTCCAGGCCGGGGTCAAGTTCATGCTCTGCGGTTGACGGAGGAGCGGGGATGACAAGTGCGACGGGCGAGGTCGTGGTGGAGGTGTGTCGGCGTATCGGCGCCCCAGCGGGGGACATCTTCCAGATCCTGGCCGACCCCGGACGCCACCCAGACCTCGACGGCTCGGGGATGCTGCGCGGTGGCGTCTCAGACGCCGTGGTCTCGGGCGGCGGAGACATCTTCGTGCTGCGCATGTATCACGAGCGCCTCGGCGACTACGAGATGAACAACCATGTCGTCGAGTACGAGCCGGACCGCCGCATCGCCTGGGAGCCGCAGCCCGGTCGCGGGCACCCGGACGCCTTGGTGCCCGGCGCCGTGTGGGGCCACCGGTGGATTTTCGATCTGCTCCCAGACGGGGCCTGTGCGACGACCGTGACCGAGATCTTCGAAGGTTCACGCATGTCGGAGGACAAACGCGCGGAAGTGGACAGCGGGCGCGCCTGGTGGCAGACCCAAATGGCGAGCACTCTGGATCGCCTCGCCGAGCTGTGCGCAGCCCGGTGAACGCCGAACTCGGTGCCCTCAAGGGCGCCCTGGGCCGCCAGCGCGAGCACGTCCTCGGGATCCTCGAAGGGCTCTCGGAGGAGGATCTACGGCGGCCGGTGCTGCCCAGCGGCTGGAGTGGCCTGGCCTTGGTGCGTCACCTCACCCTGGATGTCGAAGCCTTCTGGTTCCCTGGCGTGGTCGCGGGCGAGCCGGATGTGGCCGGACAGCTCACGGCAGGTGCGCAGACGCACTGGTACGTACCCGAGGGGATGAGCGCCGAGGAGGTCTTCGCCGACTATCGGGCGGCCATCGCGCGCGCGGACGCCGTGCTCGCCGCCGCCGCGCCCGAACAGGAGCCCGCTGTCTGGCCCGTGGAGATATGGCCGACCTGGCGGCTGCCTGACGTGCGGCACATCCTGATCCACGTGCTGACCGAAGTCGCCTGCCACAGCGGCCACTTGGACGCGATGCGGGAACTGATCGACGGCACCACCTGGCTCGGCGGCACCCCCTACTCCGGCCAGCTGTGACTCAAGGGCTGTCTCGTAACTGATTCTTGGGTCCATGCGAGTGGATCGGGTCGCACGGCTCGTCTGTCTCAGCCGGACAGCTCACGCTTTCGCCGGGACAGCCCCAGGAAGCGGATAGTCGAGTTCCATGCCTGGTGGCTGTACTCGGCGGAGTAGTGGGGACTGCCGGGGTCGCAGAAGCCATGGCTGCATGGATAGATCTCTGTCGCCACATCTGCTTGAGCCGCCAGACGTTCGGCTACTGCCGGCGCCGAGAAGCTCGGCTCCTGCTCGGCGAAGACTACGAGGCACGGGGCCGTCGGCTGGACATCCAGGTGGTCACGGATCCGAGACCCGTAGATGCACACGGCCTTGTCCACCGCACCGGTTCCGGAAGCGATCCAGGCGCTGGTGGCTCCGACGCTGAACCCGACGCAGAGCACTCTCCGATAGCGCTCGCGCAGGCCTTCGGTGAACTGTGTGAGCGCCTCGCTCATCCTCGTCACACCAGAAGCTCGCATGAACTCGCTGTATGCCCTGGACTCCTCCTCCCGGGGATACACAGCGCCCGACGGCAGGAAGTTCGGCGTGAAGACATCACACTGGTACGACTCAAGCGCCCTGGCGATACTGGCGATGTGGTCGTTGACACCGTAGATCTCATGGGCGATCACTGCGGCCGTGTCGTGCGGAGGGGTGCCCAGTGGTTGGTCTGTCATGACGGGAGAGTAGTCAAGATCGAGAACCGGGTAGTTACCCCCGGCTCCACAACCTCGACCTCACCCGCTGACCACCGGCCCACCTGGCAGATACCACCCCGGAAGATCTATTACGGGGGAGCCCATTAGCGGCAGAGTCCGCTGTCTCACCCGTGCCGGTACACCCATCCGCGGCCGTGAGGACGTGACCGGACTGGCAGAGATCGCCGGCGACTGTCACGCGACTCCAGAGGCGGGACGTTGAGCAAGTTCTGGGACTGCACGGTCAGGCTTTCCGTCTGTCGGTGACGCGAGTGGATCCCGTCCATGCCTCGGATTCGACTCGGGGCGAGCCGGTGAGGGCGGGGTGCGCACTAGCTCACGCTCGATTCCGCCGTGGATACTGTTGATTCTCGCGTTGAGATCGGCCATGGTGATGGAAACGAGTGCATGATGCGCCGTTCATGCAGAGGAGGGAGCTTCTTCATGGATGACACCGACCGCGCGATCCTGCGGGAGCTGCAGATCGACGGCCGTATCCCCTACGCCGAGCTGGGGCCGAAGGTGGGGCTTTCCCCCTCGGCCGCGCGGCTCCGGCTGCAGCGGCTGATCGACGCCAAAGTGGTGCAGGTCGTCGGGGTGACCGACCCGATGACCATGAACCAGCAGACGATGGCGCTCCTGGGGCTGCGGGTCGGAGGCGACTCCCGGGCCGTGGCGGACGAGCTCTCCCGGCACGACGAGGTTGTCTACAGTGTCCTCACCTCGGGCCGCTTCGACCTGTTTGTCGAGGTCGTGTGCAGTAAGCCGCGCGATCTTCTGGACTTCATCAACGACGTCGTACGGACCGTCGACGGGGTCGCGTCCGTGGAGAGCTTCCCGTACTTCGGCATTCACACCCACCGGTTCATGTGGGAGGTCGATTAGACGGTCCGGCGGATCATGCCGCGGTCGCGGGTCCGCTACTCCCTCTCGTCGCTCTCGGCTTCACCCGAGAAGTGCGCCCCATTCGAGAGATCGTCGGTGCCGACGCTCCGCAATACCTGCCGGCTGCGCCTCGCAGTTCGACGCAGACGCAGACGCAGACGCAGACGCAGACGCAGACGTACCCGTTCACCTGAACGGAAAGACGCCCACCACCCCAGGCGTGGACTGATCTGCCGGACAGGCCCAAGCAGCACTCGGACACCCGCCTACTTCACGCTTCGCCCAGCCAGCCGAGGACCTCCATGCCGCTCGACGAGCACCGCACCATCGACTTCTTCACCCAAGGTGCGCTCCCCGCACCACAGGTGACGCCTGCTCAGGCCGAGCGCATAGCCGGTCAGCTGCTCGGAGCAACCGTTCGCGCGCAGGAGCTGGGGAGTCAGCAGGACGCCAACTTCCTGCTGCGCGACGGTGACGGGACGCCCTTGGCGGTGCTGAAGGTTGCCAATCCGGCCTTCGGTCCGGCGGAGATCGACGCTCAAGACACGGCCGCCGACCTGATCGCCGCGGCCCACCCGGAACTTCGCATCGCCACCGTGCTGCGCCACCCTGACGGGTCTGCTCTCTGCCGGACAGTGGACACGGAGAGCGGGCCGGCGATCGCGCGGCTGCTGCGATACCTGCCCGGCGGCGCGCTTTCCGGCCCGCGACACCTGTCGCCGAGCACGGTAGCGGTCATGGGCACGATCACCGGAAAGGTCTCCGCAGCCCTGCGCGACTTCCGGCACCCGGGCCTTGACCGCGTACTGCAGTGGGACCTGCGCCACGCCCATCGAGTTGTCACCGAACTCGACGAGTACATCGGCGAGTTGGACCGCCGCACAGCAGTCCGCGCCGCCACCGCCGACGCCTGGGAGCAGGTCGAGCAGCACGCCGACGGGTTGCCGCTGCAGGCCGTCCACCTCGACCTCACCGACGACAACCTGATACGCACTCCGGGCAGCCACGTGCCCGTGCCTGACGGTGTCATTGACTTCGGTGACCTGACCACGAGTTGGGCGGTCAGCGAACTCGCCGTATCGCTCTCCTCGATGCTGCACCACGACGGAGTCGAGCCCCACCAGGTGCTGCCCGCCGTCCGCGCTTTCCACGCCGAGCGTCCGCTGTCCGGACAGGAGGCGGAGGTGCTGTGGCCGCTCGTGGTCCTGCGCGCCGCCGGCCTGGTTGCCAGCGGGCGCCAACAGGCTGCTGTCGACGAGGACAACACCTATGCCACGTCCGCACTCGAACGTGAATGGCGCATCTTCGAGCAGGCCACCAGCCTGCCCCTGTCAGTGATGACGCACCTGGTCAAGGATGCCGTCGGCCAGGCCGACGCACCGGCAGCGACGGATGTGCCGTCGCACCTGCTGCTGCGCGGCCTCGCTGCCGACGACATCACCGTCCTGGACCTGTCCACCGGCGCCGACGCAATGGACCGCGGCGCCTGGTGCGAAGCCGGCGCCGAAGGCCGGCTGGCAGCGCAGGCGCTGGCGGAGGGAGCCGCTGCGGCAGTCACCCGGTACGGACAGGCCCGCCTCACCCAGGCGCCATCCCTGTCAGCCCTTTCCCCTGCCACGATGCCCACCGGCATCGACCTGTGGCTCGACCGGCCCGTCTCGGCGCAGGCCCCAGCCGTGGGAACGGTCCTCGCGGCGCAACCGGGCCGACTGGAGATCACGTACGGCCAGCAGGTACTGACCCTGGCCTTCCCCGACACGGTTCACTCACTGATCACCACCGGCACGGAGGTCGAGGCGGGCGAGGACCTGGCCCACTTCACGTCTGGCACCACGCTCCACATCACGATCCACAACCCCGACAGTCCCACCGTCCCCCGCCTGGTGCGACCCGAGTACGCCGCCGGTTGGCTTCCGCTCACGGCAGATCCCGCCCCGCTCCTCGGCCTCTCGGCCACCAACCCCACCTCCCCCACGGACCTGTTGGAGCGGCGAGAGGCGGTGTTCGCGACCGTACAAGGGCACTACTACGCCGCCCCGCCCCGCATCGAGCGCGGCTGGCGCCACCACCTGCTCTCCACCGACGGCCGCTCCTACCTCGACATCGTCAACAACGTCACCCCGCTCGGCCACGCCCACCCGCGCATCGAGCAGGCCGTCGCGCGGCAGCTGCGGCGCCTGAACACCAACTCACGGTTCCACTACGCCTCGGTGGTGGAGTTCACCGAACGCCTCGCTGCACTGCTGCCCGACCCCCTGGACACGGTGTTCCTCGTCAACTCCGGTTCCGAAGCGGTGGATCTCGGCATCCGGCTCGCCATCGGCGCCTCCGGTCAGAGCGACGTCGTCGCGCTGCGCGAGGCCTACCACGGCTGGACGTACGCCTCCGACGCGGTCTCCACATCCCTGCAGGACAACCCCAACGCCCTCGCCACCCGGCCCAGTTGGGTGCACACCGTGGACTCGCCCAATTCCTATCGAGGCCGGCACCGCGGGCCGGACGCCGCCCGCTACGCCCCCGAGGCCGTCGCCATCATCGACGAACTGGTCTCATCCGGACGCCCGCCAGGAGCCTTCCTCAGCGAGACCTTCTACGGCAACGCCGGGGGAGTATCGCTGCCCGACGGCTACCTCGCCCAGGTGTACGCGGCGATCCACCGTCACGGCGGCCTGACCGTCGCCGACGAGGTCCAGGTCGGCTACGGCCGCCTGGGCCACTGGTTCTGGGGCTTCGAGCAGCAGCAAGTGGTCCCCGACATCGTCTGCGTCGCCAAGGCCATGGGCAACGGCCACCCGCTCGGCGCGGTCATCACTTCCAAGGCAGTCGCCGAGCAGTACCGCGAGCAGGGCTACTTCTTCTCCTCCACGGGCGGCAGCCCGGTCTCCAGCACTGTAGGCCTCACCGTCCTGGACACTCTGCGCGACGAAGACCTCCAGGGCAATGCGGTACGGGTCGGCCATCACCTCAAGCACCGCCTGGAGGCGCTGGCCGACCGCTACGACATCATCGGCGCCGTGCACGGCTCGGGCCTCTACCTCGGCCTCGAACTCGTCCGCGACCGCCACACCCTGCAGCCCGCCACGGAAGAGACCGCGGAACTGTGCGACCGCATGCTCGACCTCGGCGTGATCGTCCAGCCCACAGGCGACCACCTCAACATCCTGAAGATCAAACCACCGCTGTGCATCGACACCACCGCAGCCGACTTCTACGCCGACATGCTCGACCGGGCCCTCGACCAACTCGGATACGCCCCCTGACGTCGCACACCCGCAGGCCGCGGTCCAGCTGCGTACGCGGAGCCGTCCCCGCCGCCGCACGCCGACGACCGCAGGCGATCACGCGACTCCTACGGCAGGCGTTCTCTCCGCCACGACACCCAGTTGCCCGCGCTTCACCGAAAAGCTGCGCCGTCGACGGCTCACTTGCCTCCGACAGCCAGCACCCAGATCCGACCGTAAGACTTGGACAGGAGAAGAGAAGTTGATGGACACCATCGTCATCGGCGCGGGAATCGCTGGCATCACAGCGGCGCGTCTGCTTCACGCGGCAGGACAGCGCGTGGTCGTGCTCGAGGCGCGAGACCGTATCGGCGGGCGGACATGGACGGACCGCACGGCAGGCTTCTCCGTCGACCGAGGAGCCTCATGGATCCATGGCCTCACCGGCAACCCACTTACGGGACTTGTCGCCGAGCTGGGGATGGAGACGCGCGAGTTCACGGTCGGGAGCTTCCAGGCCGGCGGGCGGCCCATCGCCGACTACGACGAATCTCGGCGCCTGCTGGACGACGACGCGACACGAGAATGGATCACCGACGTCGACACGGCAGATGAGCTTCTCCAGGTCACCGTCGCGAAGTCCGGTCACGACGAGAGTTACGCCACCGCCGCCGAGCGCGCCCTTGCCGCGACCGGATGGGAACCCGAACGCGCCGACCGCGTGCGTGCCTTCTACCGGCATCGGACGGAGGAACAATGCGGCGCAGAGGTCGAACAGGTCGCCGCTCACGCCCTCGACGAGGACGCCATCGAAGGTGACGAAGTGATCTTCCCGGGCGGCTACGATGCGCTGCCCCGTGCTCTCGCAGAAGGTCTCGACGTGCGCCTGGGTATGACCGTGACCGCCATCACCAGGTTGTCCGCGGGGGTGCGCGTCGACACGGAGAACGAGTCTTTCGAGGCCGCCCACGTGATCGTCACGGTCCCGTTGGGCGTGCTCAAAGCAGGGGCCATCGACTTCACGCCCGCTCTGCCCGACGCCGTCGCGGGACCGATCGCTCGACTCGGAATGGGCGTGTTCAACAAGGTCTTCCTGCAGTTCGAGAAGCAGTTCTGGCCGGACGATGTCTACGCGATCCGGCAGCACGGTCCGGCCGGCGTGCCCTGGCACTCCTGGTACGACGTCTCCGCGGTGAGCGGTAGGCCGATGCTGCTGACCTTCGCCGGCGGTGCTTGGGGGCGCGAGATCGAGCAGAAGAGCGACGAAGAGGTGGTCTCGTCGGTGCTCAGCTCTCTCCGCAAGATCTACGGCAACTCGGTCCCCGAGCCGGTGGCGCACTGGATCACGCGATGGGGCAGCGACCCACTCGCTCTCGGCTCGTACTCCTACGTCGCCGTCGGCTCTTCGCACGACGACCATGATGCGATGGCAGAACCCGTCGACGGCGTTCTCCACTTTGCAGGAGAGGCGACCTGGGGGAGCGACCCGGCGACCGTCCACGGCGCGCTCTGCTCAGGCCATCGTGCGGCCGAGCGGATCCTCGGTTCACCGATCTCCCTCGCCGAACTCACACGCGGCACGACCCCTTCGACGTGATGCCATTCGATACGCGGCATGCCGTGGGGACTCTCCGTCCTTCAGGGCGGGCAGGACGTCAATCAAGAGATGTGCCGAGGGCTGCGTCGGGCTAGCTCGCGTATCGCAGAGACTGGACAGCGCCCGGGCCGCCGTGGCGCTGGTCATCAATCGCCTACCGCCCCACAGCGGCGATCCAGGACTCGCTGGGCGTGTGGAATGCGGCCGATCGGACAGCCGCCGTCGTCAGCAACAGCCTGGTCCAGCTTCGTCGTGCGTGACGGCACCTCGTCCTGGCCTGGTACCCAACCACGTCGACTGGGTAAATGCACCCTGTCGGTACCGCCGTTGGAAACTGGAGGCCATACAAGTGAAGGTCGCAGTCGTCGGTGCCGGTGTCGTCGGTAGCGCGATCGCGTGGCGGCTCGCGCAACGCGGCGCGGAAGTGGTGTTGGTCGACTCAGGCCAGCCCGGGGAGGCGACCACCAGGGCCAGCTTCGCCTGGGCGAACGCAAGCAGTGTGGAAGACCCCGCGTACTTTGCCCTGCGCGAGAAAGGGCTGCACGAGCTCGCCGGGATGGCGGACGAGCTCGACGCACAATGGGTACTGGCCACCGGGCATCTGCGCTGGGCCGCAGCCGAAGACGACTCAGCGAAGCTCCGCAGCAGAGTCGACAGCCTCGCTGCACGCGGCTACCCCGCCGAGATCGTGACTGCCCGGTACGCGAACGAGATCCTGGAACCGCACGTGCGGTTCCCGCATCCTGATCATCCAGTGGCGTACTTCCCGGACGAGCCGGCCATCGACGCCCCACGTCTGGCCAAACAGCTCACTTCGCTCGCTGTCGCACAAGGAGCCACCGCCCTCCTGGGCAGGCCCGTACGGGCTATCGGCGTAAACCAGTCCCGTATCACTGACATCACGGTCGGCACGACCACGCACCCGGTCGACGCCGTCGTCAACGCGGCAGGCCCACACGGCGACCTGGTAGCGCAAATGATCGGGAGAGAGCTTCCCTTGATCGAAGAGCCTGGCTGCGTCGCCCGCCTCCACTGCAGGACCAACCCCGTCCGACAAGCCATGCATGCACCACACGTGGAGATTCGCGTGGACGGCCGCCATCAAGTTCTCGTCCACAGCCGGGCTGTCGACAACAAGCTGGGACCAACCGGCTATGCCCAGCCGTCCCACATCGAGGAGTTGCTCGCCCTCGCGCGGGAGGTTGTGCCGGAGCTGGCTGATGCGGAACTCGTCGATGCTCGTGTGGGGTGGAGGCCGATCCCCTGGGACGGTTTTCCCTCGCTCGGCCCGGCGACGGAGGCGCGGGGATACTACGAGGCCGTCACGCACAGCGGGGTGACCTTGTGCGGAATCGTAGGTCAGCTGCTGGCGGACGAGGTACTCACCGGGGTGAAACACCCACTACTTGTTCCGTTTCGGCCTAACCGCGGCGACAACGACATCGAGGCCCCCAACTCACCAGCACTCCCACGCTGAGTCGGGAAGGCTACGGGCTCCCGCCCGGCTGTCACCACCTGCGGGACTCTCCTCGGCGAACCCCCCGAAGAGCCCGCTCGGTGAACGCCGGCCTGGTCCGCTGCCTCCTCGGCAGGAGGCCAGTACCGCACCAGCCCAGATCACTTGCAGGTCGTTTGCCATGGGTGTCGGCGGCGGATCCGCGCAGGCAGCGGCCGGGGGCTGATGCGCGCGGACGACGGTGGAGTCCACCCGGATGTCTCAGTCGATCTAGCCCCGCCGCCTCGTTCGCGGCCTGGATCTGCTGCAACAGACGCTCCCAGGTGCCGTCGGCAGCCCACAGCCGTTGAGGAGTCATCATGTGTCCATGATGACCGATCTGCCCACCGTGACCGTGCGCCTGTGGCGCGCTGATGCCGTCGTGCTGTTCGACTGGCTGACGAGCACGGATCTCGACTCAGTGCCGGTGACGCACCCCACCCAGAAACAGGCACTGGCGGATCTGCTTGCCCGGTTGGAATCGGACACTGACACCGACCTGACCGGATCTACCACTGAGGAGATCGAAGCTGCTCAAGAGGAGGTCGCCAGGGACATGGGTTGGTGACGTCGTCCCGATCAGGCCGGTCGAGCTCCGGTGCCAGAAGGGGTGTTACGTGGCCACGCTCGGAATGCGGGACGGCGGCGGTCTCGACCGGGCACCGGGAACTGTAGTGTGTGGGAAGCGTCGCGTGCCGGTGGCAGACCGTGTCAGGCATGGAGGCGCCGGATCGAAGGAGACCGACGATGCACTCGTCGCCCCCTTCGTTGTCGCGTGACTGAGCGCGAGACGACCAGGCTCGTAGCCTGGAGCCAAGAACTCCGTCGGGTGCACCACCGACTACGGGAAGCGCTGTCCGTGACCCGTGCCTCTCTTGCCGACGGCACCTTCGGGGAGGCAGCCACCCGTGAGCTGCTGCTGTATTGCCACGGCTTCTGCGCGGCTCTCGACGGCCACCACCAGGGCGAAGACCGCACCTTGTTCCCGGCCATCGCAGATGCGCATCCGGAGCTGCGCCCTGTGCTGCGCTCGCTCGAGCAGGATCACTCGCTGATCGCCCAACTGCTCGGCAGCCTCCGCTCGGCGGTCGACCGGGCCGCGCCGCCTGAGGAGCTTGACCAACACCTCGAAGGTATCGCCGCGATCATGGAGAACCACTTCCGCTACGAGGAACGGCAACTGCTCACTGTGCTCGAAACCCTTGAGCTGGCAGCCGAACCCCGCGAGGTGCTGGGCCCGATATGACCCTCGGACCGGACTGTGGGTGGCGGTGGTGACCGCCACCTGCAGAATGATCAGCTGGGTTGCGTCTCGCGAGACTGCGTCGACCGCGTTCTTCGCTTTCGTGGTCTGGGCGACCGTCGAGATCCACGACCGCGGCGACCTTGACGGCTGAGTCGGCCCAGGCGAAGTCGGCCTGCCGGCCGCGGTCGTCGACGGTCGAGGGCGTTGAAGGTGGGCGGCCCTGGTTCCGTAATGCGGCCGTCGCCGCCCAATACTTCGACCTGGAGCAGGGGTGTTCGTTGCGGCGGTTGCCCTGCCGGGTCGCGGTTTCGCCGGCCGGCGTGCCCGGGTCGGGGTGCAGCTGGAGCGCTGGGAGTCAGGGGAGTTCGGGAAGGTCGCCGGCGTCTATTTTGTCCTGGAGGATGAATTTCTGGGTCTTGCCCATGCTGTTGGAGGGGATGGTCTGGGCGAGATACCAGCGGTGTGGGGTCTTGTGGGGAGCGAGCAAGTCCCGTGCATGGTCGTGGAGTTCGGTGCTGGTGGGTGGGGCGGTCGGTACGGCGGGCTCGATGACGGCGGCGACTTGTTCGCCCCAGTCCGGATCGGGAATGCCGAGGACGATGGCTCGGGCCACCTTGGGGTGGGCGGTCAGGGCGGTCTCGATCTCACGGGGGTAGATGTTCTCGCCACCCCGGATGATCATGTCTTTGAGCCGTCCGGTGATGCGTAGGTAGCCACGGTCGTCCATCACTCCGAGGTCGCCGGTGTGCAGCAAGCCGCTGCTGTCGATGGCGGCGGCACTGGCATCCGGGAGGTCGTGGTAACCCAGCATCACTTGGTATCCGCGGGCGAGGATCTCGCCCGGCTCGCCGATGGGCAGGACGTCGCCGGTGGCAGGGTCGGTGATCTGGACCTCGGCGTGCCACAGCGGCCGGCCAGTGGTGTGGGCCTTGTCGTCGGGCAGATCGTCCGGGCTGGTCTGGGCGAGGATGGGACTCAGTTCGGTCTGGCCGTAGACGGTGGAGAAGCGCGCACCGAACCGCCGCTCGGCCGTCTCGACGAGCGACGCAGGCACCGTGTCGCCCCCGGACATGATGATCCGGCAACTGGAGAGGTCGTAGGCGTCGAAGTCCGGATGGGCGAGGAGTGCCTGGTGCATGGCCGGCACGCCGCCGAAGACGTCGGCCTGCCAGTCCTGCATGGCCTGCAGGACGAGTGCGGGCTGGAAGAACTGGGGCAGTACCAGGGTTCCCTGCCGCACCGTAGTCCCCAGGACGGACAGCCCGCTGCCCGCCGTGTGGAACAGCGGCAGCGCACTCGCCCAGATCGTCCCCTCGGGGACGCCGGCACGCGCGGCCACGAAGTCCGCGTTGGTCACCAGGCCGCGATGATGCAGGAGCGCCCCCTTGGGGGAACCGGTGGTCCCGGAGGTGTACTGAATCTGTGCCGGGTCGCCGGGTGCCACCTCCGGCAGCTGCACGGGTTCGGCAGCCCGGATCCGCTCGCGCCAGCCGGCGAAGCCGACGGCCTCGCGCAGCTGCGGCAACCGGGTGCGGATGCGGTTGATCACTGGGGCCATGTCACTGCCGCGGAAGGCATCGACATGGAATACGCCCACCGAGCCCGACTGGGCGAGGATGTACTCCAGCTCCGCCTCTCGCAGCGCCGGGTTCGCCGTCACGAGGACCAGCCCCGCCAGTGCCGCTCCGTACTGCAGCACGATCCACTCGGGGATGTTGGGGGCCCAGACGGCGACATGCTCACCGGGGGCGAAGCGGTCCGCCAGCCACGCGGCGGCGAGTTCGGAGTCGGCAAGGAGCTCGGCGTAGGTCCATGTCCGGTCCGTGCGCTCGGCGCCGGACAGCGATCCGCCGGCCGGGGCGGCCTCGACCAGCGCGATCCGGTCCGGGACGGCCGCGACCGCCTGTCGCAGCACATCCCCGGGCGTCAGTTCCAGGATGGGACGAGAGGTGTCGGCAGGCCAGTGCGAGTGAGCGAGCCGCGTCGTCATGACCGATCGCCCTCCAGGTCGGCCGGAGTGGGGACCGGGCCGCCGCCCTCGGGTATCCAGCGGCCGGAGTCGCGCCACTTCACCGCCTCGTGGAAGCCGTGGGTGGCGGAGAAGTTCTGGAACCAGCGCCCTTCCGGGCTGTGACGGGTGATGCCGTCGAACAAGGTGGCCAGGATCTGCGTGCCCTGCAGCCCCATGTTGTCGTAGGCCTGATTGATCATCAGTTTCTGCATGACGAGCTGGTTGACGGGCACTCCGGCTATCCGGTCGGCCAGCTTCTCCACCGCGGCGTCCAGGTCCTCGGCCGGGACCGACTCCAGGACCAGGCCCCAGTCGGCGGCTTGTCGGCCGTCGATGGTGTCACCGGTGAACAGCATGCGCTTGGCGCGTTCGGCACCCAGTCGGTAGACCCACATCGCCGTGGTCGGGCAGCCCCAGACGCGGGACGGCATGTAGCCGATGCGTGCGTCGTCGGCCATGACCACCTGGTCGCAGGAGAGGGCGATGTCGCTGCCGCCCGCCACCGCGAAGCCGTGCACCTTGGCGATCGTCGGCTTCAGCGACCGCCACAGCGAGAAGTAGTCGTCGGTGTTCCGCTTCATCATCCGGTAGTCCTTGACCGGATCCCACACCGTCTCCTGCGTGCCGACCCCGTCCTCGGCGTACTCCTTGAGGTCGTAACCGGAGCAGAACGCCCGCCCCGCCCCTTGCAGGACGATCACGTGGACGTCCGGATCCTCGTTGGCCCGCTCGACCGCGGCCGGGATCGCGCGCGCCAGATCGTCGTTGATCGCGTTCAGTCGGTCCGGCCGGTTCAGCGTGAGGTACGCCTTGCGGTCCCGGACCTCGTACAGGACGGCCTGCTGTGCGGTGTCACTCATGAGCGTGCTCGGTTCCTTCCGAAATGACTGACCGGTTCACCGGGTTGGCGACCGATGGAGCGGCGAGAATCATGCGGACCACGTCCGCCCACTGGTCGAGCAGTGCGTCGCGGTCCGCGGCCTCGCGGTACAGCACGTCGGAGATCGTCATGCCGCGCAGCAGCTGCACCGTCAGATCTGCGACGAGCGGGTAGGCCGCAGACGACGTCAACTCGTCGCCCATGACGGCGGCGAGGACCCGATGCAGGTCCCGTCGGGCGGCACCTTCGGCGTGGCGCAGCACCCGCCGTAGTTCTTCGCTGGTGCGGGCAGCCGCCCACAGCTCCAGCTCCGCGCCGAACGAAGGTTGCATCAGCGCGGCCCGAAGAACCCGCAACGACCGGGCGATCGGGTCGGTGCCCGGGGGTGTCCGCGCCAGCTCCGAGCGCACCGCTTCTTCGTTGCGCTCGACCAGCTGACCGATCGCCGCGCCGAACAGCGCCTCGCGCGTGGGGAAGTGATGGAGCAATGCTCCCCGGCTCACACTCGCGCGGCGCTGCACCTCCAGAGTGCTCGCCGCGGCGAACCCCACCTCGACCAACGACTCCACGGCAGCGTCCACAATGCGCTGCCGCGTTGCCGCACGTTGATCTTCACGCTTCGTCACAGGGCCCACCGTTCACCGCCGACGCCGACCGCGGAGCGAGACTCTCACAGTCAGCGCTGACTGTGAAGACTCCGGGGCCCAGCGTTCGCACAAGGCTGGGAGGGGAGGGTCGTACCGGCCTGATGTTCAACACCACGGCCCAGGTGAACCTGCCGAGCGGAGGTGTCGACCGGGTTTATGTGGAGCGGTTCATGGCGGCGGCCGGCGCGCTTGCGCGGCGCGCGGTTCCCGGAAACTGCACGGTCGGACTCCCAACTCCCCTGGATATACGTGGTGTTCGTGGCACGCCGACGACTGCCGGCACGCCGCGGGCGCCGGCTCCGCAAAGGCTCGGTGGGCCACGAGCGAGGCGTACAGCCATCCTGGCTCCGGCGGGATTCCGGGCATTCCCGGCAAGATGCCTGCTTGCAAACTGCACGCCGGCCCGCGGTGGCAGCGGGCCGGCGTGGACGAGCAGGCAAGGCGTGGGCGATCGGACAGGGAAGGGTGCCTCAGGAACTCGGACTCGGGGCTGCGATCTCGCGCTTGAGGATCTTGCCGGTGGCTCCCTTGGGGAGTGCGTCGACCAGCCAGACCTCTC
The DNA here is from genome assembly GCF_055582645.1 of Streptomyces sp. NPDC107517. Lineage (NCBI taxonomy): Bacteria > Bacillati > Actinomycetota > Actinomycetes > Kitasatosporales > Streptomycetaceae > Streptomyces > Streptomyces sp. NPDC107517. The sequence continues at coordinate 119,240 of NZ_JBVJPM010000021.1, read as the reverse complement.
GGGGGTACTTGTACGGGGCGACCCGTGCCCGCACGAACTCCCGCAGCTCGTCGGAGGTGGCCCCGGAGCCGGGGAGCACGGCGACGGCGGCCGCGACCTCCTCGCCGAGGCTGGGGTGCAGGACGCCGATCACCGCTGCTTCGGCGACTGCAGGGTGTTCGTAGAGGACTTCCTCGATCTCGCGGGGGTAGACGTTGAAACCCCCGCGGATGATCAGGTCCTTCTTCCGGTCGACGATGTAGTAGAAGCCGTCCTCGTCGACGCGCGCGAGGTCGCCGGTGCGCAGCCAGCCGTCCTGGATGGTTTCGGCCGTGGCCTCGGGGCGGCCCCAGTAGCCCTTCATGATGTTGTGGCCGCGTACGCACAGCTCGCCCACTCCGTCGTGCTCGTCGAGCAGGCGCATCTCGACCCCCTCGATCGGGGTGCCGACGGAGCCGGGCTTGCGGGGGCGGTCCGGGTGGTTGAAGGAGGCGACCGGGGAGGTCTCGGACATGCCGAAGCCCTCCAGTACAGGACAGGTGAAGGCGCTCTCGAAGCCGTGCAGGACCTCGACGGGCAGCGCAGCGCCGCCCGAGATACCCACCCGCAGGGTGGAACAGTCGTAGGTGCCGGGCTGCTGTGTGTGCACGGCGAGCATCGCCGCGTACATGGTGGGCACGCCCCCGAAGACGGTGACCTGGCGCTGCTGGACGGTTTGCAGCGCCAGGACGGGGTCGAATCGGGGCAGCAGGGTCAGCCGGGCACCGACGCCGACCGCGGTGTTCATGGAGCAGGTCTGGCCGAAGGCGTGGAAGAGCGGCAGACAACCCAGCACGGTGTCCTCGGGACTCAGCCGGATCAGCGACCGTGCGGTGATGTCGGCGTTGCGCGTGAGGCCGGTGTGGGTGAGTTCGGCCCCCTTGGGGACTCCCGTGGTCCCGGAGGTGTAGAGGATGACCGCGGTGTCGTGGCCGCCGCCGAGCGCTTTGGTGACCGGTTCCGGGTGGGCGGCGAGCAGGCCGGTGAGTGAGCCGGGACCAACCGGGATCACCTCGGCTGCGGTGCCCTGCGCACCCGTGGCGACCTCGGCCGTGGACGACTCGTGGGCGAACACCAGGACCGCACCTGAGTCGGTCAGGTAATGGGCGATCTCGCGTGCCTTGAGGAGTGGGTTCATCGGAACGACGACGGCGCCGGCGCGCAGGATGCCGTAGTAGAGGGCCGGGAACTCCAGCAGGTTGGGCATCATCAGGGCGACCCGGTCGCCCGGGGCGACACCACGCACCGACAGCAGCGCGGCCACCCGGCCGGCGAGGATGTCGAGTTCGGTGTAGGTCAGGGACTGGTCGCCGAGCTCTACGGCGGTGCGGGGGCCGTGCGCGGCGGCGCTGCGGCTGAGGAGGTCGGCGACATTCATCGGGAAGGGGGCCTTTCGTCTCAGGTGCCCGTAAAGGGTTCGGCCGCCCGCCGCGGGCGGTGACGCCTCGCGACGGGCGGGGAAGCGGGCCTGTCCGGCTCGGGTGTGGAGTACGGCGTCGTCAGCCGCGCAGCGCGGAGGAGAAGATGGCCGGCAGCTTGGCGATGCCGGGCGAGGCGGTGAAACGGGTGACGCGTTCGATGGTCGTACGCGACGTGCGGTTGGTGACGAAGAACGGCGGACGCGGGGACAGCGACGGGGAGCCGGTGAACAGACCACGCGGAGTGGGGGCGAACGGGGCTCGCAGCACGGTCTTCTCGATGTCCTCGAGCATGAAGGCGTTGTGGACGAAGCCGATGCCGCTGCCGATGTCCTGGCGCGTGTGGCCGGGGTAGGCGCCCCAGGGGGTGTAGCCGAGCAGGAAACCGATCGCCGACCAGCAGTTGACCCCGAGGGTTCCGTAGCGCAGTCCGGCGACGGCAGTGTCCACTGCGGTGCGGTGGGTCTTCTCGGTCTTCGGGTGGACGATGAGGGTCGCGCCGAGGGTGCCGGGGAGCGTGTCGTTGGCGAAGTCGACTGCGTGGCGCAGGAATTCGGCCGGGGTCGCGCCCGGCAGCCGTACGACGCCGAGGGCGCTGCCGAAGACCTCGCCGGTGATCAGCATGTCGTCGTGGTCGGTGATGTCGGGGACCACGATGCGGCAGTCACCGTCGCCGTGTGTCTCGGCCTGCGGGTGCGCCTTGAGCACGGAGGCAAGGCGCTGGTCGGCGCCGGGGTAGTAGTCGGTGCGCGGTGGCAGTTCTCGCAGCACCCGCCTGATCTCCTCCAGCAGCCGCTCGGTGCCGTCCCACTCCCGGGGCAGAACCAGGATCTGGCTGGCGATGCAGTTGTGGCCGGAGTTGTTCATCTTGCTGGTGACGATGTGCTCGGCCTGGAAACGGAAGTCCGCCGCGCTCCACGGTCCGGGAGCCACGATGCAGGGACTCACCCCGCCCAATTCGCTGGTGAACGGCTTGCCGGTCAGCGGCTTGTCGTCGCGGCGGCGCTCGCCCGCCCGCTCATCGGTGCCCCACACGATGGCGTCGTGGGTGCGGTCGCTGCCGGTGACGTGGATGGCGTCGACACCCGTGTGTGCGCACAGGTAGCCGCCCTCGTCCGCACCACCGTCGATGAAGCGCACCCAGCCGCGCTCGACGAACTCCGCGAAGACATGCTCGAAGTGCGGGCGCAGATAGGCGTTGACCGGGTTCATCTTCGCGATGACGACCTGGCCCTCGGCATAGAGCTTGTGGAGGATGTCGAGCGCGGTGATGGCCGCGACATTGCCCGCTCCCAGGACCAGGGCGACGGCCGGGCGTCCGGGCCGGCCGCGGTACTCGCCGGCGGCCCGCTCCCGTACCTGCTGCGCGGTGGTGCCGGCGCGCATCCACACCTGGGCGGTGAACCCGTTGAGCAGGAGAGCGTCCCAGCCGGTGGCGGGAAAGACGTCGACCAGGGTGCGGCCGTCGCGCATGTGTACCGCCCCGGCCTTTACCGGATCCTCGCCCGCCGCGATCCGGCGCAGCACATGCAGATAGGCACTGACGTTCTGGGCGAGCGCCCACGGTGCGCCGATCCAGTCCTCGGCCGCCCAAGGAGAGTCGGGCCCGTATCCCTTGGCGCGGGCGCCGGCGGCGGCCATGTCCGCGGCACTGTCGACGATCCGCGGCATCAACCGCTCCAGCAGAGCGATCCGTTCGGCGATCGGGGTGGTGGTCCACGTCGTGGCGCCGTCGCGCAGCTCGGCGAGGGCCTGGTCCAGCTGTTCGGTGTCGACAGCGGTGGAGGGCACGGTTTGCTCCAGGGGCAGGGGCAGGGGCAGGGGCAGGGGCAGGGGCAGGGGCAGGGGCAGGGGCAGGGGCAGAGGCGGTGGGCGGCGGGCTGAGGTGGGTGGGTCGGTGGGTGGCCGGGGGCCCGGTGTGTCAGACGCTTGGCTGGCCGGGGGTGTCGCGCGCAGGGTCGATGAGGGCAGAGTCCGCCAAGTCGCTGTCCGGCAGTCCTTGTTCCGCCATCAGCCGGAACGTCGGCGCCGCCACCGTGGGTCGCCACGGTCCGGATATTGCTGTCCGTACGCCGTCCCCGCGCACGATGCCGCGCTGCGGGACACGTCCGGTCTCGCCCATGGCAACCTTGGATGTCGGCTCGTGACACAAGAACTCCTGACGCAAGCAAAGATGGCGCCCGGGAGACCTGCTGACCATGGACAGGCATCCAAGGAGGCCTGTCCCCTTTGTGCGGGGGCACAAGAACGCTGGCAGGGGAGCGAATACCGTCTTGGCCATGAGCCGGAGCCGGACCGCCGCCGCACGTACCGAAGCCCGCGACGCACACGTCGTCACCGACATGCTCGACTCGGGCGTCCACCGCGGCAGACAGCCCTGTCAAAAGCGGCGAAGCCCGAGATCGTGGCCCGCCGACAAGGCGGCAGCTGCCGGCCTCTGATGATCAGGACCGGTCCCCTCCACCGAATCTGCATCCATCGCGCACCGCCCCCCGGCCGTAGGACCTTGCGGCCAACGACCCCAACGACCCCGAACGACGGTCAGGGCTTGGGGGGACCGAAGAGGGCGATGTATCGCAGGGCCAGCTCGACCTTCGCGGTGCGGTCGGTCAGCGGGTGACCCAAGATCTTCTCGGCACGCGTCAGTCGGTAACGGACGGTGTTCTTGTGGACGAAGAGCTGCTCGGCCGTGGCCTCGACGTTGTGGCTGTTGGAGAAGTAGGCGAGGACGGTGTCACGCAGCTGGGCGAGGTTCCTGTCCGTCCCGCAGAGCCCTCCGACCTCGCGGAGCACCATGCGTTGGGTCATCTCAGGGTGGTCGGCGACCAGGCACAGGAGTTCTACGTCGGCGAATTCCGTGACCGCGCGCGGGACGACGGCGCTGAGGCTGACCTTTTGGGCCGCCTTGGCCTCGGCGTGCCCGGCGCGGAATCCCTGCACCCCGGGCGACGGCGATCCGGATGAGAGGTGAATCTGCCACTTCTCGAGAGCGGCTTCCAGATCGGCGAAGGAGCCGAGTTCGGGACGTGACGGGGTCGCGACCCAGAACCACCAGTCACGGCTTCCGGCCGCGACGGTCAGCGGGCGCGGGGCGTTCAGTTTCTGCGCCAGGAGGTTGGCGATATGGAGTACCCGATCGTTGGCGTCCGCCGCGTCCGGGTTTCCCGTCCACGCGATGAAAGCGCTCTGCCAGTGTGTGAGCGGATGGGCCAGTTCGCTCGAAGCCTGATCGATGTTGGCCGCGGTACCTTGAAGGATGTCCTCGACCAATCGCGTGCGACGGAGCAGAGCGCCCTCGAGCAGCTGTTGCCGCTCTGCGTAGTACGTCTCGATGAGGGCTTCCACCGAATCGTTCATCCACTGCTCGGCGCGGGACCACATGTACTTCAGAGCCTCGTCGCGCGGGGGTGCGGACTCGTCGAAAGTGTCGGTGACCTCGGTGAAGAACGTGAAGACACTGTGGTGTGCGGCGCGGTAGACCTTGAGCAGGACGCCCAGGTCGGCGCCACGGCGGGCGAGCGAGCGGGCTAGATCGGCCGCCGGTCCAGGCAGCGCGAACTGGTGCTCGCAGGCCAGGTTCGTCGCGAACGACCGCCACTGCGAGCGGGTGCTCCCGTGAAGGATCTCGCCCAGCATCGGATCGGCGGCGATCGTGGGGATCTGATCCATTATGCGGTCGTCGACCTTCCGGACGAACGCCGCGGACACGCTGTCGGTGACGGCCTCCTCGGCGAATCCGCGCATCCACGCCAAGAGATCGGGGGAACCCGCCACAGTCACTCAGGCACCTCCAGTGCGACGTAGTCCTCGGTCAGACAGATGAGACAGGGTTTTGGACACGCACACAATGCAGCAGCCGAATCCTGGACGCAATGCCAAGCGCTGTCCCCTCGCACGATGCGAGATTTCCGGGACCGACGACTCTGGTGAGGAACTGATGGCGGCGTTTGACTACATTGTGGTGGGTGCGGGCTCGGCTGGTGCGGTCGTGGCCGGGAGGCTCTCGGAGGATCCGGGCGTACGGGTCCTGCTGATCGAAGCAGGCAGCGCCAAGAAGCCGATGAACGTGCAGATCCCAGCGGCGTTCGCCACGCAGTTCCGCACGAACCTCGACTGGAACTACGACACGGAGCCGGAGCCCGGCCTGAACAACCGCTCACTGTACCACCCCCGGGCCAAGTACCTCGGCGGCTGCAGCGGAATGAACGCGATGATGTACGTCCGCGGCAGCCGGCACGACTACGACGCCTGGGCGAAGGACGGTGCGACAGGCTGGTCCTACGACGATGTCCTTCCCCTGTTCAAGAACTCGGAGCGCAACTCGCGCGGCGAGAGCGAGTACCACGGTGCGACCGGCCCGCTGTACATCGAAGACCTCCGCTCCCCGAACCCCCTCTCCGAGAGCCTCATCGAAGGCATCGTCTCCACCGGACTGCCTCGGAACCCCGACTTCAACGGCGCGGAGCAGGTCGGCGCCGGATTCAACCAGGTGACGCAGAGGCGGGGACGGCGCTGGACCACCGCCGACGGCTTCGTGAAGCCGGCGTCGAAGCGCCAGAACTTCACCGTACTCACGGAGACGCACGTCAATCGCCTGCGCATCGAGGGCGGACGGGTCGTGGGAGTCGAGGTCACCCGTGCCGGGCGCCAGGAGTTCCATCAGGCTGACCGCGAGGTCGTCGTGTCCGCGGGTGCCTTCAACACGCCGCAGATCCTGATGCTCTCAGGGATCGGGCCGGCAGATCATCTCGCACAGCACGGGATCAAGGTCGTCGTCGACAACCCCAACGTCGGATCACACCTGATGGACCACCCGTTCTACCTCGTGAACTTCGAGACCACGGCACGTGGAACGCTGGCGAACGCGCAGTCGCCGGTCCAGCTCGCCAAGTTCGTCGCAGCACGACGCGGGTCACTGACATCGAACATCGGCGAGGTCGGGGCGTTCTTCCACACGCGCTCGGGCGAGGCCGCGCCTGACATGCAGATGATCGGTGCGCCGGCGTACTTCTGGAACAACGGTTTCACGACGCACGACAAGCCGGCGTACGCGATCGGCCTCTCGCTGGTCGGTTCCCGCAGCCGCGGCCAGGTGCGTCTGCGGGGAGCCGACCCCACGACGAAGCCCGCCATGACGTTCAACTACTTCTCCGACCCGGCGGAGATGGACTCGATGGTCGCCGGCATCGAGCGCGTACGCGAGGTGGCGCATTCGCCGGCCATGCGCGGCCTCACCACGCGCGAGCTCCACCCCGGAGGAGGCGCCGCCAGCCGTTCGGAGATCGAGGCCGAGATCCGACGCAACGTCGCCCACACGTACCACCCCTCCTGCACCGCACGCATCGGAACAGAAACCGACGGCGTCGTAGACCCGCAGCTACGCGTGCACGGCGTTGCCGGACTGCGCGTCGCCGACGCATCGGTGTTCCCGACGATCACCCACGGCAACACGCACGCACCGACGGTCCTCGTGGGAGAGAAGGCGGCACAACTGATGGCGGCGGCTCACTGAAGCTCATTGAGCGGCTCGAGGTGATGTGGCAGCGGCCATGAGCAGAGTCTTCGCCCGGTACGCCCTTCGGCGCGTCATCCCCGCACCCAATGACAGGCATACCGCGCCTGAACCTGCTGCTGCGCGTCCTCGCAGCCGAGACCGGCGACCAGGCGATCCAGGAGACCCCTGGCGTCAGGATCGACACCGTCGACGAGTCGGATGCGGTGATGAACCACCGCATCCGACTCCACGCCGCCCATGTGACCACCCCGCCCCGGCGTTCTCGTCGCACGAGGTCTCCGCCGCGTCCGCCGGGATGCGGCGCACGCCGACTGCCGCCAGCGTGGGGGAGTGGTGCAGCAGAACAAAGCCCAGTGGATTCCCGCCGGCGTAATCGTGCTGGCCGTAGCGATCGACTTGGTGACTCCGACCAAGGTGACGTCCGCCCCCCTCATCATGGCGGCGCCCGTCGCCGCCGCCCCGCTCCTGACGCTGCCCGGCATCATCTGGGTCGGCCTCGCCTCGATGGGCGTCCATGCGGGACTGGCCTGGGTGGACGGCACCTTCGGCTGGCACCGCGGTCTGGCCAACCAGTTCACCCTGTTGGCCGTGACCCTGCTGGCCATCTTCATCAACCGCACGCTGAAGAGGCAGAACGCCCGGACCCGGCGTGCTCAGCACGTCGCGGCCGTAGCCCAGCGCGCCGTGTTGCCCAGACCGCCGCCGCGCCTGGGCGACCTGCACATTGCCGCCCGGTACGTGCCCGCAGAGGACGAGGCCATGATCGGCGGCGATTTGTACGTCGTACAGGACACCCCGTACGGCACACGCGTCCTCGTCGGTGACGTACGGGGCAAGGGCCTGGGCGCCGTGAGCGCGGTCTGCGCCGATCTCGGCGCCTTCAGGTACGCCGCGGACGAGGCCGAGGACCTCGCACAGCTCGTGCGCTCGCTGGAGCAGGCACTGCTGCGTGAGGGCGGGCGGCGCGGCGGCCTCGAACAGGAGGAGGGATTCACCACCGCCCTGATCGCGGAGTTCCCCGCGGACCTCAGCGCCGTACGCATCGTCAACCGCGGCCATCCACCGCCCCTGCTCCTCGACGCACAGGGCTCGGCCACCGTCCTCGAACCGTCTCAGGAAGTGCCACCGCTGGGGATGGCAGCGCTGGGCAACTGGTCCTCACCGGTCGACACCTTTCCGTTCCCGCCCGGCGCGACACTCCTGTGCTACACGGACGGCATCACCGAGTCCCGCGACGCCGACGGCACCTTCTACGACGCTGCGCAGCGCCTGCCCGTTCTGCTCCAGCACCGCGCCAGGTCCGGCGAGCACCCCACACCGGCGCAGGTCCTCGACATGCTGATCCACGACGTACGGCGCCACACGGGAGGCCGGCCCCAGGACGACCAGGCGCTCCTCGCGCTGCGCCGCTCAGCGCTCTGACTGCGCCCCGCGTCCTGCGTCCTGCTTCCGCATCCCGCTCCCGCATCCGGGCGACGGCTTTCGGTGCCCTGTGGCGCACCCGCTGAGCGGGTACACGATGAGGCATGGACCCTAAAGCCTGGCTCATCCTTGCCGCAGCCGTCGTGCTGCTCACCATGGGCATCGCCGCAGTTCTCCTGGTGCGGGTGATCCGGGCGCGGAAGCTGCTCCTCTCCGCGGGAATCCCGCTGGGCAACAAGGCGCTGGTCTGGGCCGCCGTGATCTACACGGTGTCACCCGTCGACCTGCTGCCGGACCCCGTCTACCTCGACGACATCGGACTCCTGCTGCTGGCCTTGCGCTCGGTGCACGTCGCGGCGCGAAGCGGATACCCGCTGGTGGCAGGTCAACCTGTGGTGCGACACCTGGCAGGCCGTCGAGCAGACGGCCCTCGTCCACCTCATCCACCCGGGGCCGCTGCTGGTCGCGGCCGAGGATAACGGGGACGTCGCCGCCCGGTGGTTCATCCGGAAGGGCGAATCGTGGCGGCTGCTCGTCCCACCCGCCGACAGCCGTGACAGGACAGCGTCTCAGGCGTCGAAGCTGTGACGGGAGCTCTCGATGTGGCCGAGGTATCGGTGGGTCCAGTCGCACAGTCCGTCGATCGTCACCCGCAGGGCCTGGCCCGGCTCGGTGAGGGTGTACTCGACCCGCGGCGGCACGACGGGGTGCACGGTCCGTTCGACCAGGCCGTTGCGCTCAAGCATGCGCAGGTTCTGGGTGAGCATCTTGTGGCTGATGCCCTCGATCTGGTTCCGCAGTTCGCTGAAGCGCAGCGTGCTCTCGCCCAGGGTCTCGATGATGAGGAGCGCCCATTTGTTGGCGACGTCGGAGAAGATCTCCCGCGCCAGAGAGTCCGCGCGCCTCAGGTCGGCTTCGTCGGGCGAGCCCGTGAACTGCTTGGTCACTTTGAGGTTCCCCAGTAACTGAAAAGTGCGTTCTTCCACGTCAGCGGTCACTCTCCTACAGTTCCTGAGTAACCACAAGAGACCGGAAGACGCCTTGGCCCCGCGACGGCGGGCCCACGGGCTCCCGTGACTAGGAGGCAGCAAAATGGCCATCACACTGGTCAACCCCAGCGGATTGCCCGAGATCGATGTCTACCGGCAGATGTCGATCGCGACAGGAACGAAGCTGGTCTTCATCGCCGGACAGGTCGCCTGGGATGCGGAGGGCCGCACGGTCGGCGAAGGCGACCTCGCCGCCCAGGTCGAGCAGTGCTACCTCAACATCGCCACCGCTCTGGCCGAAGTCGGCGGTTCCTTCGGCGATGTCGCGAAGCTGACCGTCCACGTAGTCGACTGGACTCCCGACAAAATGCCCGAGCTCCTGGAGGGCATCCGTCGGGCGTCCGCGAAGCTGGAGGTCACCCCGGTTCCGCCGGCCACTCTGCTGGGAGTGGCGGCACTGGACGTACCGGCGCACCTGGTGGAGATCGAAGCCACCGCAGTCCTCGACTGAGGGTGACGGAGGGCTTGCACGGGCCGGGGTCTGGAGGGCGAGTTGGCGGATCGCGGAAGCCCTTGCGCGCTGCGGAAGAACGTCGCTCTCACGCAGATGAGTTGGGAGGCCGGCCGGTTTCATCGGCTGCCCGGGCCGGCAGTCAGGGAAGAGCCACTGTGAGTTTCTGTTGCCGGCGTAGGACGGTTGCTGGCGGGAAACACATCGCCGAAGGGGGCGCGGGCAGGACGTAGTGGCTGCCGCTGTGCCCGGTGCGGCCGGAGGGCGGCGCCAGATGCCGTACGCCTTCTGTCGGCGGCCAGCCGCGCGAAGCGGGGCGCAGGCTCGCATGCATCTCCCTCTTTGACGTCCCGATCCACGTCAACTCCGGCCGAGCGGGCGGCGCTTGAGGCGTCACCCGAGGCATTCTGGCGGACGTCGTGCCGCGCCCAGGGCGGGGCGTCGTGGGCCGGGACGTGTGGTCAGCCGGCCGGGGCGGCGGCCGGTGTCGGCAGCAGTTCCCTGGCCACCTGTTCCACCAGCAGCTCGCGCATGGTGCTCACCGTCATCCCGGGCACGCCGGTGAGTACTTGGATCGCCGCCCCGTCCGTCAGCGCGGTGAGGCGCAGTGCGACGACGTCCGGATCGGCGTCCTCGCGGAAGATGCCCTGCCGGTGTCCGCGCCGCACGATGCTGCGGACCGTCTCCTGCCACCGGGCGTAGTACTCGTTGTGCGCCGGTCGGAACTCCGGGCGCACGGCCGCCTCGGCCCAGTACTGCAGCCAGATCGCCCACTCGTCCCGGACCTGCCCCATCCGCGGCAGCTGGAGATCGATCAGCTTCAGCAAACGGGCGTGCGCGTCGTCGATGGCCCGCAGTTGGGCGCTCTGCCGTGTGAACGCCTGGCCCACGCAGTACTTCAGTGCCTCGGCCAGGACGTCGTCCTTGCCCGGGAAGTGGTAGTGCACCGTGCCCGTGCTGGTGCCGCAGGCGCGTGCGATGTCGGCGATCCGCACCGCGTGGAACCCGCGCTCCGCGATGAGCTGCCAGGTCGCTTCAAGGATGTGCCGCCGCCGGTCGTCGTCTCCGTTGCCTGTGGTCCGCATGGTCATGGATCGGCTCCATTCCGCTGCCTGTGCCCTCCCCGCTCCGCGGGCAAGGGCTCATCATGGCAGAGCCGCTCCAGGAGCCCTGGAGTTGACTTCTGAGTCAGCTGCCAAGCGCATGGTGCGTCATCGACAACACCCCTGGCAAGAGCGGAAATCAATCCCTGCGTACCCCCTTGACGGCGTCGTGTTGCGCTGGCTAACTGACGCATCAGTCAATCGCAATTTGCGCGGCTCGCAGATCTAGGAGGATCCGTGCGCAGCAACTCTCCCCTGCCGCTTTCCGGTGTGCTCAGGCCGGACGTCCACGCAGGCCGGACCGCTCTGGTGAGCGGTGGCGGTACGGGCATCGGGCGGGCGACGGCTCTCGCCCTCGCCGCGGGCGGCGCGCGGGTTCTGGTCTGCGGCCGGCGGCCCGAGCCGCTCGCCCGAGTCGTCGAGGAGATCGAGTCCTTCGGCGGGACGGCCGTCGCCGTGGCCGCCGACATCAGGGAGCCGGAGCAGGTCACCGCCGTCGTCGACCGGGCGCTCGACGCATTCGGCCGGATCGACATCCTGGTCAACAACGCGGGTGGCCAGTTCTCCGCCCCCGCCGAGGAGATCACCCCGAACGGCTGGCGCGCGGTGCACCGCCTCGCTGTCGACGCCACCTGGGCCATGACGCGCGAGGTCGCCCGGCGCGCGATGATCCCGCAGGGCGGTGGCGCCGTCTTCTTCATCGCCTTCTCCCCCCGGCGCGGCATCCCCGGATTCGCGCACGCCGCCGCGGCCCGTGCCGCTGTGGAGAACCTGGCGGCGGGCCTGAGCCTGGAGTGGAGCCGGTACGGCATCCGTACGGTCTGCGTGGCCCCCGGCACCATCGCCACCGACGGACTCGACGGCAACTACTCCGCCGAGGACCGTGAGCGCTGGGAACAGTCGGTGCCGCTCGGCCGTCTCGGCACCCCCGACGACGTGGCCGGCGTCCTCTCCTTCCTCGCCTCGCCCGGCGGGGCGTACGTCACGGGGACCACGGTCGTCGTGGACGGCGGCGCGGACGCCTGGGGTGCGGGCCATCCGGTCCCGGCCCACGCGGTCGACGCCGTGCCGGAACTCGTGTGACCCCCGGCGCGCGAGCCTGACACGCGTGGACCGAATCGCCTTGAAACCGGGGCGGGTTCGGGTCGGCCTACCCCGGCGCTGCCTCGACGGTCCGTCCTGCGCGCCGTACCTCTCGGGACACGACACCCCACCGCCCCGGAGCGGCCGACCGCCCCAACTCACCTGACATCACCCGGACGTCACATCAGCCCGGGCTTTAGGAGCCCCACCCCAGTGCTCCTGTGCTCCCGCAACACCATTACGCCCAACCGCACTTCACGTCGGACGCCCGCACTTCACGTCGGACTCCCTCACGCGCCCCACCCCGGCGCCCGGGGCTGCCTCCGCTCGCCGGCCGCGCCTCACACCGCAGCGCGCACGCCACGCACCTCACGCACGTCGCCCTCCCGCCCCACCGCAAGGCCCCGCACCCAAGCCGCACCCGCACCCGCACCCGCCGCCCCGGAGGCCCGCATGACCGTCGACGCCGCTCACCCGAGTCCACCTTCCGTCCAGCGCTACCAGGCCACTGACGCCCCGCGCGACCTGCGCCCCCTGTTCACTCCGAACGCCGTAGCCGTGGTGGGTGCCAGCAATGACACCTCCAAGTGGGGCAACTGGATCAGCGTCCAGGCCCTGCGGATGCGCGAGCGCCGCCCCGTGTTCCTGGTCAACCGGCGCGGTGAGCCCGTCCTCGGCGAGCCCACCTACGCCTCGATGGCCGCGCTGCCCCAGCAGGTCGACCTCGCCGTGATCGCCGTACCGGCCGCCGGATTCGAGGCGGCGGTCGACGACGCACTCGCCGCCGGTGCCCGCGCCATCGTGGCGATCACCGCCGGGTTCGCCGAGACCGGTGAGGAGGGCCGCGCACTGCAGGCCCGGCTCGCCGAGCGGGTCCGCGCCGCCGGAGCCGTGCTCCTCGGCCCCAACTGCCTCGGCGTCCTGGACAGCAGCAGTGAGCTGTATCTGTCCTCCAACCCGCTGCCGCCGGGGCCCATCGGCCTCATCTCGCAGAGCGGCAACATGGCCCTCGAACTCAGCCGCATCCTCGCCGAACGCGGCCTGGGCTTCTCCCGGTTCGCCTCCCTCGGCAACCAGGCCGACCTCACCGTCGCCGACCTGATCCGCGCCTACACCGTGCACCCCGAGACCGAGCTGATCGCCGTCTACAGCGAGGACTTCGGCGACGGCCGTGACTTCGTCGCCGCTGCGGCGGAGGCGGCGGCCGTCGGCAAGCCGGTCGTGCTGCTCACCATCGGCGCGAGCGCCGCCTCGGTGCGCGGCGCCCAGTCCCACACCGGCGCCCTGGCCAGCGACAGCTCCGTCATCGACGCGGCCTGCCGGGCGGGCGGCATCGACCGGGTGGCGAGCCCGCGCCAGATGGCCGGGCTCCTGGAGTCCCTGCACCTGTTCGGCGCCGCACCGGCCCGCCGCACCGCGGTCCTCGCCGACGGCGGCGGCCACGCCTCCGTCGCCAGCGACCTCGCCGAGGCCCACGGCCTGACCGTCCCGGAGTTCTCCCCGGATCTCGCCGCCCGGCTGCGCGCCGAACTCACCCCGTCCGCAGGCGTCGGCAACCCCGTCGACCTCGCGGGCGCCGGCGAGCAGGACATCACGTCGTTCGCCCGCACCCTGCGCGTCCTGCTGGACTCGCCGGAGGTCGAATCCGTTCTCGTCACCGGGTTCTTCGGCGGATACGGCGAGTACGGCCCCGAACTCGCCGCCGCCGAACTGGCGACGGCCGCCGACATGGGCGAACTCGTGCGGCACCGCGCCAAGCCGGTCGCCGTGCACACCATGTACCACTACAGCGCCGCAGCCGAGGAGTTGCAGCGCCTGGGCGTCCCGGTGTTCCGCGCCGTGGAGGAGGCCGCACGCAGCCTCGGCATGCTGGCCAAGCACGCGCCCACCGCCCCGGCGATCAGCCCGCTGCCCGCGCCCGCCGCACCCGTCACCGACGACGGCTACTGGACCGCCCGCGAGCTCATCCGCACCGCGGGCGTCGACTTCCCCGACGCCCGCCTGGTCACCACCCCCGACGAGGCGGTCGAGGCGGCCCGCGCGATCGGCGGCCCCGTCGTCGTCAAGGCCCTCGGCCTGCTCCACAAGTCCGACGCGGGCGGCGTCGCCCTCGGCCTGCGGACACCGGACGACGTACGCGCCGCCGTCACCGACATGGCCGACCGCCTCGCCCCGCCCGGCTACTGCGTCGAGGCGATGGCCGACCTGAGTCAGGGCGTCGAACTCATCGTCGGCGTACGCCAGGACCCCCGCTTCGGCCCCGTCGCCATGGTCGGACTCGGCGGCATCACCACCGAGGTGCTGCGCGACGTCGCCTTCGGCCTCGCCCCGCTCACCCCGGACGCCGCCCGCGAACTCCTCGAAGAGCTGCGCGCCAAGGCCCTGCTGCACGGCGTCCGCGGCCGCCCCGCCGTCGACCTCGACGCACTCGCCCGCACGGTCGCCGCGATCACCGAAGCCGCCGCGGCCCACCCCGAGATCGCCGAACTGGAGGTCAACCCGCTCCTCGCCGCCCAGCACGGCTGCCTCGGCCTGGACGCCCGCGTCGTCCTCGGCTGACCCCGCACACCACCCCGTACGACCTGATCGCCCTGATCGCACCACCCCAACTCAGGAGGAACACCATGGAGTTCGCCCTCAGCCCCCGCCTCGCCGAGCTCAAGGAGCGCGCCGCCAGCCTGACCGGCAAGATGATGCCGTACGAGGACGCGTGCGAGGCCGACAACGGCCTGTCGCCCGAGGCGCACGCCGCCATCCGCGAAGAGGTCCTCGCACACGGACTGCAGGCCATCAACATGCCCGTCGAGTGGGGCGGCGCGGGCCTGTCCGTCCTGGAGCAGGTCGTCGTCCAGGACGAGCTCGGCAAGCTCACCAACGCCCTGTGGGACGCGGTCTGGCGGCCCGCCAACTGCCTGCGCGCCTGCACCCCCGAGCAGCGTGAGCGCTACCTCGTACCGGACATCCTCGGCAACCGCCGCGACGCCGTCGCCATCACCGAGGAGCACGCCGGCTCCGACCCGTCCCGGATCGCCACGACGGCCGTCCGCGACGGCGACGACTTCCTCATCAACGGCGAGAAGTGGTTCGTGACCGTCGGCGACACCGCCGACTTCCTGATCGTCCTCGCGTACGTGCAGCCCGACAACGAGCCGACCATGTTCCTCATCGACAAGGACACCCCCGGCATCTCCGTCAAGCGCACCCCGCGCTACACCCACACCTTCGTCTACGAGCACCCCGAGTTCCTCTTCGAGAACGTGCGGGTCGGCCAGGACGCCGTCCTCGGGAAGATCGGTGAGGGCTATGACCTCACGCGTGACTGGTTCACCGAGGAGCGCCTCATGATCGCGGCGCGCACCATCGGCGCCGCCGAGCGCGCCCTGCGCCTCGCCGTCGAGTGGGCCAAGGAGCGCGAGCAGGGCGGCGACAAGCTCATCAACCGCCAGATGATCCAGGCGTACATCGCCGACTCGGTCACGGAGATCGCCACCAACCGGGCCTTCACCCACCAGGTGGCCTGGGAGTTCGAGCAGGGCGGCGACCGCAAGACCCTGCACGCCAAGGCGGCCACCGCCAAGCTCGCCGCGTCCGAGGCGTCCAACCGCATCGTCGACCGCTGCCTGCAGATCTTCGGCGGTCGCGGCTACATGCGGGACAACCCGGTCGAGCGGCTGTGGCGCGAGCTGCGCGTCGACCGGATCTGGGAGGGCACCTCCGAGATCCAGCGCCTGGTCATCACGAACGAGGTCGCCAAGCGCGGCCTGGACGACCTGCTGTCGTTCACCACCGAGATCCAGAGCTGACGTTTCGCCATAGCAGCATCGGGGGCCACCTGTTGAGCAGCCGGCGGCCCCCGCCCCACCCCCACCCCTGACCTGAACCGGAGGAGCCCGCCCCATGGTTCTCGCCTCCCTCGCCCCCGAGGACACCGCGGACGGCACCGTCACCGTCGCCCTCCACGGCGACCGGCGCGACATCGCCGTCGTCACCCTCGACCGCCCCCGCAAGCTCAACGCGCTCTCCACCCACATGGAGGCCGCCCTCCTCGACGCCCTGCGCTCCCCGGACGTCCGCGGGAGCCGGGCCGTGGTCGTCTCCGGCACCGAGCGCGCCTTCTCGGCCGGGGCCGACACCGGCGAGCTGCGTGAGATGACCCCGCAGGCGATCTCCGCGTACTACCGCGGATCGGGCGCCGTCTACGAGGCGTTCGCGGCGCTCCCGCAGCCCACCGTCGCCGCGATCAGCGGCTACTGCATGGGCGGCGGATTCGAACTCGCCCTCGCCGCCGACTTCCGGATCGCGGACCGCGACGCCGTCTTCGCCCTGCCCGAGGTCGGACTCGGCATCCTGCCCGGATCCGGGGGAGTGGCCCGTCTCGTCCGCGAGGTCGGCCCCGCCCGCACCCGCGACCTCGTGCTGCGCGGCCGCCGCCTGGGCGCCGAAGAAGCCCTCGCATGGGGCCTGCTGACCGAGATCACGGACGCCGACACCGGGCCGGTGACGGCCCGCGCCCTCGCCCTCGCAGGCGAACTGACCCGGCACGAGGCGCTCACCCTCTCCATCGCCAAGCAGGTCGTCGACGCCGCCGCCGACGCCCCGAAGGAGACGGCGCTGCTCCTCGAACAGCTCGCCTACGCGGCCCTCAACCGCACGGGCTGACCAGGCGCCCGACCGCACGACAGGGGGACCGCAGCACATCACTGACATCCGCCACCCGGCCACAGAGCCCTATCCCAGGAGGCCCAGACCCATGGCAGTCACCACGTCGAACCCGGGGCAGACCCCGCAGCAACCGGAGCCCGCGGGACGCCGATCCGTGGTGGAGACCCGGTCCATCGACTACGTGCCGCTCGCCGAGCGCCATGGAAAGGTGTGGCACCTCTTCCCGGTCTGGTTCGCGGGCGACGCCCACCTGGCCACTGTCGCCACCGGCGCGATCGGCGTCGCCCTCGGCGGCAACCTCATCTGGACGGCCATCGCCATCGTGCTCGGCAACGCGCTCGGCACGTTCTTCATGGCGTTCCACTCCACACAGGGACCGCAGCTCGGACTGCCCCAAATGGTGCAGTCCCGGCCGCAGTTCGGCTTCGTGGGGGCGCTCCTCGTCTGGATCGTCGCCCTCGTCACGTACATCGGCTACACGGCCTTCAACCAGGTCCTCGTCGGCTCCACCATGAAACACCTGGCCGACACCCCCGTAGGCGTCAGCTACATCGTCTACGCGGCGCTCGCCATCGTCCTGGCCGTCGTCGGCTACGACTTCATCCACAAGGCGTCGCGCTGGCTGACGTACCTCATGACGGCGGGACTGATCGTCTTCTCCGTCGGCATCGTCATCGTCGCGCCGTTCTCCGCCGAACAGTTGGACCTGAGCGCCTTCGCCCTGGCCCCGTTCCTGATCCAGCTCTTCCACGCCGCCGTGTACCAGCTGTCGTGGTCGATCTACGTCTCCGACTACTCCCGCTACCTGCCGCCCACCGTCGGTGTGCGCTCCTCGTTCTGGTGGACGTACCTCGGCGCGGGCTTCGGCGGTACGTGGATGATGCTGGTCGGCGCCGTCGCCGCGGGCCTGTTCCCGAAGCTGGACCTCGTGGAGTCCGTCATCCACGCCGGTGACACGGTGCTGCCCGGCCTCGGTACGACCCTGCTGCTGATCTCCGTCGCGCCGCTCATCACCATCGGCACCCTCAACTTCTACGGCGGCAGCCTCACCCTCCTGTCGTCCGTCGACTCGGTCAAGCGCATCCCGCTCACCCTGACGTCGCGGATCGTGACGCTCCTCGTGCTCGGCGTCGCCTCCACCGCCCTCGCCTTCAGCTCCAGCGACGACTTCCTGACCACGTTCGGGCACTTCCTGATCGTGCTCGGCATGCTGTTCACGCCATGGACCGCGGTCAACCTCGTCGACTTCTACGTCGTACGCCGCGGCCACTACTCGATCCGCGAGATCTTCAACCCCCAAGGGATCTACGGACGTTGGAACTGGCGCGGCCTCACCGCGTACGGCGTCGGCTTCGTCTCCATGCTGCCGTTCGCCGTCATCGGCGACCTGCGCGGACCGCTCGCCCACTGGGTGCGCGGCGCCGACGTCACGATGCTCGTCGGCCTCGCCGTCTCGGCCCTGCTGTATCTCGCCCTGTGCCGCTCCCTCGACGTCGACGCCGAACGCGCGGCGGTCGAGGCGGCCGACGCGGGCCTCGAACCCGCATCTCTCCAGCACACATAACCCCTAACGACCCCTAACGACCCCTAACGAAGGAGCAGTCCACCGTGGCGGACATCGAACGCGTCGGCGTCGTCGGAGCGGGCCTCATGGGGTCCGGCATCGCGGAGGTGTGCGCACGGGCCGGCCTGGACGTCCTCGTCGCCGAGACCGATCCGGGCGCGGCCCGCGCCGCCCGCACCCGGATCGGGACGTCCCTGCGCCGCGCCGCGGAGCGCGGCAAACTCACGGCGGAGCAGGCCGAGGACGCCCTCTCCCGGCTCCGGCTCACCACCGACCTGGGCGAGTTCGCCGACCGGGACCTCGTCGTCGAGGCGGTCGCCGAACGGGCGGACGTGAAGACCTCCGTGTTCGCGACGCTCGACAAAGTGGTGGAGCGCGACGACGCGGTCCTCGCCTCCAACACCTCCTCGATCCCCATCATGAAACTCGGCACGGCCACCACCCGCGCCGCCCAGGTCATCGGGATCCACTTCTTCAACCCCGTACCCGTACTCCCGCTCGTCGAACTCGTCCCGTCGCTGCTCACCGGCGCCGACACGAAGGAACGCGCCCGCGCCTTCGCCGAGGAACGGCTCGGCAAACGCGTCGTGCACGCCACGGACCGGGCCGGCTTCGTGGTGAACGCGCTCCTGGTGCCCTATCTCCTCGCGGCCGTACGGATGCTGGAGAGCGGCACCGCGTCCGCCGCCGACATCGACGACGGCATGGTGCACGGCTGCGCCCACCCGATGGGCCCCCTCGCCCTCGCGGACCTCATCGGCCTGGACACGGTCACCGCGATCGCCGAGTCCTTGTACGAGGAGTACAAGGAACCGCTGTACGCCCCGCCTCCGCTGTTGCTGCGCATGACGCAGGCGGGCCTGCTCGGCCGCAAGACGGGCCGAGGCTTCCACCAGTACGCGCCCTAGCACTCCTCAGCGCTTCAGCAGGAAGCGTTTCGGATGGGAAAGAGCCCGTCCGGTGGCCGCACCGGTCAGGGGGTGCGGCCGATCAGTGCCTGCGCGACCGCACGACCCGAGATACCGCTGACGGCGGCACTGGGCCAGGTCGCCGCTCCGATCAGCCAGGCGTCGGGCAGGAGCGTGCGGTGACCGCCGCCGTGGGCGGGGATGGGACGCTGGGTGAACGCCTGCTGAAGCGAGTTCTCGCCTGCGGCGTGATCGCCGGGGCCGGCGTTCGGGTTCTGCCTGGCCAGGTCGGCGGGTGTGGTCAGGTGACGTTCCAGGACGAGCCCGGTCAGGCCCGGGACGTGTGCCTCGACCTCGGCGAGCACGCGGTCGGCGAACGCCTCGGCGGTTGCCGCGTCCCACCCCTCGGCGCCGTATGCGCTCCCGGCGGCGTCCCCTTTCGGGGTGTGCGGGACGTCCAGCACCTGGAGGCGCACGACCGCCCGCCCCTCAGGGGCACGGGTGGAGTCGACGGCAGTCGGCTCGTGCCACGAGATCGACGGGTACTGCGGCAGAAGCCCGGCCTCGGCCTGACGCACGGCGGTGGCGAGCGTCTCGACGCCGCGTCCCAGATTGATGCCGCCGCCGGCGTCCAGCCGGCTGTCGGTGAAGCGCGGCCGTGCCGTCAGCGCGAGGTTCATCTGGAAGCAGCCACGCCGGTAGCGGTAGCCGGCCGCCTGCGCCCGTACGCCTGCGGGGACGCCTCCCCAGCCGCGCAGCAGCCGCCCGTAGAGCCGGTCGGGTGTCGCGGAGACGATGACCGCCTCGCGCGCCTGCACGGTCGCCCCCGTGGCGGTGCGGACTCCGGCGGCACGCCCCTCGCTCACCAGGATCTCGTCGACGTCGACGCGGCTGAACACATCGCCGCCACGCTCGGTGACCAGCGCGAGGAGCGCGTCCGTGAGACGGCCGCTGCCGCCGACGGGCGTCGGGGCGCCGCCGCCCAGCAGGACCAGGGCGAAGGCGGCCCACAGCGCGCTTGCGGGATCCTCGGGACCGGCGCCGAAGTGCAGCGGCCACGGCGCCGCGAGCGAACGGAGCTCCTCGGCGCCGAAGTGATCGTTGACCAGGTCGAGCGCGCTGCCGGAGAGCAGACGGCCGAACGGCACCGGGCTCTGGCGGCTGTCGCGGAGCAGCCCGGCGAGCGCTGCCTGGGCCTCAGGGTTGTCCAGGCCGGTGCCCAGCAGCCCCAGCAGGGTCTGCAGCTGCGGGCCGACAGCCGTGAGGAGGGCGTCCCACCGGGCCCTCTCGCCGAGCCGGTCGAGCTCCTCGGCGAACGCCTGCTGGTCGACGGGAGCGATCGCCGTCCGGCCGTCGGGCAGCGAGGAGGCGGTGGCCAGCGGCGCGGTGACGTACTCCAGCCCGTGGCGCCTCAGGTCCGGCCCCAGCTCGGCCCAGACGGGACCGCCGACGAAGGCCGGATGCAGCGCCGACCAGCGGTCGTGCAGAAATCCGGGAGCGCCGAGCTCCTCCGTCCGCACCCAGCCGCCCGGCCGGGACATCTGATCGAGGAGGCATACGCTGCGCCCGGCATCGAGCAGGTACGCGGCGGCGACCAGGGCGTTGTGACCAGCGCCCACGAACACGACGTCTGCTTGCGCGGGAATGTCGGTCATGCCGTCGACGGTAGGCGCGGTCGTGACGAGGCGCAGCCGGGGCGACCGCTCAGTGGTCGTTCCACGGTCGTCCCACGGTCATTGCATCGACGACACGTGTCGGACTGCGGGCGTGGGCCGGAATGGCTCCGCGGTCGACACGACGGTTCGCGGAAGTTCCCGTCGTGCCCCACAGCAGTGATGCTGCGAGCACGCACGACGCCCCGATTCCGGTGGGCCGGCCCGTTGTTGGGACACACCCCGTCGCGTCTCGCGCATCACGTTCCCTTTCTGTGGCCGGCGCGTCGGCGTCGACCAGGTCGACGTTCTGTCCGATGGGGCATACGCGCCTGGTAGGTCGTACGTGTGGGTGGGCGGAGCCACGTTGAGCGGCGGCTTGTGAGGGGTGCCCGGAGGACGGGCTCCGTGGCCGTGGGCGGTCCGTGCGAGTCCGTCAGGGACGGGTGTCAGGGTGATGGGTTCAGGCACGGCTCGCTGACCTCCGGTCGGCCAGAACGTTAATATGTGATCACAGATCACACAAGGGTTTCTTTGGCCGGGATCGCCGCGTAGAGTGCCGGGGTCGTCCAGGGACGGGTGTCACCGAGCCACTGGAGACGCCGCACATGGAAATGCTGTCCACGATCAGCGGGTGGATCTGGGATCCGCTGGCCTATGTCGCCCTGGGAATCGGCGTGTTGTTCACGCTGCTCACCAAGGGCGTCCAGTTCCGTCGCTTCCCCGACATGATCCGGCACCTGCGGGCCGGCGAGGCGAGTGAAGGCGGACTGTCCTCGCTGCAGACGCTCGCGCTGTCCCTGTCCAGCCGTATCGGAGTCGGGAGCATCGCGGGTGTCGCCACAGCCGTCGCCGCGGGCGGTCCGGGCGCGCTCGTGTGGATGGTGATCACGGCGCTCCTCGGCTCCACCTGCGCGTACGCCGAGTCCGTGCTCGCCCAGGTCTACAAACGCCGCGAGCACGGAGAGGACCGCGGCGGCATGCCGTACTACATCAAGTACGGGCTCAAAGCCCCCTGGCTCGCCACGATCGTGGCGGTGGCGACCCTGATCGGGTACGGCTTCGTCTTCCCCGGGGTCCAGGCCAACAACATCGCCTCCAGCGCCGAGTTGGCCTTCGGCGTCGACGGGCCGGTGACCGGCCTCGTCGTCACCGCCGTCCTCGCGGTTGTCATTCTGGGCGGTACGCGCCGGATAGTGAAGGTCGTCGAGGCGATCGTTCCGTTCCTGGCCCTCGGCTACATCCTCAGTGCGCTCGTCATCATCGGCATGAACATCACGAAGGTGCCGGACGCGCTGGTCCTCATCGTCTCCAGCGCCACCGGCAAGGACCAGGTGTTCGGCGGCATCGTCGGCTACGCGGTGGCCTGGGGCGTGCGCCGGGCCGTGTTCGCCTCCGCGACCGGCCTCGGCGAGGGCACCTTCGCGGCCGCCGCGGCGACCACCACGCATCCGGGCAAGCAGGGCATCATCCAGGCCTTCAGCATCTACATCGACATCCTGCTGATCTGTACCGCGAGCGGACTGCTCCTCGTCGTCACGGGCGCCTACAACGTGAAGGACCCGGCCGGCGGGTTCCTCGTGGAGCACGTTCCGGGTGCGGTCGCAGGCCCCAACTTCATGCAGGAGGCCATCGATTCCAGCCTGCCGGGCTGGGGCGCGGTCTTCGTCGCGGTGGCGGTGGCGATGTTCGCGTTCACCTCGATGGTGTTCTTCTTCTACGTGGCCCAGACCAACCTCGTGTTCCTGCTCGGCGATCGCCGCAGCAGGGCGCTGGACGTGCTGGTCAAGGTCGGCACCCTGGCCATCGCGTTCATCGGGAGCGCGGTCACCGCCGACGCCATGTGGGCGGTCGGCGACATCGGCTACGGCATCCTGGGCTGGCTGAACATGGCGTGCGTCCTGCTGCTGACCCCCGTCGTACGCAAGGTGATCCGGGACTACGACCGTCAGCGGCGCGAGGGCCTCGACCCGCACTTCGATCCGGGCCCGCTCGGTATCAAGGGGGCCGAGTACTGGCAGACGCAGAAGCGACCGGTCAGAGAACCCGATCGCGTCTGAAGCGGGGAACGAGTTTCGGGCGGAGCGCCGGTGAGCGCCCCGCCCGACTGCTCTTGTTGAGTTGTTCTCTTACTTCTTCTGTTCCTTCAGCTGGGCTTTGATGCGGTCGGTGGCGCTCGCCAGGGACTCACGGGTGACGGCGGCCGCCGCATCGGCGTCGCCCGCCTCGACCGCCTCGACCAGGCGTTCCTGGTGGCTCCACAGCGCATCGTCCCCCGGTGTGTCGAGGGCGGAGCGGGCGCCGACGGTCTTGTAGGCGCGGCACTGCCCCCACAGGGAGCGCACGGTTTCCACCAGGACCGGATTGCCGGATGCCTCGTACAGGACGCCGAGCACGGCCTCGTCGCGGTCGAGGTAGTCCATCACCTCGCCCTCCGCGATGGCCTGACGCATCATCACCAGGCCGTCGCGCATCCTGCTGATGGCCGCCTTGTCGATGCGTTCGGTGCCGAGCCGGGTGGCCTCGACCTCCAGCAGGAGCCTGACGTCGTAGGCGTGCACCAGCTCGGTGAGGTCCAGTCCCTTCACGACGGAACCCCTGTGGGGGACGCGCTCGGCGAACCCTGCCTCCTCGAGGCGCCGGATCGCTTCGCGCACGGGCATCTCGCTCGTGCCGACCAGGGCCGCGAGATCGCGGATGCGCAGGCGGTAACCGACTGGGAACTCCCCGCTCATGATCGACTCGTGCAGCACCGCGTACACGCGGTCGGCCATGGAGAGAGCCGGTTCCAGGCGTTTTGACGTATCCACGTGCGCATCCTAAACAGCCCCCGAGGGGTTCCCGGAGGCCCATTGTGTGATTTCTGATCACATTCTAGTGCAATGGGCGGCGCGGGCGTGGTGCCGTCGAACTCATCGCTGTCCACCGGGCGTTCAAGGCCTGGGACCTGAGGGTGCACCCGTCGTACGCAAGGTCGTCCGACGCCGACGCCGACGCCCGCTCGCCCTCCGGTCGAACGAACCCCCGCATGTCCGTCCCGGTCCACGGAACCGGTGACCCACAACCCATTGTGTGATCTGTGATCACATCTTAGTGTTGCTGTCAGTTCGCCGAGCGGCCTCCGCCCGTTCGCGCGCTTCCCCACAGCACTCCCGTACCCACCGGGCGGGCCGTCCCGGCCTGCCGAAGATCAGGGGGCACCTCCCATGAAAGACGTCGTCATCGTCGGCGGTGGCATCGCCGGGCTCTCCGCCGCCTGGCGGCTGCGCCACCTCGACACTCTGGTCCTGGAGTCGGACCACCGGATCGGCGGCCGCGTCCGCTCCGAGAAGCGCGGCCGCTACTTCCTGAACTGGGGCGGCCACGTCTACGCGGGCGGCGACTCCGCCACCTCGTGGCTGCTCGACAACACCGGCGTCGACGCCGTCCCCGTCCCCGGCTCGCTCTCCGGCCTCCAGATGAACGGCAAGCTGCTGCTCAAGGGCCGGGTGGAGACGTACCCCTTCCGCATCCCGATGCCGCTGTCCGCCCGCATCGGCATGCTCACCACAGGCGCCAAGGTCTTCACGAAGGTCGGCAAGTACGCCCGGATCGTCGGCCGGCGCAAGGGCGAGAGCGAGGCCCAGCGCCAGCAGCGGGTCTATGACTTCATGAACGACATCAGCTTCAAGGAGTTCATCGGCGACATCCCCGCCGACGCCCAAGCCCTGTTCGAGCCGACCGTCACCCGTTCCGCCGGTGACATCGACCAGATCTCGGCCGGTGCCGGAGTCGGCTACTTCAGCCTCGTGTGGAACATCGGCGCCGGCCTGTCGAACTCCATCGTCGGCGGCCCGTCCACCCTCACCGAGACCATCGGCGCGGCGCTCGGCGACCGCGTCCAGCTCGGTGCGGCCGTGAACGAAGTGGTGCAGAAGAAGGACTCGGTCGTCGTCCGCTACCAGCAGGACGGCCTCGAGTTCGAGGTCGAGGCGCGCACCGCCGTGCTGGCCACCCCGGCCCCGGTCACCCACCGCATCGCCCCCGACCTGGACGCTGACGTCCGCGACGCGCTCTCGAAGATCCAGTACGGGCCGTACGTCAGCGCCGCGTTCCTGACGGGGGAGACCGAGCGGCGTCCGTGGGACAACGCCTACGGCATCGCGACACCCAAGCGGTCCTTCAACGTCGTGCTCAACATGTCCAACATCCAGCACGGTTACAGCCGTGAGCGGCACCCCGGATCGTCGCTGATGACGTTCTCGCCGGGCACGCTCGCCCGCAACCTGATGGAGATGGACGACGAGGGCATCCGCAGCACCTACCTCGCCGACCTCGACCAGGTCCTTCCCGGCGTCGCCTCCGACGTCACCGAGTCGCACGTGTGGCGTCTCCCGCTGGGTGCCCCGTACTGCTTCCCCGGCCGGGGCAAGCTCCAGTCCACCCTCACCCGCCGGACCGGCCGCGTCCTGCTCGCCGGCGACTACCTGGGCTCGCTCTACACCGAGACCGCCATCCAGTCCGGCCTCAACGCCGCCACCGACGTACGCGGACTGCTCGCCACCCACCGGCAGACCGCCCGCGCGGGTCTGATCACCGCTTCCTGAGCCTGAGCCCCATCACTGCTTCCTGAACCCCATCCCTCGCAAGGAGAACCACCCACCATGACTCTGCAGAACGGCATCCTGACCGCGCTGGCCACCCCGTACGACGAGGCCGGTGACATCGACGAGAAGCTGCTGCGCGTGCTCGTCGACCGCTCGGTCGACGGCGGTGTGTCCGGCGTCGTCGCGGGCGGCTCGACCGGCGAGTTCGCCGCCATGACCGCAGGCGAGCGCCGCCTGCTCGTGGAGACCGTCGTCGACCAGGCCGCGGGGCGCGTCCCCGTCATCGCCCAGACCGGCGCCGTCGCCACCCGCGAGGCCGTCGAGCTGACCCGGCACGCCGAGAAGGCGGGCGCGGACGTCGTGATGGTCGTCGCGCCGTACTACGAGGCCCTGTCGATGGACGAGACGCTGCGCTACCTGCGTACGGTCGCCGACTCCGTATCCATCCCGGTCATGCTCTACAACATCCCGGACGCGACCGGCGTGAACCTCGACCCGGACACGGTGGGCGCGCTCGCCCGCGAGGTGGACAACATCCGCTACATCAAGGACACCAGTGCCGACATGGCGCAGGCCGGTCAGCTCATCCACCGCCACGGCGACGTCATCGACACCTTCCTCGGTTGGGACAGCCTGCTGCTCGCCTCGGTCGCCGAAGGCGCCGCCGGTGTCATGGCCGGCACCGGCAACGTGATGCCCGCCGACCTCGTCGCCGTGCACCAGGCGCTCACCGCGGGCGACCTGGACCTTGCCCGTGCGCGTTGGAAGCGCATCTACCCGCTCATGAACACGCTGATGACCGGCGGCCCCTTCATCCAGGGCGTCCGCGCCGCCCTGCAGGAGATCGGCCTGCCCGTCGGCGCGCCGCGCGAGCCGCTGCTCGACGTCGATCCGGCGCACCGCGAACGCATCCGCGCCGCGCTCGCCGACCTGCCCCACCTGACGGTCCACAACTGACGGTCCACAGTGACAGTCCACAACTGACGGTCCACAACTGGCCGTTCACAACTCATCGTCCACGACTGGTCGTCCACGGCCGGCTGTCCGCAACGGGCCGTCTGCGACCGAGACTTGAGGAATTTCCTGTCATGACGTTCACCGTCCGCCGTCCCGCGGCCGGCACCGCACCCCTGATCAGCGCGGAAGAGCTGCCCCCGCTCGGCCACTTCATCGACGGAAAGTTCACCGAACCCGGCCCCGAGCTGAGCGACGTACTCGACCCCGCCACCGAGGAACTGCTCGCCCGCGTCCCGCTCGGCGGAGTCGAGGACACCGACCGTGCCGTGGCCGCCGCCCGCGCCGCCCACCCGGCCTGGGCCCGCATCACCCCCAAGGAGCGCGCCGACCTCCTCCTGGCGATCGCCGACCGGGTCGACACCCACGCCGACCTCCTCGTACGCCTGGAATCGGCCGACACGGGCAAGCCGTTCGCCGTCTCCCGCGACGACATCTCCATGACCGCGGACGGCTTCCGCTTCATGGCGGGCGCCCTGCGCGCCACCGGGAGCAGCCTGGCCTCCGGCGAGTACGTCGCCGACCACACCTCGCTGATGCTGCGCGAGCCGCTCGGCGTCATCGGCGCGGTCACCCCCTGGAACTACCCGCTCCTGATGGGCGCCTGGAAGATCGCGCCGATCCTGGCTGCCGGGAACTGCCTGGTCCTCAAGCCCTCCGAGCAGACCCCGCTGTCCACGCTGAAGTTCGCCGAGCTGGTCGCGGACCTCCTCCCGGCCGGTGTCTTCAACGTCGTCACGGGCCGCGGCTCTGTGGTCGGTGACCGGCTCGCGCGCCACCCCGACATCGCCATGATCGCGCTGACCGGT
Source organism: Streptomyces sp. NPDC107517 (assembly GCF_055582645.1). Lineage (NCBI taxonomy): Bacteria > Bacillati > Actinomycetota > Actinomycetes > Kitasatosporales > Streptomycetaceae > Streptomyces > Streptomyces sp. NPDC107517. Next base: position 91,986 of record NZ_JBVJPM010000021.1, on the reverse strand, counting down.
TCGACCGGCAGCGGGCAGGCCGTCGCCCGCGCCGCAGCCGACACCGTCAAGCGCGCCCACCTGGAGCTCGGAGGCAAGGCCCCGTTCGTGGTCTTCGAGGACGCCGACCTGGCGGCGGCCGCGGCCGGCCTCCGCACGGCCGGCTTCTGGAACAGCGGACAGGAGTGCGGTGCCGCCTGCCGCGTCCTCGTCCACGCCTCCGTGGCCGCGGAGTTCACCGCGCACGTCGTCCGCGAGATCGAGCAGATCACCGTCGGCGACCCGCGCGCGGGCGATGACGTGGAGATCGGCCCGCTGGTCTCCAAGCCGCACTACGACCGCGTACGCGGCTACCTCGGCCGGGCCGTCGCCCAGGGCGCGCGTCCCGTGGTCGGCGGCGCCGCCCTCGAAGAGGGCAAGCCCGGCTACTTCGTCGCGCCGACCGTTCTGGTCGACGTGGCCGAGGGGGCCGAGATCACCCGCGAGGAGGTGTTCGGGCCGGTCGTCAGTATCGAGACCTTCACCGACGAGGACGAGGCGATCCGCCGCGCCAACGACGTCGACGCCGGTCTCGCCGCCTCAGTGTGGACCGAGAGCGCACGCCGCAGCCACGCCGTCGCCGCACGCCTCGACGCGGGCACCGTCTGGGTCAACTCGCATCTGGTGCTCGCCAACGAGGTCCCGTGGGGCGGTTTCAAGGGCTCCGGCTACGGCCGTGACCTGTCGGTCTACGCGCTGGAGGACTACTCGCGGACCAAGCACGTCATGCACCACCACGGACGCTGACCTGGAATGGCCGGCAGCATCCGCATGCCTGAGCACGAGGTCGCCGAGCTGTGCGTCCGGGCGCTGCGCGCGGCCGGTGCCGCACAGCCGGCCGCCCGGTTCCTCACCCGCAGCGTCCTCGACGCCGAGCGAGCGGGGAACCGCGCCGTCGGCCTGGCTCACCTCTTCGACTACCTCGATGCCTACCGCGCCGGCCGGATCGTGGCAGGTGTCCTTCCGGAGGTGACCCGTCCCGCGCCGTCCTGCGTGATCGCCGACGCGCGGGACGGGCTCGCCCAGGAGGCCTTCGAGGCCGCCGCCGACGAGCTGTTCACCGCCACCCGCGAGAACGGATTGGCGGCCCTGTGGATCCGCGGCTCGTACACCTGCGGCGAACTCGGCTACTACCCGCGCCGGGCGGCAGAACGCGGGTTCACCGCCCTGGCCTGCGCCAACAGCCCCGCTCTCATGTCACTCGGCGGCTCGGGCAGCGCGGTGCTCGGCACCAACCCGATGGCCTACGCCGTGCCCCGCCCGGACGGGCCGCTCGTCGTCGTCGACCAGGCGTCGTCGCAGACCGCCTATGTCAACGTGCGCCGCAGGGCCCAGGCCGGAGAGCCGATCCCTGACGGTTGGGCGGTCGGTCCGGACGGCGTCGCGACCACCGACGCCTCGGCCGCCCTCGCGGGCGCGCTGCTTCCGTTCGGCGGCCACCGGGGCGGCAATGTCGCGCTGCTCGTGGAGCTCCTGGCGACCCTGGGCGGCGGCTCCTTCTCCCTGGACGCGTCCCCGTTCGACCGCGGGAACGAACCGCCGGGGATCGGCGTCTTCCTGCTGTGCCTGGACTCCGGCGTGCTCCCGGGGGCACAGAGCCGGGCAGCCGCGCACCTGGACAGGCTCCGAGCTGATCACGGCGTACGGCTTCCCGCACTCGAACGAGGTGTCACCGCCGCCGAGTTGGAGGTGGACGCGGAACTGATACACCGTCTGCGCGTGGTGGCCCAGTAAGCCGGAGCGGACTCGTGAACATGCCCACGCAGGCCGACGCTCAGCGGCTGCTCAAACTCATGTCCTGCCTCAGCGGAGCCGGGCCAGTCGCAGTCCCGTCTCGGACATCTGGCTCTGCGTCCCAGCTCGTGTCTCAGCCCGTGTCGCAGTCCTTGTCTCAGTCCTTCTCGGGCAATTGATGCCGTATCTCACTCTGTCCTGGGTACGGCCTCGCCGCCTCGGTCCGTGCGAGCGTGCTGTGATGCGCGCCTATGTGGATCTGTTGCGACACGGGACAGCTCGCCGGCTGATCGCTGCCACCGCCACCGGCAAACTCGGCTTCGCTGTTTTCCCGCTGGCCACCGTGCTGCTCGCACAGGGCTCCTCCGGGTCCTTCCTGGACGCCGGGGCCGTGGCAGGCGCCTGGAGCATGGGTGGCACCGTCACAGGCCCGCTTCGCGGACGCCTCGTCGACCACTACGGTCAACGCCTGCCTCTCCTCGCCCTGACGGTGATCACAGCCCTTGCCGCCGCGGGCCTGGCCACCGTAGTGGGAACCGTGCGGCTGATCTGCTTCGGTGCACTCGCGGGCGCCGCGGCCCCTCCTCTCATGGCCAGCATCCGTCCCCTGTGGGCGCAGGCAGCGCCCGAGGACTTGGTGCGCAGCGCTTACGCCTTGGACGCGGTCCTCACTGAAGTGACCAAGATCTGCGGACCGCTCATCGCGGCCGCAGCAGCCGTTCACTCACCACGCCTGGGCGTGATCATTGCGGCGGCGCTCCTGATGACCAGTACCTGCCTGGTGGCCTCCGGCCCGCCGGCCCATCGCCGTCCCGCGACAGCAGGCACCGGGAGGATCCTGGCCTCTCCCGCCCTTCGGCTTCTGTTCACCGCCAACGCGTGCGCAGGTGTGTGCCTCGGGGCGCTGACCGTCGGCCTTCCCGCCCGAGCCGCTGAGAGCGGGTCGGCGGCCGACTCAGGCGGGCTGTTCGCTTGTCTTGCCTTGGGCAGCGCGCTCGCCGGCGCGCGATTCGGTGCCCGCCACCGCGCGGCCTCGCCAGTCACCGGCTACCTCGCGGCTTTTGTCTGGCTCGCCCTCGCTCTGGCTCCCCTGGGCACCGTCTCGACACCCGTGCCATCGGGGTTCCTTCTCGTCACCGCAGGGGCCGCGCTCGCGCCCATGACGATCTGCTTGTTCGAACTGCTGGACGCCCATGCGTCACGCCACGCAGCAGTCGCGGCCATGATGTGGATGGTCGCGGGAGAAGAGCTCGGCATCGCCGCAGGGAGCATGACCGCAGGACTGCTGACGCAGAACGTCGGTGCCTGGCTCGCCCTCCTCACCGCGGCAGCAAGCGCTGCAGTCGGCGCCCTCGTTGTCGCAACGGGCAAGCCAGGCCTGGCCTCCAGCCGGCTTTGACAGCGGTTCGTGGCCGCCCTACTTGTCCGTCAGCAGTGGCCCACCCGCGCAGGGAGCAAGGTGATGTAAGGGTCAGTGAGTGCACGGGGGAGTACACGCGTGGCTTCACCGTCCCGGCCGGTCCCCGCATAGAAGCGGCCTCGGTCGTGCGGCTACCACGGAAGTGCAACCCGACGACGGAGCGGAACGGTCCTCGGGCGTCAGCCTTCCAACGCCTCGGCCATCAGCCGGCTGCCCAGCTTTCGGTCCAAGTCATCGCCGACCGTCGCCGACTTCAGCGCTTCGTCCGCGGACCGGCAGCGGCGGACTGTCTGCGCCTCGGCTCGATCCACCTGAGCGCCTGCATCCATCTCGGATACCGGCTGTCCGCGGCCCAGAGGTGCGAGCTTCACAACACCGTGTCAACGCGTGCCTTTGACGGAAGTTGGGAAGCGGCAACCGGCTGCCCGGCTCTCTCATGGCCAGATCCGTGCGCTACGGAAGTCTGCGGTCACGTGGCATGAGGCCGCGTCAGATTCTGGTTCTGGCAGGCGATCGGACTACGCGCTGGTTCGCCGGGCTGGCGAAGGCGAGTGTCCTGCCCTGATGCTGTCAGGCCGTCATGTGCTGTCTGTGGGACGAGAAAAGAAGCCCGGTTCGTTGACTGGCGGAGTCGTTGGGGCGCGTACTGGCCTGAGCCTGCCGCGCATCGCGAGAGCTCCTGCCCCGAGTGTGCCCGCCTGTCCGGCGTGGGGCGCGATCGCGGGGCGCGCATGCACCGCGCTCGCCAAAACCGCAACTGGTCGTGTGGCATACGGGTGCCTGGGCGGGGTGTCCCAGCCGTGGATCAAGAGGAGAGCTGGACGAATCCATAGGTTTCGGGCATGCATAGACCGATTTATGACATTGTGCGCAGCAGCCCGGCCGTGAGGCAGATCCCGCTGCGTGCCGCAGCGGGGCTCGCCGGCTCGGGGCTGCTCGCTGCCGTCGTACTCACCGGCAGCCCGGCGGGGGCGCAGGCGTTCGCCCCCGTCTTCATCGGGAACCCGGTGGCCGGGAGCAACGGCTTCGGGGTCGTCACCGAGGAGAACGCGACGTTCGGCAGCACCGAGTCGGAGGGCCCGGTGGCCGTCGGCGGAGACCTTTCCTACGGCGACAACTACAACGTCGCCCTGCACACCCCGGGCACCTTCACCGCCCCGGGCGACGCGCAGCCGACGGCCCTGCTCGTGGGCGGCGGCGTCGACTACGCGGGCACCAGCAAGTCCGGCGTCCTGCAGGTGCTGCAGAACGGCTACGCCAAGATCGGCAACACGTCCGCCAGCGCCGTCCTCACCCAGGACCAGAACCTGGCGAGCGTCAACACCGAGGTCGTGGCGAAAGGCGCCGCCTACAACTCCACGCCGCGCATCCAGCTCACCACCAAGCAGCCGTCCGCCTCGGTCGCCCAGTCGGGTCTGATGGACTTCACGTCCCTGTTCTCCACCTACCGCGACCGGGCCGACTCGATGGCCACGTGCGCCACGACCGTGACCCTGCTCGACGGCAACGGGAACCCGCTGCCCGACCAGAGCACGATCCCGCCCGGGTCCAACATCAAAATCGCCCTCACCCCGCGGCGCACCAACGTGCTGCACCTGACCGGCGAACAGCTCAACAACATCGACACGCTGACCTTCCTGAACCAGCCGTCCGCCCGCACCCCGCTGCTCATCGACGTGGACACCACGGACACCGGTGGCGACTTCACCTGGCACACGCCCACGATGGCGGGCGTCTCCGGGAACCAGGCCCCGTACATCCTGTGGAACTTCGCCGACGCCACCGACATCACCATCGCGGACGGCGACAGCATCGAAGGCACGATCTACGCCCCGCGCGCCAAGCTCACCGACCTCGACCCGGCGAACATCGAGGGCGACATCATCACCCGCGAACTCGTCGCGGGCCCGCTGTCCGGCGGGGCGGGCGGCGGCGCGGTCAACGCGGGCGAGATTCACTACTTCCCGTTCCAAGCCAGGCTGAGGTGCAACTCCGACACCCCGGCCCCCGTCACCGGCTCGGTCCGCGTCGAGAAGCAGGACTCCGAGTCCGGAGCTCCGCTGTCCGGCGCCGAGTTCCAGCTGTGGCGGGAGAGTAACGGCACCGAGGGTCTGCAGACCGGTGGGGACGACGCTGACACGAAGGTCGGCGACCCGTGCACGACGGGGACGAGTGGCGAGTGCGCCCGGACGGTGGCGACGGGCACCTACTACTGGCAGGAGACGGCCGCGCCTGACGGTTATGACCTGCCTGACCCGGCTGTTTTCGGTCCGTTGACTCTCACCGACGACAACGCGGACGAGGGCGTCACTGTGACTGCGGACAACTCGGAGACGCCTGTGGACCCGGGCGAGGGTCGGGTGCGGGTGAGGAAGGTGGATTCCGAGTCGGGTGATCCGTTGTCCGGCGCTGAGTTCCAGCTGTGGCGGGAGAGTAACGGCACCGAGGGTCTGCAGACTGGTGGGGACAACCCTGACACGAAGGTGGGTGACCCGTGCATCACTCGTGCTGCGGGCACCTGTGGGGAGACTGTCCCGACGGGCACGTACTACTGGCAGGAGACGGCCGCGCCTGATGGCTATGACCTGCCCGATCCGGCTGTTTTCGGCCCGCTGACCCTGACCGACGACAACACGGACACCGGCGTCTCGGTGACCGCCAACGACACGCAGACGCCCGTGGACCCCGGCGAGGGCCGAGTGCGGGTGAGGAAGGTCGACAGCGAGTCCGGAAACCCGCTGCGCGGCGCTGAGTTCCAGCTGTGGCGTGAGAGCAACGATGAGGCCGGACTTCAGACCGGCGGCACGACCCCCGACACAAAGGTCGGCGACCCCTGCACCACCGGCGCGGCCGGTACCTGCGGGGAGACCGTCCCGACGGGCACCTACTACTGGCAGGAGACGGCCGCGCCTGACGGCTACGACCTGCCTGACCCGGCTGTTTTCGGCCCGCTGACTCTCACCGACGACAACACGGACACCGGCGTCTCGGTGACGGCGAACAACACGGAGACGCCTGTGAACCCCGGCGAGGGTCGGGTGCGGGTGAGGAAGGTGGATTCCGGGTCGGGTGATCCGTTGTCCGGCGCTGAGTTCCAGCTGTGGCGGGAGAGTAACGGTACCGAGGGTCTGCAGACTGGTGGGGACAACCCTGACACGAAGGTGGGTGACCCGTGCATCACGCGTGCGGCGGGTACCTGCGGCGAGACTGTCCCGACGGGCACCTACTACTGGCAGGAGACGGCCGCGCCTGATGGCTATGACCTGCCTGACCCGGCTGTTTTCGGCCCGCTGACTCTCACCGACGACAACACGGACACCGGCGTCTCGGTGACCGCCAACGACACGCAGACGCCCGTGGACCCCGGCGAGGGCCGAGTGCGGGTGAGGAAGGTCGACAGCGAGTCCGGAAACCCGCTGCGCGGTGCCGAGTTCCAGCTGTGGCGGGAGAGTAACGGCACCGAGGGTCTGCAGACCGGTGGGGACAACCCCGACACAAAGGTCGGCGATCCCTGCACCACCGGCGCGGCCGGTACCTGTGGGGAGACCGTCCCGACGGGCACCTACTACTGGCAGGAGACGGCCGCGCCTGACGGCTACGACCTGCCCGACTCGGCAGTTTTCGGCCCGCTGACCCTGACCGACGACAACACGGACACCGGCGTCTCGGTGACCGCCAACGACACGAAGACGCCCGAGGAGCACGATGGCTCACTGCACCTGAAGAAGTCCGACGCCAAGACCGGGCGGTCGCTGGCAGGCGCGGTGTTCGAGCTCTGGAAGGAGTCGAACGGCCAGGCCGGGCTGCAGACGAACGGCCGTAACCCGGACACACTGACCGACAGTGAGTGCACCACGGACGCGAAGGGCACCTGTGACTTCGACCCGCTCGCGTACGGCACGTACTACCTGCGCGAGACCTCCGTCCCGGAGGGCTATGTCCTGCCTGCCAACCCGGTGACCGGCCCGTACGTCGTCAACGGTGCGCACGAGGACGTCACGGTCAAGGTCAAGAACAAGCACGACGAGCCCTGCAAGGGAGGCTACGGCGACGAGTGCGACGGGTACGGCAGTTCCTGACCCGCGCCATGGCTCAGCCGCTCCCGGGGTGATCACCCCGATGTCTAGCGGTGGTTAGCGTCTGATCGAAGAAGCGGCTGTCGAGCGGTGTGCTGCCGGTCGACAGCCGCCTTTCTGTGTGCTGGTCCGAGACCGTGATGTCGGGACCACGGTGAGCTGAGTGTCCAGGCGTGTGTCGTGCTCATACCGGCACCGACCTCACTGTCACTGGCAGAAGTTGGACGAGCGGCGCCACGTCGCCCCCGATCACGTGCGCTCGGGGGCGGCCATCGGACGAGTCGGGTCCAGGCTGCTCTTCCGCGTGAGCAGCCACCCGAACACCCCCGTGACCGGAATCATGATCATGGCGTACACGGCGGCGGGCACCGCGAGGCGGACGCTGCCGAGCGTCGTCATGGCCAGGGTCATCGCCAGTGTCGCGTTGTGCGCGCCGATCTCGAACGAGGCCGCCACCGCCTGGCGATGGCCCACCCCGACGGCGCGCGGCACCCAGAAGCCCACGGTCAGGCTGATCAGACAGAACAGCAGCGCGGCCACCCCCACGGATGCGAAGTAGCCACCCAGGTGGGCCCGTTCGCTGAAGACGGCGCCGGCCACGACGAGCGCGAGGACCACCGTCGAGACGAGCCGCACCGGCCGGTCGAGGCGGTCGGCCAGGGCGGGCTTCGACCGTCGTACGAGCATGCCGAGCGCGACCGGGATCAGGACGATCGCGAATACCTGGACCACCTTCGCGAACTGCAGGGCGACGCCGTCGGCGCCGAGATCGGGGCGGAAGTACCCGAGAGCGAAGTCGACCACGAGCGGCACCGTGACCACGGCGATCACCGAATTGATCGCGGTCAGCGTGACGTTGAGGGCGACGTCGCCGTGGAAGAGGTGGCTGAACACGTTGGCGACGGTGCCGCCGGGCGACGCCGCGAGCAGCATCATGCCCGTCGCGAGGACCGGCGAGAGGTTCAGGGCGAGCGCGAGGCCGAAGCACACGGCAGGCAGCGCCAGCAGCTGCAGGAGAAGCGCCACCGTGACCACCTTCGGGTGCTGGGCGACGCGCCGGAAGTCGGTGGGTGCCAGCGACAGGCCGAGCCCGGCCATGACGACGGCCAGCGCGGCGGGCAGCAGCGTTTCGGTGAGTACGGAGTTCATGGGCGGGTCTCCGGAGGGGAGAAGAGGACGCCGGGACGTGCGTTGATGCGCATTCCGGGCTGTGGGCGACGACTCGCACCGTAGGCCGACGGCCCTCCCGGCGGGATTGGTGCGGGGACACGAAAGGGGCCCCGTCCGTCGTGGTCCGGTGCCAAGCGACGGGCGGCGCACCGTTCCTAGCCTGAGCCGCGAGGCGGTGCTCACCGAGCCTGCCTCGTCCCCAGCACAGACTCGTCCGAGTTCCAGGAGGATCCCCCCATGACTGATCTCACCGGCCGCCGCGCGTTCGTGACAGGTGGCGCCAAGGGCATCGGCCGCGCGATCGCAGAGCGGCTTGTCGCGGCGGGCGCCCGTGTGGTGATCGCCGACCTCGACGAGGCCGGGGCCCAGGCCACGGCCAAGGAGCTCGGCGGCGACAGTGTCGGCGTGCGCTGCGACGTACGGTCCACCTCCGAAGTCGAGGCGGCGGTCGCCACCGCGGTCGAGGCGCTCGGCGGTCTGGACACCGTCGTCAACAACGCCGGCATAGAGATCGCCAAGACCATCCCTGAACTGACCGACGAGGAGTTCATGCGCGTCATCGACGTGAACGCCGGCGGCGCCTTCCGTGTCACCAAGGCCGTCGTGCCCGCGCTCGCCGCCTCCGACAAGGCCACCATCGTCAACATGGGTTCCGTCGCAGGTATGAAGGGCGGTCCGACGCTGGCCGCCTACTGCGCTTCCAAGGCTGCGGTCATCCGCCTCACGGAGACCGCCGCGATCGAGCTGCGGCAGGCCGGGATCACCGTCAACGCCGTCTGCCCGGGCATCGTTTCCACGGACATGGCACGGCGTCTGGTGGAGCCGGTCAACAACGTCTCCCCGGTCCCGTTCGACGCCCTGATCGCGGCGCGCCAGGGCCGCGAGGGCAAGCCGGAGGAGGTCGCCGCCCTGGTGACGTACCTGGTCTCGGACGATGCCCGGTTCATCACCGGCGCGCACTACGCCCTCGACGGCGGGCTCACCGCGTCTCTCTTCTGACTGACCGTGCCGCCCCCGCCCGGGCGGGGGCGGGTGCGGTGCGCAGCACCGCGCCGCCGAGGCGGCGGCTCGCGATGAGGGCCAGTTCCAGTTCGAGCCGGTCCTCGTCCAGCGGCTTGCCACGAGCCTGAACGGCCTTGTCCACGCGGTACTTGACCGTGTTCTTGTGCAGATGGACGCGGCGGGCGGTGGTGACGTAGCTTCCGTTCTCGGTGAGGAAGGCGAGCAGCGTCTCGCGCAGGCGCGCCGTCGCCTCGCTGTCCTCGCCGAGCGCCCCGAGCGAGGCCGCCACCAGACGCCGGGTCGCCTCCAGGTCCGCGGCCAGCAGGGCGGCGGTGCGCACTTCGGCGTCGGAGAACGAGGTCACGGGCTCGGCCCGGTCGCCCGCGATCATCGCCACGGTCTGCGCGCGCAGAGCCTCCATGTGTGTCGTGCGGAACCCGGCCGCGCCCGCTGTCGGTGTCCCTACCGCGATGCGTAGGTCGGAGCCGGCGCGGCGGGTGAGCCGGAGGGTCTCTGCGACGTCCGGTGTCCGCGCCCGCGGGCCCAGCGGGATCCAGCCCCAGCCGACGGTGCGGTCCTGCGGAACGAACAGCGGAGTACGCGGCGCCTCGACGAGCGCTGCCACGGCGCCCAGCAGGCTCTCGAACCGGTGCAGGCTCCCTTCGGCCGGACGCCGGTCCTCCGACCACACGACCACGCCCAGGTGCTGCTGACCGAGCCGGTGCCCGAGCGAGCGCTCCGCTGCCGCGGGATCCGGGCAGTCTCCGCTGATCAGCGACTTCAGGGCGGCCGCGCGTTCGGTACTGCGATGGGCCAGCCAGCGTTCGCGTTCGGCCTCGTACACCGCGACGATCCGCTCCGAGGTGGCGTCGACGTACGCGAAGGCGAGGTCCATCGCCCGGCGGCCCGCCGCGAACGCCACCCGCGCGTCCGGCTCCCGCTCGGCGATCCGGGCCAGCATCCAGTGCAGGACGTGTTGCTGCGCGACGCGGTAGGCGCGAATCAGCGCGCTGGAGGCGATGTTGCGGCGGGCCAGCCAGCGCGCGTACTCCTCGGCTGCGGCCGGAGCGGTCAGTCCGTCCGTGGCGATGCCGTACCGGACCACATCGGTGAACGCTTCGAGATTGCTGGCATTGCTGGCGCCGAGCATCTCGCGCAGCGCCGGATCCCCGCGCAGCTCGACGATCTCCTCCGACAGGAGCGTCTGCAGAGCCCCGATCAGCTCGTCGAGCTGGGCGCTCATCTCAGTGGCGACCTCGACGACCAGGGCATCGGCCCGCCGCGCCGTCTGGTCGGAGGACGCAGCGTGCGCGCTCATGGAAGACCTCGGTTGGTGCTCATGGGGATGCGGATACGGACATGGTTGCTCATACGCGACACATCCGGGATGTCCGACTGATGCGCCGAGCGCGAACGATGTGCGTGCTCGGCAGCATGACAGACCTTTGAACTGTGCGGCATTGGCTCTCGGGTCACGAAGCGATGCCGAACTTTTGGTGCGCGAGCACAGGAACTCCTGCCGTCCCGGCTCCTAGCGTCTGCGACGAGAACCGCCGGCCGACCATCTCGCCGATCGGTGACACCCCCGGAGACGACGACAGGGAGCCACCCGTGTCACTCGCGTATCTGCCGTGGCTGCGGCCACGCTCGTACGACGCCCGCCCCTGTGTGGGCGACGACCACGAGCAGCTGACGTATGCGCAGTTCGAGGACCGGGTGACGGCCGCCGCCGAGCACTTCGCCGACCTCGGGGTGCGGGCCGGCTCGGTCGTCGCGGTCATGCTGCCCAACCGCGTCGAACTCCTGGTGAGCCTGGTCGCCGCCTGGCGGCTGGGCGCCGCCGCCACCCCGGTCAACCCGGTGTTCACGGCGCACGAGGCCGACTACCAGATCGCCGACGCGGACGCCGCGCTCGTGGTCAACGCCGGCCCACACGCCCCCGACGGCGGCCGCAGGAGCATCGCCGTCGACGAGCTGCGCCGCATGCCTACCGGGGCCACCCTGCCGCCCGCCCCGGACGAGCACGACGCCCTCGCCCTGCTCGTCTACACCAGCGGTTCCACCGGCCGCCCCAAGGGCGTGATGCTCGACCACGCCCACCTCCACGCGATGGCGACCGCCATGGTCACCGCACTGCGCCTGACCGGCGACGACCACTGCCTGCTCGTGCTGCCGCTGTTCCATGTGAACGCCATCTGCGTCAGCTTCCTTTCCCCTCTGCTGGTCGGCGCCCGCCTCTCGGTCCTGGCACGCTTCCAGCCGGAGCCGTTCCTCGCGACGGTCGCGAAGCTGCGCCCCACCTACTTCTCCGCGGTACCGACGATCTACTCGCACCTGGTGTCGCTGCCGAAGGACGTCGCGTACGACACCTCGTCGCTGCGGTTCGCCATCTGCGGCGCGGCGCCCGCCTCCGAGCAGCTGCTCGCCGCGGTCGGCGAACGGTTCGGGGTCGACGTCATCGAGGGCTACGGACTGACCGAGGGCACCTGCGCCTCCGCTTCGACCCCGCTGGACGGACCGCGCAAGCCGGGCACCGTGGGCGTCGCACTCCCCGGCCAGCGCATCGCGATCATGGGCCCCGACGGCGCCCTGCTGCCCCCCGGTGAGCGTGGCGAGATCGTCATCCAGGGGCCGACCGTCATGCGCGGCTACCTGAACCGGCCCGAGGAGACCGAACGCACGCTGGCCGACGGCTGGTTGCACACCGGCGACGTGGGTGTCCTCGACGCGGACGGCCACCTCAAGATCGTCGACCGTATCAAGGACATGATCATCCGGGGTGGCGAGAACCTCTACCCCAAGGAGATCGAGGCGGCGCTGCACGCCCACCCGCAGGTCCTTGAGGCCGCGGTCGTCGGCGTGGCACACCAGGTGTACGGCGAGGTGCCCGTCGCCTACGTCACCGCCAAGCCCGGCACCGAACCGACCCCGGACCGGCTGCGCGAGCACTGCGCGGGACGCCTGACCAAGGTCAAGGTCCCGGTCGCCGTCCACGTCGTGGACGCCCTGCCCAAGAACCCCGTCGGAAAGATCGACAAGCCCGCGCTGAGGGCCCTGCGCCCCTGAACGCCCCATCACCGAGCCCCACGCCACTGAGGAGGCGACAACCCACCATGGGATTCATGAAGCCGGACCTGCCCAAGGAAGATCCGCAGACATTCCTCGCCCGGCCCTTCCTGGAACGGGTCCGTATCCTGTCCCAGCACTGGGTGGAGCACGGCTTCGGCAGCCCGTGGATGGTGCACGTCGTGTACATCCTCAAGCTGGTGGTGCTGTACGCGTGTGGCGGCCTGTTCGTCGTCTCGACGACATCGGACGTCGGCCCGCTCGGTGACATCGGCCAGTGGTGGGACCAGCCCATCGTCTACGAGAAGCTCGTCCTGTGGACGGTCCTCCTCGAGGTCATCGGCCTCGCCGGATCCTGGGGCCCGCTGGCCGGCCACTTCAAGCCGATGACCGGTGGCGCGCTGTACTGGCTGCGGCCCGGCACGATCCGGCTGCCCCCGTGGCCCGGCAAGGTTCCCGGCACCGCGGGCGACACCCGCAAGGTCGTCGACGTCGCCCTGTACCTCGCCCTGATCGGCACGCTCGTCCTCTCCCTCGTACAGCACGGAGCGACCACCGACGACCTGAAGAGCGCGCTGCCCGACAGCACCGGCGGTCTGGTACGCCCCGACGTGCTGGTGGCGATAGCCGTGCTGCTCTGCGTATGCGGACTGCGCGACCGACTCATCTTCCTCGGCGCACGCAGTGAGCAGTACCTGCCCGCGATCGTCTTCATGGCCGCGTTCGACGTCACCGACATGCTCATCGCGCTGAAGCTGCTCATCGTCCTGGTGTGGATCGGCGCCGGAGTCTCCAAGTTCGGCAAGCACTTCGCGCTGGTCGTCCCGCCGATGATCTCCAACATGCCGCTGCCGTCCTCCAAGGCGCTGCGCCGTGCGCACTACGTGGACGGTGCCGACGACATGCGGCCCTCGCGTCTCGCCTGGTTCATGGCCCACATCACCGGAACCCTCGTCGAGCTGGCGATCCCGCTGATCCTGCTGTTCTCACCGAACCGGACCGTGACGCTGCTCGCGGCCGGCGCGATGGTGATCTTCCACGTGTTCATCGTCATCACGTTCCCACTGGCGGTGCCACTGGAGTGGAACATCCTGTTCGGCTTCGCCGCGGTCTTCCTCTTCGTCGGCCACCCGGCCCAGGACGGCTACTCGGTCCTCGACTTCTCGCAGGCCTGGATGCTCCCGGCGCTCGTGGTCGCGCTCGGCTTCTTCCCGGTGCTCGGCAACCTCCGCCCCGACCTCGTCTCGTTCCTGCCGTCGCTGCGCCAGTACGCCGGCAACTGGGCCTCCGCGACCTGGGCGTTCGCCCCCGGCTGCGAGGAACGCCTCAACGAGATGAAGACGCCCGGCCGCAACCACGTGAACCAGCTCCAGGAAATGACGATGGGCTACGCGCCCGACGACGCCGAGATGCTGCTGCAGAAGACCGTCGCCTGGCGGTCCATGCACAGCCAGGGCCGCGGCCTCTACTCGCTGCTCCAGCGGCACCTGCCCGACCTCGACCGACGCACCGTCCGCGAGGCCGAGTTCATCTGCAACTCCCTCACCGGCTGGAACTTCGGCGACGGCCACCTGCACGACGAGCGCCTCATCGCCGCCGTCCAGAAGCGGCTGAACTTCGCGCCCGGTGAACTCGTCGTCGTGTACTGCGAGTCCCAGCCCATCCACAAGGACACTCAGGAGTACCGCGTCATCGATGCCGCCCTCGGCGTCGTCGAGCGCGGCACCTGGAAGGTGGCCGACGCCGTCGAGGAACAGCCCTGGCTGCCCAACGGGCCGATCCCGCTGCAGGTGACCTGGACCCGCCCCGAGTACACCGTACGAGCGGAGGTCTGAGGCGTGTCCGCCACCGCAGTGGTCGTCGGCAGCGGCCCGAACGGCCTGGCCGCCGCGATCCGGCTCGCCCAGGAGGGCCTCGACGTCACCGTCGTCGAGGGCAGCGACCGGGTCGGGGGCGGCACCCGCACCTCCGAACTGACGCTGCCGGGAGTGCTGCACGACGACTGCGCGGCCTTCCACCCCACGGGTGTCGTCTCGCCCTTCCTGGCCTCGCTCGGCCTGGAGAAGTACGGGCTGAGCTGGCGGTGGCACGAGATCGACCTGGCGCACCCGTTGGACGACGGGCGCGCCGGGGTGGTCGCCGCCGGCGACATGGAGCGCACCGTGCGCTCCCTGGGCGGCGGCCGCGACGCCCGTGCCTGGCGGCGGCTGTTCGAACCGACCGTCGCCAACCTGGACAAGGTCGTACGCGAGGTCTTCCAGCCGGTGCCGCACATCCCGCGGCACCCGCTCGCGCTCGCCCGGTTCGGCGTCAACGCCGTGCTGCCCGCCACCTGGACGGCGCGCCGCTGGCGGGACGACCCGGCCCGCGCCCTGTTCACAGGCGTGGCCGCGCACGCCTTCGGACGGCTCGACACCCCGCTCAGCGGCTCGGTCGGCATGCTGCTCACCGCCGTCGCGCACGGGGCGGGCTGGCCCGTCGCCGAGGGCGGCACCCAGTCGATCACGGACGCGATGGTGCGTCTCCTGACGAGCCTCGGCGGCAAGATCCGCACAGGAAGCACGGTCACCACCCTCGACCAGCTCACCGAATTCCTCGGCCGCAAGCCCGGGTTGGTCATGCTGGACACCACACCGACCGCGGCGGCCCGCATCGTCGGCGACCGTCTCCCGGCCCGCCGCCGCCGTGCCGTGGCCCGCTACAAGTACGGTCCCGGCGTCCACAAGGTCGACTTCGCGATCGACGGCGACGTGCCCTGGACGAACGAGGAGTGCCGCCTCGCGGGCACCCTGCACCTGGGCGGCACCGCAGAGGAGATCGTCGCGGCGGAGGCATCGACTGCACGCGGCGAGATGCCCGAGCGCCCGTTCCTCCTGGTCGGCCAGCAGTACCTCGCCGACCCGTCCCGCTCGGCAGGCACCATCAACCCCCTCTACGCGTACGCCCATGTCCCCGCGGGCCACACGGGCGACGCCACCGAGGCGGTCGTCGCCCAGATCGAGCGGTTCGCCCCCGGCTTCCGCGACCGTATTGTGGCCACCCACTCCCGCACAGCCCGCCAACTCGCCTCTTACAACCCGAACTACGTCGGCGGCGACGTCAGCGCCGGCGCCAACACCGCCCGGCAGATCGCCCTGCGCCCGTACCCGACGCGGCGCCCGTACCACTTCGGCGTACCCGGCGTGTTCCTGTGCTCGTCGGCGACCCCGCCCGGCGCGGGCGTGCACGGCATGGGCGGCGCCAACGCCGCTGAACAGGCGCTGAGTTGGCTGAACGGCAGCCGTTCCACGACCCGACCCAGGAAGGGATGACCACCATGAACCGCCCCACACCTGACGGCGTGATCGCCACCCCGCCGTCGTCCCTCATCCGGGCCGACCGCGTCGAACGCGACGCCTCACCCCTCAATTCCACGCTGTACGAGGCCCGTGTCCTCGACGCATACACGATCGGCGTGCAGGCATACGTCTACGGATGGCCGGCCGTCGAGAACTGGCGAGTACGCTCGCGCTTCCTGGACCCGGCCGCGCCCCAGCACGCCCCGCTCAACACGTTCCTGCACGAGCAGACCCCCGCCGACCATCGCTACGAGCTCTTCGTCACGCCCAACGCCGACTTGCTGTACTCGGAGGCGTTCGTCGACCTGACGGACGAGCCGCTGGTCCTGCACGTACCGGACACCGGAGACATGCGCTACTGGGCGGCGCAGATTCTCGACGCGTTCACCGACACCTGTGCCAACGTCTCGTCCCGCTCGGTCGGTGCGGGCCCCGGCGACTACGCGCTGACCGCTCCCGACTGGACGGGCAGCCTGCCACCGGGCATCACCGAGGTCCGCGTCCCGACCCGCACCGGCTTCATCCTGCTGCGCACGCTCTTCGAGAACGCCGAGGAGATCGAGGCCACGCGCAAGGTGCAGCAACAGTTCACGCTCACCCCGCTTTCCGCGTACGGGACCGACCGACATGCCGCCGTCGAGCAGGTACCCGCGGACGATCCGCGCCGCGACGTCCCCGCCACCCAGGACGAACTGTCCACGTCCCTTGCCTTCTTCACTGTGCTGGGCCGGAGCCTGACCGAGGCGGGCACCCGCCCCGGCGAAGACGGCCTGATGCACCTGTTCGCCCGGATCGGCATCGGCCCGGGCCGCCAGTTTGAGCCGGACGCCCTCGACTCCGCCACACGCGAGGGCCTGACCCGCGCGATCGAGGACGGGTGGCGCCTGGTCCAGGCCCGCTCCGCGACCGCCCGCACCACCGTCAGAGGGGGCTGGGTCCTCTCCCAGCCCGGCGCGCAGACCGGGGCGTACGGACACGACCACCTGCAGCGCGCCGGTGTGGCCCATCGCGGCATCTACGCCAACACCGAGGCGGAGTACGCGGCGCTGCCCGCCCTGCTCGACTCCGCGGGCCGCCCTCTCGACGGCGCCCACCGCTACACGCTGCACTTCGAACCAGGCGCGCTCCCGCAGGTCGCCGCCTACTGGTCCATCACCCTGTACACCCTCCCGGACCGGCGCCTGTCCGACCACCCGGCCGGGCGCACCACGGTCAGCAGCCTCGACGGCACGCTCGCCCCGAACGCCGACGGCTCCCTGGACATCCACATCCAGCACGACGCACCCGAGGCCGCGCAGCGATCGAACTGGCTGGCCTGCACACCTGGCCCGTTCCAGCTGATCCTGCGCGCCTACCAGCCCACCGACCCGGGCCTGCACACCGGCGAGTGGAACCCGCCCGCCATCGCCCGCCACTGACCAGCACCTCGCGGTACCCGCAGTACCTCTCACACCCATAGGAGTTCGCATGTCCCAGTCCCAGTCCCAGACCCTGACCGGCAAGACGGCGATCGTCACCGGATCCGCCCGTGGCATCGGCTTCGCCATCGCCACCAAGCTCGCCGGAGCTGGCGCCCAGGTCGTCGTCTCCGACCTCGACGAGCAGGCCACCCGCGAGGCCGCCGAGAAGATCCCCGGCGCGATCGGCATCGCCTGCGACGTCCGTGACGAGAAGCAGGTCCAGGCCCTCGTCGAGGAGACCGTCAGCCGGTGCGGCGGCCTGCACATCATGGTCCCCAACGCCGGTGTGGCCCAGCCGATGCCTCTGACGTCCATGGACCTGGCGGCCTGGCGCCGCGTCATGTCCGTCAACCTCGACGGGGTGTTCCTCTCGGTCCGCTACGCGGCCCCCGCCATCATCGAGGCCGGCGGTGGCTCCATCGTGACCGTCGGCTCGGTCACCGCGACCGCCGGCTCCCCGCTCATCGGCCACTACGCCGCGGCGAAGGCGGCCGTCGTGAACCTGACCAAGACGGCCGCGACCGAACTGCGTGCCCACAACGTCCGAGTCAACGCGGTGCTGCCGGGCTTCGTCGGTACGCACCTGGTGACCGACGAGGTCGAGACCTTCGAAGGGATGCTCGGGATGCCCGAGGGCGGCTTCAGCGCACTCATGGACCAGAAGCAGGGCCGCCTGGGCACCGTGGACGAGGTCGCCGAGGCGGTCCTCTTCCTCGCCGACGAGCGCTCCTCCTTCTGTAACGGCACGCCGCTGCTCCTGGATGGCGGGCTGCGCGCCTCCCTGTTCTGATCGGACCAGCGACTTCAGCGTACGAAACAAGAGAAGGAGCACATGGTGAGTGGCCTGCGCGACGCCCGGCTCACGGGCGACGAGAGCATCGAGACAGCGTTCGGCACGATCGACCTTGAGCACACCTACCCGACCGACGCCTCGTCCGAACTGCTCTTCGACCAGCTGGATGTGCAGCGGGCCGCGCAGGCCTACCTGTGGGCGCTCCCGCTCGTCGGATTTGTCACCTGGCGCGAGCGAGCGGCCGAGACGTTCGGCTCCAAGCAGTTCGGTGACTTCGTCGTCTACGACTCCCTGCGGGAGAAGCGCGGCATCGTCACGGCCAACCTCACCACCCCGTACATCATCAACTTCACCAGCCTCGCCGATGGCCCGGTCCTGATCGACTACCCGGCCGGCCCGACGGCAGGCGGTGTCCTCGACTTCTGGCAGCGCCCCGTCGTCGACCTCGGTCTGACCGGCCCCGACCAGGGCAAGGGCGGCGGCTATGTCGTGCTCGGCCCCGACGACGACGCTGCGCCGTTCGAGGGATCCGGCCGCGTCGTGGTCCGGTCGCAGACCGTCAACGTCTTCATCGCGTTCCGGATCCTCACGCAGGATCCTGAGCTCATGGCCGCCGCCAAGAGCGGACTGAAGCTGTCGCGAGCCGGAGCCGATCCCGCGCCGGTCCAGTTCATCGAGGGCGTCGACCAGGAGTGGAGCGCCACTCCGGCGCGCGGGCTGGAGTTCTGGCAGGACCTCGCGACCATCCTCCAGGAGGAGCCGGTCAGGCCGGTCGACAAGGGCCTGATGGCCATGCTCGAACCCCTCGGCATCGCAAAGGGACGCCCTTTCTCCCCGGACGAGCGCCAACGCCGCATCCTCGAAGAAGGCGCGGCCCTCGGCGAACTGCTCGTCCGCAATCTCCAGATCAACCCGCGGTACACCACTCCGTACTGGGACGACACCAGCTGGTACAAGAGCTTCGACTTCGACGTCGAGCAGGAGACTGACACCCTTCTCCAGCTCGACCAGCGCGTCACCTGGTTCTACGAGGCCGTCACCAGCACGCGCGGAATGATGCACCCCACGCCAGGGGCCGGGCAGGTCTACATGACCGCGAAGCGCGACAACCACGGCCAACTGCTGCGGGCGGACAAGACCTACCGCCTGCACGTGCCCGCCGACGTGCCCGTCGCCCAGTTCTGGTCCCTGACGCTGTACAGCGAGGACACTCGGCGCCCGTACGACAACGGCGGCACGGACATCCGCAGCGTCAGCCTCGACAGCCACGACGAACAGCTGACGTCCAACGAGGACGGCAGCATCGACCTCTACATCGGCCCCGACGCCCCGGCCGGGTCGGAGAGCAACTGGATGAAGACGGTCGCCCAGGACGGCTGGTTCGTCTACTTCCGCCTCTACGCTCCGACCGAGCCGTTCTTCGACAAGTCCTGGTCGCTGCCGGACTTCGAGGCGGTCTGACGGCGCAGGGGGCGGCCGCTGAAGGCCGACGGTGAAGTCGGAGGGAACCAGG
Source organism: Streptomyces sp. NPDC107517 (assembly GCF_055582645.1). Taxonomy (NCBI): domain Bacteria; kingdom Bacillati; phylum Actinomycetota; class Actinomycetes; order Kitasatosporales; family Streptomycetaceae; genus Streptomyces; species Streptomyces sp. NPDC107517. Next base: position 72,396 of record NZ_JBVJPM010000021.1, on the reverse strand, counting down.
GACGTGCGGTCTGCATACGGCCGAGCGGGGCCGCATCGGCCGGACCGATGATGCAGGCCGCCTGGGGGTAGCCGGCTCCATCGGTCACCGGCGGCCGACCGTCCGCGGTCAGGGAACGGGATTACAGGGATGGGTACTTGGCGATGGCTCGTGTCGTGCGCTGGTTGTCCCGCAGGCCCCTCGTCACCCGCTGCCCGTGGGAGGCCAGGTAGGCACCGATGCCGATGCCGTAGGCGGCGCCGAGTCCGGACAGGGAGGAGTCGAAGAACGCGGCGTGGGCGGAGCCATCGAGGTTCGCCACAACTGCCTACCGGTCGGCCGTCGCTGCGCCCCGCAGGTCCTCGGCCGTCAGCAGCGAATGAAGCTCGATGTTTTCGGCTGCGAGAGCGGCGGCACCACCTTGCTCCCGGTCGATCACGCACAGGGCTTCGCCGACCTGAGCGCCCAGGCCCCGCAGATCCGCGGTCGACAGCACGATCTGCCCACCGCTGGTGACCACGTCCTCGACGACCAACACCCGGCGCCCTTCAACCTCGGCGCCCTCGGCGAGACGGCAAGTGCCGTACGGCTTGGCCTGCTTGCGCACGAATGCGCAGGGCAGCCCCGTGTGCCGACCGAGGGCGGTCACCACCGGGATGCCGCCCATCTCCAGGCCGGCCAGCACTTCCGTGCCGGACGGCACCAGCGGGGCCATCCGCCGCGCAATCTCGTCCAGCAGAACCGGATCCGCCTCGAACCTGTACTTGTCGAAGTACTCCGTGGCGGTACGTCCGGACCGCAGCGTGAACTGGCCGGTCAGATGAGAGGTGGCATGGATACGGAGAGCAAGATCAGAATGCGTCACAGACAATCAGTATCCCAGCACCGCCCGCCAGGGCGCTGTTCCAGGGCAATAGATCCAGGTGTATTGCCCTCGAACTCAGACCAGCGCGTCAATGGCCCTCACGATCAGCGCTCGCGCGTCCGCGCCGTACACGGCCATACTCCGCAACTGCTCGAACGCCTTCACATACTGGTCAATCTCCGATTGCTGCTTGATCCGTACTCGAGCCGTCACCAACTCGACGGACACCACCTGGTCGTCGTAGACGTGGAACGTCTCGCGTGGCCACTGGCGGCGCTCCACGGTGGCCTCGGGGATGATGCCCAACGACACTGCAGGCAGGGCGCCTGCGGTGAGGAGGAAGCCGAGTTGCGCGGCCATCGCGTCGGAGTCAGCCACCTGGTAGTAGAGGACGGCTTCCTCGACCAGGAAGAGGAACCGCTTGCCTGGCTTGTGGATGATGCGGGACCGTTCGACACGCGCTCGCGCTGCCGCCGCGCTGTCGTCGACAGCGAGCTGCTGGAATTCGGCGGACATGTGCAGGATCCCTGCCGCGTAACCCTCGGTCTGTAGGAGGCCGGGCACGAGAGACGCTGAGTAGACGCGGAACAGCTTGGACCGCTGGAACAGTTCGCCCGTGTTCTCCTGCAGCTGCTTGAGTCCGCTGCGCACCTGGTGGCGCCACTCGCTGTACATGGACTCTGCGTGTATGGACTGCGAGATCAGATCGTCCGCGTGTGCGACGGAACCGGTGGCCTCGCACCACAGCCGTACGTCCTTGGCGGACGGAGCGGTGAGGGCGTTCTCAATGCGGGACGTCTTGGCCCGATGCCACGAACAGCGGTCGGCCAACTCAGCCACGGTCAATCCGGCCGTCTTACGGAGTTCGCGCAGGCGTCCCGCGACAGCTTCACGGGCGGCCTGGGCCGAGGACGACGGAGAGATGGGCATGAGCTGGCCTGTCCGGTGCTTCCTGGTTCAGTGAATCTCGTACTGGTCGTGAGGGATGCCACGCGTCCACACGGCCTCGAAGGCATCGGCGCACAGCTTTGCGGCCGCCGGGTCAGAGCTGATCTCCCCGCCTGCCGAGGCGCCGTCGCCGGTGAAGTGATTCCAGCGGACGAGTCGCCCGTCGATCAGCCAGAAGTCGTTGCCGGGCAGGGCAAGGTCCGACGCCTGCCGGCGCGGCAGCCACCGCACCAGTTCACCTGCGGCCACGTTGGTGAAGGTGCCCGAGTGCTCGTACTGGATGTACTCGCTGACGGGCTCGGACACGATGCGGGCCCTGCGCACGACGACGCCGCGGCCGACGGTCTCCTGGATGAGGTCCAGCCACGGCCGCCACCAGGACGCGCGGTCCGCAGGGTCGTGGCGGAAGCCCTGACGCCACTGGGCGAACGGTCCCGCCTCGTAGTCCACGGCGTAGCTGTCGCGCATCTCCAGGTGGACCGCGGACTCAACAGCACGGCCCAGCAGTTCAGGAAACGTTGGCGCGTTCGACGACATCGCATGCCTCCCTCAGCATCTGCGCCATGCGGGCCGGGACCCGGACGACCTGTTCGTGCTCAGGGATCCCGACGGCGTGGCCTGGCACCGTGAACGCAGAGCACTGCGCCTCAAGTTCGGCACCTGGCTTCCATCCCTGAATGACGATCTCTCCCTTGGCCTGGTCGACCCAGACGGTCGGGCTCTCCCCGTCGCCGGTGTTGGGATCGATCCCGATGAAGAGTAACGACATGGCGAACTCCCACTTCTGTAGTTGCAGTTCGTTGCATCAGAGTCATCCGGTCGAGATACGAGGTCAAGGTCTCGAACGCGCCAAAACGCCACGTCCCATTGGGTCGATGCAACAATCTGCAACTCCCTGGAGGTCGAGAGTGCAGCAGCCGTAGCGTCGATGCCACGCAGCAACGACCACGGCCCGCCCACAGCGCGCGGGCACAGCCCTGCGGAGGCGCAATGCCCACCACCGAAGACGCCCCAGCACCGAAGACCGGCACAGTCCCCGAGCTGATCCAGGAGGCGATGTCGGTCACGCGGACCGTGCCCGGCCTCGCTCGCTTGCAGGAGCTCAACTTCGAACTCCGCACGGAGCTTTGCCGCCTCACCCCTCGCGTGCAGAGGCAGGTCGGCCAGACCACGGAACGCACCACAGCCTGGTACGCCCGCGAGCGCGCCCTCGTCGACACGCAGGAGGAGTTGACGCAAGGCCTCAGCCTGAGCCCTCTGGCCGCGGCACTCGCCGTGGCCGCGCTCGGCCGGTGCCTGCGCACACTCGACCAGTTCGCGGGCGGCGAGCGGTGAGGCAGTGGTGTGTCATCGGCGCCCACACGACGGATACGCCCGTGGTCGTCGCCGAGATCCACCGGCCGAGCGGGCCCCTGTTACCTCTCTACGCCTGCACGAGGCACGTCAAGACAGCCTCACCCGCAGCCGTCATGCAGAGCCTCGGACATGACCGTCTGACCGAGTCCGACGGATAGACCCCCGTCACCGGTGCGCCTGCCTGCAGGTCGCGGGGGCGCGTGGGACTTCACGGATTGACGGCGTAGGCGGCGGGAGGAACGAGTCCACTGATGGAACCGCCAGGCGGTACCTGGTGGCTGTGCGCTCCATGCGGTGGTTGATCACTGCAGGATCAGTGGGTCCAGGAGTTCACGGCCGTGCGGCCACGAGCCCAGGCCGCTGGCGGAGTTGATGTGTCCGCACGCGCCCGCCAGGTGCCATCGCGCCTCCCATCGCGCCGCGAAGCCGGCGGCTGCCTCGGGGGTGCAGTACGGGTCGTTGGCGCTGCCCACCACCAGGGCCGGGCACGGCAACGGATGTGTCGACAGCTCGGTGAATGTCGCGGCTGCCTGTCGTGGGAACGCCGGCCCGTGCAGGTCGGGCGGCGCGACCAGAAATGCGCCGCCTGCCGGGCTTGAGGGGTTCCGGTCAAGCCAGGCGGAAGCAGCCCAGCAGCCCAGGCTGTGGGCTACCAACACGACCTGGCTGTCCTGCCGGGAAGCGTCGTCGTACGCCTCCTGGACAGCGCCGACCCAGTCATCCAGGTCAGGAGCGGACCACGAGGCAGGGGAGATCCTCACCGCTGAGGTGCCCCACTGCCGCTCCCAAAGGGTCTGCCAGTGCTGCCCGTCCGAGCCGTCGATGCCCGGGACGATGACGTACGCGGTCACTGCCCACCACCTATTTCACTCGTCGCTCCCTGCGATGCTGGGGCGCCTGGTGCAGATTCTGTGGGATCCATCAGGGCGGCGGCAGTGGCACAAGTGATCTCAAAGAAGATGGTGCGGACGACGATGGAATCACTCGACCCAATAGACCGAGACATTCTCGCCCTGCTCCAGACCGACGGCCGGCTGACCGGCGCGGAGATAGGACGCCGCGTCGGACTGTCGCAGCCCGCGGCCGGCGCACGCATCCAACGGCTGGAGAAGAACGGCGTCATCACCGGCTACCGAGCCTTGGTCGACCCAGCAGCCCTCGGACTGAACATTCACGCGGTCATCCGGCTGCGCACCACGCACGCCCAACTCTCACGCGCCCTCGACTTCGCCTCCCGGACTTCCGAGATCGCCTCCACCCTCAGAGTGACCGGGGAAGACTGCCTGATCTTCGACGTCTACTGCCCGCAGGCAGGACGACTTGAAGAAGTCGTCGATGCACTTGCCCGTTACGGCCCTGTCACCACATCGCTCGTGCTCCGCGCCTACCCCCAGAAGCCGCTGACCGACGCCACGCCAACAACGTCATGACCACCTCCGTCGCGGTACAGCCGGCTGCCGCCACATCCGGAGGGTTGCAGTCCGTCGGCCAATCCGACTGGACCTTCCCCGGATCGTGGATGGCCCGCGGCTTGCGTCACGCTGCCAGCGCCGTGGATGTCGCCCGGCCAAAGCCCACCTTGTGCACCTGGAAAGTGCTCTTTTCCTCGCAACCGACACGACCCTCAGTCTGTATTGTCGTTGCAGGTCAAGAGCGCTTTCCGTGCTTTTGGCCGACCGGTGGACATCGACCCGTTACTCCGGATTCACGTTCAGGTGGAGACCGAATGCGGCGAGATGGGTCCTGGCCCGGGATTGGTGAAGGTGTTCAGACCGAAGTGCAGGAACGCCTCGAACTCCCGCCGCTGGTAAGCCTGTTGAAGTCCCATCGGCGTGACCTCGGCCGCCTTGGCGGAGACCTGCTCCGACGAGTCGCAGGGCGACAGCGTGACCCGGTTGCCCGGCCCCGTGACCGGCTGTTGCCGCGGAGCCTTGGGGCGGAAGTCCGCCGTCGTGAACGGGCCGGTGAAGGTCGACACGGCGATGCCCGACAGCTTGCCCGGCAGCCCGTGCCCGTCGGCCGTCGGGCCCATGCCGAACCCGATCGCCGGCGAGGCCGAGGCCGCCGGACCGGTCAGCGTCTGCGGCGGGCCGGCCTGGCACCCACGTACGTTGTCAGCGTGCCCTCCCGGTAGACGAGCGCGATGTGGCGGAACTGCGTCGACGGGACGCCGAGCGCCGGCGCCACCTGCTGCCCGCCGTCGCCCTTGGTCAGCCCGGACTCAGTGACGTACGGGTCGTTGGCGCGGTAGCGGTAGAAGGCTCCGCCACCGACGTTGAGCAGCGTCGCGCCCGGTACCCACTCGGCGGTGCGTTCCGCCACCGCCTCGACGATCACGTTGCCGTTCAGGTGGCCGCCTTCGCCGAGCGGCTGCGCCGGGGTGAACGCCAGACTGGAGGATCCTCCGCGCCGGGGTCAGAAGGGAGACGGCCTGCGCCGCGCCTGTGCACCGTGCTCACCGGAAGACCCGCGTCGGCCGCGATCTTCTCGACGCGGGTCTTGCCGGAGCCGTCAGAACAGCCCCCACCCCTGCGAGTCGCCGTTCGACGGGACGTTCCGCGGCTGGAGTTCCGGCCGTTCGCCGCGCCGGGTCACCACTGCCGTGCGGCCCTGGCGCAGATCGACGGTGATGGTGCCGTCGCCCTGGTCGTGGTACCGGATCGGGGAGCCGTCCTCCTTGTCGCGGACCTCGATCTCGCCGGTGATGCCGTGGCGCAGGACCAGTGGCTCGCCCGCCTCGCTCTCCACCACGATCCAGTCGGTGCGGCCGTTCGACCGGGAGGCGTCGACGAGGAAGGCGCCCTGTGTGCGGACCTTGGAGATGGACAGCTCCGGCCAGTCCTCCGGGATGGCAGGGAACACCTTCACCACGCCGCCGTGGCTCTGGGTGAGCATGTCCAGGATCGACTGGGCGAAGGAGAACGGGGTTTCCAGGGCGAAGTTGGAGACCTCCCGGTGCATGGCGTTCGGGGTCAGCTGGCTGCCGTTGAGGACGTTGCCGTCGACGTAGCTGTGGATGTGGGCGAGGGCCGCGTCGGCGTTGCCGAAGAGGGTCTCCATCGAGGCGGCGGCGGAGTAACTGAATCCGTTCCAGAGGGACTTCATGGAGGCCCAGTGGTCGAGGCCGCGGCGGTCGTCGGCCTTCTCCTGGAGCGGGTAGAGCCACAGCAGGTGGGAGTAGTGGCGGTGCGAGCTGGTGAGTGCGACACCCTCGCCGATCAGGGTGCCCTGGTCGCTCTGGTGGTACGGGACGAGGCGGGTGGCGATATCCTTCCACTGCGCTTCGTGCGGGTCGTTCAGGCGCAGCCGCCGCGATGATTCGAGCAGCGTGGTGGAGCCCCACTTCAGCAGCGACAGGTCGTAGGTGCAGTCGGCGGCGTTGGCGTACTCGGGCGAGCGGGTCATGGGCAGATGCAGCTTGCCGTCGGCGCCCTCGGTGAGGAAGCGGGCGTAGTAGTTGACCGCCTTGGTGAGCACGGGATGGATGACGTCGCGCAGGATGTCGTCGTCCATGTGGTGCCGGTAGGTGACCCAGGTGTTGTGCAGCGCCCAGATGAGGTTGCCCGCCTGGTCGTTGCCGACGTCGATGCCCGGACGGCCGGCATAACGGGCGCCGGAGCGCAGCTTCCAGTCGCCGGGATGGCCGAGCGCGTACGTCTTCCCGTCGCGCATCTCCGGCCACATGTTGCCTTCGAGGTTCTCGTGGTAGCGGGCGATGGTGGAGGTGATGGCATCCAGCTCGCGGTGGTTGGAGCCGTTGGCCATCGGATAGGTGATCTGGGCGTTGAGGTTCCACCAGATATTGGTCCAGGTGTTGCCGAACTCGGCGAACCACGGGCCCAGTACGGCGGTGACGGGGCCGCCGGCGCGGGTGGCGGAGGCCAGCTTGTAGAGCTGGATCCAGTAGAAGCGCTGGAGCTTCTTGTCGGGCACGGAGACCAGGCTGCGCCGGTAGAAGGCGTACCACCAGGCGCGGTGCTTGGCGACCTCCTTGTCCCGTGAGCTGTCGAGGGCCTTGTCGAGGGTACGCAGCGCCTGTTCGCGGCCGGTGGAGTCCGGGTAGCCGTACGCGATCGTGGCGGCGAGCAGCCGCCCCGTGCCGCTGCGGACCTCACGCCAGGCGGTGCTGTAGCCGCCGCCGGCGTGTAGAGGTTGCTCGACCACGCCCGTGCTCACGGTCGGGGCCGGGTTGGCGGTGTAGTCCGCCGGGAGGCGGTTGGGTCGCGGCGTCTTCGACTCCAGCGGGGTGAAGCCCCACGCCGCGGACTCCTCGCCGGGGCTGGGCTCCAGATGGGCGAAGAGCACATCGCGGTGGTTGAGGATGAGGGTGCTGAACGTGGCGCTGCCCTGGGTGGTGGTGATCGTGCCGGACAGTTCTGCGTCGTCGAGGTCCAGGCGCCAGTCCACGGCGGTGATGGCGCCGGCGAAGGTGAGCGTGAGGTAGCCGACGGGGAGGCGCGAGAGGCCGATCGCGCCCTCCCACTGGTCGCGCTGGTCCTGGACCAGGCTGCTGTTGAGCACGATGCGCAGGACGTTGGCCTCGCCCGACTTCTGGTAGATGTGCGCGGCCAGATAGCCGTTGCCGAAGTACGGGCCGTTCTGCCAGCTGGTCGGGATGCGCTTCCAGACCATGGAGGCGTCCTTCAGGAGCGCCCCGTGGACGTCCTGACGGGGGCTGGAGGCTGCCCAGGCCACCGGCGATCCGGTCGCGATGAGGGCACCTGAGGCGGCGGTGACGAAGACGCGCCGGGATATCGGGGTCATGGCTCCGGTTTCTGCTTTCTGCAGGGGATGGTGTCGTTGTTGTTCGTTGTTGTTCGTTGTTGTTCGTTGTTGTCCGGACCGCCGGCCGCAGCTCCGGCCGGCGGTCACCCGAGGCGGGGCCTCAGGCGAGTTCGGCCGTGTGGCTGTGGCCGCGCGAACCCGCGACGCGCACGGTCAGCACGGGACGCCGGCCAGGTGTCACGTCGACGGTGTCGTCCCGGCGGATCACCTCGGTGACGGGGAAGGGGAGTTCGACCGTGAGGGTCGCGCCGGTGCGGCCCGGGTCGGCGACGGCGACCGACACGCCCTCGTCGCGGCGGCGCACCAGGACCGTGCACGGACCCGATGCGGTGATGCCCGCCGCGGTACCGGACTGCCAGAAGTGCGCGGCCAGCAGGCCGTCGCGCCGTGACTCGACTGCCTGCGCCGCCGCGTCGTTCGCCAGGATCCGCACGGGCTGCGACGACGCCCAGGCGTGGGTCCCGGCGGCGCTCGCGCCCGGCAGCAGCACATAGGCGTACGACGCGTCCGTGGGCGAGGCGCCGTGGTCGATCCAGAGCGTCACGTAACGACCGGTCACCGGGTCGGTGATGCCGCCGGTGTTGATCGCCCGCCAGGTGCCGGTGCGCTCCTCCCGCAGCGCCCGCAGCCCCGGGGCTCCGGGCCGGCGTCCGGGGTGGTCGGGGAACACATAGCCGCCGGTGCCGGCCAGATGGGCCCAGCGCGCCTTGGGCAGCGCAGCGGACCAGCCGGGGTCCGAGGGCTGCCGCTCGCCGTCCACCAGCAGCTCCCCCGCCGCTTCGGCCTGCAGGCGGCGGTTCTCCACGACGGTCTCGATCGTCCGGCCGTCGGTCGAGGTGATGCCCGCACCGAGCGCGACGACCGCGTTGTCCAGGAAGAACCACGCCTTCCTGGCCGTCAGGGTGCTGCCGTCGGCCATGAGTTCCATCGCGCTCGCACCGTAGCGGCCGTCGAGATCCGTTCCGCCCGCCACCGCGTTCTTCGGCCGGTATACGAAGGTGCCGGCGCCCGTACCGACGTCGGTGCGGGCGCGTGTGTCCACCGTCGTGCCCGGCAGCCGGTACGGGTCCACGGTCGCCCAGAAGCTGCCGTTGAACTGGCGGAGGTCGTCGCCGTGGTACAGGTACGTCATGCCGTCGCCGTTGTACCAGCCGTGCAGGTTCTCGCCGTTGCCGGCCTCGTAGGCACCGATGCGCTTGGAGGACAGCGACAGGGCGAGCGCCCAGCCCGGCCGTCTGTGCACGGCCCGGTCCATGTCCGCGAAACCGAAGTGCCCGGTGAGCCGGTCGGCGGCGGGTACGCCGGGATCGTCCAGGACGGCCTTGGCGCGGGCGATCGCCGGGAGGTCGACGAGGCCGGTGTACGGGGTGGCGTCGTTGCGCGTGATCCAGCCCTTGGCGAGGGCGCGCCACCGGCCCGCGAGGGCGGCCGGGGCGCCATCGGCGAGCTGGAGGATGCAGTTGGCGGTGGTTGCCCCGGCGGTGTGGTCCTGGTCCTGCTGTCGTGAGACGGCCCGGCCGCGCACCGTGTCCATCGCCAGCCCGTCGAAGACGATCGGCGAAAAGGTCCGTTCGACCGCGTCGTGCAGCACCGAGACGTCCGGGTCGTTGATCGCCCAGTCCGATCCGGCGAGCAGCGCGATCACCTGGCTCGCTGCGGCGAGCAGGACGCGGCCGTAGCTGGCCGTGTAGGCGACGTAGTTGTGCTGGACGAAGGATCCGTCCTCGTAGAACCCGTCGCCGGAAGTGACGTACCGGAACAGGCTGTTGCGGCCGGCGCCACGGATGTCGGACAGGCCGTCGCGAGCCAGCGCGACCGTGGCCGGGTCGCGTGCCAGCAGCCCGCGCAGGGCGACGATGATGGCCTTGTCGGCGCGGTTGGCCCCGGTCTCGGTGACGCCGGAGAGGCTGCGGCGGTCGGGGTTCGGGCAGAACGTGGCCACGGTGGCGATGTACGCCGCGAGGTCCTCGGCGGGGAGCCGGTCGCCCAGCAGTACGCAGGTGTCCATCAGCGCCCGGGGCGCGCCGATCTCGAAGAACCACCAACTGTTGTTGACGCGAGCGGGGTTGTAGGCCGCGGTGTGCAGGAACCGCAGGGCTTCGAGCAGCCCGTCGAGGACCTCCGCACTGCCGGACAGGGAGGTGCCGGGGGTGGCCCAGGCGGTCGCCAGGTTACGCAGCCGGTCGTAGCTCCGGCCGAACATGGCCGGCTCGGAAGCCGGGGACACGTCGGGCCAGAGCGCGATGCGGGCGGCGGACCGGTCGAGTTGCTGCCACAAGCCGGCGGCCTGGTCGTCCAGAGCGGCGACCGCGGCGGCGATGTCGGGGTCCGCGGTGTCGATGTCCCCGCCGGTCAACTGCTGGCGGGCGCGGGCGAGCAGGGCGGTGAACGGGTCGCCGTCACCCTCGGCTGCCCGGGCCGTTGCCGGCGCGGACGCGTGGGCGGCCGTCTCCGTCCCGACGGCCAGCGCGGCGGCCGCACCGGCCGTGAGGACGGCGCGCCTACGGGGACCGGAGGTGTGCTGCCTTGGCTCTGGCTCGACGGACCGGTTCTGTTCGGACTGAGGCACGGTGGCCCTCCCTGGTCGGTACGGGTATCGAGGACGGGCAAGCCGTCCCGGTTCAACGTGTGTGCCGGGAGTACTTCCGCCGGGCACGCCGGACGGACTTCGGCCGGTGGGCGTGTCCGGGCGACCGGCGTTCCGGTCGCGATGAGGACGCCTGAGGTGGCGACGAGGGCGCACCGGTACAGCGCGGCCCCGCTACTCGGGAGCAACGTTCGGACGGAGACCGAACTCGGCGAGACGAGTCGTGGCCCTGGACTGCGGGATGCGCCCCGTTGAGCCCGGCACCGGCTGCCCGCGCGTGAGTCGTTCGCCCGGCCCCGCCCGGCCGCGGCTGACCGGGCGCGGGGCTGAGCCGCTATGTCTCGATGCGCGCGGTCGTCCGCAGCTGCCATGCGTCCGTGCGCACCGCACCGCTGATCGAATGGAACCCTTCGGCGGCGTCCGCGGGGACGGTGACGACGAAGTCGGCTGTGGCCGATGCGCCCGGCCGCGTCGGCCGCAGGCGCACACCGCCGGGCTCGACCGTCCAGCCCTCGGGTACGTCGAGAGTCGCGGTGGCGGCCGGCACCGTGGTCTTGTCCGCCGCGGTGACCGTGATCGAGAGCGGCACCCGGTCGCCGGGCCGCACCACCGTGTCGGCGCCGCCGAGGGTCACTCGGGTCTGGGGAACGATGCGGTACGTCTCTCCCGCGGTCGTCGGGACCGTCACCAGGTCGTCGTGGGAGGAGCAGCCGGCGGGCTTGCCGTCGGCGCGGTACACCCGGACCTTTCCGCGGAACGCCTCGTGGCGCAGCCGGGCCTTGCCGCCCTTCTCCGAAGTCAGCCGGACCTCCGTGGGGTTGCCCGCGCGCCATGTCGTACCGACGGTGAACGCGCCGCGGGCCTTCAGGCCGTCCACGCTGCCGTCCTTCCAGCCGGCGGGCAGGGCGGGCAGCACGTCGATCGTGCCGAGCTGGCTCTGCAGCAGCATCTCGGCGATGCCCGCGGTGGCGCCGAAGTTGCCGTCGATCTGGAACGGCGGGTAGGAGTCCCACAGGTTGGCCAGCGTGCTCGACGTCAGCTGTTTGGCCAGCAGCTTGTGCGCGTGGTCGCCGTCGAGGAGCCGGGCCCAGAGGCTGATCTTCCACGCGGCGCTCCACCCGGCGGCGTCGTCGCTGCGGGCGTTCATCGACACCACGGCGGCGTCGGCGAGGGCGGGCGTGGCACGCGGCGATATCTGGTTGCCGGGATAGACGGCGAACAGGTGCGAGGTGTGCCGGTGGTGGTCCTTCGGGTCGTCGAGGTCCTTCTTCCACTCCTGCAGCTGACCCCAGGAGCCGACCCGCAGCCCCGGATCCAGATCGGCGAGCACCTTTCTCGCCCGGACGGCGAAGCCGGTGTCACCGATCTTGCCCGCGGCCTCGGCGGTGTCGGTGAACAGACACCAGAGAAGCTGCTGGGACATCGAGGCGCCGGCGGTCGACGATCCGTGCTCGGGGGAGTAGCTGGGCGTGGCGACCAGCTTGCCGTCGGACGGGTCGGTGCGCAGGTTCTCGATCCAGAACTGTGCTGTCTCCTTCATCACCGGATACGCCTTCTCGGCGAGGTACTTCTCGTCGAGGGTGAAGCGGTAGCGGTCGTAGAGCTGGTCGGCCAGCCAGGCGCCCGACTCCGGGAAGAAGTACGCCGGGTGGTCCCAGGCGCCGGTGTGCCCGTAGATGTTGGAGGCGTGGTGGGCGACCCAGCCCTGATCGACCCCGTACATCTGCTGCGCCGTGACGCGTCCGGGCTCGCGCAGGCTGTCGACGTACTCGGTGAACGGCTCGGCCGTCTCGGCGAGATTGGTGACGTCGGCCGGCCAGTAGTTCATCTGCAGGTTGATGTTCAGGTGGTAGTCCGACTGCCAGGGCGGTGCGTCCATGTCGTTCCACACGCCCTGCAGGTTCGCCGGCAGTGAGCCCGGCCGGGAGGAAGCGACGAGCAGATACCGGCCGTACTGGAAGAACAGCTCCTCCAGCGCCCGGTCCGCTGCCCGGTCCGCGGACGACGACCCGTCGCCGTACCGGTTCAGCAGCTCGTCGGTCGGAATGTCGGGCAGCTCGCCGCCGAGATCGAGCGTGACGCGGTCGAACAGCTCGGCGTAGTCCGATTCGTGGTCGCGCAGGAGGGCGGGATAGCCCTTGGCTGCCGCTCGGTCGACCGCGGCGGTCAGCCGGGCGTGCGGGTTCTCGCCCCGGTAGTCGGGGTAGTGGGCGGCGTAGTCGGTGCCGGCCACGAGGACCAGCGTGACCGAGTCGGCGTCCTGCACGCTCACCGTGCCGTCCGCGCCGTCGGTGCGCGATCCGCCGTCGTTGAGGACGCGCACCTGGGTCTCGTAGCCGAGACCGTTGCTGTCGAGCGCGCCCTTGACGGTGATCCGTCCGCCATCGGCCGTGGCAGCGGTGGTCCGGTTCGCGGGGACGCCGATCCTCGCCGTGAGGTGCACCTGGCCGGGCCGGTCGGCGCTGATGCGGGCGACGACGACTCCGTCCACCGCGGTGGCGAAGTACTCGCGCTCGTACCGCACTTCACCGGACTCGTAGGACACCCCCGCCACTCCCCGGCCGATGTCCAGGTGGCGCCGGTAGCCGGTGACCGGTTCAGGGCTGTCCGGGAAGGTGAGACGCAGATCGCCGAAGCTCTGGTAGGCGCCGAAGCGCCGGTACCGGGGCGAGTCCGACGGCATGCCGAGCTTGTCCCGTACGTACTCGGGCGTCACCTGGCCCTCGTCCCAGATCTTCTGCCGGACCTCCTCCAGCGCGCCCGGGCGCGGCTGTGCCCAGTTGCCGAAGTTGTAGTCGGACACCCCCGGCCCGCCGGTCCACAGGGTCTTCTCGTTGAACTGCAGGCGTTCCGCCCCGACCCCGCCGAACACCGACGCGCCCATGGCCCCGTTGCCGATCGGCAACGCCCTGCTCTCCCAGCCGCTGTGGGTGTCCGGGGCGGGTTCGTCGTACCACAGGACGGAGCGGGAGCCTTCGGCGGACGTGTTGTCACGGGCAGCCACCGTCGTCCTCCGCGGCGAGGCGTGGGCCGCTGCCAGGGGCAAGGTGTGCGCTGCCCCCAATGCCAGCAGGCTCAATCTGATGACGGCACGTCTCTCCATCTGGCGACTCCGCTCTCTTCAGCCACACCCATTGAATTTCGTATATGAAAGGGCGCTGAGGGTGGCCCGTCAAGACATCTGACCGGAGAAACGGCGCCATGAAATGGGGTGAATGGTGGGATTTTCGAGGAATGCCGAGCCAAGATCGTATCTGATTCCAACAGCCTTACGGGCGCTGCCACTTGGGCCCCACCAGGGCGTACGGTCCGTGCCCGGCCGCTCACTCCTCCCCGGCGTACCGGCTGAGCTGGCGTTCGAGGCTCAGCTCCAAGTGCTCCCGCATCGCCGCCGATGCGCGCTCGGGGCTGCGCCGAGCGACCGCACGCATGATCCCGCTGTGTTCAAGCGCCGTCGCCGGGCCGCCTCCCGTGACCGCTCCGAGGCGGAACAGATGCAGATGTACGTGCAGCCGTTGCACCGCCGCGCCGAGCAGCGACCGCCGTGAAGCGGTGGCGAGCACATCGTGGAACTGCTGGTCAACGGCCATGAAACCGGCGTAGAAGCGGTAGCCGTGCCCCAGGCCGGGCAGCCCCTGCATCTCGTCGGCCAGGGCCTCCAGCCGGTCGAGTTCGACCTCGTCGATGTGTTCGGCCGCAAGAGCGGCGGCCCGAGGCTCCAACAGCAGCCGCATCTCGAAGAGTTCCTCCACGTCCTGCCTGGTCAGGAGCTCGGTGGCGCGGTAGCCCGAGAGGGACCGCTTCACGACCAGGCCCTCGGCCTCGAGCCGGGCCAGGGCTTCACGGACGGGGGTGGGAGACACGCTCAGGGACCGTGCCAGTGCCTCGATGCCCAAGCGCGCACCCGGCTGGATCACATGGTCCATCAGCATCGTCTTGACCGACTCGTGCACGCTGTCCGCCAGTGCCTCGCGCTTCGGGGGCATCGCTCTGCTTCCTTCCCGGTTGCCGTGCTCGGAAATCCTATGTGATCAAGCGGTGAGGTGATGCGGTAGAGGGCCTCGCCGCCGCCTCGGCGGTCCCGCTAAAAGCCTGCAACAAGGCGGCGCATCCCTGGTTCTGAGTCTGCGAAGGCAGTCCGTGCAGCAGTCTTGACACGGTATCGGCCCCTCGTGCAGCCTGCGCGATGCAACCAAATCCTATCTGATTCGACTGGAGCGGGATCATGATTCGTCCTGGAGCCGCACTGTCCGCCGCCGTCACCCTGGTCCTGCTCTGCACCGCCACCGCGGCATGCACCGTGAAGTCCTCGGACGACTCCACGAAGACCGACACCGCCGCCACGAAGCCCGGCAGCGGAAAGGCCGAGCTCACTGACGGCTCCGGGGTCAAGGTCGCGCTGGTGCCCGGCGGTGCCCACCCCTACTTCCAGCCCTGGAAGCAGGCCGGCGCCGACGCCAAGAAGAGCCTCGGACTCGGCGACGTCACGTTCGACGAGACCTCCGAGTGGGATCAGCAGAAGCAGAACAACCTGGTCTCGACGCTCGCCGCCCGCGGCTACAACGCCTTCGGCGTCTTCGGCGTCTCCCCGACCGATATCAACACCACCTTCGCCGACCTCAAGTCCCAGGGCTTTGCGGTGGCTTCGCTCGCCTCCTGCCCGGCCGGAGACAAGAACGAGGCCGACTTCTGCCTGTCCACGGACGTCGAGCTTGCCGCGTACAAGGCCACGAAGGCCGCGATCGACGCGATGGGCGGCAAGGGCACCCTCGTCCACCTGACGGGGAACAACGTCGACGCCAACACCCAACGGCGGATCAGGGGCGTCAAGAAGGCGGTCAAGGAGACCGGCGGCAAGGTCAAGCTGCTGCAGACCGTCACGGACATCGACAAGGACCTCCAGACGGCGCAGAAGGCCGTCTCCGATCTCCTCGCCGCCAAGGGCGACCAGATCCAGGGCATCGTCTCGACCGCCTACAACCCGGCGGTCGCCGCGGCCGAGGCGGTCCGCGAGACCGGCTCCAAGGCCAAGGTCGTTGCCATCGACGACGACGCCAAGATCCTCAGCTCGATCAGGAACGGCTCCACCAGCGCCACCGTCGTGCAGAACCCCGTCGGCCAGGCGGAGATCGGCGCCTGGGCCCTCGCACTGCTGCAGACCAAGCAGTGCACGATGGCCGACCCCGGACAGATCGTCGACTCCGGATCCTTCGTGGTCACCAAGAAGAACCTCGGCGACTACGACAGCGCGCGCAAGGCCAAGACCGCAGCGCTGAAGAAGCAGTTCGCCGACACGTTCCTCTCCTGCAAGTGAGCGCCCTGCCACGGACCACGGAAGGTCGTCACACACCATGAGCATCATCATCAACGCCACCGCCCTGCTGGCCGACATCGCGGTGGAGACCGACCGCATCGACGCGGTGCAGTCGTTCGTCAAGCAGGAGACGATCCTCGTCCGCCTCCACACCGCGGACGGCCTGGAGAGCACCGGATACGCCTACACGATCGGCACCGGCGGAACCTCCGTCCTGGCGCTGCTCCGCGACCACCTGCTGCCGCGCCTCGAAGGCAAGGACGCACGCAACGTCGAAGGGCTCTGGCAGGAGTTGTTCGGCCTGACCCGGGCCACGACCACGGGCGCCATCACCTCGCTCGCGCTCGCGGCGATCGACACGGCTCTGTGGGACCTGCGTTGCAAGCGCGCGGGCGAGCCGCTGTGGCGGCTCGCCGGAGGCCACCGGCAACAGGTCCCGATGTACGACACCGAGGGCGGCTGGCTCCACCTGACCACCGAGGAACTGGTCAAGTCGGCGCTCGTGGCCAAAGAGGCACAGTGGGCCGGCGTCAAGATCAAGGTGGGCAAGCCGCACCCCGCCGAGGACGCGGAGCGGCTGCGTGCCGTACGCGAGGCGGTCGGACCGACGCTGCACATCATGACGGACGCCAACCAGTCGCAGTCACTGTCCTCCGCCGTGCAACTGGCCGCCGCCCTCGAACCGTACAACCCGTACTGGCTGGAGGAGCCGCTGCCCGCCGACGACATCAGCGGCCACGCGCGGCTCGCCCGCTCGACCACCATCCCCGTCGCGGTCGGCGAGTCGATGTACGCACCGATGCAGTTCCGCAGCTACCTGGAACAGGGCGCCGCCTCCGTGGTGCAGGTCGACGTCGCCCGCGTCGGCGGCATCACCCCCTGGCTGAAGGTCGCCCACCTGGCGGAGACCTTCAACGTCAAGGTCTGCCCGCACTTCCTGATGGAACTGCACGTCAGCCTCGTCGCCGCCGTCAGCAACGGGGCGTTCGTCGAGTACATCCCGCAACTGCGCGCCGTGACCCGCACCGAGATGACCGTGCGCGACGGACTCGCCGTGGCCCCGGACGAGCCGGGCATCGGAATCGACTGGGACCTGGACGCCATCGAGGACCGGAGGGTGTCGTGAAGACCGCACTCACCGCACCCGACAGCGACACGGAGCACACCGCCGACGGGGCACGCCCCGCACACCGGCTGCCCTTCTGGGTCAACCAGCGGCTGGGGCTGCTCGTGCTCATCGTCGCGCTCGTCGCCCTCTTCGGGACCATGCGCCCGGCGTTCTTCGACGAGCGACTGGTGCTCTTCACCCTGATGCGGGACATCTCGATGCTGACGGTCGCGGCGCTGGCGCAGATGGTCGTGCTCTCCGTCGGACACATGAACCTCGCCGTCGGGCGCATGGCCGCCTTCGGCGCCTTCTTCGCCGGCTTCGGCTACGACCGGCTCGGTCTCACACTCCCGCTGGGACTGCTGCTGTGCCTGGCGGCCGGGGCGGCCATCGGGGCGCTCACCGGCTGGATCATCGCCCGTACCGGGGTGAGTTCGTTCGTCGTGACGCTGGCGATGGACTTCGCCCTGCTCGGCCTCATCTCACTGCTGTACTCGGCCCTCACCGAGAACGCGGCGTTCACCACCCGGCCCGACGGGCTCGCCGAACTGCGCTCGGCCTCGCTCGCCGACGCCTGCGTCGGCCCCGTCTGCGGGTCCCCGGCCGTACCGCAGATCGCCCAGTTCACCGTGCTGGCCCTCGTCGCGCTGGGCTTCCTCTATTCCCGCACCCGGATGGGGCGCGAACTGCTGCTCACCGGCGCGAACCCGGCCGCCGCCGAACTGTCCGGCATCCCCACCGGGCGCCGGATCGTGCTGGCGCACGCACTGTCCGGTCTGCTCGCCGCACTCGCCGGATTCATGGCCGCCGTGGGCACGGGCACGTTCCGAGCTTCCATCGGTGAGGACTTCATGCTCCCCTCGTTCCTCGGCTCGGTCCTCGGCGGGACCCTCCTCACCGGCGGTGTCGTCTCCGTGCTCGGCGCCCTGCTCGGCACCGCCCTGGTCGGAGTGATCCGCAAAGGCCTCGACCTGCTCGGCGTCGGCCTCGAGAGCCTCAACATCTACCTCGGCTGCGTCCTGCTGCTGGCTCTGTCGGCGGACCGGGTGCGCACCGTCCTGTCCTACCGCAAGGTGGTGCGCTCCACATGACCACGCTCCGCGATCTGCGAGCCGCGGCCCCGTCGGCACTGCGGCGCCTGTCCCGCTCCACGACGACGACCCTGCTGTGCGTCGTCCTCGCGGGCTACGTGGCCCTCGGGATCTCCTCGTCAGGCTCGTTCTTCGAAGGCTCCTCGCTGCGCACGTTCCTCCAGTACCTCGCCACACCCATCCTCATCGGGCTGGCACAGATGGTGGCCCTGTGCGTCGGACAGCTCAACCTCGCCGTCGGCGCCCTCGGCGGGTTCACCGCCTGCCTGATGGGTGTGCTGATGGCGGACAGCGATGTGCCCGCGGGCCTCGCCGTGCCGATCGGCGTCCTCACCGCCACCGCGATCGGCCTCATGACGGGCGTGTTCATCGTCGCCACCCGCATCAACGGCTTCATCGTGACGCTCGGCACCATGACGATCCTGCTCGGCGCCCAGTACCGGCTGTCCGGTACGCGCACCATCGACGGGTACTCGAAGACCCTGCGCGACCTCGGACGCGCCGCACCGCTGAACATCCCGCTCGTGTTCCTCACCGCGCTCGCCGCGGCCGCCGTCCTCGGCGCGTTCATGTACCGGACCGTGGCCGGCCGCCGACTGCTGGCCGCCGGTGGCAACCCGCTCGCGGCCCGCCTGTCCGGCATCTCCACGGACCGCCAGATCGTGCTCGCCCACACCCTGTCGGGCCTGCTCGTGGGCATCGCCGCGCTGACCGCCACCGCCTCGCTGCCGGGCGTCAACCGCAGCGTCGGCGGCGACTGGCTGCTGCCCAGCTTCGCGGCCCCCATCATCGGCGGCGTCGCGCTGACCGGCGGCTCCGTCGCCGTCCTCGGCACGGTGCTCGCCGCCTTCCTCATGCGGCTCATCGACACCGCGCGCGCCCAGTTCTCGCTCGACCCGAGCTGGGTCAACTTCCTCATCGGCCTGGTCGTACTCGGCACCGTCGTCGGCGGCCGCATCCACCAGACCCATCTCGACAAGAAGGGCCAGGCGCCCGGAAGGACGCCACCGATGCCACAGGGCGACGCACAGGCGACCGCCGCGTCCGCGACGGGAGGCGCCCGATGAGCGACGTCCTGCTGCAATGCGAAGACATCGTCAAGGTCTTCCCCGGTGTCCGCGCCCTCGACGGGGTGGGACTGAAGCTGACCGCCGGCTCGGTGCACGCCCTGCTCGGCGAGAACGGTGCGGGCAAGTCCACGCTCATCAAGGTGATCACCGGTGTGCACCCGCCGGACGGCGGCAGGCTCACCTGGCGCGGCGAGGAGATCCACCTGCGCTCACCGCTGGACGCCACACGGGCCGGAATCGGCGTCGTCCACCAGGAACGCAATCTGATCCCAGGGTTCTCCGTCGCGGAGAACATCACGCTGCAGGACCCGCCCTCGCGCCGCGGCCTGGTCGACCGGGAGGCCATGACCGCCCCGGCCGAGCGCGCCCTGGCCGAACTCGGCCTGGACCTCGACCCGCACCGCCTCGTGCGGGAACTCTCCGTCGCACAGCAGCAGTTGGTGGAGATCGCCAAAGCGCTCTACACCGACAGCCGGGTGCTCCTGCTCGACGAACCCACCGCCTCCCTCTCCCCGCAAGAGGCCGAGCGCCTCTTCGACGTCGTGCGCAGGCTCACCGCGCGCGGCACGTGCGTCGTCTTCGTCAGCCACAAGCTGGAGGAAGTCTTCGCCGTCTGCGACACCGTCACCGTGCTGCGCGACGGGAACTCCGTGCTCGAATCGGCATCCCTCGCCGACCACACCCAGGACGACGTGGTCAGCCTCATGGTCGGCCGCGCGCACACCGCGAAGGACATGACCCCGCGCACCGTCGACGCCTCCGCAGCCCCGGCGCTCGCCCTCACCTCCGTCGCCACCGCCGCCGGCCACGAGGACGTCTCCCTGGAGGTCCGCCCAGGGGAGATCGTCGGCCTGTACGGGCTGGTCGGAGCGGGCCGCAGCGAACTGGTCAAGGCCGTACTCGGACTCGACCGCGTCACCGCCGGTGAGATCCGTGTGTACGGCAAAGCCGCGAAGATCCGCTCCCCCCGCGAAGCCCTCCACGAATACGGCATCGGCTACCTGACCGAGAACCGCAAGGAGGAAGGCGTCTTCCTTGAGCAGCCCATCGTCCGGAACATCACGGTCACGGTCTGGAAGAAGCTCGCCCGAGCCCTCGGACACGTCTCGTCCCGCCAGGAGAAAGAGGTCGCCGAGGACCTCGTCACCCGCCTCGGAATCCGCGTCTCCGGACTCGCGCAGAACGCCGGTGAACTGTCCGGCGGCAACCAGCAGAAGGTGAGCCTCGCCAAGTGGCTGGCCGCGGACACCCGGCTGCTGATCGTCGACGAGCCGACCGTCGGCGTGGACGTGCGCACCAAGCACGCCTTCCACGAACTGATCTGGGACCTGGCCCGCCAAGGGCTGCCCATCCTGCTGATCAGCAGCGACCTGGCCGAAATCATCACTCTCGCCGACCGGGTCGTCGTCATGGCCGATCACCGCATCCGCGGCGAAGTGGACAACGACCACGACTACGACCGCATGAGCGGGAAGATCATCCGCATCATCCACGATCGCGCGGCCCCGGCCGTACCGGCGACGGGCGGCACCGCATGAAACGCATCGCTCAGGTCATCCGCGTCCGCCCCGAGAAGCTGGACGAGTACCGCGAACTGCACCGCAAGGTGCCCGAGCCCGTCCTCGAACAACTGCGACGGTGCCACATCTCCAACTACTCGATCCACCTGCTCGGGGACCGGCTGTTCAGCTACTTCGAGTACCTCGGCGACGACTTGGCGGCGGACGTCGCCCTCATGGCCGCCGACCCGGCCACTCAGGACTGGTGGAAGCTGACCGACCCCTGCCAGCAGCCCGTCGACGAAGCAGCGTCCGGCGAGTGGTGGGCCTCCATGGAACAGGTCTTCCTCATGGAATAGCCGCGCGGACACCGCCCGGACGCCGCGCGGCCACTCCCCACCAGTCAACCGCCCCGCGGTGCCCGAGCGCCGCGACCGCAAGTCGTCGCGAGCAGGCACTGCACGGCCCACGCAGCCGACTCCTCGCCGGACGTGCACGCCGCGTCGACCGCCGCCCACCGCTACCCGCACGGCACCTTCTGGTACCCGCTCGGCACCTTCTGGGCCGCCGACCTCGCTGAACAGGAGAAGAGGACGAACCGATGAGTGAACTGTCCGGGCTCAGAGCCCTGGTGACCGGTGGCGCCTCCGGCATCGGAAGGGCCACCGCCGACCTCCTGGCCGCACGCGGCGCAGACGTCGCCGTACTCGACCTCGACACATCGACAGTGGACAAGCCCCTGCGCGCCTACACCGCGGATGTCTCCGACGACGCCTCCGTACGCTCCGCCGTCGACGGCGCCGCCGCCGACCTCGGCGGCATCGACATCCTGGTCAACAACGCCGGCATCGGCGCCGTGGGCACGGTCGAGGACAACGACGACACCCAGTGGCACCGGGTCCTCGACGTGAACGTCCTCGGCATCGTTCGCACCACCCGCGCTGCCCTGCCCCACCTGCGCGCCGCCGCCACCGCCCGTCCGAGCACCGCCGTCGTCGTCAACACCTGCTCGATCGCGGCGACGGCCGGCCTGCCGCAACGCGCCCTGTACAGCGCCAGCAAAGGCGCGGTCCTGTCGCTGACGCTGGCCATGGCCGCCGACCACATCCGAGAAGGCATACGCGTCAACTGTGTGAACCCCGGCACCGCGGACACCCCTTGGGTGGGCCGCCTCCTCGACCAGGCGGCCGACCCGGCCGCCGAGCGGGCGGCGCTGGGCGCCCGCCAGCCCATGGGCCGCCTGGTGACCGCAGACGAGGCCGCCGCGGCCATCGTGTACCTGGCAAGCCCCGCCGCCGCGTCCGTCACAGGCACCGCACTCGCGGTGGACGGCGGGATGCAGGGCCTCAGGCTGCGTCCGGAGGCACAGTGATGCACACGGACGAACCCGGTACCGACCCGGTGCTGCCGAGCCGCACCCTCGGCCGCAGCAGCGTCCCCGTCACCGCCCTCGCATTCGGCACCGCCGCCATCGGCGGCCTGTACGAAGCCGTCGACGAGGACGAGGCATCCGCAGCCGTGGAAGCGGCCTGGGATGAAGGGATCCGCTACTACGACACCGCACCGCACTACGGCCTCGGCCTTGCGGAACGCCGACTCGGCGCGGCCCTGCGGGACAGGCCCAGGGAGAGCTTCACGGTGTCCACCAAGGTGGGCCGGCTGCTCGTGCCGTCCGACGCCGGCGGCGACGACCGGGACAACGGGTTCGCCGTACCCGCCACCCATCGGCGGCGGTGGGACTTCAGCGCCGACGGCGTCCGCCGGTCACTGGAGGACAGCCTCACCCGCCTCGGCCTCGACCGCGTGGACCTCGTCCTCCTGCACGACCCCGACGGCCACGAGGAGCAGGCGTTCCGCGAGGCGTATCCGGCGCTGGAGAAGCTGCGGTCGCAGGGAGTCGTCCGCGCCATCGGCGCGGGCATGAACCAGACCCGGATGCTGACACGGTTCGTGACGGACACGGACGTCGACGCCGTGCTGTGCGCCGGGCGCTACACCCTGCTGGAACGCAACGCCCTGGACGACCTGCTCCCCGCCGCGGCCGCGGCCGGCACCAGCGTGGTCATCGGAGGCGTGTTCAACTCCGGGCTCCTGGCCGACCCCAGGCCGGGAGCCACATACGACTACGCCGAGGCGTCCGCGCCGGTGCTGCAACGGGCCGTGCGGATGCGCGACACCACCCACTCCCACGGCGTGCCGCTGCGTGCCGCCGCGCTTCAGTTCCCCTTCGGGCACGAGGCGGTCGCCTCGGTCCTCGTCGGGCCGCGATCGGCAGCCCAAGTCCGCGACGCCGCCGCACAGTTCCACCGAGCCGTCCCCGACACCGTGTGGGAGGCTCTGCGCGCCCAGGACCTGTTGCCCGAAGGCGCACCCGTACCCGGAAGGAGACTGCCATGACCGTCATCGACGCCCACCACCACCTGTGGGACCTCGCCCTACGCGACCAGGACTGGATCACCGGCCCCGAACTCGCCCCGCTGCGCCGCAACTTCCTCCTCGACGACCTGGAGACCGAGACACGCAAGGCCGGCGTGGCCGCCACGGTGCTCGTCCAGACAGTCACCGTGCCCGAGGAGACACCCGAGTTCCTGAACCTCGCCGCGGACAGCGACCTGATCGGCGCGGTCGTCGGCTGGACCGACCTGACCTCGCCCGGCGCCGCCGCCGAACTCGCCCGGCTGCGCGCACTGCCCGGCGGCACGTACCTGCGCGGCATCCGCCACCAGGTCCAGGGCGAACCGGACCCCGACTGGCTGACCCGCCCGGAGGTGCTGCGCGGGCTGAGAGCCGTCGCCGAGGCCGGCCTCGTCTACGACCTGATCGTGCTCCCGCATCAGCTGCCGGCGGCGGTACGGGCAGCGGCCGCCGTCCCCGGTCTCACGTTCGTCCTCGACCATCTGGGCAAGCCACCGATCTCATCGGGGGAGCGCGAGCCGTGGTCCGGGCAGGTACGCGAGCTGGCCGCCCTGCCCAACACGGTGTGCAAACTCTCCGGCATGGTGACCGAGGCCGACTGGCAGTCGTGGACGACCGACGACCTGCGGCCCTATGCCGACACCGTGATCGAGGCCTTCGGCCCGCACCGGCTGATGTTCGGCTCCGACTGGCCCGTGAGCACCCTCGCCGCGAGCTACGGCGACGTGGTGGCCGCCACCCGGGAGCTCACTGCCGCGCTGACTGCGGCCGAACAGAAAGAGGTGTTCGGCGGCACGGCCCAGAGGGTGTACCGGGTGTCCGGCTCACCTGCCTGATGCCCCGTCCTGGTGCGCCGGCTCGACAGGTCACTCCTCGGCGAACCGGTGGAGCTGGCGCTCCAGGCTGCGGTTGAGATGATCCGCCATCGTCTCGGCGGCACGCTCGGGCTTGCGCCGCAGAATCGCGCGCATCACCCGTTCGTGCTCCAGCAGGGTCGGGTCGCCGCTGTCCGTGAGCTTGCTGAGCCGGAAGAGATGCAGATGGGCGTGGAGCCGCTCCACCGCGTCCGCGAGCAGGGTCCGGTGGGTCGCCTCCGCGACGGCGTCGTGGAAGTGCTGGTCCAGAGCGGCGAAATCGCGGTAGTCCGCGTATGGGCCCGAGGGGCCGGGATGGGCCCGCATGTCCTCCAGGATCGCCTCCATGGCGTCGAGTTGGGCCTCGGTGGCGTGCAGGGCGGCGAGCGCGGCGGCCCGTGGCTCCAGGAGCAGCCGCATCTCGAACAGCTCCGCCACTCCCTCCTGGCTCAGCAGCTCGGTCGCCCGGTATCCGGACAGGGAGCGTTTGACGACGAGTCCGTCGGACTCCAGCCGCGCCAGCGCCTCGCGGACGGGCGTCGGGGAGACATCAAGAATGCGCGAGAGCGCCTCGATGCCGACGCGTGAGCCAGGAGCGATCTCATGGTCCATGATCATGGCCTTGATGCCCTCATAGACACTGTCGGACAGCGCCTGGCGGACCGGTGGCGCGGACGGCGCATCCGCTGCGGTTCCGTCTTCGGGCACGGAGGGTTCATGTGCCGCCATCCAGATCCTCTCCTCCGCGCCGGACTCTCGGCCGCGAGCATTTTAGCTCGTTGTCTGCCTGAAGAGATCGATGTTCCCTGGTCGCTCACCTGCGCATTTACCAGACATGGAGGTCACTCCGGCCTGATCACGAGTTCCGACCAGGGGCACACCTCTCAGGCCAAGGCCGGGCCTTCCCCTGAGAGGTGGACCGCTGATGCTGGATCTGACCGGCCCCGTTCATCGGCAGGGACTCCAGGCAGCTGCCGTGGAGCAGAGGATCACTACGCCGGTGGACCGTTGTCGGCCAGGATGTCGAGAAGGCTCATCGCCGCCCGGTCCTCGACGCGGGAGCTGATGCCCAGGGCTGTGACAGCACCCTCCGGGCCGCAGAACTTACGATCCAGAGCGCAACCCCAGAGCACTGTGCTCCACCACGCCTGAGGGAAGATCAGTCTTCCCGGAAGCCCTGGCAGTCAACTCGACAAGGCCTGCCCGGAGTTCGGCGGCAGGCTCACCAAGGACGATCGCGCTGATAAGCAGCTCCATCATCAGGCACTCGTACTCGTCGCCCCTGCTTCGATAGCGCTCCCCATCGCCCTCCACCACAGCAGAGGCGATCCTCCTCCCGCGATCAGCCGCGGCGGCAAAGGACACCTCGTAGACACCGCGACCGGTCCAACTCCGGTGCATGAAAAGAACATCGCCTTCAACGAAGACGTTCCACTTCTCATCCATGTCCCGAGCTCGATATCCGAGCTGAATCCGCTCCCATTCCTCGTCAGTCCAGACACGGTCCGGCAACTGAGACACCTGCCGGGGCGTGCAGATCGAGTGGAGGCGCCGGAACGACTCTCGGGTGAGCGGAGCATCGGTAGTCATGCCGAGATCCTATGGAAGCACCACTCCGACAGGGCAACGAATTACTGCCCAGAACGGGCAACCTGGTCAGAGAGCGGGTGCTGCGCAACGAGTCGCGCCAGGCGCGTCGTCGTGATGTACGTGGCGAGCGAGCGCGATGGAAACCCGCGCACCTACTTCCCTGTCCTCCGCCGCGTCGACGCCGACCAGCGCGCAACGTGCCTCGCAAGCCGCCCCCCACTCAGCGATGCCAGCGAGCGAGATCGGGCAGGCTGCCCACCTCTCGGGCGGCCGACGGGGCTTGGCGGCATTCGCCCCGACCCGGTGGCGGGCCGGGAGCGCAGCTCCATCTCTCCGCCATCCTGATCCGGGCCCGGCGCTGAGCACCGGCTCTGTGCCGTAGCAGGCGTGGTGTTCAGTCGCTGAGGGCGAGCCGGATACCGAACGCGGCGATGACGGTCCCTGTGACCCGGTCGAGCAAGCGACGGGCCTGAGGCTTTCGCAACCAGCCGTGCAGCACGCGGGCACATCCGATGAGGACGGCCGACCACAACAGACCGAGGAGGATGTGCACCGTGGTGAGCGACAGACCCATGGCGAAGTGGTTTGCGCCGGCCGGGATGAACTGGGGCAGGACGGCGACGTAAAAGGCGCCCATCTTCGGGTTGAGGAGGTTGGTGAGCGTCCCCTGCCGCCAGCCGCCTCCGACCGAGTCCTTCCCGGTGAGCAGGTCGGAGTGGCTGACGTCGCCCGTGGGCAGGCCCCGGAAGGTGTCCCGCAGCATGCGGACGCCCATCCAGACGAGATACGCGGCGCCGACCCAGCGCAAGGTCACGTAGGCGAGGTGCGAGGCCGTGAGGAGCGCGGTCACTCCCAGAGAGGTGAGCGCACCCCACAGAAGGGTGCCGGACTGGATTCCGAGGACGACGCCCCAGGCTCTCCTGCGTCGGCCGAGCGCCGAGGTGCGCAGGATCAGAGCGGTGTCGAGACCGGGAGTCAGAGTGAGAAGCCCTACAACCAGGGCGAAGGACCACAGCGAGGTACTTATTGCCATGGAAGGCCAGCCTACGACACCGCCCAACTGCCCTGCGCACACACCCCATGGCCCGTGCACGCGGTCCGGCCCATGGTTGAAGAGACAGCCCCCGGGTGACCCGAACCCTTATCCGGTGCAGGCCGGGTCCTTCGAGCGCGTGGTGGCTGACGTCATCGCCGATGGCGAGGACCTCAGGTGCGTGTGCATGTCAGCCTGGCCCCGCACAGCGACCGGCACGTGATCGCGCCGTCCGTGTCCGCTGATGCGAGCGGGGCGGGCGCGGTGTAAAGAGGAGTCATGGCGCAGCGATCTGCAGGCTTTCGCCGGCCGGAGCATGCGAGCCGGGCGCTGGTCGCCATCCCGGTCGCGTGGATCATTGCGGTGTCCGTGATCGACATACTCGCGCCGCCCGACATCCATCTGGGGCCCCTGCTCGTCGCAGCCCCGGCGATCACCCCGTCGTTCGGCGGTCCCCGGACGGTGGGACTGGTGGCGGCGCTGGCGGTGGTCGCGCAGACGGTCATCGGGCTGCTGCGCGATTCCGACGCGTTGCTCTCGTCCAACCACCAGGCGCAGATCGTCGCCCTGATCGTGGTGGGAATCTGCCTCGTGATCTTCTGTGTGGTGCGGGACCGCCGGGCGAAAGAGCTGATGCAGGTGCGGTACGTGTCCGAGACCGCGCAGCGTGTGGTCCTGCCTTCACTGCCCCGGCACCTCGGACCGCTGCGGTCCGCCTCCCTCTATCTGGCCGCGGAGGCCGAGGCCCAGATCGGCGGGGATCTGTTCGCGGCGGCACGTACCACTTCCGGTACGCGGCTGATGATCGGCGACGTGCGGGGGAAGGGGCTGACCGCGGTCAATGACGCAGCCCTGCTGCTCGGAGCGTTCCGCGGAGCGGCCCACCGCCAGGCGAGCCTGGGTGAGCTGGTGTCCTACCTCGACCGGAGCGTGTGCTGGGACCTGATGGAGCCGGACGAGACGAGCCGCTACGGAGAAACCTTCATCACCGCGACCATCCTGGACATTCCCGATCGCGGTGGCCGGGTCCAGATGATCTCCTGCGGTCACCCGCCGCCGATCGTCCTTCGTGACGGCCGGCCGACGACCATGGAAGCCCGCCGTCCCGCACCTCCCTTGGGCCTCGGCGAACTGTCGCATCCGCGCTATCACGTCGACGGCTTCCCGTTCGAGCCGGGAGATCTTCTGCTGCTGTACACGGACGGCGTCACCGAGGCCCGTGACTCCATCGGCACCTTCTACCCGCTCGCCGAGCGCATCACCGGCTGGGGCGAGAAGAGCCCCGAGTCCTTCCTCGACCGCCTCCGCCGTGACCTGCTGCACTACGTCGGCGGACGCCTGGACGACGACGCCGCCATGATCGCCATAGCGCGCCCTGTCGAGCCCCACGCCTGACCACTCGGTGCCGTCGGCTCACGGCCGCACGCTTGGGCCGCGTCCTGCGTTTCTGCGAGGAGCGGGACCTGCGCGTGCCGGGCACCCTGTGCGCGTTCTTGACATGTCCCGATCCAAGGAGCACCCTCACGGCAGCCTCCCCCCAAGCTGGCCCGTCCGCCGAAGACAGGGGATACCCGTGGGCACGAGCACCGGACAACCGGCCGCCATGCGCAGCCACCGCAACCGTGCCGTCGTCGCCAGTACGGTGGGCACCGCCATCGAGTGGTACGACTTCTTCCTCTACGGGACGGCGGCGGCGCTCGTCTTCCCGCACCTGTTCTTCCCCGGCCAGTCCGAGTACACCGGCGTCCTCGCCTCCTTCGCGACCCAGTTCGTCGGCTTCGCCGCCCGCCCTGTCGGCGCCGCGATCTTCGGGCACTTCGGCGACCGGGTCGGCCGCAAGTCCACCCTCGTCATCACGCTCGTCCTGATGGGCGTGAGCACGGTCCTCATCGGCTGCCTGCCCACGTACGGGTCGATCGGCCTCGCCGCGCCGATCCTGCTCGTCGTCCTGAGGGTCTTCCAGGGCATCGGCGTCGGTGGCGAATGGGGCGGCTCGGTACTGCTCGCCATGGAGTGGGGGACGAAGAAACGCCGTGGTCTGATGGCCAGTTGGCCGCAGATGGGCGTGCCGCTCGGGCTGCTCGCATCGACCGGAATGGTGCGCTGGATGACCTCGGCGACCGGCGACGGCTTCGAGAGCTGGGGCTGGCGTATCCCCTTCCTGGCGAGCGCCCTCCTCGTCGCCGTCGGGCTCTACGTGCGGCTACGGGTCGTGGAGAGCCCCGACTTCGAGTCGGTCAAGCGCGCGCAGGCCGTGGTCCGCATGCCGGTCTGGGACGTGCTGCGCCACCAGTGGCGCGAGGTCCTCACCTCGGCGTTCGTCCGCCTCTCCGAGCAGGCCCCGTTCTACCTCTTCATCACCTTCGTGCTCACCTACGGGACGCAGCACCTCGAACTCGCGCGCAGCGACCTCCTCGACGACACGCTCGTCGCGGCCGCCGTCGGACTCCTCTCCATCCCCGTCTTCGGCCATCTCTCCGACCGCATCGGCCGCCGCCTCATGTACGGGATCGGGATCGCCTGCGTCGCCGCCTTCGCGTTCCCGTACTTCGCGCTGCTCAACACCGGCTCCACGGGCCTGGTCCTGCTGGCGATCGTGCTGTCGCTGGTCTTCCACGACATGCAGTACGGCCCCCAGGCCGCGCTCATCGCGGAGGGCTTCGGCACCAACGTCCGCTACAGCGGCGCCGGCATCGGCTACCAGCTCGCCTCGGTCATCGCGGGCGGCCCGGCGCCGCTGATCGCCGCCGCGATCCTCGAGGACACCGGATCGAGCATCGGCATCAGCGTCTACATCGTGGGCTGCTGCGTGCTCTCCCTGGTGGCGCTGCTGCTCATACCGCGGCGTACGGACGCCGATCCGCAAATCCGGAAGCCGGAACGGCAGGAAGCGGGGGAGCGGCCGGCCGGAGCGTGATCAACAGCGCCGGCTGATCGCTTCCCGCTCACACGCGGCAGACCCGTTCCACCAGGATGCGCCAGCTGTCGCCGAGCCGGTCCGCGACTGCCGCGCCCGCGAACTCCTCCGGCCGGGGCGCGGACAGATAGAGCATGAAGGGCCCTTCGAGCGCCGCCGTGAGCTGCAGGGCGAGGCTGTCGATGTCGGCGGCGCCGGGGCAGGCAAGTCGTAGCAGCATGCGCAGGTGCATGCCCGTGAGGGTGGCGCCCGCACCCGCGGGCACGGGCCGGTTGCGGTCCAGGGAGGCCCGCACGATCGCCAGGTGGTCGGCGAGGTACGCGGTGCGGGCGCGCCCGTAGGAGATCAGGCGCGGCACCGGCTCGGCGCCGGGACCGAGCGGCGGCGGACCGCTGAGGACCTGCTCCTGGAAGACGTGCTCGTCCTCGTCGAGCAGCGCGTGGAAGATCCCGGCCCGGGTGCCGAAACGGCGGTAGACCGTGCCCTTGCCCAGGCCCGCGCGCTCCGCGAGGCCGTCCATCGTGACCTTCTCCACGCCGATTTCGGCGACCATCGCGCGCGCCGTGTCCAGGAGCTGCGCGCGGTTGCGGGCCGCGTCCGCGCGCTCGGTGCGCGGTCGGCCGAGCGGCACCAAGGGGCTGTTCATGGGCTCCAACCTACTGCCGGAATATAAAACGGGGTGAAGTCCGTTTATGCTTCCGTCCGAGGCGATGGGCCGTACCGCTGCCGATCCCTCCCTCCCACCGGCCGCCCCGAACCGACAGGACCGAACCCATGACCGTCTTTCTGTGGACCCTGCAGATCCTGCTGGCCCTCGTGATGCTCGCCGGCGGCGCCGGCAAGCTCGCCCAGCCGTACGCCAAGACCGCCGAGGCCATGCCGTGGGCGCGAAGCTTCAGTGCCGCCCAGGTCAAGGCCATCGGCGGGGTCGAGGTCCTCGCCGCACTCGGCCTCGTGCTGCCGGGCGCCACCGGCATCGCACCGGTCCTCACCCCGCTCGCCGCGACCGGCACGGCGCTGCTGATGATCGGCGCCGCCCTGACACACGCGCGGGGCAAGGAATGGGCCCACATCGGCCTCAACGCCGTACTCCTCGCCGTCGCGGTGGTCGTCGCCTGGGGCCGGTTCGGCCCCTACGCCTGGTGATCGGCCCGGCATCCGCCTCCCGTCCCCACTCACCCAGGAGACCTCCCATGTCCGAACTCCTCTTCGGCCTCGACACATTCGGCGACGTCCCCCAGGACGACTCCGGCCGCCCGGTCTCGTACGCGCGGGCCATCCGGCACGTCGTCGACGAGGCCGTACTCGCCGACCAGATCGGCGTCGACGC
Organism: Streptomyces sp. NPDC107517; assembly: GCF_055582645.1. Lineage (NCBI taxonomy): Bacteria > Bacillati > Actinomycetota > Actinomycetes > Kitasatosporales > Streptomycetaceae > Streptomyces > Streptomyces sp. NPDC107517. Next base: position 41,655 of record NZ_JBVJPM010000021.1, on the reverse strand, counting down.
CCTCGCACTCGGCGAACACCACCGCCCCGAGTACGCCATCTCGACCCCGGAGACCGTGCTCGCGGGCATCGCCACCCGCACCGAGCGGATCCGCCTCGGATCCGGCGTCACCGTGCTGAGCTCCGACGACCCGGTCCGGGTCTTCCAGCGGTTCGCGACCCTGGACGCGCTGGCGAACGGCCGGGCCGAAGTGATCCTCGGACGCGGCTCGTTCACCGAGTCCTTCCCCCTGTTCGGATACGACCTCGCCGACTACAACGTGCTGTTCGAGGAGAAGATCGAACTCTTCGCGAAACTCCTCGAGGAGAAGCCCGTCACCTGGAGCGGCACCGTGCGGGCACCGCTGAACGACGCGGACGTCTTCCCCAAGACCGAGTCAGGCCTGACCACATGGGTCGGCGTCGGCGGCTCCCCGCAGTCGGTCGTGCGCACGGCGAAGTACGGATTCCCGCTGATGATCGCCATCATCGGCGGCAACCCCCAGCGGTTCGCGCCCTACATCGACCTCTACCACCGGGCCACCGAGCAGTTCGGCACGACCACGCACCCCGTGGGCATGCACTCGCCGGGGTTCGTCGCCGACACCGACGACGAGGCACGCGCACTGCACTGGCCGCACTACAAGGTGATGCGGGACCGCATCGGCGCGCTGCGCGGCTGGCCACCGATCACCAAGGCCGAGTACGAGAACGAGATCGAGCGCGGCTCCCTGTACATCGGATCGCCCGAGACGGTCGCCCGCAAGATCGCCGGTGCCGTCGGCGCGCTCGGCGTGGGCCGCTTCGACATGATCTACGGCTCCGGCGCGCTGCCCGTCAGCGCCCGGCTGCGCACCGTCGAGCTGTACGGCACGAAGGTGATCCCGATGGTCCGCGACCTGCTCGCCGAGTGAGAGGACCGACCAGAGGACCGACTGAGAGGTACGAGATGAACACGCAGAACGTACGCACCCTCGGCATCCTGGGCGCGGGCAAGGTCGGCACCGTCCTCGCGCGCCTCGCGCTGCGCGCCGGCTACCGGGATTCATTCGCAGTGCTCCGGCCTTCAGGACTCTGCTGAGAAAGGCGTGATTCGGGCAGGGGTCGGTCGTTGGTCCCCCATGGTTGTTGTGGTCGTGGGCGGGAGGGCCGAAAAGGATGTCGCTGGAGCCACGGGCTGGTCAGGGAGTGCCGGAGCTGACGGCCCGGGTGGTGCGGGCCGCGTTCTCGAAGGGGACGCTCGCGGTGCGGATCCGGGAGGCGTTGGGCCCGTTGTTTGATGACGCGGCATTCGCCGGGGCGTTCGCTGCGCGAGGTCGTCCTGCCGTCTCGCCGGGGGCGTTGGCGCTGGTGTCGGTGTTGCAGTACGCGGAAGGGCTGACCGACCGGCAGGCCGCTGCCCAGGTGCGGGCCCGGATGGACTGGAAGTTCCTCTCGGCCTGGAGCTGGACGACCCCGGGTTCGATGCCTCGGTGCTGAGCCTGTTCCGCTCCCGCCTGATCGAACACGGACTGGAACAGACGGCGCTGGAGCTGGTGCTGGAACGCCTGCGCGGGCTGGACCTGCTGAAGGCCGGTGGCCGGCAGCGGACCGATTCCACGCACGTCCTGGCGGCGGTGCGGACGCTGAACCGGATGGAGTTCGTCGGCGAGACACTGCGGGCCGCATTGGAGGCGCTGGCGGCCGCGGCCCCGGCCTGGCTGTCCGGCCTGGTCACAGCCGAGTGGGCCGAGCGCTACGGGCCGCGCGTGGACGACTACCGCTTCCCCAAGGGCGAAGAGGTCCGTGAACAGTGGTCCCAGCAGGTCGGACGGGACGGATTCGTCCTGCTGGAGGCGGTTTACGCCCCCACGGCTCCGGACTGGCTGCGCGAGATCGAGGCAGTACAGGTCCTGCGGGTTTCCTGGATCCAGCAGTACCACGTGACGAGAAGGGGGTGCGTTGGCGGGAGGGAAAGGACCTCCCGCCAGTTCATCACCGGTTGTGCTCGCCCTATTACACCGACGCCCGCTGGGGGATCAAGCGTGGCTCAGGCTGGACCGGCTACAAGGCGCATCTGACCGAGACCTGTGAGCCGGACACGCCCCATGTGATCACGCAGGTGGCCACCACCGACGCGGTGGTGGCCGACACCGAGATGACCGAGCCGGTCCACCAGGCGCTCGCGGAACGGGAGTTGCTGCCCAACGTGCATGTCGTGGATGCCGGCTACACCACCGCCGCCCTGTTCCTGGCCGCGACCGAACAGGGCATGGAACTGCTCGGCCCGGCCCCGCACGACAGCAGCCGCCAGTCCCGAGAGGATCAGGGTTTCTCCCGCGCCGACTTCACCATCGACTGGGAGACCGAGAGCGCCATCTGCCCGGGCGGGCACCGCAGTTTCGAGTGGTGGGAACAGAAACACCACCGCAACGGCACCCCGGTCCTCAAGGTGTTCTTCTCCGCCCAGCACTGCCGCCCCTGCCCGAAGCAGACGTCGTGCACCAAACCCCCGTCCGGCCGCCGGGGCAGAGGCATCACCTTCCTGCCACGAGAACGGCACGAGGCCCTCGAAGCCGTCCGCCAGGCCCAGGAGACCGACGAATGGAAGGACCGTTACGCGATCCGGGCCGGCGTCGAAGGCACGATCTCCCAGGCCGTGCGCGTTACCGGCCTGCGCCGCACCCGCTACCGCAACCTGCCCACGACCCGCCTGGGCCACGTCTTCGCCGCCACCGCACTCAACATCATCCGCATCGACCGATGGCTGACCGGCACCCCACTCGGCGGCACCCGCACCTCGCGCCTCGAAACCCTCATGCTCGCGGCCTGACAGCCCGAATCACGCATTCCTCAGCAGAGTCCTTCAGGCCGGGGGTGAAGCGAATCCTCTGGTTGCGACGCGGAGCGTCGCGGTGGCGTTCCGGCGGAGCCGGACTCTGCTTCGTGACGGTGATGGATCGCTCGTATGTTCCCGGTGACGACGTGGGTTCGACTTGCCTAGTGTGATCGTCATGCAGCTGCGGTACGCCTTCAGGTTGTACCCCGATGCCGCTCAGCAGGCAGCGCTGGCCAGGGCGTTCGGGTGTGCCCGTGTCGTGTTCAACGACGCGGTCCGCGCCCGGGAAGACGCCCGTAAGGCCGGGCGGCCGTTCCCGACGGCCGGTGAGCTGTCCACTCGCCTGATCACTCAGGCGAAGCAGACCGCTGCGCGGTCCTGGCTGGGTGAGGTCTCCGCCGTCGTGCTCCAGCAGTCACTGCGGGACGTCGAGACCGCCTACCGCAACTTCTTCGCCTCCCTCAAGGGCACCCGCAAGGGACCGAAGATCGGCCCTCCGCGCTTCAAGTCACGCAAGGATTCGCGGCAGTCGATCCGGTTCACCGCGAATGCCCGTTGGAGCGTCACCGGCAGCGGCCGTCTGAACCTGCCGAAGATCGGGGCGGTGAAGGTGAAGTGGTCCCGCACGCTGCCCGCCACCCCTACCTCGGTCACCGTCGTCCAGGACGCGGCCGGGCGGTACTTCGCCTCCTTCGTCATCGACACCGACCCCGCCGCCGACCAGGCGCGGATGCCCGCAACCGAGGGCACCATCGGCATCGACCTCGGCCTCACCCACTTCGCGGTCCTGTCCGACGGCACGAAAATCGACTCCCCGCGGTTCCTGCGCCGCGCGGAGAAGAAGTTGAAGAAGGCCCAACGCGAGCTGTCCCGCAAGCAGAAAGGAAGCAAGAATCGCGCCAAGGCCCGCCTGCGGGTCGCCCGCGCCCACGCCAAGGTCACCGACGCACGCCGCGAGTTCCACCACCAGCTCTCCACGCGACTGATCTGCGAGAACCAAGGGATCGCCGTGGAGGACCTGTCGGTGGCAGGACTGGGGCGCACCAAGCTGGCCAAGTCCGTGCACGATGCCGGATGGTCCTCGTTTATCAGCATGCTGGAGTACAAGGCGGAGCGGTACGGTCGGACGCTGGTCAAGATCGGCCGGTTCGAACCGACCTCCCAGACCTGCTCCGCCTGCGGCGTCAAGGATGGACCCAAACCCCTCGATGTCCGGGAGTGGACCTGTGCTGCCTGCGGTACGGTCCACGACCGGGACATCAACGCCGCGATCAATGTGAAGACGGCCGCCGGGCTGGCGGTATCGGCCTGCGGAGCGCCGGTAAGACCGGGAGCGATCCTGGCACAGCGCGAAGAAGCAGGAAGCCACGGATTCCCGACCGAACCCTGTGCCGCGTAGCGGCACAGGGTTCGGTCGGGAAGGCCAGAATCCTCGGGCTTCACCCCGAGGAGCAAGTCAAAGCAACCCGCACGACGGCTCGGACGTCCTGCCGACGATCCGTGCCGAGTTCCACCGCATCGCCCGCGGCGCCGAGACCGCGCCGGTGAGGGAGACCGGCTCGTCCGTGTACCAGGTCTTCGACGGCTCCGGCGTGGTGAGCGTCGGCGACGCGTCCTGGACTGTCAGCCGCGGCGATCTGTTCGTCGTCCCGTCCTGGCAGCCGTTCTCCGCCCGCTCCGAGGCGGGTACGAGCGACTCCGACGCGGGCGCCCTCGACCTCTTCCGTTTCTCCGACGCGCCCGTCTTCGAGGCGCTCAAGCTCGACCGCACCCAGAAGGACGCCTGACCCATGAAGCTCGCCACCCTCCGCACCGCCGACGGGACCTGCGCGGTCCGCCTCGACGGCGACACTCTCGTCGATCTCGGCCACAGCGACCTGGGCGCCCTGTTCGCCGAACCGGACTGGCAGGACAGGGCGCTGCCGCCACCGGCACCACGTACCCCGTCGCCGGTGCCGACTTCGCGCCGGTCGTCCCGAACCCCTCCAAGGTCGTCTGCGTCGGCCACAACTACACCAACCACATCAACGAGATGGGCCGGGACCTGCCCAGCCACCCGACGCTCTTCCCGAAGTTCGCCGACACGCTGCTCGGCGCGCACGACGACATCGTCAAGCCCGGCGAGACCGACGCCCTCGACTGGGAGGTCGAACTGGCCGTCGTCATCGGCAGGCAGGTGCGCCGCGCCGACGAGCGGCAGGCCGCCGAGGCCATCGCCGGCTTCACCGTCATGAACGACATCTCCGTACGAGACTGGCAGTTCCGCACCATCGAGTGGACCCAGGGCAAGATCTGGGAGGCCTCCACCCCGGTCGGCCCCTATGTCGTCACCCCTGACGAAGTGGGCGGCGTCCGTCCCGCCCTGGAGGTGAAGACCGTCGTCGACGGGCAGGTCATGCAGCACGACGACACCGGCACGCTGCTGTTCGACCCGGTCTTCCTGGTGCGGTACATCTCCACCGTCATCACGTTGCGCCCCGGCGACATCATCGCCACCGGCGAGCCCCGCGACAAGGACCGTCGCGGACGCACGGGCCTGGGCCGACACGGGCACCGAACTGCTGCTCACCGCCGTCGCGGGCCTCGACCAGGCCGCCTTCAGCGCCCCCGGCGTCCTGCCGGACTGGACCCGTAAACACCTCACCGCGCACGTCGCCGCCAACGCCGACGCCCTCGGCCATCTCGTGCACTGGGCGGCCACCGGCGAGCGGACCCCCATGTACGCCTCGCCCCAGGAACGCGCCGAAGGCATCGCCAAGGGCGCAACGCTCACCGCCGACGAACTGCGCGCCTGGGCGACCGGCTCCGCGCGGACCCTGGCCGACAGTCTGGACCGGCTCACCGACGAGCAGTGGCACAGCGAGGTCCTCACCGCGCAGGGCCGCACCGTCCCCGCCACCGAACTGCCCTGGATGCGCGCCCGCGAAGTGTGCGTCCACGCCGTCGACCTGGGCACCGGCGTCACCTTCGCCGACCTCCCGGCCGGGTTCCTGGACGCCCTCGTCGCCGAGATCGCCGCGAAGCGCGAACTCACCGAACTTCCCGACGCCCCGCTGCCCGAGGTCGCCGCCTGGCTGGCCGGACGCCCGCACGCGCTCGCCGACGCCCCCGAACTCGGCCCGTGGCTCTGAGAGCCCGTCTTTGAGGAGAAACCCGTCATGTCCCACACCGATGCCACCGATGTCATCGTCGTCGGCGGCGGAATCGGCGGCCTCGGCGCCGCGTTCTCGCTGACCCGCCAGGGCCTGGGCGTCCGCCTCCTGGAGCGCGCCCCCGCCTTCGGCGAGGTGGGCGCCGGCATCCAGCTCGCCCCCAACTGCACCCGCATCCTCGACGACTACGGCCTCCTCGACGAGGCCAGAAGCCTCGGCGTCGTCCCCGACGCGATGGTCATGCGCGACGCCGTCGACGGCACCGAACTGACCCGCCTCGACCTGCGCGACCTCGAACGCCGCTACGGCTACCCGTACTTGGTCATCCACCGCAGCGACCTGCACGGCCTGCTGCTGCGGGCCTGCGAGCGCGCCGGTGTCGAGCTGATCACCGACGCGCGCGTGACCTCGTACGAGAACACCGCCGGCGGCGCACGCGTCACCCTCGTCTCCGGCCAGAGCCACGAGGCCGGTGTCGTGATCGCCGCCGACGGCCTGCACTCCACGGCCCGCAGACTGCTCGTCGACGACGAACCCGTCTCCTCCGCGTACGTCGCCTACCGTGGCACCGTCCCCGCCGACCTGCCCCGGGCGCAGTCGGTCGACCTCAGCGAGGTCGTCGTGCACATCGGTCCCGGCTGCCACTTCGTCCACTACGGACTGCGCGGCGGTGAACTCCTCAACCAGGTCGCCGTGTTCGAGTCGCCCAAGGCGCTCGCCGGTCAGGAGGATTGGGGCACGCCCGACGAACTGGACGCCGCCTTCGCGGGTACGAGTGACTTCGTCCGGGACGGCCTGCCGTTCATGTGGCGCGACAAGTGGTGGCGCATGTTCGACCGCGACCCCGTCACGACCTGGGTCCACGGCCGGATCGCTCTGCTCGGCGACTCCGCGCACCCGCCGCTGCAGTACATCGCCCAGGGCGCCATCATGGCCGTAGAGGACGGCTGGGTGCTCGGCGAACACGTCGCCCGCAACCGTGCCGTGGACGGTGCGGTCGACTGGGACGCCGCTCTCGCCGCCTACGAGGCCGTCCGCCCGGAGCACTGCCGCCGGGTCGTCACCACCTCCCGCGCATGGGGCGAGCTGTGGCACCTCGACGGGATCGCCCGGCAGCAGCGCAACGTCCTGCTGCGGGCCCGCGATCCGTACGACTACGCGTTCGTGGACTGGCTGTACGGCCCGACGGCGCTCACACCGCACGAGGAACCGCCCATGTTCACCCCGGTCCCGCTCGCCTCGGCGGCCGTCGAGGCGGTGGCCGGCACCGAGGCCGTATCGAGGGTGCAGTTCGCGACCGGATCTTGATCCCGGCGGCCGGCCGACCAGCGGTGGCCCGCGCGTGGCTGCGGTACGCGGAGTTGTACCGCAGCCACGGTGATGCCGAGTTCTCCCTGCACCTCCCGCAGGCTCTGGCGGGCGTGCCGGAGCCTGCTCATCTTCTAGGGCGGGTCCTCACTCACACCGCACCCGCGCATCCGCCCAGTCCACGGCGTCGTGGTCGAGCCCGTCGCCGGCGTTGTCCGTCACCAGGTCGAGGGTGGTGGCGCCGGTGATGTCGAGGTCGATCTTTTCCGCCGTCGCGCGGGTGGCGAGGCCGCTCTCGTAGAGCTTCTTGCCGTCCGCGTAGACGAAGAAGTGGGCCGTGCCGCCGTCCGTGGTGCTGTCGGCGGCGTCGTCGATGCCGATGGTCGCCGTCAGCCGTGAGCACTTCTGCGGGAGGTCGAAGGAGATCTTCGAATTGCCCGCGGCCCCGAGACCCTTGGTGTAGCGCGTTCCGTTGAGCGTCATCTGCTCGCCGGAGCCCACGTAGGTGTCCCGTGTCACGACGTCCCACTCGCTGGTGGCCTCGGTCCAGTCGAGGTCCGAGAGGTAGGGGTGGAGTCGGCTGCGGATGCGCAGGTCCTGCGAGCCGGCCCGTGTCGCGGAGTGGCCGGGTGCGGCGGCCGTGAGGTCCAGGCGCAGCGGGGCCGGGGTCTGTCCGGCCTGGTCGGACGCCGACGCGGTGAGCGTGGCGGACCGGGTCCCGCCCGCCGGGATCCGGACCGTGCCCGAGGCGGGAGCGAGCGTGTAGCCAGGGTCGGCCGTCGGGGCCCGCACCTCGTCCCAGGCGACCTCGATCTCGCGGGCCGCGTGGTTGGTGACCTGCAGTTGGGTGTGCGCGGAGTCGCCCGGGTCGAGGGCCACGAGCGCGGGGTCGAGGCGTGCGGTCAGGGGCGTGTCCAGGGTGATGGTGCTCCGTCCCGAGCTCTCGTCCCGGCCTGCGGCCGCACCACCCGTCGCCCGCTGGTACGTGGCTCTGCCGAGCAGCTGGTAGGCGCCGTCGGCCGCGGTCAGTGGAACGTCCACCTGCCAGCGTGTGGACACCGATTCGCCCGGATCGACCGTGGCGAACGTGGTGGCCTTGGTGGTGTGCACCTGACGCGTGGACAGGTCCTGGGCCGACTGGGGCGAGAGGGAGAGGCGGACGTCGTGGAGCGGGTGGGTGGTGGTGTTGCGGAACGTGGTCACCACGTCGTTGTCGCCCAGCTGGCGCAGCCGGTCCGGGCCGTTGACGGTGACGCTGCCCTGCTGGTCACTGTCGCGCGGCGCCAGGAACTCGATCTCGGCGACGCTGGTGTAGCCGTCGTCGGGACTCACGTAGCGCAGCCACCGGTAGCGCGACGGGTTGTCGACGGTGATCTGGTTCCAGCCGAACTCCGGCCGGTCCTTGATCGTGGCGAGGGTGTGGCAGCCGCTGGTGGGGCCGTCGGTGCACCCCTCGAACCGGCCGCCCTTCATCCGGTCGAGCTCCGTGTCGTTCGCTCCGGGGAAGAACCTGACCGTCGACACCGGAGAGGCGTGGCCGGCGCCGAGATCGATGCCGGTATAGCCGCCGTTCGGCTGCGCGTAGAGGAAGTTGGTGTCCGGGTCGCCGTCGAAGGCCTTGTCGTAGGTGCTGGTCGAATTGTCCCAGGCGGGGCTCGTACCGTACGGGGTGCCCGTGAGCCGGCCGGGCAGGGCGTACGCGGCGACGCCGGGTGGCACGCCGACGGCGTCGGCGCGGGCGAAGAAGTCGTCCACGGTGCCGTGGCGCGGGCCGCCCCAGGTGCGGTCCGCGAGGACCTCGCGCGGGCGGCGCATGTAGGCGTCGAAGTAGCTGTCGGGGCGGGTCGTCGCGTTGTCGGACCACACGGAGATCTGGTAGCCGTCGAGCCGCGGGTGCTCCATCGGATCCCACTTCTCGTACAGCGACTTGGAGTCGGGCAGCAGCGGGAACCCGGGGGTGACGTAGAGCTGGTCGCTGGGCGAGGCGACGACGTCGTACCCCATGTCGAGGTACTTCTGCGCGCTGTGGTCCGCTCCCGACTCGGCCGCCGTGGTCCACGCCTCGACCTTGATGTTCTTGTCCGGCTGGGTCGTCGGGTTCTGGTCGACGTCCCACCAGTTCCAGATCACCGTGCGCTTGCCCTGGGCCCGCACCACCTTGTTCATCGCGTTGATGTAGTCGACGAACACGTCCGAGGTCGTGGCGAAGCCGTGCTGCTTGGCGTAGTCGACGAGTTCGGGGCACTTTTCCTGTTCGGACTGGCGCGCGTACTCGTCCGTGGCGATGTGGAATTCCGGGCCCGCGAACAGCGGGGCGAACTCCTCGATGAGGCTCGCGGTGAACTTCCGCGCCTCGGGGTTCGTCACGTCGACGGTGCCGCCGAGTTCGGGGCAGTCGAACCCGAGGTCGGGGCGGCCCTTGAGGATCGCGGACGCGTGCGAGGGCATCTCGATCTCGGGGATGAGATTCACGTGGTACTGGCGCGCCGCGGCCTCGAACCTGCGGATGTCCGCCCTGGTGTACGCCTCGGGGGCGGCCAGCCACGGATGGCGCTCGCTGACCAGGCGGAACGCATTGTGGTCGCTGAAGTGCAACTGCAGCGTGTTCAGCCGCAGATACGACATCTCGCGGATGGTCCGCACGATGAAGTCGGGCGAGTAGAACTTCCGCCCCGCGTCCAGCAGGATCCCCCGCTCCTTCTCCTTCGGCCAGTCACGGGCCTGGCCCCGCGGCACGGAACGGTGCCCGGGCGTGATCCTGAGGATCTGCAGCAGGGTCTGGGTGCCGTAGTACGCGCCCGTGGCGTCGTCCGCCCTGATCACCGCCGCGTCGCCGACCTGGAGCGCGTAGCCCTGGGAGCCGAGCGACTTGTCGGCGCCCGACAGCGAGAGGAACACGTCACCGTCGTGAGGCCGCGCCCCCGAGACGACCGGCAAGGTCAGACCGGTGACGTCGGCGACGTCACCGCTCAGTGTCTTCGCCACACCGGTCAGGGCCTGTTGCTGCCCGGCGTCGACGACGATGCGCGCGTCCCGGCCGAGTTCGAGCGCCCCCGTGCCGCCGGACCATTCGCGGAGGGAGGGGACGACATCCGGGGCCGGATTGGGTGAGGCATCGGCCGCCGCGGCGGCCGGCGCCATGGTGAAGACCACGGCCAGGGCGGTGAGAAGGGCGGCCGTACACCGCACTCTTCGGGGGGACGATCTGAACATGAGGCTCCCGTGACAGGTGGGGCGTTGGCGTTCGATCCCTTGAGGCGTGCGATCCCATGCGATCCGGTGCGATCCCGCGGGTACGGCGCGCTGGCCGCCGAGCGTATGAGTGCCCTTCCGTGCTTGCAAGAGCTTGAAGTGTGGACTTTCATGGCAGATTCGAGCAGCGGTGCGAGGTCGTCGAAGCAGGTGGTGTGCCAACTAGCGGGCGGCGCAGGGCTGTTGGGATCTCCTCGCGACCTGCGGTCCGCGCCGACCGGGTGATCAGCCGCGCATGCGGAGCGCAGACCGTCGGCAGTGCGGGTGGCCGGGCTCGTGGGCGCGAACCGTTGAGCAGGCGGCCATGGCGCCCGGCGGCCGGGCTCGACACCTGCGTGCGCGCCGGCTTTCTGCGAGCGGCCCGGTCGGCCCGGTCGGCCCGCCACGGCCGGCGAGTGCCCAGCCCAAGAAGTTCGTGCCGAACTCCGGCGCCGCGTCGCGCGGACCACCTTCACCCGCGCACGCGCGGCAACGACGGCAGGAGCCCTCAGGTTGCGCGGAAGTACCCCGGCTCCACGTCGGTGACCCGGCCTGCGCTGAGCAGCCGGTTGAGGTGTCGCGCCCCGGTCCGCCGCTCGAACGGAGCCACGTGTGGTCCTTCGACGTGCGGTCGGTAGACCAGCCGACGTGCCACGATCTCGTCCAGGGTCCGCGGCTCGCTGAGCATCGCGAGGAGTGTCGCGTCCCGCTTCGCCACCACGTCGGCGTACGCGTCGAGTCGGCGCCTGAATTCCGCTGCGCCCTCGATCACGCCTTTCTGGTGTGACGTTCCGTACCAGCGCGCGTCGATCTCCCGGCAACGGCGCATGGACGCCTCGAAGTCGTCGAGATCGCTGCCGATGTCGGCGTACAACGGCCCGAACGACGTCAGGTCGATGTCCGCCACGAAGAGGAAGCCGTCCGGCTCGATCAGGAAACCGCAGTGGCCCGCGGTGTGACCGGGGAGGTGGACGACGGTCACGGTGCGCCCGCCCAGGTCGAACACCGCGCCGTCCTTGAACCCGGTCGCGTCGGGCCGTCCCTGGACGTGGAAGTCGTCCCGGAAGGCCCGGTCGGCCTCGTCGACCGCCTCCGGCGGAAAGCCGAACCCGGCGACCAGAGCCGCGCGGGACCGCACCGCGGCCAGGTCCTCGCTGTGGACGTGCACCGGTACGTCGTAGCTGCCGAGACCTGCGATGTGGTCCTCGTGAGCGTGGCTGACGAGGACCACATCCGCCGGAGGCGCCGCCTCTACGAGCGACAGCGAAGGGTCGATGACCAGGGATGAATGGGTCCCACGGACGAGGACCGAGTTGGCGTACGGGTAGGCCCCTCGTTCGGCGCCGGAGAGGATGCGGACGTCTCCGTATTCCATGGTTGTGTATCCCGTGGGGTTCATGTCGTTCCTATCGTGCATGTCGCTCTGCCAATCGGTCGAGTGCCCACAGTGTGTGCATGACCGGGCTGTCGAACACGAGCGCGGGCGCGAACCGCGATCACGTCCGTCAGGCCGTTTTACCCACGCGCCTGAGGCCGCCGCCGTCATTGACCCCATGCTCACGTATCTCCGCCGACACCGAGCTGCGTCGAACTGTGGTGCGCGGGACACCACGAGAGGCTCGTCGTCCTGGTCCGTGAACTCGACGTGATGCGGACACGCGACGAAAACCGACCTCTGAATGCCCGAGCGCGCTGCACCCTGCGTGCGGTCGGCCACCCTGTGAGGTCAGTGCTCCAGGCCCCGGGCAGCCCTGAGTCCCGGCCGGACCTTGATCCGCCGGACACCCCCGTGGCACGTGAAGTGCCAGTGAAAACCCTGTGGAAGTGGTGTCAGTGGTGCCGCTTATGCTGCCCCAGACGATCACGCGGGACCAGGGGAGGGCGCGGCATGTTCGACAAGCTGTTCGGTAGGGGTGCGGAGAGACCGGTGGAGGATCCGTATGCCCTTCCCGTCACGCGCAGGCAGAAGAACGGGATGTACAGGCTGCGCGCGCTCGGGGACACGCGGGTGCTCGCGCTGGTGGAGGCGGCCGACGCCGGTGACTGGGAGGCGGTCAAGGCTGCGCTGACCCCCTTCGATCCCGGCCGCGACCACCAGGTCCTGGCGGAACTGGCCGAACTGGACGGGGTGCAGGACTGGATCGGCCGGGCTGTCGAGGACGACAAGGAGCACCGGGCGACCGCGCTCCTGATATCCGGGACGCGCCACATCAGCTGGGGCTGGGAGGCCCGCACCTCCGACCGCGCCGTGAACGTCTCGCAGGAGCAGTGGCGCGTCTTCCACGAGCGGCTTCGCATCGCCGAGCAACACCTGCTGGAGGCCGCCGAGCTGCGGCCTGAATGGGTCACGCCCTGGCGCCGCCTGCTCACCTCCGGCCGGGGCATGTCGCTGGGCGCCGCCGTCAACGAGACCCGGCTCGACGCCGCCCTGCGCCGCGAGCCGCTGGACCTGGAGACCCACATCGAGTGGGTGTCACAACTGCAGCCCCGCTGGGGCGGCGAGCCCGGCCAGGCCCTCGCGTTCGCCCGCAAGGCGTTCGCGGGCGCGCCCGAGGGCCACCGCCTCGGCTCGGTGATCGCCATGGCTCACATCGAGGACTGGGTGGAGTCGGACAGCGAGAACTGCCTCGTCACCCCCGAGATCCAGGACGAGTTGCTGGACACGGCCGAGCGCAGCATCCTCCACCCCGCCTACGTGCGCAGCCCGGGCTGGCAGGAGGACTTCAACATCTTCGCCATGGCGTTGTCGCTGGCGTCCGAGAGCATCGCGCTGCCACGGGTCTTCCAGGAGCTCCAAGGCGCCTACACCCCCTGGCCGTGGAAGTACATGACGCGGCCGGAAAAGATGTACGCCCGCGCCCGGCGCAACGCCTGAACCCGCCACTTCGCCTGCCCCTCCTCGAACACCCCACCCCGGACTGCCTGATGACTCTGCACGAAACCCCGTTGAGCCCGGCCGGCACCGACCGCACCTTCCAAGTGGATCTGCGCGGCCTCGTCGACCTCCTCTCCCACCACCTCTACTCAAGCCCCCGCGTCTACCTGCGCGAACTCCTCCAGAACGCGGTGGACGCGCTGACCGCACGGCACCGCCTCGAACCAGCCGCCCCAGCTGACGCCTTCGGCATCCGCCTCTACGCCGACGGTTCGCTGGTACGCGTCGAGGATGACGGCGTCGGTCTCACCGAGGCCGACGTGCACACCTTCCTCGCCACGATCGGCCGCAGCAGCAAGCGCGCCGACAGAATCGCCGAACAACGCGCCGACTTCATCGGCCAGTTCGGCATCGGCCTGCTCTCCTGCTTCCTCGTCGCGGACGAGATCCACGTCCTGAGCCGCTCCGCCCGCACTCCCGACGCCCCCGCCGTGGAATGGCGGGGACGCGGCGACGGCAGCTACACCGTCCGTACCCTCCCCGCTTCCGCCCGCTCCCGTCCCGGCACCACCGTCACCCTCACGCCGCGCACCGACGCGGGCGAGTGGACCCGCCCGGCACAGGTACACACGCTGGCCCGCCACTTCGGCTCGTTGCTGCGCCACCCCGTCACCTTCGACGACGGCACGGGCGGCCCGGGTGCGCCCGTCAACCCCGAGCCCGCACCGTGGGCACGTACGCACCCCACGCCGGGAGCACACTCCCGCGCGCTGGCCGCGTACGGCGAGGAGGTCTTCGGATTCACGCCGCTGGACACCATCGAGCTGGACCTGCCCGCCGTGGGCCTGAAGGGCATCGCCTGTGTCCTGCCCGAAGCGGTGCCGGCCGGGCGCCGCCACGGCCACCGTGTGCACGTCAAGGGCATGCTGCTGTCCGAGCAGGCCGAGGAGATCCTGCCCGAGTGGGCCTTCTTCGTCCGCTGCGTCGTCGACGCCGAGAGCCTGCGCCCGACGGCGTCCCGCGAGTCCCTCTACGAGGACGACACCCTTGCCGCCGTCCGTGACGCCCTCGCCGAGCGGCTGCGCGCCTGGATCGCCCGCGCCGCCGCCAGCGACCCGGACCTGCTCGCCCGCTTCCTCCAGGCCCACCACCTGGCCGTGAAGTCGCTCGCGGTGCACGACGACGAGATCCTGCGGATGCTGCTGCCCTGGCTGCCGTTCGAGACCACGGACGGGCACTGCACCCTCGACGAGTTCGCCCGCACCCATCGCACCGTGCTCGTGACGTCCAGCGTGGAGGAGTTCCGGCAGGTCGCGGCGATCGCCTCGGCCGCCGGGCTGGGCGTCGTCAACGGCGGATACACCTACGACCGTGATCTGGTCCACCGGCTGCCCGAGATCAGGCCCGAGGTCAGCGTCGCCGACCTCGACCCGGCGACCCTCACCGCCCACCTCGACCCCGTCGACCGCGAGACGGAACTCGCCGCCGCGGCCTACCTCGCCCTGGCCCGCGACGCCCTCGCCGTCTTCGACTGCGACGTCGCGCTGCGCACCTTCCAGCCCGCCTCCGCACTCGCCCTCCTGGTGGACAGCCGCGAGGCCCGGCACGAGCGCACCCGCTCCCAGCTCGCCCGCGAGCAGGAAGGCGGCCTGTGGGGCGACATCCTCGGCGCCCTGCGCCAGGAGGCTCCACGCGCCCAACTCATCCTGAACCAGCTCAACCCACTGGTGCGAACCGCCGTGGCCATCGACGAGCCCGAGCTGGCCCGCACCAGTGCCGAGGCGCTCTACGGACAGGCCGCGCTGCTGTCCCGCCGCCCGCTCAGGCCCGCCGAGTCGAGCCTCATCAACCGCTCCTTCCTCGACCTCCTCGCCCACGCCCTCCGCAAGGACAGCTGACGATGCCGACCGCACCCTCTCCCCAGAACACCGACGAGCTCTTCCAGGCGCTCCATGAGAACGACCAGCTGCCCTACGGCCGCACCCGCACCGTCACCGCCGAGGAACTCGTCGACGCCGCCGAGCAGTTCGCGGAACCGGTCCCGCTCGCGTACGCCCTCTTCGAACTCCAGGAGGCCTACACCTACGGATCCGAACCCCGTAAGTCGCCCGTCGTCTTCGCACGCCTGCTGAACCTCTTCGACGAGCAGCCCGACGTCTTCGACGAGCGCATGCGCCACATGCTGTTCTGGCGGTTCAAGTGGGTTGCCAACGCCCTGCGCGCACTGCCGGAGGTGCCGCTGACCGGCCTGCGCCAGTGGCTGACCGAGATGCGCGACCGGTACGCCAAGGCCGACCTCGACCTGCAGCCGTACTACGGGCAGGCGTACCAGCTCGCCGCGCACCTGGGCGAGGACACCTCGCTCGCCTACGAGTTGTGGGCGGGCCGCACCCGCACGCGGCTCAGCGACTGCGAGGCCTGCGACATCTGCGAACGCGCCCTGTACCACCTGGGGACGGGCGACGACGAGCGGGCGCTGCGCACGTGGGAGCCGGTCCTGACCGGAAAGGACTCCTGCCAGGAGGAGCCCGCGCGCTCCGTGTCGTACGCGCTGCTTCCCCTGCTGCGCACCGGCAGCACCGACCGGGCCCGCGAACTGCACCTCGCCGGCTACCGCGCCTGCCGCCGTAACCCCTCGATGGCCGGGGAGGTCGGCCGGCACCTGGAATTCTGCGCCCTGACCGGCAACGAGGCGCGCGGCCTCGAACTGCTCGCCGAGAACCGGAACCTGTTCGCGGAGGTGGAATCGCCGCTCGACCTGCTCGACTTCCTCACCGGAGTGGAGGTCCTCCTGCGGCGCGTCGAGATCCTCGGGCACGACGGCCTTCCCGCCGCCGGATACGCCGGCCGCACCTGGACCGTGGCCGGCCTGCGCGCCGAGGTGCGAGGCCGCGCCGACGACCTGGCCGCCCGCTTCGACGCCCGCAACGGAACCACGGCCCACACCGACCGCCGCAGCGCCCGTCTCGACCGTGCACCTCTCCTGGAGACGCTGGAACTGACCCTGCGTACCCGCGGACTCGACGAGGCGGGCCCGGCTGCCCCGGTTGCCGAGGCCACCACCCGCACGACTGCTCTCCCCGACTCCTTGCCCGAACTCATCCTCGAGGCAAGGGCTTTGGACCAGCTGGGACACCCGGACGCACCTGCCCGCTGGGCGCGGCTGCGCACTCTCGTGACCGCCCGGGACTACGCCCACCCCGAAGACCCGGCCGTGGGCCCCCTCGTACAGCTGCGCGCCGACCTGCTGGCGGAAGAAGCGAGCCGGGCGGGCGAGAAGGACGAGTTCGCCGACGCCGCCGCCCTCCACGAAGAGGCCGCGGCCCTGTACGACGACGCCGCAGAACCGGGCCACGCGGCGCTCTCCCGAGCCTGCGCGCTGCTCGCCACCGCCGAGATTCCCGTGCAGGACACTGACGGAGCCGAGGAGAAGGCCGCCGCACTGACCAGTGCCTACGCATCCATGGTCCGCCTGCACGAGGAGACGCCAGGCCTCGCCCCGTTCCAGGAGGCCCGCCTGATACGGCTGAGGGCGACCGTGCTCGGTCTGCGCCTGCAGACCTCACGGAGCGACGAGCACGCCGCGCCGGTCCTCGCCGAGGTGGACGCGCTGCACGCGTTCGCCACCCGGCACGACCTCGCCGGGCAGATCTCCGGCGCCCTGCTGCTGCGGGCCAGCACCTACGCCATCTCCGGCGACCTGCCCGCCGCGGTCACCGAGATCGACGCCCTCCTCGACCGGCTGAAAGCACATGGCCCCGCCTGGCACCTGCCCCGCACGCTGGGACTGCGCGGCCGGCTCCAGCTCGGCCTCCGGGACGCGCCGACCGCGCACGCGAACCTGACCGAGGCCCTGCGCCTGGCCGCAGAGTGGCCGGCCGACACGATCGACACCCCCCGCCTCCACGGTGATCTGGCCGAAGCATGCATGCACCTGGGCCGCCCCGACGAGGCCCTGCGGCACCTGACGCGCTCCGCGGAGCTGGAGCTCCGCCGCGGCAGCCGGACGGACGCGTTCTGCACCTACAGCAACGCGGCCCAGCTCAGCCTCGACCTGGGCCGCATCGAGGACTGCATCGCGCTCCTCGACTCCCTGCTGACCGAACCGGACGTCACCGCCGGAGAGCTCGACGACCGGCTCGTCGCACAGCTGCGCCTGACCCGGGCGCGGGCACTGCACACGGGGGACGACCTCAAGGCCGCCACGGCAGAGTTCGTCACCCTCGCGGCCGAGTCGGCCGGCTGGGACGACGACCCCGGCAGCCACGCCATGATCGCCGCGGAGACCGCCGTACTCCTCGGCGAGTCCGGCGAGTTCGACCGGGCCCGCGAAGCCGCCGACCAGGCACTCGCCGCCCACGCCACGGCCCCGCGCTACGAGCAGCTCAGCAACTGCCTGCGCGAACTCGCCCGCCTCCAGACCCAGCGGCAGGGCCCCGACGGCCTGGCCGACGCCCGCGCCTTCCTCGCCGACGCCGGCCGGGTCGCCGACGAGGCACGAGCAGCCGAATTCGAGGCCCAGGGCCGCTCCCTGGACACCGCCCTGGCCTACGAACACGGGCGGGTCAACGCCTACGCCGGCGAGTACGAGGACGCCCTGGCCGCCCTGGAGAAGGCCCTCACTCTGATCGGCGACCCGGCAGGGGACAACGACCGCGCCGGCGAGTGGGCCGAGTGTGTCCGGCTCGCGGGCGCCGTAGAGGGCCTCTACCTGGAACGTCCCGCTCCTGCCCTCACCCGCCTCGACGCGGCGGTCTCCCGCCTGACCGCCCTGGGCCACACCGAGGAGACCGAACCGCTGATCGCCCTGGTGGCCAAGTTGCGCGACGAGGAGTGACGCGTTGGTGCCGGGGCGACAGTTCGCCCCGGTCTCCGGCCGACCCGGGCGGGCGCCCGAGAGCGCCCGAGAGCGCCCGCTCGGGAAGCGTCAGAGCTGACGGAAGTAGACCGCGAGCGGAAGGGGAGTGCATCCGAGCGCCTCGTACAGGGCCCGGGCCGGTGCGTGGAACCGGTCTCCTCCGGTGCCGATCTCCACGACCTCGGCACCGAGGGCCCGCATCTGATCGAAGGCGTGCTCGCACAGTACGGTGCCGACATGGCGTCGTCGATGCCGGGTCGAGACGGCGAGGATCGTGACCTCACCCTTCTTGCGGGCCGGGTCGACGTTCCACGCCACGTAGCCCGCGATGGTGTCTTCGGCATCGGCATCGGCATCGACTTCGGCGATGGCGACGTACGTGTGCCGTTCGGGTGCGTGGAGCTCGGCGACCTGTTTGCGGTAGTCGTCGCGCCAGTTGCCGTGCTGAACGGCGAAGACGACCTCGCCCATCAACGGGCGGAAAGAGCCCTCGTAGAACGGCCGGAACGTGTCGATGGTCAGTTCAGTGAGCGGTGCCAGGTCGTGCTGGGTGAACGCGCGGATGAGCATGGAAGCGTTGCCTCTCAGGCTGAGGGCTTGATACCCGGACTGAACAAGGGCATCGGTCGGCCCGCTCCCTGCCACAGGATCGGCGGTGAGCCGGGCCCCTCAGCGACGTGTACGCCACGCGTCAAAACACTCCATGGCCCGCATCGTAGCGCCCGGCACGCATGTCGAACGGTGCGATCACAGCCACTCGTTGACGGTTGCGTAGGCCGTTGATCAGGTGCCGCCGTGGCCGGACAGGTAGCCGTCCCACGTTCGTCCCCGTCGGCAACAACGGTTCCAGCACCGCCCACTGCTCATCCGTGGCCCGCGGTTCCTCCTCGCGTCCGCAGTTCCGCCTCGCGTACGGGGGAGGAGCGTCCGCTTCCGTTGGAGTGAAGATCGCGATGAGCCGCTGCCCTCCATGCCTCGACACGTCATGGTTCCCCTGAGGCAATCATGATCGATGGGAGCAGAGTCGTGCGTGCGAGACGAATCGGAACAATCCTGGGCGCTGCCGCGCTCACCCTGCTGACCGTTCCGGCGAACGCCCACGCCGCGGCAGTCGCCTGCGGCGGTGGTGTGTCGACCGGCCGGGTGGCCGTCAACGGCTGCATCAGCGCCCAACGCGGAAAGGAGGGCAGGGTCTACACCCGGGAGATCACGGCGCACATCAAGGCGCGCAACACGGGGCCGAGGGCGGTGAACATCTCCTACGAGGCGTTCTTCCGTGTCGTCGACGGTGGCTACTGGGTGAAGTTGGGCAGCGGTCGCACCTATCTCCCGGCGGGTGGGACCATCGAGCCCACGGAGGTGGGAAGCTCGACCCGGGTGTGCGCGCCCGGCGTGAAGGTCGAGATTCGCGTACACGCCCGTGCCGACGGCGGCGCCTGGAGCGGCTGGTCCACCGCGGGCACGGCGCAGTGTCAGACCTGAGCGACTGAACAGGCGATGCACGCTGACTCGGCGACCGACCGACCGGCACCGGGCAGCGCCGCATTGCGGTGATCCACTGCACCGGTAGGGTCCTGCGCACCGCGCCGGAACTGCGGCTCTGGTGCGGCCGCATGCCGGGGCGGCTTCCGTGGTCGCTTCCCACTCGACCTCGTCGTGCGCTGCAGGGATCTTTACGCGGCCTCTCAAGGCGATGTAGGACGGTCAAGATCGTTCGTCCATGTCCCAGCGGGAGGCCGCAGTTGACCACCACTATCGACGTCATCGTCGTCGGCCTCGGGTTCGGCGCCGACTTCGTGCCGATCTACCAGGCGCACCCGTCGGTCGGGCGGGTCGCCATTGTGGATCGTGACCGGGCCCGCATGGCTGAGGTCGGTGAACGCTTCGGTGTCACCGACCGTTTCAGCAGTCTGGAGGATGCGCTGGCGGCACCGGGATGGGACGCGGTCCATCTGCTGACCCCGGTCGCGCTGCACGCCGGCCAGGTGCAGCAGGTTCTGAAGTCGGGACGGCACTGCGCCTCCGCGGTGCCGATGGCCACCACCCTGGACGACCTGGACACGCTGATCCGGGCCCAGGAGCAGTCCGGACGGAACTACATGATGATGGAGACCGCGGTCTACTCCCGCGAGTTCTTCCACGCCCGCACGCTGCTCGAGTCCGGCCGGCTGGGCAAGCTGAGCTACTTCCGCGGAGAGCACCTGCAGAACCTGGACGGCTTTCCTGAGTACTGGCTGGGCTACCCGCCGATGCACTACGTGACGCACGCGCTGTCCCCTGCGCTGGCGCTGGCGAACGCGCGGGTCGAGTCGGTGCGCTGCCTCGGTTCCAGCCGGCTGGTCCCCGAGCGCGTCGGCGTCGCCGGCGAGGGCTACGGCACCGAGGCCGCGCTGTTCCGGCTGCGCTCGGCCGATCCGGGAACCGAGCGCGACCTGGTCGCCAACATCACCATGTCGTTCTTCCAGTTGGGCCGGAGCTACCTGGAGGGCTTCTCTGTCTATGGCGACAGCGGCGCGCTGGAATGGCCGCAGCTCGAGGGCGGATCGATGAAGGAGTTCGCGATGCCGCCTCTGGAACCCGGGCAACGCGGCCGCGCCACCACAGCAGCGGACGTCCATCCGAAGGGAGCGCCCGACCTTCTGCCCTCGCCCCTGCGCCGGTTCCACGGCGGCGCACACGGCGGCTCCCACCCGCACCTGGTGCACGAGTTCGTCTGCAGCATCGTCGAGTCCCGGGAACCGGCGGTCAACGCCCGGGTGGCCGCGGCCTGGACCGCCCCCGGGATCTGCGCACACCAGTCGGCGCTGCGCCAGGGCGAAGAGGTGACTGTCCCGGACTACGGCGTTCCGCTGCCTCGCACATCGAGGGCGGAGGACAGGGAAGGCTCGCCGGCTTGACGCGCCCAAAGGGCGGTGGACCGGAACTCCGATCGATACTCCGGGCCACCGCCCTGCACGGTTCAGGGTTCAGTGCGCGGCCTGTACTGCACCGTCCGGGCTCTGTACCGCGGCCTGGGGCACCCGGCGGAACGAGGCGATACCGATGAAGACCATGGAGAACAGGCCGGTGAGGGCGAAGGCGGTGAACCCCCAGTCGCCGTTGCCGGAGGCGAGCAGCCGGCCGCCGAGCCAGGGGCCGAAGACGGCGCCGAAGCGGCCCATGCCGGAGGTCCAGCCCACCGCCGTCGCGCGGCTCTCGGGCTCGGAGCGGATCGAGACGGTCGCGTAGATCATGGTCTGGGCGCTGTTGAGGAAGACACCCGCGAGGAAGACGATCGCGAAGGTGAGGCCGAGCGCCGTGTGGATGCTGAGCAGATAGACGCTGACCGCCGTGGCAAGGAACCAGATCGCCGATATGCGCGGGGCGCCGAAGCGGTCGGCGGCGCGGCCCGCGACGAGCATGCCGACGATGCCGCCGAGGTTGAAGACGACCACGAACTGCAGCGCGGAGCCCAGGTCGTAGCCCTCGGAGCGCATGAGGGTGGGCAGCCACGTCGCGACGCCGTAGACGAGGAGCAGTCCGCCGAAGGAGGCGACCCAGTAGAGGAGCGTCTGCACCCACTGGCCGGCACGGAAGAGATCGGCGAGCGCGTCCCAGCGGCCAGCCCGGGCCGGCTTGAGCGCGGGAAGTTCCACGTCGTACGTGGTCGCGAGCGAGTGGGCCTCCTTGGTGCGGCCCTTGGCGACGAGGAAGCTCAAGGACTCCGGCAGCGCCTTCGCGATCACCGGGACGAACAGCAGCGGGAGCACGCAGAACCAGAACGCGGCGCGCCAGCCGAGCGGTTCGACGACCCAGGTCGCCACGTACGCGGAGAGGATGCCGCCCGCGTGGTGCGCCGTCATCAGGCCGCCGACGATCAACGCGCCGCGGCCGCGCGGCGCGTAGTCGGAGACCATCGTGATCGTGGTGGGGAGCAGCCCGCCGAGGCCGACGCCGGCGAGGGTGCGGCCGAGACCGAACGTGGCGATGTTCGGGGCGAGCGCGCACAGGCCGGAGGCGAGTGAGAAGAGGGTGACGCAGACGACCATCATCTTCTTGCGGCCGATGCGGTCGGAGACGGTGCCCGCGGTCAGGGCGCCGATCAGCATCCCGAAGGTGGCGTAGCTGCCGAGGTCGCCGGCGCGGCCCGAGGTGAGTCCGAGGGCCTTGGACTCCAGCATGTGCGGGAGGACGGAGCCGTAGATGAACATGTCGAGGCCGTCGAAGAGGACGGCCAGCCAGCACAGGACGAAGACCAGGCGGGCCAGGTTCGTGCCGCGGCGGGCGGCTCCGGTGGAGCGTGTTCCAGGGGGCGTGAGCGAGGGGGACATCATTGTTTCCTCTCGTCGGGGACGGTTCCCAGGGATGCGCGAACTGACACGTCAACGTTTTTGTTGACAATTGGCTTGTACAAAGCGGCCCCGGCGACGAGCGAGGGTCCCCGGGGCGCGACTGCGGGCTCGGTCAGGCCTCGACGGGAGGCGTGCCGTGCGTGTGGAACGACGCGATGGTCTTCAGGCCCCAGGCCTGGCCCTTGGCGCGCTCGGCCTCGGTCCAGGTGATCAGCGGCCAGTCGGGGGCGAGCACGAGACGCGTGAGCGGGTTGCACAACTCGATGCGATTGCCGCCGGGTTCGTAGACGTAGAGGAAGAACGTCTGCTGGATGGCGTGCTTGTGCGGACCCGTCTCGATGAACACTCCGGAGTCGATGGCGAGATCGGCGGCGCGCAGGATGTCCTCGCGGGTGTCGGTCGCGAAGGCGATGTGGTGCAGGCGGCCCTCGCTGCCGGTCCAGTCCTCCGTGTAGACGACGTCGTACGACTTGTTCGTGTACGTCAGCCAGCGCGCCGCGATCCGGCCGGTGCCGAGCCGGATCTGTTCGGTGGGGCGGGCGCCGAGGATCTGTTCCTGGAACTCGGCGTTGGCGAGGACGTCGGCGGCGAGGAAGTTGATGTGGTCCAGGCGCCGCACCCCAACTCCCTTGTTGGGCTTGGACTGTGGCTGGTTCTTGAGCGCGGGCCTGAGCTCCTCGGGGGCGCGGTGGTGCTCGCTCTCCCAGTACAGGGCGTGCTCGTGGCCGTCCGGGTCGGTGGTGAGGTAGAGCTTGCCGATGCCGGGTTCGTCCTCGGCCCAGTGGCCGGTGCGGCCGGCGTCCTCGAGCGCCTCGACCCGGCGCCGGAGTGCCTCCTCGCTGGAGGTGCGCAGGGCGAGCCGGCCGAGTCCCGGCTGCTCGCGGGCGGTGAGGACCAGGCTGTGGTGCTCGTAGTCGTCGAAGGTGCGCAGGTAGACGGTGTCGCCGTCCTGCCCGTTGACGGTGAGGCCCAGGAAATCGGTGAAGAAGGTGACGGACGCGTCCAGGTCCGGGGTGAACAGCTGGGCGTGGCCGATGTGGGCGATGTCGCCGAGCGGCGGAGTCATCGCTGACCTCCTGTGGGTCGTGCGGGCGGGGGAGTCACGGCGGCGGGCCGGGGGAACACGGTGCCGTCGAAGATCTTGCGGGCGGTGCGGACCACAGCGGTGCGGCAGGCGCGGGGCAGGCCGTCGGCGCAGGTCGTGAGGCTGCTCTCGATGTCGGTGAAGCCTGTGGGGTGCTCGATGCGGAGCCGGTCACCGTGGGCGGGGAGGGCCGTGATCCCCTTCGCCACACTGCCGTCGATCCGCAGTCCCGCGGCCACGCTCGCCGCGCCGAGGACGCCGATGGAGGTGTGGCAGCGTTCGGGGATGAAGGTACGGGTGGTGACCGTGCCGCCGTGGCGGGGCGGAGCGAGGAGCGTCAGTTTGGGCACGGTGGCGGTCGAGACGTCGCCGAGTCCCATCAACTTCCCAGTTATGAGGCGGATTTCGCGGAGCCGGGCGGCCAGCTCCGCGCTCGCTTCCAGGTTCCCGGGGTCCTCGTAGCCGGTGATCTGCAAGGACGTGGCCGGGATCAGGACAGTCGGCATGCCATTGTCGACGCAGGTCACCTCAAGACCCGCGACCTGGTCACGCGCGTTGCCTGTGGGTAGCAACGTCCCCGTACGCGCGGGGAATTGGATGACGACGGCCGCGGCACCACCCGGTACGCCGGAGATCTCCGTGTCACCCGCGTAAGTGACGCACCCGTCCGGGGTCGGGAAAGTGGCCGCGGCGAGCTCGCCGCTGTTGAGCATGCGGATACGGACGGAGGTCTCACCCAGGCCCGGCGCTACGAGACCGCGCTCGACCGCGAACGGGCCGACCCCCGCGAGCAGGTTGCCGCAGTTCTGGCGGTCCGACACTTCTGCCCTTTCGACGCCGACTTGAAGAAAGAGATAGTCGACGTCGGCGCTTTGGTGCGCGCCGGGCGCGATCACCGCGACCTTGCTGGTGAGGGGGTGGGCGCCGCCGAGGCCGTCGATCTGGAGCGGGTCAGGGCTGCCCATGATCCGCACCAACAGGTCGTCGCGGACAGCCGGTTCGGCGGGCAGGTCCTCGGCGAGGAAGTAGGCACCCTTGGAGGTGCCGCCGCGCATCACCATGCAGCGGACACCCGGGGGCGCGGTCATGACGCGTGCCCGGCTTGCCGCTCGCGCGTCTGATACATCTCATGCGCCTGATAGGTGACGCCGAGCCTGGTCAGCGTCTCCCTCAACCCGTACCGGTCCAGGCCCAGTTGGCCGTCCAGGAAGGCTGCGCGAGTGGCCGCTTCCTTGTCCTCGCGGGCCCGGGACTTCTCGGCGGCCTCGCGCGCGCGCTCGCGCGGGACGACCACCACGCCGTCGTCGTCGGCGAGGATCACGTCGCCGGGGCGGATCACCTCGCCGCCGATGACGACGGGGACGTTCACACTGCCTCCGGTGGCCTTGACCGTGCCCTGGGCGGACACGGCGGCCGACCAGGCCGGGAAGCCCATCGCGCGCAGTTCGGCGGTGTCGCGAATGCCGGCGTTCGTGACGACGCCACGCACGCCGCGGCGCTCGAGCGCGGTCGCGAAGAGTTCGCCGAACATGCCGTCCGGGGACGGTGATGTGGTGGTGACGACGAGAAGGTCGCCCTCGCCGCACTGCTCGACCGCCGCGTGGATCATGAGGTTGTCTCCGGGCCAGGACAGCACGGTGACGGCGGTGCCCGCGACGCGGGTGTCCTGCTGGTTGGGGCGCAGATGGTGGCCGAGGAGGCCGGTGCGGCCCATCGCCTCGTGAACCGTGGCGACGCCGTGTCCGGCGAGGGCCTCGACGTCCTCGGCGTCCGCCTTCGGTGGTCCTGTGACAATCACGCCGGGCATCAGGCGAGCTCCTTCGCGATCTGCGGGTAGGGGCGCATGTAGGCCTCGGCCATGGTCTTGTGCGCCAGACCCAGATTCGGCCCCGCGTTACGCCTGAGCTGCACCCCTCGGCGTACGGCGAGATCGGTGTAGTAGTCCCACAGGTGCTCCTGCGCTCCCAGGCACTCCATCGCCCTGCGCTTGGTGTCCCAGACCT
This sequence comes from Streptomyces sp. NPDC107517, assembly GCF_055582645.1. Classification (NCBI taxonomy): domain Bacteria; kingdom Bacillati; phylum Actinomycetota; class Actinomycetes; order Kitasatosporales; family Streptomycetaceae; genus Streptomyces; species Streptomyces sp. NPDC107517. The sequence continues at coordinate 16,017 of NZ_JBVJPM010000021.1, read as the reverse complement.
CGGTGATGTCGAGGAGGACCCCGGGCTTGAAGCCGCTCATCTCGGGCTGGTGCGGCTCGAAGTAGAAGACGGGCGGGGCACCGATGATCTCGCCCTCGCCCGGGTAGCCGACGGCCTGGGCGAGGACACGGGCCTCCAGGGCCATGCGGTTGGCCGCCGGGTGGTCCCCGTTGTACGGGTCGTCGACCGGATGCGTCAGGACGACGTCGGGCTGGGTCTGGCGGTAGACAGCGACGAGCGCGTCGGTGAGGTCGGCCGTGGCCACCAGCGGGTAGTCGCCCGCGTCGAAGAAGCGGACCTCGGCGCCGAGTTCGCCGGCCGCGCGTTCGGCCTCGTCGCGGCGCATCGCCTTGATCTCGTCGAGCTTCCTGCCCTCGCGCCAGGCCCTCGCGGACTCGCCGCGCTCACCGAACGTGAGGCACGCGATCGTGACCTTCTCGCCGCGGGAGACGGCCAGGGCGATGGCGCCGCCGGCCCGCCACACGAAGTCACCGGCGTGTGCCGTGATCACGAGCGTCGAACGTGGTGGGGTGGCGGGCGCGTTGTCGTGGGTCATGCTGCCTCTCCTTGTGACAGGGGTGCGCCCGCCCGGGCGGCGTCAGCCGGCGCGCAAGGCGTCGATCACGCTGCTGAGGTGGGCGCGGGCGGCCGCCTCGGCCGCCTGCGGATCCCTGGCCGAGATCGCCTCGATCACGGCCAGATGCTCACCCAGGGACTGCTGCGGGCGGCCCGGGCGCAGCGCCAACTGAAAGCGGTGGCGCACCAGTTGGGCGTTGAGCCGCTCCAGGAGACCGACGGCCGTGTGCTGGCCGGAGATGTCCCGGATCCGGGCGTGCAGCTCGTGGTTGAGCTCGGAGTACGAGAGCGGATCGCCGTCGGCGACCGCCTTGGACATGGCCTTGCCCAGGGCGGTCAGCTCGTCGAGCTGCGCGTCGGAAGCCTGCGCCGCGGCCTTGGCCGCACACAGTCCTTCCAGCACCATCCGGCACTCCGTGATCTCCACGGCCTCCTCGACAGTGACCACGCGCACGCGCGATCCGCGATTGCGGATCCGCTCGACCAGCCCTTCGGAGGCGAGATCGAGCAGCGCCGCGCGGATGCTCGCGCGGGTGACGTCGTACTGCTCGGCGAGTTCGTTCTCCACCAGCCGCTGCGCCGGTGCCATCTCGCCGCGCAGAATCGCCTGCCGCAACTGCTGCAGCGCGTACTGCCTGGCCTGCTCTCCGGAGCCTGGACGGGCTTCCTTCGGCATGCGCCCTCCCTGAGTGAGTGCCTGTCGAAGCTAAATCTAGGCCACAAAATTGTCAACAATTTTGTTGGCATTGGGCGGGCTCGGGTGAGCCCGTGTACCCCGGGCGGGGGCGAGTTGAGGGATCGAGGGGCGCCCCCCTGTGGCCGGACGCGCGCACCCGAACCGGGCAGAACGCGTCGGTGGCCCGGCTGACGCACCGGCGGCGCCAGCCCTTCCGCGCTTGACGGGGCACCCCTACCATTGCCCCCCTTGGCCACCGGCCGGTCATCTGCATTGGGGGTACAGATGGGGTACTTGATCGGAATCCTGTTGATCGTTTTCGGCGCACCGCTCGTCGGTCTCATGGGCCACTGGATCGAGGACGCCGGCCACGCTGCCGCCGGACACGTGATCTCCGTCGGCGGATACGTGGTGGTGCTGGGCGTGGCAGCCTGGTTGATCATCAGCAGCCTCTGACATCGCCGGCCAGCGGGTCGGCGCCCAGCACGGGGAGCTGGCGAATGGGCCTGTTGATCGGTGTTCTGTTGATTGTCTTCGGCGTACCGCTCGGCGCCTTCATCGCTCGCTGGACCGAAGACTCCGGCAAGGAAGGCACTTTTTTCCGGCTCGGACGGGTCGATCTCGCGGTCGGCATCCTCGATGAGGTTTCCGGTGTCGCCGCGGGACGCACTCACTGCGCTCTCACCCGCGTACCGCCTTACACGTTGGACATACAACGGTTCGTCGGCTGTGACACGCGTGGGTTTGTCTGTGAGCGACTCACACAGTGAGGCGCGCCTAGGGTTCCGTCGCAGTCGCGGGTCTGGACCGAGAGGCGAGGCGGCGGGCGTCCGTGATGCCAGCCGTTCCACGGCGGGACAAAAGCCCGGGAGGCCAGCCGAACCCGGCTGCCCTGCGGCCGGGTTCCGACCGAGGAGCTCGCGTGAAGAACGGCGTACGGCGCATCGTGCTGCTCACCCTGGGGTGGGAGGACCTCCCCAAGTCGGTTTCCGTTCACCGTGCTTCGCCGCAGGAGCGACTGCGGGAGCCGACTCCCGGAGTGCTGCTGGAGTGCGACGGCGGCTGGTTGCTGCTCGACACCGGATTCAACACCGCGCTGATCAACGATCCAGCCCTGCGCAGACGGTTCTACGGCGACCCCGCCTACCGGCCCGTGCTCCCCGGCCCCGGCGAGCCGCTGGAGGAGGCGCTCGCGCGCGCCGGGATCGACATGGACCAGATCCACGCGGTGGGGATGAGCCATCTGCACCACGACCACGCGGGCGGCCTCAAGCACTTCGCCGGACGCGTCCCCGTCCATGTGCAGCGCGCCGAGCTCGACTTCGGATTCTCGCCCCACCCGATCCCCGAGCAGAACGCGGTCAACCGGATCGACTTCGACCACCCCGACATGCAGTGGGAGGTGGCCGAGGGCGATGTCGAGATCGCGCCGGGTGTCACGGCGATCCTCACGCCCGGTCACACCCCCGGACACCAGAGCTTCGTGGTGGATCTCGACGACTCGGTCGGCGGCGGCGGGTTCGTCTTCGCCTTCGACGCGGCGGACCTGACGGAGAACATCGAGCACGAACTCCCGATCGGCTGCCGGGTCGACGCGACCCCCGAGCAGACCGTCGAGCCCATCCGCCGCCTCAAGAGCATCGCCGCCGAGCGCGGCTACCGCCTGGTGCCGGGCCACGACCCGGTGGTCTGGCCGGCCCTGACCCATGAACTGCACCACCGCTTCGCCGCACCTCAGCCGGCGGCGACCACACGAGGCACGGCCACCGGAGGCGAGTGAGATGACGAGCGACATCGAGAGTGCTGTTGCGAAAGGCGCTCCCGCCGACGGAGCGGACACCGCGACCCGAACCACCGCCCCACCAGCCGCCGTTACCGAGTACGGAACGAAAGTCCTCGCCATCGAGCCCGCCGGATCCGAGGCGATTCCCGCCGCCGGGCGCCACGGCCGCCCGTTCCACCTTCTGTGGACGTGGATCTCGCCGAACATGGAGTTCGCCACCGTCTTCATCGGTGTCCTGGCCGTGGCCGCGTTCGGCCTCAGCTTCTGGCAGGCCCTTGCCGCCTTGCTGCTGGGCACGGCGCTCGCCTCGCTGTGTCTCGGGCTGCTGAGCAAGGACGGTCCGCTGTACGGGATGCCGCAGATGGTGCTCGGCAGGCTCGCCTTCGGTCACTTCGGCAACCGTGTTCCGGCTGCGGTGAACACCCTTGCCGCAGGGCTCGGCTGGTTCGCCGTGAACAGCGTCAGCGCGGCCCTCGCCCTCAACAGCCTGTTCGGCCTGCCGACCGTACCCAGCCTGCTGATCGTGGCCGCGGTACAGATCGGTGCCGGGTTCCTCGGCCACAACCTCGTCCACCGGCTCGAGCGGATCGCGGTGCCGGCCCTGGTCGTGGTGTTCCTGATCGCCACCGTGATCACTCTGGGCAAGGCCGACCTCGGCGCCCCCGGCCACGGAGGAGGCCTCGGCGGCTTCCTGCTCACCGTCGGCGCCGTGTTCGGATACGTGGGCGGCTGGACGCCCTTCGCCTCCGACTACACACGCTACCTGCCCGCCGCCTCACCGAAGTGGCAGACCGCGCTCTGGCCCGCCGTCGGCACCTTCTGCTCCAACGCCGTCCTCCTCGCGGCCGGCGCCGCCTCCGCCACCCTCGTCACCGACCCCGATGCCTCCCCGACCGCGGCCTTCACCGGCCACCTGCCCAGCGCACTGGCCGACTTGACCCTCCTGTGCATCGTCCTCGGCGGGATCTGCGCCAACGCCCTCAACCTGTACTCCGCCGCCGTCTCCTTCACCGCGCTCGGCATCCGGCTCCCCGTCGCCTCGGCCCGCGCCTGGGCGGCCGCCGTCTTCGGCATCCTGGGCACCGTCGTCGCCCTCACCGGCCTGCACGACGCCGGAACCCGCTACGAGAACTTCCTCCTGGTCATCGGCTACTGGGTCGGCCCGTGGATCGCGGTCGTCCTCACCGAACGCTTCCTGACCCGCCACCGGCACCACACGTCGCTCGCGCCGTTCCTCACCGATCCGCGCCACACGAACCGCTCCGGACTGATCTCGTTCCTCGTCGGCGTGACGGTCTCGGTCGCCCTGTTCAGCAACCAGAGTTACTACACCGGCCCGATCGCCAAGGCCCACCCGGCCATCGGCGACATCACCTTCGCCGTCGGCATCGCCGTCACAGTGCTGTGCCACCTCACTCTGCGCCGCATCCCGGCACTCGCGCCGTCCACGTACCCGTCGCTCCGGACTGAAGTGGCTGGCAGGCCGTGATGCCGCGACGAGAGGAGCAGGGCGATGACGATGCTCAGGCGCCACCGCCCTGCTCCCACAGTCGTGCCCGCACCGGCTCACGCCCCGTTTGCGGATCACGCAGTGCACCTCACGACCCCCTGGCCTCAGGACCGGTGACGACCGCGACCAGGGGGATGGCGACCGAGCTGGAGCACACGGACTGGCTCATGCACCCGCGGCTCCCAGGTCGGACGACGGCGTCGTGCGGCGGGCGTAGGGAGTGAAGTGTGCCGGCGGGTGGTGGATGGGAAGGTCGGGGCGCCATGCCGTGAGGATCTGGGCGCTGCATTCGAACAATTCGGAGGGCAGATCGTCGAGCGGCCACCAGTGCCAGTCGCCGACGCTTTCGTCCGGCTGAGTGGCGGGCTCGCCCTCCCAGGCGGTGACGACCGCGCCGATGGTGACGCGTACGACATCGCCGACGTGATCGACGAGTGTGCCCAGGAGGATCACGTCCTCGGGGCGTGCGGTCAGTCCGGTCTCCTCGGCGAGTTCGCGCACGACCGTCTCCTGCGGGGCTTCGCCGGCTTCCAGGGTGCCGCCGGGCAGCTCGGTGGTGCCGAGGCGGTGGCGGCCCAGGAGCAGGCCCTGGGCGCCGAGGACGATGGCGCCCACGCCGACCGCCGCGTGCGGGGCGGGAGGCCGTACGCTGCGCGGCCGGCTGGAGGTCCGCGCACGTCGGTTCGGCAGCCGCCGCGCACGGATGAGCTGAAGGGCGACCGGGTTGTCCGCGTCGGGTGCGGTCAGCACGTTCATGGCTTCGACCTGGAAGCCGTACGAGGTCAGCAGGTCCTCCCACAGGTGCGGGACGAGGACGAACATCTCGACGGGGATCGGCGGCTCCTTGCGCAGGCGGATCTGCTGCTCGCGCGGTGCGACGGTGGTGGACGGCCCGTGGCCGTGGAGGTCTGTGTGGAGGACCGAGAAGACCAGCGGGGCGCCCGGGGCCAGTGCGTCGCGCAGGGCAGGCAGCGATACGTGCGGATCGAGGTACGCGAGAGTGCCGACCGCGTACGCGGCCTCGTACGGTTCGGCCGCGCGCAGGTGTTCGATGACGTCCCCGTGCAGCCAGTCGACACCTGTTTCGCCGCCGTAGTGGCGGGTGGCGCGGGCGTGCTGGGTGGCGGACAGTTCGATCGCGGTGACGCGGGCGCCGTGGGCGCGGGCCAGGTGGACGGCGTGGTGGCCGGCGCCGGATCCGATGTCCAGCACCCGCTTGCCTGTGAGGTCGCCGAGAATCTCGCTGCCCGGTCCGACGCCTTCCCACGGGGACCACATGATCGTGTCGGGTACGGGTGGCATGTGGCCGTGGTCGAGCTGGCGTTGGCCGTAGACGGTCCAGGCTTGCTCGTTGCGGGCTTCAACGGACATGACGACTCCCTGGGGTATGTGATCGGGCTTCAGGTGTGGCTGGTCACGAGGTACTGCGGCCCGCGGCCGGTCCGCGCCAGCTCGACGGCCTCCAGGCGGGCGTACGGTCCTTCGCCCATCAGGTGCCGCCAGTGGCCGAGATCGTGGACCGCCCACAGATCGTGCTCGGTCGGATCGAGGCGAATCTGCCGAAGCTGCTCGCGGGTGAGGGTTCCTCCGTCGAAGATGAAACCGAGCTTGCCCATGGGCCAGCGGGGGCCAGGGTGGACGTAGTGCGACAACAGCAGACGGGGCCGTCCCTGGCCGAGGCAGAGCCCGGTCTCCTCCACCGCCTCGCGGCGTGCGGTCTCCAGAGGGTCCTCGCCGGCGTCCGTGTTGCCGCCGGGGAGCTGCCAGAGCCTGTTGCCGTACACCGAGCGCAACTGCACGGGACGGTCCTGTTCGTCGCGCAGATACAGGCAGCCGTACACGGTGTGGTGGGGGAGTGTCCGCACATACTCCTCGGCGGACATCGGCATCGCGTGCCCCGCACGCGCCGGCCGGTGGTCGAACTCGATCGCGAGCGGCCCCAGCGCCTCCTTCTCGGGCGGATAGATCCGGCGCAGGTTGAGAAGCTGTTCCTCACGCGTGGCGTCAGGATCGATCCGCAAGGGGTCTTCGCCGTTCAACAACTCCTCGAACGACGCGTACTGGGTGATGCGTTGGGCGATGACATCGAGTTCACGGCCGGACTCCTCGCCGTGGAAGACGAGGGCATCGTCCACGCGGATATCGGCCTTCCGCGTCGTATTCACGCGGACCTCCACGGTCTTGCGGCCGGAGGCCACCTGCGCGTAGTACCTCTCCTTGAGGCCGAGGCGGTGTTCCCGCCTGGCGCCACCGGGCATCGTCTCCGGGGGCGCCACCATGAGGGGCGCACGCCGCAGGACGAGGAGTGCCAAGCCCGCCACGTCCGTGCGTTCGACGCGCGCCCAGCCGGCCCCCAGTTCGGACAGTTCGTCCTCGTCGAGAGCGATGCCGCGGTGCTCTGCCGGAGTTTCGGCAGCGAGCGGAGTGATGACGACAAGGGCGCCGCCGGGACGCAGACGGTGCCCGAGGTCGCGCAGAATCCGCGTACGGCCTTCCAGGAATGGAGCTACGAGCCGGAGGGTGACCAGGTCGTACCCGGACGCGTGCAGCTGTCCCCAGTCGTCGCGCTCGATATCGAGTTTCAGCCAGCGGTCCACCTCGGGGTGGTGTGCCACGCCCTCGGCGAGGGCGTGTTCGGCCCAGTCTGAGGCGTCGACGGAGTAGCCCAACGACACCAGAAACGCGGCGAGTTCGCCGACTCCGCACCCCACGTCGAGGGCCCTGCCCGTCGGCGGAGCGGGGACCTCCTGGGCGAGCCAGGAGCGCTCGGCATCATCCAGGCTCCGGTAGCGGCGACCGTCGGCGTAGCCGCGATTCCAGTCGTCCTGCGTGGTGAACAAGGGGGACACACCCTTCTGAGAGCACGGTGGTGGACCGGGTCAGCGCCAGCCCATTGACTCGACGGCGGGCGTGCGGATCCGGCGGTCGGTGAGGAGTTGGTCGATGAGGGCGGTACGCAGTTGGTCGGCGCTGGTCTCGGCGGGCATGCCGGTGATGGGTACGGAGGTCATGGGGCTCCTCGGGGTGGGGCGTTCAGTTCGAGTCGGCGGTGGTCGGCTGGTTGGGCCTGGGCGCGATGTCCCTGTCGGCGGCGGTCGGCCGGCGGTTGGGGGCAGCCAGATCGCGGATGCGGCCGAACCCCGACACCGTGGGCTCCGCCATCCGAGGACGGCGCGGCGCCCTCATGCGACCTCACCGGTCACGGCCGGTTCGGCCCCGATGACCCCGTACATCGAGCCTGCGACGAAGTGGCGTAGCACGCCCCGGGTGTAGGGGTGGCAGTCCTCGGGCGGATCACCCGGTTCCGCCCACAACAACTCCGCGTGCTTCTGCGGCTCGTTGTTGATCGGAGTTCCCTTCCAGGACCGGGTGACCCAGACCGTTCCGAGCCGCCGAGGCCCGTCGTCGGCGACGAACTGGAAGAGGCCGCAGAACTCCGCGTCGCGCGGGCTGATCTGAAGGCCCAGCTCCTCCTCGGCTTCCCGGATCGCCCCCTCCAGGGGTGACTCGCCCTCCTCCAAATGGCCTCCCACAACGGTGAGTTGCCCTGCCGCATACTGGCCCTGCGCGCGGCGCAGCAGTGGCATGCGTCCGTCCTCGCGGTACGGGAGCATGAGCACGTCGACGACGCTCGTGTAGCGCTCACTCACGCGATCACCCCCTCGCGCACCCTTGTGGTCGTGCCGCGTACCGCGATGTCCGGGTGGGCCGGCCGCGACGTCTCCCCTGAGAACACGGTGTTCACAGCGGTAGCACGTGACTGCGCTGAGACATGCGGAGAGCTGCCATGGAGGGGAGGGCCGAGAAGTGCAGACACGGGCCAGTCGAGCGTGGTGTGCGCGCCAGGTGTGTTGTGGTGGCGGGGCATACGGCCTCCTCGGTGTGCGTGCTCCTCGGACAGGTGCTCGGAATAACGCTCCGCCGGGCCAGCCGTTCGGGGCAAGAAGGGGGTATTTCTTAGAACGCATGTGCTGTTCTGGCGGTTTGGCCAGGCGGCAGTGAGCCGACCTGCAGCTGGATGGCCCCCATGTCACGCGTGTGGGGGGACACGCGGCCCTCCCGTCGTGTCGGGGGTTGCACCCAACAAGAGTGACGGCTCATCAGGGACAAGTCGGGCCGGCCACAGCGGGAGGCTGGGCGTGCTGCTCTACGGCGCCGTGCTGGAATGAGGTCAGGTGACCCACATGATGTTGTCGAGGCCCATCCGGACAGCGTTGGGCCGCCACTGCAGGGCCAGGACGCGCACGTACGCGCTGCTCGGCACGGTCAGTACATCTCAACCGACCCAACGGAAACGCGGAGGCTAGGCTACGGACCGTCGGTCAGCAGCAACTCACCTGTTGACCAGGGGATCAGGGGGTACGAATGGCGATCTGCGACGCGCCTGGGGTGTTCCAGCCGCTACAGGCGGACGATCCGTCCGTTGTGGCCGGTTACCGTCTGGCGGCGCGGCTCGGCGCAGGTGGCATGGGACGGGTCTACCTCTCGCACACGCAGGGTGGCCGGCCCGTGGCGATCAAGGTTGTCCGGCCCGAACTGGCCGACGACCCCGCCTTCCGGCGGCGATTCCGCCGCGAGATGGAGGCCGCCCGGCGAGTCAGGGGCGCGTACACCGCGGAGCTGATCGACGGCGACGCGGACGGCGCCCCGCCCTGGCTCGCCACCCTCTACGTACCCGGACCCTCGCTGGCGGACGCTGTGGGACGGGGCGGGGCGCTGCCGGTGCCCGCGGTGCTGTGGCTGATGGCCGGAGTCGCGGAGGCTCTCCAGGCGATCCACGGCGCGGGGATCGTGCACCGCGACCTGAAACCGTCGAACGTCCTGCTCGCGTCCGACGGACCGCGCGTGATCGACTTCGGTATCTCGCTGGCCGCGGGCGTGAGTTCGCACACCGCCACGGGGTCCACCATCGGCACGCCCCAGTTCATGGCTCCCGAGCAGGCGTCCGGGGGCGCGGTCACGGCGGCGACGGACGTGTTCGCCCTCGGTCAGACCGCGGCGTTCGCGGCCCTCGGCGAGCCGCTTTACGGGGATGGCCCCGCGGTCAGCGTGCTGTACCGGATCGTGCACGCCGAGCCCGATCTGTCGCTCCTGCCCGCCCGGCTCCGCCCGTTGATCGCCCGCTGCCTGGCCGCCGATCCGGCGGAGCGAGCCACCTTGGCGGAAGTCGTGGAGTGGTGCCGGCAGGAGCTGGGCGGGGAGGCCGACGCGGGCGCGGGGCCGACCGTCTGGCGAGAGGTCATGGGGCCGGAGGTGACGGTGCCGCCGCCGGTGCCCGACCCCACGCCGGCACGCACGCTGCCACTGGCCGCCACCGGGCCGGAGCAGGCGCGGGATCCATGGGCGGCGCCGACGGACCCGGGCAGGGCGCCGTCACGAAGACGCGGGACCACGTTGGCTGTACGAGCGGCCGTCACGGCGGCCGTGCTGGTACTCACGGTCCTGGCGTGGACAATCATGGACGCAACGGGCGTGTTCCGTGGCCAGGACCATGGAGGCTCGGGTGGTACGGGCTCGGCGGCGGGGGCCGGTCCGCGGACGACCGCGGGGGCGTCGGCCTCCCCTTCCCCGTCCGCCCCTGGGGCGAAGTCGGGGGCCGGCAGCGATGCGGCGGGCGAGGAGCCAGGCGCGGCGTCGGGAGCAGCACACCCCTCCGCGACGGCACCGGAGTCCACGCAGGGCGAACCCCACTCCGGGCAGTGGCTGGACGCGAAGGACTCACTGAGCTTCAAGAGCCCGTTCCAGCTCAAGGACCGCACAGGGGACATCCGTTTCACCTGCGCGAAGGAGGTCAGCTGCACGCTGGAGAGCGACACCAGCGTGTTCACCTTGGTCTTCGGTAAACCGGGCGCGGACCTCGACGAGTGCCGCCTCCTGACCAAGGGTCAGACGGCTCATCGCCTCCCGCTCGCCGCGGCGGCGTCCGGCAGCGAGATCTGCGTCCGGCACCGCAACGGGGACATCGCACTGCTCGTGATCCAGACGAAGTCGACCGCAGTGCCGAACATCGCCTTTCTGACAGCGGACATGACGGTGTGGCGGCGGGCGGGTTGACCTTGCCCGATTCGGTTGGGGCTGGTCCGAGTGCTGGCGGGCTACGCGAAATCGCCTTCTGAGCTGGGTAGTACACCGTTTCCAGCAGGGTATGCCGCTGCAGGTCGGACACGGTCCGCCCGTTCTTCCCCCATTGATGTGGTCCAGCCGTAGCCGTCGGAGCCAGCGCAGCGGCGCGGTGTCGGGCTCGAACTCTGGCTCCAGCAGCTGCTGTTGTACGTCCTGGAGGGGCCTGAAGGGCAACGGTGTCCTGCCGCAGGGCAGCTGGCAGCGGGCGGCTCGCTGGCCTGCGGAGGGGCCAGGAGGTTTTGAGAACATCAGCGGTTGGCGTTCTCACGCCACCTGGCTTTCACAGAAATCACGCTCGTGGTCCGAGGATGAGGGGCGATCAACGGTGATGCCAAACGAGCGTGTATCGCCAGAACAGTCGACGGCGCAGCCGTGCGCCGGGCAGGATCGAACGGGCCTCGCGGACAATGTCGGGGAAGCTCATATCCGCTGGTCGGGTCAAGGCCGTCATCGAGGTGGGACGAGGTGCCGTACGGCCTCTGTTCTTGAGCCATCCCGTGGCGGCGTTGAGTGGGCTGGCTACGGCATTGAGCAGGTAGTCGCCCGGGGTCGTCGAACGCGACAGCCCAACGATCACGAGCGTTCCTCCGGGCGCCAGATGCTTGCGGAAGACGGTGAGCCCTTCGGTGAACGGCAGATGGTGGATTGCCGCGAGGCACGTGATGACGTCGTATGAGTCCGCCGGGATCCCGGTCAGTGCGTCAGCGGTCGTGAAGGCGACAGGAGCTGCCGGCGGGGTCAGCGCGCGTGCCTGAGCGATGATCCTCGGGTCGGAGTCGATGCCGTGCACTGTCCGTGCGCGCTTGGCCAAGTGCCTGGCCAGGTCGCCACTGCCGGAGCCGACGTCCAGGGCACTGTCGAACCGGCGGGGGAGCTGCCGCAGGATCCAGGGGTGGTAGTGGGCGTTGTGGTCCCAGGGGTGGGCGGCATTGAACTGTTCAAGACCCCGGAGGACGCGCTGCCGCAGTGTCGTCATACCGTCACTCCACCAAGATCTAGGTGCTCGCGTCACCTCAATGGTCAAACGGCAGGGTGCTCGAGGACGACACGGTGGCGCTCTGGGACGTTGCCACGCACCGCCGTATCGGCGAAACCGCGGCCCGTCACACCGCGTGGATCACGGCGGTGGCGTTCAGCCCCGATGGCACGCTGCTGGCGACTGCGAGCCGCGACAATACCGTCCGGCTCTGGAAGGCGGCCACACGTGAGCAGATCGGAGATCCGCTGACCGGCCATCTCAGAGGCGCCACATCCGTGGCTTTCAGTCCCAAAGGGAGAACTCTGGCCACCGGCAGCATGGACCACACGGTCAGGCTCTGGGACGTCGCCACCCATCGCCAGATCGGCGATCCGCTGGAAGGCCACACCGCCAACGTCACCGGTGTGGTCTTCGGCCCGGCGGCAGAACGTTGGTGAGCAGGGGCGAAGACGACACGGCACGGGTATGGAACGTAGAAGCGACGGTGGACCCGGTGCGTTCACTGTGCAGTTGGGCGAGGGGCTCGTTCACCGCTGACCGGTGGCGTGAAGACGTACCGCCGGGCCCCTCTTCTCGAACACTCTGCCCAAAGTCCTGAAAGAGCGTTTCGTCCTTGCCACCCTTGCCACCCTTGCCGCCCTGGGTGGCAAGGGTGGGCTGCGCAGCATCTGCACGTCGTCGGCCTCGAGGACGGCGTCGAAGGCGTCGGTGGTTGGACGGTCCACCGGGCAGCTCACCGGGCAGTGGGAGCGGTAGTGCCGGCAGGTATGCCCTCGGGGGCAAGGTTGCACCGAATTGCTGAAGATGGAGCGGTGGCTGAAGGTCGTGGATCGTGAGAGTCGGCCTGCGGGGTTGTCGTGGGGGCAGTGATCCGCTGTTCGCTCGTCATACTCCGCTGGTCGGCACGACGTTGGTGGCATCCACTGCGGGGCGCAGCGCTGTGGCGAGCTCGACGGCGTCGCCCACGGCCCAGAAATGGGTGAAGAACAGGCGGGGGCTCTCCGCCAAGTGGTGGTTGTGCAGCTCGACGAGTTCGATCTTGCCCTGCCGCAAGGCTCCCAGCACGTGCGGGACCTCCTCGGCGAGCATGACGCAGTCACCGCTGAGCGCTGTTCTGCCGTCTGCCAGCGGCTGGAAAATGAACGCGCTGGTCGCGCCCAGACCGGAGGGCAGTACCAGATGGCCGTCGCAGATCGTCTCGCGGCGGGCGAACACGGCCTTGTAGACCACGCCGTCGCTGGAACCCTTGGCGCCCAGCGCCGCGTCGATTCCGGCGCTGTCCAGGTCGACGGAGCTCGGCGGGCCGGACGGTGTTGCCGGCGGGATGCCCGTGCGTTCGAATCCCGCGCGCAGGCCGTGTGCCAGGGCCAGTTCGTCGTGGCCGTGTCCATGGACATGGACCCACCAGATGTCGGGGCTGTGGGCGGGCAGATGCTTGTGGAGCGCGGTCTGCGCGATTCCGTTCGCCTGCCAGGCGTCGATCACCTGCTGCAGTTCCGTCTCGGTGACCGCTACATCGCCCATGCACATGGTGCTGCCGTCGTCGTAGCGGACGAAGGCCACGTGCGCACCCAGTGCGAGCTCCGGTTTGATGACGATGCCGCCCTCGACGACGACGCGGAGATCGTCGCGGGGGAAGGGGGTGTGGTACGTCGTCCCTCGCAGGAGGTTGCCGCTGCGGCCCAGTGCTTTCGCTACGGCCGTCCAGTCCGACGCGGTGGTGGTCACCGGCTTGGCCCGCCTGTGAGGCCGGGCCCCGGCCGCCTCGTCGGGCATCGCGCGAGCGCTGGCAGGCCCCGCCCCGGCCAGCACCGGTGCGAGTGCGGCAGCGGCCAGCACGCGTCGCCGAGACGTGGCCGACTGTTGGTCTCCAGTCATCATCTGATCTCCTCCATGGCGAGATGAAACCATATGAAATGTAGGCGATTAGAGTCAACTGTCCCTATATAGTCCAGAAGTGTCTTTTGGAAGTATCTTTGAACTGTCATCGAACACTCCTTGAGTAGTGCATTGCGAATCGTCAGTACCCCTGTGACGTAAGGGAATTGGGCCGCGCTCCGGTCAACCGGCGGACGGTACTGCCGGTCACACGCGAAGCTGGTTCCGACCGCGGCTGCGGGAGCATGCGCGGGGTCGAGGTCCACGGGGCCGGAGTCCACGGGGCGCATCCGTGCCCGGGTGAGGGCGCGCGTTGTACGGCTCCGTTGAGCCGGCACATCCGAAGCGGTCGCCACACGCATCCGGCGCGGTTCCGGCCGGTGTGAGGACCGGCTCAGGCCCATGCCCCGGGTCGACTCGACCACGGCGGGCGTGACCCCACGCAGGCCGACGACCGTCTTGCGGATGACAGGCAGCAGCACGTACATCGTCAGAGCCACGCGCTGCGGCCCCCTGCCCAGCCCGAGCGAGGTGGTCGGCAGGCCGAACGAGGCGTGCGCGGGTATCGTGAGAAATCTGGGCCTGGCTCCCAGAACGGCGGCGCGCGGCAGTCTGGTGCGGTAGACGAGCACCGCCAGGGGCAGGCCTACCCCTACCGCGATGCCGAGCCCTTCGGGGACGTGCACGGCATGATCCACCGTGGCATCCCGAACATTCGACCAGTTCCCGGACAGGAAGTCGAAGAAATCCACGGCGCGTTTTTAACGTCGAACGGACATTCGAACGTCACGAGAGAGCTGTCTGCGGGCCGTCAGCCCATTCCTGGTGGTTCGCCAGGTCATGTTGGTCAGTCCTGACGGGACACAAGGCGCTGCACGGGTTGTGAGTGGGCGACGTCATGCCCTCGGTCGGGCGTCGGCCGGTTTTCGATCAGTGTCGGCGATGTCACCCATGGCCGGTTCTCGCCGCGAGGTCTATCAAGCGGTGCAACCGGTCCGACACAGGTTTTTGTGCAGTCACCCGTCCTGATTCCGGGGAGGTACGCCCCATGGTCGCAGGCCCTGTCAGTGCCATATCGGGCAAGACCCGATTCGATGACATCTACAACGAGCCCGATCCTCGCGCCTACGTCCGCCGACTCGCCCCTTTGGAATACGAGATACCGCACCATGGCCAGGATGTTTTCCGGCGCACCCGCACCGAACGGTCCGCGGCCGGTGGCACCGTTGATCCCGTCACCGTCCTCGACCTCTGCTGCTCTTACGGCTTCAACGCCGCTCTCCTCAATTACCAGGTCACACTTGCCGAGCTGTACGCGCACTACTCCAGCCCCGAGGTCGACGGCCTCACGTCCGCCGAACTCATCGAACTCGACAAGAAGTTCTACGCCTCACGGCGCCGGGCGGACGCGACCCCGGTCATCGGGCTCGACGCCGCCGACAACGCCGTCCAGTACGCCCTGGCCGTCGGCCTGCTCGACGAGGCCTATGGGGAGAACCTGGAACACAGCCCGCCCAGCCCCCGGTTGCGGCGCGCCGTCGCGGACACCGGCCTGATCACGGTCACCGGAGGCGTCGGCTACATCACCGACCGCACCTTCCGGGCGCTGCTGGAGTGCCGACGGGAGCCGATCTGGGTCAGCGCGTTCGTCCTGCGCACCGTGCCCTACGGGCCCGTGATCGCACAATTGGAAGCCCACGGCCTGAGCACCACGATGGACTCCGCACGTACCTATCCCCAGCGGATGTTCACGAGCGCGGCGGAACAGCGTTGCGCCGTCGAGCAGGTGCTCCGTGCCGGCGACGACCCCACCGGACTGGAGGCGGAAGGCCGCTATCACACCCGGCTGTACCAGTCCCGGCCCTCCTCCGTGTGACTGGCGCCCAGGCGCAGGAGCAGCTGACCGTCGGCCTCCACTCCTGCGAAGGCTGGGCCCGCCGACTCCGCCCGACTGCCCGGCAGACGGGCGGAGTCGGGCGGCTCGGTCGCTTCAGCGGCCGTATCGCCCGTATCGCCCGTACCCTTCATGGTGACCACGGTGTCACATAGCGGGCGCCAGACCACTGGAGGCAATACCTCGTGCTGATTGCTCAGCGGCCGTCCCTGACCGAAGAGGTCGTCGACGAGTTCCGCTCCCGGTTCTTGATCGAGCCGTTGGAGCCGGGCTTCGGTTACACCCTCGGCAACTCCCTGCGCAGGACCCTTCTCTCCTCGATCCCGGGTGCGGCGGTCACGTCCATCCGTATCGAAGGTGTCCTGCACGAGTTCACCACCGTGCCGGGCGTCAAGGAGGACGCCACCGACCTCATCCTGAACATCAAGCAGCTGGTCGTCTCCTCGGAGCAGGACGAGCCGGTCGTGATGTACCTGCGCAAGGAGGGCCCGGGTCTGGTCACTGCCGCCGACATCGCGCCCCCGGCCGGTGTCGAGGTGCACAACCCCGACCTCGTCATCGCCACGCTCAACGGCAAGGGCAAGCTGGAGATGGAGCT
>NZ_JBVJPM010000020.1:133022-157472 GCF_055582645.1 Streptomyces sp. NPDC107517 | reverse complement strand
ATGGAACAGCCCCTCAACGCCCACCGCACCGGCACCATCAAGGGCCTCAGCGCAGAGATCGGCGCCTCCATCACCTCCGGCGCCACCATCTGCGAAATCAAGGACTGAGCACCGCCCCTCCCACGACGACCCGAACCCGAGAGCCCGGGAGGACGACCTCCTGGGCTCTCGGGCTGCTCCTGGCCTGCGCCGCCACTCCTGGGCCTCCGCGCTGTCAGTCGTAGATGCTCAGGCCGGATTCTCGAAGATCGGGGTGATCACGGCCCGCGCCACCGCGTGGGTGAAGAGCTGGAAGCCCAGCCAGGCCGGGGAAGCCGCCGTCGGCACATCCAGCTCGGGCGTGTCCAGCGCATGGACGGCGTACATGTAACGATGAGGACCGTGCCCGGGAGGGGGCACTGCGCCGAGGAAGCTTTGCCCGCCCGCGTCGTTGGCCAGCATCTTCGCGCCGGCGGGAAGGTACTTCCCGCCCGGTGCCCCGGCACCGGCCTCCAGTTCGTGCACCGATGCGGGGATGTCGTACACCGCCCAGTGCCAGAAGCCACTCGCCGTAGGCGCGTCCGGGTCGAAGCAGGTCACCGCGAAGCTCTGCGTGTCGGCCGGGAAGCCCTCCCAGGACAGCTGTGGAGAGCGATCCTCGCCCGGGCCTCCGAAGAGACTGCTGCACTGGGCGACATCGAGGGGCTTCCCGTCCGCGATGTCCGTGCTGTGCAAGCCGAACTCCGGCACTGAGGGCAGGACGCTGTACGGATCGAAGGAGTGGGGCATGTGCTTCTCCTCTGGTCAGGCGGTCAGGTGCGCGCGGAAGCGGTCGGTGGCCGACCCGCCCTGATCGACCACACCCCCCGACAGTCGCACGACACCCACAGGCGCCGCACGCCGCAAATGGGCGACTTCTGTCCGGACGACGTCCATCCATGTCGACATCCGTCCCGGAAAAGCGCGGCCACCGGACACGGAGCACCCCGCCCACGCGGTATTGATTCACACTACAAGTAGATGCATAATGCGCTTATGGATAAGCGGGTTATGGAAGTCGACCCCCGGGCCGAAGGCCTGATGATCGCCGTGGAGCAGATGGTCCGCTACGTGCGACAGAGCGCCGTCGCCGGCGGTCTGAGCACGGCGGCCTCGTCCGCGATCGGCCGGCTGGGCCGCGAAGGCTCCTATCGGCTGAGCGAACTGGCCAGGGCCGAAGGCGTCTCCCAGCCGAACATGACCCAGCTCGTCACCCGCATGGAACGCGCGGGCCTGGTACGCCGAGTGGCTGACCACAACGACGGCCGGGCCGTCCTCGTGGAAGCCACCGAGAGCGGCCTCGAGGTCTTCCGGCAGCGGCGCGCCGAGCGGACCCAGGCCCTCGATCTGCTCATCGGGGAACTGACCGAGCCGGAGCAGCAGGCGGTGCGGACCGCGCTGCCCGCCCTGGCCCGCGCCATCCAGGACCGCCAGACCCGTACGGCCCACGACTGACCCGCCCCGCCGCAACCTGTCCGCTCCGCTGCACGCCTCCTCCCCACCCCTCTTACCCCTCTTCTCGACGCTTTGGAGAGAACCGCGCATGAGTGCACCGCATGGAAAGGCCGCCAGTCCCTTCAAGCAGCCGAAAGCCGTCTGGGCCGTGGCGTTCGCCTGCGTGATCTCGTTCATGGGCATCGGACTGGTCGACCCGATCCTCCCCGCCCTGGCCGAGAACCTGCATGCCTCACCGAGCCAGGTCTCCCTGCTCTTCAGCAGCTACCTGATCGTGACCGCCGTCGCCATGCTCTTCGTCGGCTGGATATCCAGCCGCATCGGCGCCAAGCGCACCCTGGTCGTGGGCCTGGTCGTCATCGTCGTGTTCGCCGCACTCGCCGGCACGGCCGGTTCCGTCAACGGCATCGTCGGCATGCGCGCCGGCTGGGGCCTGGGCAACGCGATGTTCATCGCCACCTCCCTCGCCGTCATCGTCGCCTCCGCGAGCGGCGGTTTCGGCGGCGCGATCATCCTCTACGAGGCCGCGCTCGGCCTCGGGATCGCCGTCGGCCCGTTGCTGGGCGGGGAGTTGGGCGGCATCAGCTGGCGCGGCCCGTTCTTCGGCGTCGCCGTGCTGATGGCCATCGCACTGGTCGCGACCCTCGCCTTCGTGCCCTCGCTGCCCAAGCCGAAGCGCCCCACCTCGCCGATCGCGCCGCTCAAGGCGCTGCGCCACCGCGGTCTGCTGACCATGGGCATCATGGCCCTGCTGTACAACTGGGGCTTCTTCACGATGCTCGGCTACGCCCCGTACCCGATGAAGCTGAGCGCGCACGAACTCGGTCTGGTCTTCACGGGCTGGGGACTGCTGGTGGCCGCCTTCAGCGTCTTCTTCGCCCCGCGTCTTCAGGCCCGCTTCGGCACGGCTCCCGTCCTGTACGCCAACCTGCTCGGCCTCGGTATCGTGATGGCGCTCATCGCCGCCGGGGTCGACAACCCCACGGTCGTCATCGTGGCCGTCATCGTCAGCGGCGCCTTCATCGGCATCAACAACACCCTGACCACCCAGGCCGTCATGCTCGTCTCCCCCGTCGAACGCCCCGTGGCCTCATCGGCCTACGGGTTCCTGCGCTTCATCGGCGGTGGCCTCGCCCCCTTCGTCGCGGGCAAGCTCGCCGACGCCACGGACCTGAGCGTGCCCTTCTATCTGGGCGCCGCCACCTTCCTCCTGGCCATCCCCGTACTGGCCAGCGGCCATGGTCTGCTGCGCAAGGCCGAGGCGAACCCCGTCGAGAGTGAACCCATCAGCCCGTCGCTCACGCCTGTCGGCAGGACAGCCGCCGCGACCGACGCGCCGCCCGTCATCGTCGCCGTAGGCGCCCACGACAAGGCCGCCTGCATCGTCGACGCCGCCGCGCGGCTGGCTCGCGACACGGGCAGCCCGCTGGAGGTCGTCCACGTCCAGCAGACCACGGTCGTCGAGGAACAGGCCGTCGACACCGAGACGGACGAAGAGGCCCGCGCCGCCGTGACCGCCCACCTCGACCGCCTCGGCGTCGACGGCATCACTGCCACCGGCCAGATCCTGACGAGCGTCGGCGACCACGCCGCCGCAGGCCGCGCCCTCGCCCACCACGCGGCGGACGTACACGCCCGCGCCGTGGCCATCGGGCACTCACCGCGCGGCCCCCTCGCCCAGTTCGCCGACGGCAGCCTCACCACGGCACTCACCCACGCCGCCACGTGCACGGTCGTCCTCGTCGACACCGACAGCACACCCCGGCACCTGACCAAGGACAGCCTCGCGGAGCTGCGCAACAGCGTCGCCTGAGCGATTGCCCTGCGGGCTGCGGTGCCATTCTGCACCGCAGCCCGGAGCCGGTTCCGTCGATCCTGATCCCGGGTCAGACCAGATGAACGACGCCGCCCGCGAGTGCCGCGCACGAGATGACCGCGGCCGCCACATCCCGTCGCAGGCCTCGGCCGCGCCGCCGGGTCGACCGGTCCCGCCCCGGGTTCCCCTCCGCCATGGCGTCCGCCTTGGCAGAGCCTGTCATGCTCGCGCCGGGGAATCCCCCGCCGAAGGCGCTTGCTCAGTTCATGACGCAGGACCGACCGACACCAATTTCGGACCTGGTGTATCAAGCGGCGAGTGATATCGGCAGACTTCATACATTGCACTCCACCATCACGAGGGATTCACATGATCACGCTCACCAAGGAAGACGGACCGGCAGATCTCGACGGTGTGACCCACCTGTCGATAGGCGTGTCCTGGGACCCCACCGCCGGAAGCAGCGGCGGGCTGATGGGCAAGCTCCGCCGGAACGTCGGCACGGACCTCGACCTCATCGCCATCGCGCTGCAGGGCGCTGACCCGGTACGGCTGGCAGGCCTCGACTCCCTGGACCCCCTGGGCAACGGCTCCTTGGTGCACAGCGGCGACAACCAGACGGGGCGCGGCGACGGGGACGACGAGACCGTGACCGTCGAGTTCGGCCGCGTCCCGGCCAACATCACGTCGATCGTCTTCGTGGCCGCCGCCTACAAGAAGTCCAGCTCCTTCACGAAGGCGCGGAACATCAGCTTCAAGGTGTACGACGCGACCGGCGGCACCTCCCAGCAGGTCGCCGACATCTGGCCGAGCCTGCTCACCAACGACAACGGCTGCCGTGTCGCCAAGGCGATCCGGGTCAACGGCAGTTGGAAGCTCGAGGTGCTGAACGAGACGGGGAAGATCAAGCAGGGCGACGAGCGGGCGCTGATGCGTTTCGCGGTCAGCAACCGGTAGGCCCTCCGGCGCCCGGCCCCGAACCGGTCAGTGATGCGGTTCCCGGCGCGCCGACGCCGACGGGTCGCTGCCTGCCGTCAGGTGCGTGGTGAACCACGACCTGGCGAGGTCGGCGACCCGGTCGAGCGCTCCGGGTTCCTCGAAGAGATGCGTTGCTCCGGGCACGATCTCCAGCCGGTTCTCGCAACGGAGTTGGGCCTGGGCGGCACGGTTGAGGTCGAGCACCATCGTGTCGGCCCCGCCGACGATGAGCAGGGTCGGCGCTCGTACGTCGTCGAGGCGGGGTCCGGCCAGGTCGGGCCGTCCGCCGCGGGACACCACCGCGCCGATGTCCGGGTCGTCGGCGGCCGCCCGGAGCGCCGCCGCGGCCCCGGTGCTGGCACCGAAGTATCCGATCGGCGCAGACTCGCGGCCGCGCAGCCAGCAGGTGGCTCCGGCCAGCCTGCCGGCGAGGGTGCCGATGTCGAACACGTTGTCCCGGTCGGCTTCCTCGGAGGGCGTGAGCAGGTCGAACAGCAGCGTGCCGAGGCCCGCTTCCTGCAACACCTCCGCCACCGCACGATTGCGCGGGCTGTGCCGGCTGCTGCCGGAGCCATGGGCGAACATCACCAGCCCCGCGGCTCCTTCCGGCCGTGCGAGGTCTCCGGCCAGCCGGACTCCCGCGGCCTCCACCTCGACGCCGGTCGTGACCGGTGCCTGCCGGACGCGTGCGGGGTCCGCCACGGCCCGGGCCAGACACGCGGCCACTTCCTCGTCCGTGGTCTGCGAGAAGTCGCCGTACCACTCACCGACGGAACCGAACAGGGGCTGCACGGAGAGGCACACCACGTCGTCGGCCACCACGCTCAGTCTGCGCACCGCGTCCGGCGGCGCGACCGGAACGGCGAGGATCACGCGGGCCGCGCCCTGCGCCCGTACGACCTGGCACGCCGCCGCCGCCGTGGCGCCGGTGGCAATCCCGTCGTCCACGACGATCACGGTGCGGGCCTCACCGGCTGCCGGAGGCCGCCCGCCGCGGTACCTCCGTGCCCGCCGCTCCAGCTCCTGTCGCTCCGCGCGCTCGACGTCCGCGATGCCGTCCGGTCCGATCCCGCAGTGGCGCACGACGTCGTCGTTGAGGACCCGTACGCCGCCCTCGCCGATCGCGCCGAACGCCAGTTCCGGCTGGTAGGGGACGCCGAGCTTGCGCACCACGATCACGTCGAGCGGGGCGCCGAGCGCACGCGCCACTTCGAAAGCCACCGGCACCCCGCCGCGGGGCAGCCCGAGGACGACCGGCTCCTCGCCACGCAGATGTTGGACCGCTGCGGCCAGCCGCCGCCCGGCATCAGTACGATCCGTGAACCGCACAGCGCTCGCCCCTCTCGGAGGCCTTCGCACGTAAGGGCAGGCACCTCGTGCCCTTACCTCCGGGCTAACCCCGTTCGCGGCGCCGCGCAACTCGGGGCGTACGCACCGCGCGACCCGGGCCGCTGTCCGGCGCGACAATGGTGGTGGCGGATGATGCGCTCCTTCGCGGAAGGACGGCACCCCCTATGCCGTACATATCGGTGACCGCGCTGAGTCACCCCGGACTCAGGCGCGAGCACAACGAGGACAGCCTGGTCGTCGGCCCATGGACGCTGTGCGGATCGGTGACGGAGAACCCGCAGACGATGGCGTTCCCGCTCGGCCATCCACTCGTGGTGGCTGTCGCCGACGGCATCGGCGGACAGCCCGCCGGCGAGGTCGCCAGCAGCCTCGTCGTCCGCCGGCTCGCCCTGTTCGGGCCGGCGCTGGACGGCGAGGAAGCGGTTCGTGACGCGCTGGGCATGTGCAATCACGCCGTGTACGCGGCGGCCGACCGCGCCCCGGAGCTGTCCACGATGGGGACGACCGTCGCGGGTGTCGTGATCCTCGAACAGAAACTGCTCGTATTCAACGTCGGCGACAGCAGGGTGATCGAGGTCGGCCCGGCCGGTGGCAGCATCGAGACGCGTGCCGACAGCGGCCTCATCGGTGCCCGGGCCGCCACGGACGACACCCTCCACCAGGTGAGCGTGGACGACAGCCCACCGCCTCCGCGGGGCCGGCGCACCACGTCGATCGTCACGCAGGCGCTCGGTGGCGCGCCGACGTTCAGCGCGATCACGCCGCATGTCAGCACGTCCGCGCTCACCCCGGGTACGCGCATGCTGGTGTGCAGTGACGGTTTGACCGATCCCGTGCTCGAGAACGAGATCGACGATGTCCTTCGGGCGCACGACGGCGGCCGGGCCGTCTTCGAGCTGTGGAAGGCCGCCATGGCCGCGGGCGGTCCCGACAACGTCACGATCGCGCTGGTCTCCGTGGCCGACTGACCCGACAACGGCCGAAGAGCCGACCGCCCCCAGCCATCTGCGCTCGCCGGCCCGCGTCAGGCCGGGACATAGCGCAGCAGCACGATCCCGCTCCGGAACGACTTCGAGTCCACGAGCCGCAGGCGCGGTACCTCGTACCCCTCGGGGAAGAGGCGCCTGCCGCGGCCCTGGACGACGGGGTACACGAAGAGGCGGTACTCGTCGACGAGACCCGCCTCGATCAGCGTGTGGGCCAAGCTGATGCTGCCGGTGAGCACGATGTCCTTGCCGCCCTCCAGCGCCTTCAGGGCGGTGACCTCCTTGACCACGTCGCCGGACAGGACGATCGAGTTCTCCCACCGCGGGTCCTCGATCGAGCCGGACACGACGTACTTCCGCACCTGGTCGAGGTACTCGGAGATGCCCGTGGTGTCGTCGGTCAGCCCGGGCCAGTAGGCGCGGAAGTCCTCGAAGGTCCGCCGGCCCACGAGCAGCGCGTCCGCCTCGCTGTCCTGACGGTGGCCTTCCTCCAGCACATCGGCCATGTCCGCGTGGCCCTGGGCCTGCGGTTCGAACCAATCGGTGAGCATCTCGACGCAACCGTCGACGGTGATGTTCTGGGTGATCGCCAGAGTGCGCATCCCGCGCCTCCTTCTGAGCGTGGCCGGTCCACCTTTCATGACCGCGCCCGCCCCGGAAAATCATCGGCGACCCTCATCCGGCCGGCGTGGTCATGAGGCCGGGGTGTCGGAGGGCGGAGGTGGTGGACCCGGCGGTCGGGATGGTGGGGGCGGAAACAGCGGTGGGGGTGGTGGGGGTACCGAGAGAGGGCGGCTGCGCGGCCGGGGCGGGGCCTGTGAGGGGGCCGGGGGCGGCGGAGTGGGTGGCGGGGGCGGGGGCGGCTCGATCGCCGGCAGCACGGGACCGCCCTCGCGCAGCCGGGCGATGGTCAGCTCGGCGCGGCGGCGCGCCTGGGGGCCGTCGTCGCGTCCGTAGACGAGCCGGAGCCCCGCGCGGCCGAGGTTCTCGATGGAGTGGCGCTGGTAGCCGAGCGCGTGGGCGATCTCTTCGATCCGTCCCAGCCTGGCGGTTGTGGGACGTTCCGGGATCAGCTCTACGCGGCCACGGCCGTCGAAGCGCGCACGTACTTCGTCGTCCTTCACCTGACTCCACTCCCGGGAGGGGCGGCAGCCACCTGGCTGCGCCACGCCACGATCCGTCTCCCCCGACCGTAGAGCACCTGGGGTGCCGACAGCGTCACAAGTCGGCACCCGGTGGATGGCGTGGCCGGTCCGACACCGGTGTCGTCCTCAGGTGTTGAGGGTCTCGCGCAGCGCGGCGAGACCGTCCGCGTAGATGCCGTGGAAGAGCTCCTCGACGTCGGCCTCGCTGACGCCGACGGGCGTGAACGAGCCCGTCCACTCCACCTGCGACGTTCCCGGTGCGCCGGGTATGTCGCGCACCGTCAGCGTGGAGAGGTAGTCGGTGACGGGGAAGGGCGCCTGCTCGATGGCGTAGGAGTAGGTGCGCTTGCCGTCGTCGAAGGCCTTGAGGCGTTCGACGATGACCCCGCCGTCCTGGTTGGTCAGGCGGCGGACGCGGCCTCCTTCGCTCAGCTCGCTCTTGGGGATGTACGGGAGCCACTCGGGCAGGGAGTCGAAGCCGCCTATGAGCTGCCAGACGTCGTCGGCGGATCGGGGGAGGTCGATGGTGGCGGTGGCGGTGGTGGCCATGTGCTGCTCCTTGTGTGTGCCGTGGGTCGGGGTCAGGCGGTGGGGGTGGGGGCGTCGGCGGCGATGAGCTGCTCGTCGCGGAGCGCGGTCCAGAAGGCGGCCGGGACGTCCTCGTCGAGGGCGGCGACGTCTTCGGCGATGCGGCTGGGCCGGGTCGCGCCGGGGACGACGGCTGCCGTCGCCGGGTGCGCCAGGGCGAACTGCAGGGCGGCGGCCTTGATGCTGACACCGTGCGCGGCGGCGAGCGCCTTGATCCGCTCCACCTTGGCGATGATGTCGGCCGGGGCCTCCTGGTACTCGAAGTGGCGGCCGCCGGCGAGGATGCCGGAGCTGTAGGGTCCGCCGACGACCATGTCGACGTTCTGCTCGGTGGCGGCGGGCAGCAGGCGCTGCAGGGACCGATCGTGGTCGAGCAGGGTGTAGCGGCCGGCCAGGAGGAACGCGTCGGGCTTGGGCTCGTCCAGGTCGAGGGTGAGCTCGATCGGCTCCACGCGGTTGACGCCCAGGCCCCAGGCCTTGATGACGCCCTCGTCGCGGAGGTTCTGCAGGACGCGGAAGGCGCCGGTGCGCGCCGTCTCGTAGACGGCGAGCCAGTTGTCGCCGTGGAAGTCCTGGGCGACGTCGTGCACCCAGACGATGTCGAGGCGGTCCGTCTTCAGGCGCTTGAGGCTGTCCTCGATGGAGCGCAGGGTGGCGTCCGCGGTGTAGAGGTCGACCATCTTGTTCGCGCGGCCGTGCTCGAACAGGCCGCCCTTCTCGCCCAGGTCGCGGTCGGCGGGGTCCTCCAGTTCGTCGAGGATGACGCGGCCGACCTTGGTGCTGAGCACGTACTCGTCGCGCGGCCGGCCGGCCAGCACCTCGCCGAGGCGCAGCTCGGACAGGCCCGCGCCGTAGAAGGGCGCGGTGTCGAAGTAGCGAATGCCCTGGTCCCAGGCGGCTTCGACGGTGGCCGCGGCTTCCTCGTCCGGGATGCTGCGGAACATGTTGCCGAGCGGGGCGGTACCGAAGCCGAGGGATCCCGGCAGGAGGGACTTGATACCCATGGTGGCGGAACTTTCTGTTCGTTTCATAATGCGGCGATCAGGACGTTTTCATCCCGATCCGCGGCTCTTGCCCTTCCGAGGTTAGGATCGATGGGTCAGACTGTCCAAGACTTGCTTGGACACACTTGAGTCCCTTGAGGTCTTACATGCTCGACCTGCGACAACTTCGCTATTTCGTGGCCGTGGCCGAGGAGGAACACGTCGGCCGCGCCGCCGATCGCCTGCACATCTCCCAGTCACCGCTGAGCAGGCAGATCGCCCAGCTGGAGAAGAACCTGGGCCTGACCCTGTTCGAGCGCAGCCAGCAGCGCCTCCGCCTCACCTCCGACGGCCGCGTCTTCCTCACGGAGGCCACAGCCCTGCTGCGGCACGCGGACCGGCTCGAGAATCTCGGCCGCCGCCTGGGCCGCGGCGAGGAAGGCGGCCTGTGCGTGGGATACGTCGGCGACGCCATGCACACCGGGATCCTGCCCCAGGCGCTGCGCGCCCTGCACGACGAGCGCCCCGGCATCCACGTCGCCCTGTACGACCTCACCGCGGCCCAGCAGTTCGAGGGTCTGCGCCAACGCAGCCTCGACATCGCCCTCGTGCCGGAGGCACCCCCCGAGACTGACCCCGACCTGCGCAGCGCCCTCCTCCTCGAAGACCCCCTGCTCCTGGCCGTGCCGAGCGGCCACGCACTTGCGGGTCGGGCGGAAATCCTGCCCGCGGACCTCGACGGTCAGCCGTGGATCGCCGTCGAGAACAGCCAGCAGCCCGCCTGGCGCGACGACTTCGTCGCCTCCTGCACGGCGGCCGGGTTCACGCCCGACATCCGGCTCGAAGCCCCCGAGCCTCTCACCGCTCTCGGCCTGGCCGCGTCCGGCCTCGGCATGACACTCGTCCAGGAGAGCATGCTGCGAGGCGACACCCCAGGGGTCACCGTGCGTGAACTTCCCTGGTTCCAAAGGTCGGTACGCCTCTGGGCGGCATGGCACCAGATCGATCTTCGCCCGGTCGTCACGTCCTTCCGCGCGACCGTGCTCCACACCGAGGACACCGCGGACGAACCCGTCAGGTGAGGCCGGCGGCGGCCTGCTCCGCCGTGCTCCGGGTCGCCTTCTCGCGGCGCGGGAGCAGCAGCGGGGTGGCCAGGAGCACGACTCCGGCGAGCGCGATCGCGATGCGCGGGCCGGTGAAGGCGGCGACGACACCCCACACGGCGGTCAGAGCCGCGATCGAGAGGCTGCTGCTGACCGACCACGCGGACAGTGTGCGGGCGACCCGGTCGGGGTCGGCGTGTTCGAGCCGGTAGGTGGCAAGCACCGGATTGAACAGACCGCAGCAGGTCACCAGGCCGAGCTGGACGGCGATGACGAGCACGATTCCGGGGACTCCGGGCTGGACGAACGCCAGTCCGATGGGCCAGCACGCACGCAGCGCCCCGACGATGAGCATCACCTTGCGCTGCCCGAGCCGCGCCACGAGCGGATGCGCCAGGCGTGAGCCGATGAGCCCACCGATGCATGGGGCCGCGAACGCGAGACCGTACTGCCAGGGCGCGAAGCCGAGTCGGCTCAGCATGAGCACGGCGATCAGCGGCTCGGAGGCCATGATGAGGCCGTTGACAACGATCGAGTTGAGGAACAGCGGGCGCAGCGTGCGGTGGCTGAGGATGTAGCGCCAGCCTTCGAGCAGATCACCGGCGCGCAGCCGCGGTGCGGCGGCCCGCGCGGGGCGCTTCTCCGTCCCTCCGATGGCGCGGATGCCGAGCGCCGACAGCAGGTAGCTGACCGCGTCGGCAACCACGGTCGTCACGGGGCCGAACATCCCGATCGCGGCCCCGCCGAGCGGCGGCCCGACCACGATCGACGTCCATGTCGTGGACTCGAACCGGCCGTTCGCGACGAGCAGGTCCTCCGGCGGCACGAGCGACTTCAGATACGCGCCGCTCGCCGCCCTGAAAGCGATGTCGGCCGCGGCGACGACGACGGAGACGACGAGGAGCTGGGCGAAGCCGAGCCGGCCGAACGCGAACGCGGCGGGGACGCTCATCAGCGCCGCACACCGGATCAGGTCCATCGCGATCATGACGGGCCGCTTGCGCCGGAACTCCATCCACGGCCCGAGCGGCACCGCGACCACGGCCCCCACGGCCCGCCCCGCGGCGGCCAGCGCCGCCACCTGGGTCGGCCCGGAGTGCAGCACGAGGATCGCGATCAAGGGAAACGCGCCGAACCCGAACCCCGTGCCGTACGAGCTGACCGCGAACGCCGCCCACAACCACCCGAACCGCCGCCCCAGCGCCCGCCTGCCCTTCACGCCCACCGCACCTCTCGCCGCCCCGATCACCCACACGCTGACCAGCGACATCAAAGCGAGGAGCAGACGACGAGATCAAACAACCGACCCGCCATGAGAACACAACCCGTCGTTGTACGCGGACGCCGGTCGGTGTGGACATGTCTGATCCGGGCCTCAGGCCGGCGTGATTCCCGGTTCGTCGACACGTACGACGGCGCCGAGGACATCGTTGAACGCCTCGGTGGAACTGGGGTGGGTGTAGATCGCGTCGCGCAGATCGGTGGCGGTGATGCCGTGCCGCATGGCCAGTGCGACGGTGTTGATCAGTTCCTGTGCGTCGACGCTGAGGATCGCGGCGCCCAGGATCCGGTCGCTCTCCGCGTCGATGACGAACTTCATCAGGCCGCGGGTCTCCTCCACGGCGTAGGCCCGGGGCATGGCGACGATCTCTGCGACGGGCCGGCTTGTGATCTTGACCCGGTGTCCGGCGGCGCGGGCCTGCTTCTCGGTCAGGCCGACGGTTGCCAGCGGCGGGGTCATGAAGAGGGTGTGGGGTACGGCGACGCGGTCGGTGGTGGTGCGCCTGCTGTTTCCGACGAGCTGGTCAAGGACGATGCGGCTGTCGTCCAGGGAGACGTACGTGAACTGCGGCCCGCCGTTGACATCCCCCAGGGCGAAGATGTGCTGCTGGCTGGTACGCAGATACTCGTCCACCGCCACCGCGCCCCGCTCCGTGGTGAGCACTCCCGCGGCTGCCAGCTCCAGCCCCTTCGTGGCGGGAGCACGCCCGGCGGCGGCCAGCACGGCGTCCACCTCGATGCTCGCGCCCGCTCCGTCGCGTTCGTAGACCACGGTCGCAGCCGACGCGCCGTCGCGGATCTCCGTGACGCGGACGCCGGACAGGATCTGGACGCCCTCGTCGACCAGAATCGCCTCGGCCGCCGCGGCGACGTCGTCGTCCTCCCGCCCAAAGATCTTCGGCGCCGTCTCGAACACGGTGACCTGGGAGCCGAACCGACGATAGATCGCGGCGAACTCGATCCCGAGATAGCCGCCACCGATGATCGCCAACCGCTCCGGCAGCCAGGTCTGTTCGATGAGCTGGGTGCTCGTCACCGTGCGCGGGTTGTCCCGCAGCCCGGGGATGCCCGGGATGACCGGCTCCGACCCGGTGTTGATCAGGATGATGTCTCCGGTGACGGTGATCCGGTCCGCGCCCTCCCCGACGACCACGGTGTGCGCGTCGGTGAACGACGCCCGTCCGGTGATCACCGTGACCGTGTCCGCCCCGTTCAGCGCCTCGTAGTTCTCGGCTCGGAACAGGGCCGTCAGCTCCTGGACCTGGTTGACCGCGTGTGCGTAGAACTCCTGAGGCGGGTCGTCCGGCCGCCGCTTGCCCGAGTGGTGCACCAGCGCCTTCGTCGGCACGCACCCGACGTTCGGGCAGGTCCCGCCGTACATCCGGTCGGACGCCTCGATCATCACAACTCGCTTGCCCAGTGCGCCCATCCGCCCGGCGACCGTCTTACCGCCCTTCCCGAATCCGATCACCACGAGATCGGCGTGCATCGTCTTCTCCCTGTCCGAGTCCCTGTCCGTGTCCGTGTCCGTGTCCGTGTACGTGTCCGTGTACGTGTCCTTGGTCATGTCCATCCCTGTGTCCGATTCCGTTCTTCCGTGTCGGTGGCGGCGTGTGCGCGGTCCAGAACCCGGGGAACAGTGAGCGCAGGTCCGCCAGAGTCACCGAGCCGGTCACGCTGACGTCGTCCTGGTCACGGTTGCGCCCGTAAACGAGGCGAAGCACGGCCTCGCCCGTCCCGGACACCTCGCCGACCGGCTCGGCCGGCTCGCACGGGTACAGGCGCATCACGGTCAGCACACCCGAGTCGGTACGGCTCATCGGGAGGTTCTCGAGCGCCGGGAAATACGCGGGGGTGCTGGTGGTCATGGATCGCTCCTCAGCTGGCGTGGGCGACGCGACCGCCCTCTCGCCCTGAACAACCTCAACTGCCTTACGAGGCATACCCGCTGGCCAGACGGCTGGCCGTGAGCGGCCATAACCGATTCGAATGGCGTAGTCGTCGCCCCCGCGACGGGGTGGGTCGGCAGGGCGCGGGGGGTCGCTCGGGGCCGGCACCGACACGTGCCGGACCCGTTGGCATCGTGGCGGGAAATTCGCCTCGATGCTCTGGCCGGTCCGGAATCGACCACCTTCCCGCGCTCGGGAAGCCCCGCAAGGTACGACGAACTCGCCGCCACCCTGCGCGGTCACGGGATTGCCGTCGGCCCGACGGCACCGGACGGCCAGACCTTGACCGCCGAGGTCGAACTCGCCGCCGTCAGCGCCGGACGCGCCTTCAGGGCGGCGCCCCCTACTGGCCTGGCCGCTTCCCCCGCTCCAACGAGCGAGGGAAGCGACCTGACCTGTCGTGAGGAGGGCTCAGCGCTTGAGCGTGAAGGTGAAGTCGCCGGAGAGCCTGCCGCTCAGCCGGACTGCCGACACGAGCTTCCCCTCCTCGATCAGCCTCTCGACCCCGGTCCGCGACAGACCGCAGCCTTCAGCGATCAGTCGCACCGGCCGGACAGGGATCCGCGCCGCGAAGCGGACCAGGACGTCGATCACCTCGCGGTCCAGGTGATCCGATCCGCCGGTGTCGAGGCGCCAGGCGTCGTCCCAGTCGAGTGCGATGCGATTACGGCGCCGCACGACCGGATCCTGGAGCAACTCAGCTGCCAGGCCGGGATCGTTGTCATGCATCCGGTCCAGCAGCTCGGGTTGTACGGAGCGCACGTTCATCCGCTCCAGGACCGTGAGCTTCGTGGTTTCCCCGCAAGCGGTACAGAGCGCGAGGAGCCAGGCGTCGATGAGCTTGTGGTTGGCGTTGACGCGGAATTTGCCGTTCGCCCGGAAGCGGTCGGACGCGCACGTGTGGCAACGGCGGAGAACGAGCGGCAGGCAGGTGGGCATGACCACCCAGCTATTGAGCACAGAAGTACACCGGTTTCAGTGAGAAGTCCGCAGCAGAAAGGAGCGCGGCGCATATGCGCGACGCGCGACACATCAGCGCTCGGGAGGTCTCACACGGTGTACAACGGCACGTCCTTGCCTGGGCGACTTGGTTCGGCAGCACGGTAATGGCCCGCAGCGGCGCTGTTCCACCGGTTTTCGGATCCCGCCGGCGCGCTCTGG
Organism: Streptomyces sp. NPDC107517; assembly: GCF_055582645.1. Lineage (NCBI taxonomy): Bacteria > Bacillati > Actinomycetota > Actinomycetes > Kitasatosporales > Streptomycetaceae > Streptomyces > Streptomyces sp. NPDC107517. Next base: position 142,659 of record NZ_JBVJPM010000020.1, on the reverse strand, counting down.
TCCGTCGGACAGGCCCGGAGCACCAGACGGCCGATGGCTACCGTTCCGCTGTGTCGACATCCGATCGGCCGACGCCTCAGCCCCAAGGCCCGCCGGCCGCAGATGCAGGCCACGCCGGCCGGCTCACGCTCCCTGATCGCCGCATCGCTTCGCCCGTGCCGCCATGAGCAGCGCATTCATCCGCGCTGACCGCGCGTTGCCCGGCGCATTTGTGCCCCTGCCCGTTGGGCGAGGAGTGATGATGTGGCCATGGCGTTGTCGACGGCGTTCACAGAAATGTTCGGCGTGCGGTACCCGATCGCACTTGCGCCGATGGGTGGGTCGGCCGGCGGCGCGCTGGCCGCGGCGGTCTCTCGGGGCGGTGGATTCGGGATCCTGGGCGGTGCGCACGGGGACCCGGAGTGGCTGGCACGCGAGGTGCCCGTCGTGGCGGACACGGGCAGTCCGTGGGGTGTCGGATTCCTGACCTGGGGAATCGACGCAGCCGTAGTGGAACGTGCGCTGGCGTACGGGCCGTGGGCAGTCATGCTGTCGTTCGGCGATCCGAGCCCCTACACCGAGCGTGTCCGCCGGGCAGGAGCTCTGTTGATCCTTCAGGTCACCGATCTGGCGGAGGCCGAGCAGGCCGCGGACCTGGGCGCCGATGTGATCGTGGCTCAGGGAACCGAAGGCGGTGGGCACGGGGCACTGCGCGGGCGCTCCACGTTGCCGTTCGTGCCCGCGGTCGTGGATCTGGTGCATCCGGTGCCGGTACTGGCGGCCGGCGGGATCGCCGATGGCCGCGGCGTGGCGGCCGCACTCGCGCTGGGCGCGGCCGGAGCGCTCATCGGCACCCGCTTCCAGGCGACCACAGAGTCCCTGGCCGACCCCTCGGCCATCAAGGCGATCGTCGAAGGCCGCGGGCAGGACACCGAGCGCAGCACGCTATTGGACATGGCCCGCGGCTCCCGATGGCCCGCAAAGTACTCCGCCCGAACCCTCGGTCACCCCTACCTCGACCGCTGGCGCGGCCGGGAGGCCGAACTCGCCGCAGACCCCCGAGCGCGCCAGGACTACCAGGACGACGTGGCCCGCGGCGCCATCCCCCCGCTGCCGGTCTGGGCCGGCGAAGCTGTCGACCTCATCACCGACCTCCCGTCGGCAGCCGGTCTCGTCGTCACCCTGGCCACGCAGGCCGAGGAGGCGCTGGCCCGCGCGCAACCCCGCTGACACACCAACTGCCCACGCGGCTACGGCTCATGGGCCGAGCAAGCCGGGCGTGTCCGGCCGGCGGCTACGGCGAGGGACTGCTTCCGCGCGCTTTGAGCCACTCCTCCAGCAGGGGGATCACGACTCGGATGTCCTCACCATCCACAGAGACTTCGGCTGTAGCGGTGACAGAGGCGTTTGCCGATGGCGGGCGACGTGGACTGCCGGAGTCGGAGTCGGCACGAGCGTGCCGTCCATGCCGACGCGCTTCATGTCGGCCGCGTTACTGGTGGTGGGGGCTCTTGGCGCTCTTCGTGGTCCTCCGCGTGGTCGTCATGGCAGGTTCCCCCGGACGACGCGTGATCAGGGTGGGCCGGATGGGAGCGGTGTCGGGTCAGACGGCGGAGGCGACCGTGGTGGCCTGCCAGGCGAAGTCGTCCGGGTCGGTGAAGGTCCCGGCGTCGCCGCCGAGTACGAGCCGGTGCGAACCGCTGCCGTCGACGGGGACGCCGACATCCTTGGCCAGCGCGCGGCGCCCGTAGAGAGCCAGCTTGACCGGGCTCGACGGCGTATCGAACTCGACGTACTTGCGGCCGAAGCTCTTCGCCACGGTGAGCCCGCGCTCGACATAGAACCGCCTGCTCGCGGCCACGTCGGCCACCCCCAGCAGGAGCACGATGCTGTCGATCTTCCGGGTCGCCGGGCCGGTGTCCTTCCGCGCGGACGTGGCGACCTTCCAGATCGTCCCGTCCGGCGCCTGTACGACGCCGCCGTAACCCCACAGCGACTTCGTGGCGGGCTTGAGCGGTGTCGCTCCGGCGTCCAGGGCGGTGCCGATGAGCGCCTTGACGTCGGCCGGCTGGGAGACCGTGAGGGACAGCGAGAACCCGCGGAAGCCGCTCGTAGGCGCCTCCGACGCACTCAGTCCCACCTGAGTGCCCAGGCCGAAGGCCTCGGTGCAGAAGCGCTGTGCGGCCTTGGGATCGGCCACCTGGAGGGTGATGGATTCGATGGAGGTCATGGCCATCACGCTAGTTGCGGCCCGGTGAGGAATGCTTCTCCATTCCTGACCGGTATCGGCGGCGACGCCCTCGTCGTGGCTACCGTCACCCCGCGCCGGTACGCGCTGGGCGTCATGCCGACCAGCTCGGTGAAGCGGGCACGGAAGACACCCTGCGACGCATACCCGACCAGGAAGCCGACCTCGGCGACCGTGAGGTCGCCGCCGCGCAGGAACGCCTTCGCCCGCTCGACACGACGTGTCATCAAAAAGGCGTACGGCGACAGGCCGTACGCGAGCTGGAACTGCCGGCTGAGATGCCCAGCCGGGCAGTCGACTGCGCGGGCGAGCGCCACCACGTTCAGCGGCTGGGCGGACTCGCGGTCGATGCGGTCACGGACCCGGCGCAGTCGCACCAGGTCCCTCAGGCGCTGCTCCTGGGCGAGCGCGCGCCCCCAGGCGGGATGACACATACGACACCTACCTTCATGGCAATCCGCGAGCACCGGGGGCCGCAAGGGCCACCTGGCGCGGCAGGGCTCAGCGAAGCTCCTGGATGCGGACCATGTTGCCCGCGGGGTCACGGAAGGCGCAGTCGCGGATGCCGTACGGCTGCTCGGTCGGCTCCTGGACGACCTCGGCGTCGGCCGCCTGCACCTTCTCGAACGTGCCGTCGAGGTCCCGGGTGGCCAGCAGGATCCAGCCGTAGGTGCCCTTGGCCATCATCTCGGCGATGGTGCGGCGCTCGTCCTCGCTGATGCTGGGGTCCGCGGCCGGCGGCGCGAGCAGGATGGACGTGCCGGGCTGGCCGACGGGGCCGACCGTGATCCAGCGCATCTTGCCCTGGCCCACGTCGCTGCGGACCTCGAACCCGAGGACGTCGCGGTAGAAGGCCAGGGATGCGTCCGGGTCGTCGTGCGGGAGCGCGGTGGTGTGAATGGTGATGTCCATGGCTCCACGTTAGTAGCGGCCCGGCGATCCGCGCTTCTTCGATCCTGACCGGTCGGGCCGGCTGTTCACCCCATCCGCTCACCCCAGTGGGGTGAAGCACCACCCACGACCCGGTGCGGCTACCGCCCCAGGCTCTTCACGTTGTCCCCGAACGTCCATCCCTTCGCCCCGTCCCAGTTGATCGACCAGGTCATCAGCCCCTTGAGGCCACCGCCGTACGTGTTCCATGCCTGCGAGACCAGACCCGGCGCCATGTAACCTCCGCCCGCGCCGGCCTGGGCGGGCAGGCCGGGGACCTGCTTGTCGTAGGGGACCTTGATGGTGGTGCCCTGGACCACGAGCCCCTTGTTCAGGCAGTCGGTCTGGGCAGTGAAGCCCTGGACGGTGCCGGCCTCGTAGGAGTCGCCGGAGCAGCCGTACATGCTGCCGTTGTAGTACTGCATGTTGAGCCACCACAGGCGGCCGTTGTCGGCGTACTTCTTGATGATGGGGAGGTACGCGCCCCAGATCGAGCCGTACGTGACGCTGCCGCCGGTGACGTACGCCGTCTCGGGGGCCATCGTCAGGCCGAACCCGGCGGGCATCTGGGCGAGGATGCCGTCGATGATGCGGATCAAGTTCGCCTGGGATGTGGAGAGCTGGTTGATGTTTCCGCTTCCGGTGAGGCCCGTCTCGATGTCGATGTCGATGCCGTCGAAGTTGTACGTCTTCAGGATCGGGACGATCGTCTCGACGAAGTGGTCCGCGACGGTGGCCGAGTTGAGGTCGATGCCCGCTGCCGCACCGCCGATGGACATCAGGACGGTCTGACCCGAGGCCTTGGCCTGACACATCTCGGCCGGGGTCGCGACCTTCACGTTCGTGTCCATGCCGTCCTCCCACAGCGCGGTGCCGTCGGAGCGGATCACCGGGAAGGCCGCGTTGATGACGTTGTAGCCGTGCTGCGCCATCTCGGGGTTGGTGATGGGGGTCCAGCCGAACGGCGGGTGGACGCCGTTGGACGCACCGTCCCAGTTCTCCCAGTAGCCCTGGAGGACCTTGCCGTCCGGTCGTGGTTTGGTCGCGCAGGTGTCGGCGGCGGGGGCGGCGGGTGCCGCGACCAGGACGGTGGAGAGGGAAGCGGCCGCCGCGAGGGCGGCGCCGAGGAGACGGGATGTACGACTGCGACGGGACATGGGGGGCCTCCGCAGGATCGCCGGGCGAGTGGGGGTTCGCGTGAGCACGACGCACGGTAGAGAGGTCCAGACCTTTCGTCAATGGGTATGGACCAATGGGGAGTCGGGGGCGAGATGGCGTCGAGTCGTGACCGGTCCGGTGCCGATCGGAACTAGTAGGTCGCGCGCCGCGGCTGTGGCCGGGCCGCGCTTCCGTCGACGGTGTCGGAGCGGTCCTCGGGCGCCGAGCGCTCGGCCTGCGCCCGCAGCGCGGCGAGCCCCGCGAGGACCGAGCCGCGCTTGGCGGCCGAGGTCATCCAGTCGGGCAGCCTCGGGATCATCGCCAGGGACGACGACGGACTCCCCCGCTCCCTCAGGCGCGCGCCGACGTACGCGGTGAGCGCGTCGACGTGCTCGATGTCGTACGCCCACAGCAGCCGGCCCGCGCAGCGCGTCTGCAGCCACAGCGGCCTGCCGAAGAACGGATCGGCCGGACCGCCGAGCGTCACACCGATGCGGGCGTTGCCGCGCCGCTCCGACTCCCACTCGGCCGTGACCCCGCATCGCGCACAGGCCAGCCGCCTGGGCAGGAACAACAGGTCCACGGACCAGCGGAGTTCGGGGCCTCCCGGGCGCGGAACAACCACGGCGCGCCCGAAGCAGCGGGGGCACACCACGAGGATGCCGGCCGCGAAACGGGCCAGCATGACGCCCGCGTCGGCGTGCCGGTGCCCGGCGGCATCCATGGGGCCTCCCTGTCAGTCTCGGCGCACCGGCCCTGGGCCGGCCTCGGCGGGAACCGCGTCGGGGCGTCCTGGCCTTCGCCCCGTCCGACTCACCTCGCTCGGTCAGCTCCCGTATGTCACCGGAAGTGTGAGCAGGCCGCGGGCGCGCATGGATGGCCGCCACTGCAGGTCGCCCTGGGCCAGCTCGATCTCCTTGAACCTGTCGAGCAGGGCCGCCAGAGCGATCTCGGTCTCGGCGCGCGCCAACGGCGCGCCGAGGCAGTAGTGGATGCCGTGTCCGAGTGCCAAGTGGCCGCCGGCCTCGCGGTCCAGGTCGAGGCGATCCGGATCGGCGAAGCGGGCAGGGTCGCGATTGGCGGCGGACAGCGACAGCAGGACCGTCTCGCCTGCCGGGACCGGGACTCCCCCGATGGTCATGTCCTCGGTCGGGAACCGCCGGATGGCGAGCAGAGCCGGCCCTTCGTAACGGGCGAACTCCTCCACTGCCGTAGGGAGTTGCGACCTGTCCTTGCGCAGGGCAGCCAGCTGTTCCGGATGGCGCAGGAGGGCGAGGACAGCGTTGCCGATGAGTTGCACCGTGTTCTCGTAGCCGGCGAAGAGAATCAGGAAGGCGAGCGATGTCAGTTCGTCCTCGCTGAGGCGGTCGCCGTCGGTGTCACGGACCGTGATCAGGTCGGAGAGCAGGTCGGCGCCGGGTTGCTCGCGTTTGTGAGCGAGGAGTTCGACGAAGAAGCTGAGCAGCGCCGGCACCGCCTGCTTCGCGGCCTCGGGGCGGCTGGGATCCGGGGCGATGAGCGCGTCGGTCCAGGTGCGGAAGTCCGGGCGGCGGTCGTCCGGGATGCCGAGCAGCTCGCAGATGACGGCGATCGGCAGAGGTCCGGCGTAGGCGGCGATGAGGTCCGTACTGCCGTGGGGGCCGAGAGCGTCGAGGAGTCGGTCCGCCGTTTCCCTTATGGGCGTACGGAGTTGCTCGACGCGACGAGCGGTGAAGGCGCGGCCGACCAGCTGACGGATGCGGGTGTGGTCGGGGGGATCCATGTTCAGCAGGTTGGCCTCAAGGGCCGGCGGTAGCGCAAGGCCCCGATAGGTCCCGTCGAGGGCGTGCTTCTTGTCCAAGGAGAGCCGGGGATCGGCGAGGGCGGCGCGTACGTCGGCGTACCGCGTCGCAATCCAGGCGGGGTCACCGTTCGGCCCGGCGATGCGATGCACGGGCGCTGTGTCACGCAGACGGCCGTAGACGTCGTACGGGCTGTCGATGAGCTCGTCCAACTCGTCCTGGAGATCCATGTGTCCCACCCTAGGGTGTCCTGCCGCGCCGATCCGGCCGGAGCCGAAGGCGCCCGAGTCACGTACCGGCGACGAGTTCCGTGTGCGCTGCTGCCGTGGAGGCAGGATCGTGGCGGATGTACCACTCGGTGGCGAGCAGCCGCCTGCGGTCGGCCGCCGGGAGGCTCGCGATCAGTCCTGGGGCAGCTCCCCGCTCCACCTCGGTACGGTGCGCCAGCACGGCCGCGACTTTCTGCTCGAGCCAGGGACCGACATCGACCGTCGCGGTGATCCACCGGTCCGGAACGGTGTGCATCGCCTTGCCCATGGTGGCCATGTGTCCGCCCCACTCCCGGATCGCCGAGTGCGGGTGCGACGCCAGGTACAGGGCGCTCGGCTGCCAGGGCTCACCGGCGTCCGGGTAGAGCCGCTCGAGCCCGGCCGCCTGGACCGCGAGCATGGTCACTCGGTGGGTGTGCACATGGTCCGGATGCCCGGTCAGCCCGCCGTAGGCGTCATGGGTGACCACGACCTCCGGGCGGAACTCCCGCAGATGCGCGACCAGTTGGCCCACCGCCTCGTCGAGCGGCGCGTCGCAGAACCGCACCGCGCCGGGAGCCGACTGCGGAGCGCGGGCGTCGGCGTAGCCGAGCAGTCGTGGTGTGCCGGCGCCGAGGATCCCCAGCGCGTCGGCCAACTCCCCGGCGCGCCGGGTGCCTTCGGCCCAGGTCGCTGTGACGACTCCGGTGCGGGCGCCGGCGGCCGCATGCCGGGCGAGCGCTCCACCGGCAGACAGGGACTCGTCGTCCGGGTGGGCGAACACCGCGAGCAGGCTCGGCACGGTCATCCGTTATCACCTTCCCTTGCCAGGAGTTCGGATCCTAGGCGAGGCCGGGGCCAGTCGGGCGTCGCGTCATTCCGGCACGTGTGCGCCACGTTCGCCTGCCTGCCGTGGACGGCGTTCGCCGATCTAGGCCGGTTCTGGCCGTAGCACGTCGACGTCGCGGCCGGCTCGGTCGACTCGACGCTCACGCTGACCGACAACGGCTCCGGCACCTCCACGTTCACCGGCAACTCCAACCCGGCGATCCCCGCCGGCGGCCCCGTGTCCACGGGGCCGCTGAACGGGACCGTCGCCGCCGGGGACAGCCTGGAGGCCAAGTCCCTGAAGGTCGTGGTCATGGGTATCACCGTGACCTGTGACGCCACATCCGCCCAAGCACCTGGTCCGTTCGTCTTCTGACGCGCGGGGCCGACGTCGCCGGGCGGTGCCACCTCCGTTCTTCACGGGAGGACGGCACCGCCCGGCTGCCACGCAAGCGGACTGTGGCGCCTCGTCGGTACCGCGGGTGTGCCGAAGTCCGCCAGAATCTGAGCATGCTGAGTATCGGATCGGTTGTGCTGGGTGTCTCGGATGTGCCGCGTGCGGCCGCGTTCTGGGCGGAGGCCCTGGGGTACGTACCGCGCGAGGAGATGGAAGACGACTGGGTGGTGTTGGTGCCGGCGGAAGGCGCCGGGGTCCAGCTGTCGCTCGGTGTCAGCGAGACGCCCGTCCAGGAGCATCCGCGGATCCATCTGGATCTGTATGCCGGGGACTCGGCCGATCAGGCCGCCGAGGTCGAGCGGTTGGTGTCCCTGGGCGCGCAGCGGGTCGACTGGGACCTGTACCCGGCCGATGCCGACTTCATCGTGCTCGCCGACCTCGACGGCAACCGCTTCTGTGTCATCGACACCGGTCGCGGCTGAGGGGCGGGAGGCAGCGGCCGTAGTGCTGCTGTCCGTGCAGGGGACCTGGGCCGGGAGCGTGGTGAGCGGCTCCTCACCACGCTCCCGCCGTGACTGGGAGGGTTCGGGAGGAGCCGCCTGACCTGCACTTTTTACTCGTCTACACGCCGGTGCGGCGCACGGTCCGTTGCTACTTCCTGACCGGGCACATCCCCTCGGAAAGGGTGTTGTACGTGGGAGCGCTCAGTGTCGTCGCCGCCGCGCTGCCGCCGAGTTGGATCAGGATCTCGTCGGACAGCAGGTCCTCCTTGCCCTTCAGGGCGTCGGCGACCTTCGTGTCCTTCGGGAACACCATCTCCGCGGCGATGTTGTCCTGCACGATGCGGGCGAGGTTGTCGAGCGCGGTGAAGATCGGGTCCTTCGGCGTCTCGAGGCCGGGCAGGTCGATCAGGTGGGTGGCGACCTTCGCCGCGTTCATGCAGTCCTTGATGATGATGGTGTTCTGGTTGAGCACGCTGGTGGTCCACTGCGACAGCACCACGCAGTACAGGTCGGCCCATGCCGCCTCGCCGACCTTCGCGCGCCAGGCCTTCATGGTGTCCTGCACGCCCTTGATCTGGGCCTGCGCGGCGTGCTCCATGTTGACGCGGATGTCGGGGTAGACGCTCCCGGAAAAGTCCTCGAACGACTTCATGTCGAACGTCTTCGCCTGGACCGAAGCGTTGATGAACTTCAGCGCGGCGTCGAGGATGTTCCCGCACGATGTGGTCAGCGCGGCCGGCAGACCGGCGGCGGGGAGGTTCTTGCGAGCCGTGGTGAGGGTGGCGGCGTAGGCCTGAAGGGGTTCGATCCACGCGGTGGACCTGTCGTCGTTGAACGCCACCAGCAGAAGGTCATGCGGGTCGATGCGGTCGGCGTTCGGCAGGTTCGGGATCTTGTCCGCGAGGTACGAGGCGATCACGGAGAAGCAGCCGAGCGGAACGTGAGCGATGGACTTCGCCAGCTCGAACGTCTCCGCCACGGGGTTGACGGACTCCTGGCCGTTCGCCGTGACGAGGGTGAATCTGCCGCCCTTCGCGTCGTTCTGCACGACGATCACCGGCGAAAGGTGCTTGACCAACTCCGCCTTGAGGGTGGCGTAGTTGGAGCGCATTCCGGCGTTGACGGCGAGGAGGGAGTCTTTCGCCTGCTGCTGGGTCACCGCCGACGCGGCGGCCGTGCTCGTCGTGTCCGTCAGCGGAGCGTCCGCGGCACTCGGGGACGCCGAGTAGCCCAGCAGCGCGGCGGTGCTGATACCGGAAGCGCTGCCTATGAATCCTCTGCGCGTAGCCATCTTCGTTTTCTCCGTAACTGTTCTGTGCGCGAATGTCGGGTGAGTGGGGAAACCATCTGCATGGGGGGCGCGTGGGACATGGGGGGAAATCCATTGGTCGGGGGAGTCATTTGTGGGGGGCCTTACTGGTGGGGGTGCACTTCTTGGGGGGGATCACAGGGGCGCGGGGGGGGAAGGAAGGCGCATTCCCTCCCCCCCCCAGAAAGGCTCCCCCCCGACCACCGCCTCACCAGTGCCGGCTCCCTTCACACCCTCTTCTTTGGGACCCCCACCC
>NZ_JBVJPM010000020.1:0-133012 GCF_055582645.1 Streptomyces sp. NPDC107517 | reverse complement strand
TTTTCTCCCCTCTTTCTCCTCACCAGTCAGAGGGGCGCGGAGGGGGAAGGAATGCGCATTCCTTCCCCCTCCGAGAGCGGCTAATACCGGACGACTGCCTGACCGGTACTGGCTACTTGAGCGCGCTCTGCTTGGGGACCACGACTCCGTACAGGTCCTGAACGGTGGCGAGCGCGGCCTCGTGAACCTGCTTCGCGGGGATGCCGTTCGGGTTGCCGTTCAGCGGCAGCGGCCGGGTCGCGGACGCGTCGCCGACCACCGTCGGACTGTTGCCGTTGAGGAACGCGCCCTGGGTCGTGAACAGGGTGCACATGTTCGTCATGAATCCGGCGATGATGACGTTCTTGCGCCCGGCCTTCTTGACCTCTTCGGCGAGGTCGGTGTGGTGGAAGCCGTTGGGGACGGTCTTCTCGACGACGGGCTCGCCCTTCGCCGGCTTCAGCGCCGGAATGATCTGGCCCGCCTTGGACTTCAGGTCGTAACCCTTGTCGACGATGTGGATGACCGGCGTGCCCGCCTCACGGGCGCGCTTCAGCAGGGCTTCGGCGTTGCTCACCGCGGAGTGCCACCCGTCGAGTTCCATCACACCCTGGGTGTAGGTGTTCTGGTAGTCGACGAGGATCAGCGTCGCGTCGGAGAGCTTCGCCGGGGTCTCGTCCAGCTTGTTGAGCTGCCGCAGCGTCGTCGTGTCCTTCGCGGCGTCCTTCTCCCCGGAGGCCTGCCCGACGTCCTTCTCCGCGGCGTGCGACGCCCTGCGGTCGGTACGTGCGGCGGCTTCGGAGCTTGTGCCGCACGCCGTTGCGGTGGCCGCGAGAACGGTGGCGAGACTCAGCGCGGCGGCTGAACGCAGCAGCTGCATCAGACGATCTCCTTCTGGGTCGGAACGACGACGCCGTACAGGTCAGCGATGGTGGCGAGGGCGCTGTAGTGCACCTGGCAGGCGTCGAGGTCGGTGCCGGCGACCGGCAGCGAGCGGGTGGCGGTGGCGTCGGCGACGACCGTGGGGCGGTTGCCGCGCAGGAACGCGCCCTGCGCGGTGAACGCCACGCACATGTGCGTCATCCAGCCGGCGATGACGACGTCCTGCCCGTCGGGGACGTGCGTGCCCAGGTCGGTGTCGACGAACGCGTTCGGGACCTGCTTGACGACGACGGCCTCGCCGTCGACCGGCGCGACACGGGGGTGGATCCGACCGATCTCGGCGCGGATGTCGTACGGGGTGCCCTCGCCACCGTCGTTGATGACGTGCACGACCTTCGTGCCCTCCTGGCGGGCCCGTGCCAGCAGCTGCGCGGCGGCGTCGAGCGAGGCCTCCCACCCGTCGAGTTCCATCACGCCCTGGGTGTAGGTGTTCTGGAAGTCGATCAGGATCAGCGTCGAGTCGGCCAGCTTCGCGGGCGTCTCGTCGAAGCCGTTGAGCTCGCGCAGCGTGGTTCTGGACATGGGTGTACCGCCTTCGGTCTTCGCGTGAGGTTGGCAGCCCGAGCGATGCGGTGGGCTGCGACCAAAACGCTATGACCCAGCAGGCGTGTCGACAATGACGTCTAACATGCAGATACCGACATGCCGCTCGCGCACCACCGGGGGCACGGCAGATCGACCAGGGGGACTCATGCAGGACATCGCCGCACGGCTCATCGTCATCGTCCTCTTCGAAGGCGTCGACCTGCTCGACGTCACCGGGCCACCGGAAGTGTTCTCACTGGCCCGACGCGAGACCGAGGACGCGGCGGGCTATCACGTCGTCCTCGCCGCCGAGAGCATGGACCCGGTCACCACCTCCGCCGGAGTCCGGATCCTCCCGGACATCACCTTCGGGGAGGCCGCCGAGGGGAGCATCGACACGCTCATCGTGCCCGGCTCGGTGGAGGTCGACAGCGAGCGCCGGGTACGCGCGCTCGTGGACCCCGAGCTGGTCGGCTGGGTGAAGACACTCGCCGACCGCACCCACCGGGTCACGTCCGTGTGCGTCGGAGCACACCTCCTCGCCGCGGCCGGCCTCCTCGACGGCAAGCGGGCCACCACGCACTGGTCGACGGCGCCCCAACTGGCCGCGGACCACCCGGCCGTGGAGGTCGACGCCGACCCGATCTTCATCCGCGAGGGGAATGTGTGGACCGGAGCAGGCATCAGCGCCTGCCTCGATCTGTCACTCGCCCTGATCGCCGACGACCTGGGCGAAGCCATCGCACTGCGCGTCGCCCGGCAGCTCGTCATGTACTTGAAGCGGCCGAGCGGACAGAGCCAGTTCAGTGTTCCTCTGGAACAGCTCTCCACGACACGGCGCATCGAGGATCTCCGCCACCACATCATGCGCAACATCAGCCGGCCGCTGACCGTCGTGGACCTCGCCGAGTACGCGCACGTCAGCGACCGGCACCTCACCCGGCTCTTCAAGAACGAACTGGGCACGACCCCGCACGCCTACATCGAATCCGTCCGCGTCGAGAAGGCACGCCACGACCTCGAATCCTCCGACGCCACCCTCGAACGCATCGCGTCCACCTGCGGATTCGGCACGACGGACACCCTGGTCCGGGCGTTCCGACGACGGCTGGACACCACACCGACGGAGTACCGCCGCAGATTCCGGGTGCCCCAGACCCGCTGACGCCTGAGACCCCGGTGGCGGCCGGGACCGGTCCGGTCCTCGGCGGGATTCTGGTGCAACATTTCGGATGGCGTGCGGTGTTCTGGGTCAACGCGCCCGTCGCGCTCGTGATCGCCGCGCTCGCCCTCGCCGTCCGTACGCCGATGCCACTCCCCCACCACGACAACGGGAGCGGGGCAAGAGGCCTGTTGCAGATGCCGGCCAACTCCCTTGGCACCATGAAGCGCCGCACGCGCCCCCACCCCCGGGGTCGCGTGCGGCGCGTCTTCGGGAGTGGTCAGAGTTTCAGGCGGTGCACGCCTCCCTGCACCGTGCCGACGTACAGCCAGCCGCCGTCGGCCGCGAGAGTGGTCGCGTTGAGGTTCTGGAGGCCGGTGGAGATGTTCTGCCAGGTCCGGCCACCGTCCGTGGAGCGCAGGACTCCGCGGCCGCCGCGCGGCAGGGCCGTCTCCCAGTAGCTGGTGGTCGCCGCGTACAGCGCGCCGCCCACCTGGAGCAGATCGCTGACCCGCGTCGGCAGCTTGCCGGTGTCGCCGGTGCGGAAGGTCTTTCCGCCGTCCGTGGAGACCTTGATGGTGTCGCCGCCGGTCAGCATCCGCGAGCCGGTGAACTCGATGGTGTCGACGCGTCCGTCGGCGACCTTGGTGATGTCGTCACCGCCGTCGTCCGAGCGGTAGAGGCCGTCGGGGGCGCCGAGCCACAGCCGGTCCGGGTTCTCCGGGTCACCCGCGACCGCGGTGAAGTACGTCTGGTCGTTGAGCACGTTCTTCCAGGTGGCACCGCCGTCCTCGGTGGAGAACAGGCCCATGCCCTGCAGATTGCCGTACGAGACGTAGACGCGGTCGGGGTCGGCGGGGTGGACGGCGAGGGCGAACACGTCGCCGTTGCCGGCGCCCTTCTCCTCCCAGGTGGCGCCGGAGTCCGCGCTGCGCTCCAGGTGGAAGCCGCCGAAGGCGTCGCCGCGCACCCGCCAGACGATCCGTGAGTCCTCGGCGGAGGTCTGGAGCAGGAGGGTCGAGAGGCCGATGAAGCCCTCGCCGCCGGTGTTTCCCCACTCCGCTCCCGACACAGGGAGTTGGGCACGGTGTGTGCCCTGTTCGCCGGCCGCGAGGAGCTGGTTGCCGCTGACCGCCAGGGAGTTGACGGTGCCGCCCTGGACGCCGAGGCGGTGGTAGTCCTTGCCTTCGGCCGTGCCCCGGTAGACGCCGGCGGAGCTTGCGGAGACGGTCAGCGAGCCGTCGGCCCAACGGTCGAAGTCCGAGGCCACCGAGGAGTCGTTGACGCTCGGGATGGTGCTCCACTGCCGGCCGTGGTCCCGGCCGACCCGGATGTCGCCGCCGTAACTGACGTACATGTCGCCGCCGGTGAGGGTCATCCCCGTGCCCCCGACGCCGTAGTCGTCGAGCGTCGCCCAGGTCCTGCCGCCGTCGAAGGAGCCGACGACGCCCGAGCCGATCTCGTAGAGCGCGACGACCTGGCTGTCCGCCGCGACGGTGACGGAGACCTTGCCGCCGGTGGATTCATGGATCTTGGTGGCCGGGCCGAGTGTGCCGGTGGAGAGGCCGTCGCGCTTCCAGAGGGAGCTGCCCGCCGTGAAGTAGAGGCTGTCGCCGCCGATCGCCACGTCGTAGACCGCGTCGACGGGGATGCCGATGGGCTGCTCCGCCCAGGTGTCGCCGCCGTCCTTGCTGATCAGGAGGTCGGTGGGGGTGACGGCGACCAGGTTCTTCGTCGCCTCGTCGGCGAGGAAGGCCGTGAGGGGGACGTCGGGCGTGTCCAGGGTCTCCCAGGTGCGGCCGCCGTCCTCGGTGCGCAGGATCGAGCTCGTACGGGGGATGCCGGACGCGGTGTTGGCGGCGTACCACCAGCGCTTCGCGTTCTTCGGGTCGATGACGGTGAAGGCCTGGCCGCCCGCGTCGCCGATCGGCAGCCTGGAGTGCTGCTTCCAGGTCGCGCCTCTGTCGTCGGTCGACCAGGGGCCGAGCTTGTTGTACTGGGTGAGGAGGGCGGCCCCGGAGTCGCTCTTCGCAGTGGTGATGTCGCCGCTCTCCGAGTTCGGTCCCACGGGCTGCCAGCGGGAGTCGCGGCTGTCCTCGGGGGTGACCTCGAAGCCGTCGCGGTTGCTCGTCAGGGTCTTGCCGTCGGTCGTCCGTCCGGTCGCGGAGACCAGATGGGCGCCGATGCCGCGGCCGGTGATCTCCGCCTGGTAGACGTTCCCGGAGCGGAGTCTGGTGGTGACCGTGTAGGGCCTGCCGTGCGGCGGTGTCACGGTGAGCACCGGCGCCTTCTCCAGCGGGGCCGGCGTGAAGACGACCGCGGTGGACCTGCCGTCGCTCGGGTCGGGACCCGCCTGCACGAACAGCTGCCGTGCGACCAGGAGATACGGGATGCGCAGGGTCGCGCCGTGCTCGGGGGTGACCGTGACCGTGCCGCCGATCTCGGCCTCGCCCTCGGGGCGGTCGGCGCTCAGGACGACGGTCGCGGTGGCGCTGCCGCCCGCCGGGATGCGCAGGGTGCGGGGGCTGACCCGGGCCTCGCCGCTCACGTCCAGCCGGACGGTTCGGGTCCGTGTGCCGGAGTTGTCGACCGTGAGCTTCTTGCTGCCGCCCACGGTGTGCCGGGAGAGGTCGGCGAGCCCGTACGAGAGGGTGGCCGGCATCGTGGTGACGGCGGCGTCCGCCCGGTCCGCGGCCGCGGCGACGTCGAGCCGGCCGGAACCGGCGGTCGCCGTCCCGTAGTCCTTCAACTCCTTTGCACTGCCGACGAGTTCGGAGGTGACCTTCGCCGGGGTCTCACCGGGATGGAGCTGGCGCAGCAGAGCCGCGGCGCCCGCGACGTGCGGTCCCGCCATCGAGGTACCCGACATGCGGTAATAGCCGGGCCCGTAAAGGGACTTGGGGACCGTCGAGCGGATGTCGTACCCCGGTGCGACGAGGTCCGGCTTGAGGTTCCAGTTCAGGTCGGGGCCGCGCGAGGAGAAGGACGCGATCCTGTCGGTGACGTCCGTGCCGCTGATCGTCACCTCGACCCTGCCGTCCGCCAGACGGCGGCCGAGCTCGGCGAACTGGGTGGCGTCGACGCCCAGCATGACCATGGAGTCCATGCGCAGCGAGTCGCCCGACTCCTTGACGGACGTCGCCGGGTCGAGCGGCACGGTGCCGTCCGCGCCGTGCGGCGTCCGGCCCGAGCCGCCCGACCGACCCGAGCCGCCCGGCCGACCGGCCGTGTCCGGCCCTCCGGCGAGCACCGGTCCGCCGCCCGAGTTCAGCCCGCCGATGACGGCGAGCGCGCCGCGGCGCTCCGCCTCGCGGGCCGTCTCGATCTCCGAGGCGTACAGGTCGTCACGGACGGCCGCGACCATCATCTCGATGCGGACGACCTTGCCCTTGACGTCTCCGGCCCGCTCCCAGTCCTGCGGGCTGCCCTGGCCGAGGTCGACCAGTTCGGTGGTGACGGGCTTGGCGGGCGGGTTCGCCGAGATCATGCCGCGGTAGGTCTGGATCTTCTTGCCGCCCTTGTAGACGGCGCCGGGTATGCGCAGCCCGCTGACCGAGGCACCGACCGCGATGACGCCGTCGGCGGCGGCCGGGGAGCCGACAGTGCCGCTGCCCGGACCCTCGTTGCCGGCCGAGGCCACGACGACAACTCCCGCCTTGGTCGCGGCGGTTGCGGCCATGCCGAGCGGGTCGTGGCCGTCCCCGTAGCCGCCGATGCTCATGTTGATGACGTCGGCGCGGTTCGGATTGGCCGGGTCGATCGCGGCCTCGATGCCGGCGACGATGTCGGAGGTGTAGCCCTCCCCCGCGGCGTCCATGACCTTGTACGCGAGGAGGTCCGCGCCCGGCGCCACCCCGGTGACTCCGCCCTTCTCGGCGGCCTTGCCCGCGATGATGCCGGCGACATGGGTGCCGTGGCCGTTGTCGTCCATGGGGTCGGTGTCGCCGTTGACGAAGTCGTAGCCGCCGACGACCTTGTGGCCCTTGCCGAGGGCGCCGCCCAGGTCCGGGTGGCTGTAGTCGACGCCGCTGTCGAGGACGGCGACGGTGACGCCCTTGCCGTCGGCGCCGTTGCCCGCCGGGTCCTTGCGCTGCCAGACCTGCGGCGCGTTGATCAGCGGCACGCTGTCGTCGGTGAGGATGTGCACCTTGGTGTCGGGGACTACGGAGGTCACCCCGGGCAGTTGCTTCAGCTCGGCGACCTCGGAGGCCTTCACGGTCACGGCGACCGCGTCGAGCAGCAGGTTCAGGCGGCGCGGGGAACCCGGGCTCAGCCCGGCGTCCTTCGCGTCACCGAGGAACGTCTTCTGCCGGGCGGCGAGGGAGGCGCGGTCGGCGCCGATCTCCTCGGCGTCGGCGGACCGCAACGTGCCCTTGCCCGTCGCGGCGGCATCCCCGGACAGCGTGACGATGACGCGCTGCTCGGGGTCCTGGTGTGGGTCCGCACCGGCGGACTGGGGCACCGCGGACAGCGGGCCGCTGATGACGGCGGCCGTGAGCCCGGCAGTGAAGGTTCTTCGAGGGGTCATGCCAGACGAATTAATCGGACGCGAGTGGTCCGGACAACGATTTGGCCTGGCCCATTGCTGCCGCTGGCACACACGGGCCAAGATCCGCCCATGCCTCAGCTGACCGCCGCGGGAATCGAAGCCTTCGACGAGAGCGTCTACCGCGCGATCCTCGTCCGGCACACCGCCGCGCCCGCCGACCTCGCGGGCGATCTGTCCTGCTCCACCGAGCGAGTGGCCCGCGCGCTCGACAGGCTGCGCGAGAACGGCCTGGTCGGACGGCTCGCGGGCACCCGCCGCCGGTACGCGGCCATTGAGCCGGGCGCTGCCCTGGAGTCTCTGGTCCGCTCCCGAACCGCCGATCTCGACGGCGTCCGGGCGGCGGCCGGCGAGCTGTCACGGCTGTTCACCGCGGCCCGGCAGGGCGGCTCCGAACAGGTCGAAGTCATCACCGGCGGCGAGGCGTTGGGCCGCTGGTTCGTACAGCTTCAGCAGGAAGCGCGTGACGAGGTCATCACCCTGGACCGCCCCCCGTACGCGCTGACCACCTCCAACCCGGTCGAGGCGACAGCCCTCACCCGGGGTGTCCGCTACCGCGCCGTCTACGCCCCCGAGGCGCTGGAGTGGCCCGGCGTCCTGGGCGACATCCGTGAGCTGGTGGCGCACGGCGAGCAGGCCCGCGTCCTGCCGGGCCTGCGCATCAAGCTGGCGATCTCCGACCGCCGCCTCGCCCTGATGCCGCTCTCCCTCGACTTCACCACCGAGGTACGCGCCGCCGTCATCCGCCCGTCAGCCCTGCTCGACGGCCTGATCGACTACTGGGAACTGTGCTGGCGCACCGCGACCCCACTGGGTGCCCCCGCCGAGGAAGACCCGCTCGGCGAGGAGGACCGCCAGATGCTGACCCTCCTCGTCGGCGGCCTCAAGGACGAGGCGATAGCCCGCCAGTTGGGCTGGTCGGTACGGACGATGCGGCGCCGCATCAGCCGCCTCCACGAAGAGCTGGGCGCCGCGAACCGCTTCCAGGCGGGCGTGATCGCGGCGCGCCGGGGGTGGATCTGAATTCCCGTCAGTCGTAACCCGGTTGAAGACCTAGCTCCCGGCGGCTTCCAGTTCGTCGGAGCGTCCGGCGTCCAGACGGGGCCACTGGGCGGTGGGGCGTCCGTCGGTGCGCATGTAGTTGCCGCTGATCTGCGGCCAGCCGGCGGGCGAGTCCTCCCACGGCTCCTGCCGCCCGTACACCGTCCGGTCCAGCAGGCTGTACGTCTGATCCATGGCCTCGACGCCGCGGCCTGTGGTCCAGTACGTCTCGAACACGCGGTCTCCCTGGCGCAGATAACACGCCAGCATGAACGGGCCACGCCCCGCCATCAGCGTGTCGATCGAATCCTCGGCCGAGTACCAGGGCACGTCCCAGCCCATGAAGTCGCGGTAGCGGACGCTCACCTCGTACGGGCCCTGGCACAGTGTCGCGTAGGTGACGTCACGGGAGTGCAGGTAGGACAGCTCGCGGACCTGACTGTTGAAGAACGTGCAGCCCTCGCACTGGTCGGCGGCGGGGTGTCCGGCGTGCCACATCTGGAAGTACGCGATGAGCTGCGTGCGCCCCTCGAACGCGTCCAGCAGGGTGACCCGACCTGACGGGCCGGTCAACGGGGCGCCGGCGTCCACTTCCACCATGGGCAGCCGGCGGCGGGCCGCCGCGATCGCGTCGCCTTCACGGGTACAGGCCTTCTCCCTGATCCGCAGCGCGTCCAGTTCCGCCTGGTAGGCGGCTCGGTCGACGGCCTTGGGCGCGGGTGCGCTCGTTTCGGTGCTCATGAGAACTCGTCCCTTCATGTCCTTGTCCGGAGGGCCTTCTCTGCCTCGCTCCAGAGCGACTGTCACCCCACCGACGAATGCGGACCCCCCGGATCGACACCTGCGGCGAAAAAGTTCACCGATCTGGACGACGCCAGTCACCGCTCGCCGTTTCCGCTGGTCAGCTCTCGGATCCGGCTGGTCAGATAGCGGCGCTCGGCCTCCGTCGGCGCCAGTTTCACCGCTTCCTCGTACGCGTGCCTCGCCTCGTCCCTCCGGCCGGAGCGGCGGAGCAGGTCGGCCCGGGTCGCGGGCAGCAGGTGGTAGCCGTCGAGCCGCCCGGATGCGGCCAGCTCGTCGACCAGCGCCAGGCCGGCCGGGATACCGTCCGCCATCGCGACCGCCACCGCCCGGTTCAGCTCGACCACCGGGGACGGGGCCAACCGGGCCAGTTCCGCGTACAGCACCGCGATCTGCGGCCAGTCCGTGCTCTGGGCGTCGGGAGCGGTGGCATGACAGGCGGCGATCGCGGCCTGTACCTGGTACGGCCCGCTGCGCCTCGTGGCCAGCGCCTCGTCAAGGGTCTCCAGCCCTTCGGCGATCAGCCCTTGATCCCACCGGCTCCGGTCCTGCTTCTCCAGTGTGACGAGCACGCCGTCGGACGTACGGGTCGTGCGCCGCGCCTCGTGCAGCAGCATCAGGGCGAGCAGCCCGCGTGGCTCGGATTCGCCGGGCATCAGCCGGATCAGGACCCGGGACAGCCGGATCGCTTCGGCGGTCAGTGCCCGGCGGTCGTCCGCGCCCTCGTCGTCGTACCCCTCGTTGAAGATCAGGTAGAGCACGGCGAGGACGGCGGACAGTCGCTGCGGGAGCAGGTCGGCGGGTGGCACGCGGTACGGGATGCCGGCCTCGGCGATCTTGCGTTTGGCGCGGACCAGGCGCTGCGCCATCGTCGGCTCGGCCGTCAGGAAGGCGCGGGCGATCTCGGCGGTGCTCAGCCCGGCCAGCGTACGGAGGGTGAGCGCGACCCGTGCGGGGAAGGGCA
This sequence comes from Streptomyces sp. NPDC107517, assembly GCF_055582645.1. Classification (NCBI taxonomy): domain Bacteria; kingdom Bacillati; phylum Actinomycetota; class Actinomycetes; order Kitasatosporales; family Streptomycetaceae; genus Streptomyces; species Streptomyces sp. NPDC107517. Next base: position 123,052 of record NZ_JBVJPM010000020.1, on the reverse strand, counting down.
GCGCCGGATGGCAGCAGGTGAAGATCAGCCGCAACCGCTCGTCCGGGATGTCCTCCACCGGCGGTTCATCACGGTCGCGGGTGATCACGGCCAGCTGGCGCAGTTTGGCCGCGCCCGCGGCGTCGCGCCGCAGCCGGTCGGTGGCGCGGTTGCGGGCTGTGGTGGTGAGCCATGCCCCGGGGCGGCGCGGCACGCCGTCGCGCGCCCAGGTCGTCAGCGCTGCGGCGAACGCGTCCTGCGCGCAGTCCTCGGCCAGGTCCCAGTCGCCCGTCGCCCGTCGCCCCGATCAGGGTCGCGACCACCTGGCCCCACTCGTCCCGGAACGCCTCGTCGACGGCCCTCCGGACCTGGTCCTCCGGTGCGGTCATTCCCAGACCGGGCGGATCTCGACGCCGCCCCAGCGCGCGTACGGATGGCCCTCGGCGATCGCGATCGCCTCGTCCAGGTCGGCGCACTCGACGATCACGAAGCCGCCGACGAAGTCCTTGGTCTCCGCGAACGGACCGTCCGACACCAGGGTTTCGCCGTCCCGGACCCGGACCGTGGTCGCGTCCACCACCGGACGCAGCCGCGCGCCGACGAGCATGCCGCCCCGACGGTCGAGATCCGCGAGCCAGGCCTGGTGTGTCGGGTCCGCCTCGAGCTCCTCGTTACTGGGCGAGACCTTCTCGTCGTCGCAGATAAGCAGCACGTACTTCACCCTGTTCATTCTGCCTCCGCTGCCCCCGTCGTGAGAGGTTCGCATCACGACGCAGGTACGCGTCGCGCAACCGGCAGCGCCCGAGTCCCTCCGGGGCGGCAGCACCTTCACGGCCGCAGCGCAACGCGGCAACGAGGAGTCGCGCCCCGGCCACACCTCTCCCATGGCGCCGCGGCCGAGCGGATCCTTGAGCTCATGGCGCCCGGCGAACGTCACACCGGAAAGCTCCCTCCGTATCCCCGTCCGGACCGGTCGCGCGGCCGGGTTCACTCACTGGCCTCATCGTGTCTCTGAGCCGTCACACTTCAGCGGCGCCTGCGGTTTCGGACGACGGGCCTCCATGAGGCTCCTCGCTCTGGCGATTGTTGGCGGCGCGCGGTGTGCGGTAGGCGCGGAGGGAGGCGTTCGTCGCTGCCACCGCCGCGACCGCCAGCGTGGCGGACAGGCCGCCGGTGACCAGGGCGAAGGGGGCGGAGGTCGCCGATGCCATCAACCCACCCCGGAAATTGCCGAGTTCGGGACCAGCGACGCCGATGACATGTTCCACGGAGGAGACCCTCCCCCGGTACGCGTCAGGGGTCTCCAACTGGACCAGCGCACTGCGGGTGACGACGGAGACGGTGTCGGCGGCACCGGCCACGGCCAGGCAGCCGAGGGCCGGCCACAGCGGCCCGGAGAGGCCGAAGCCGGCCAGCGCCAGGCCCCAGACGGCAGCCGCGCCCAGCTGGACCAGGCCGCCGCGGCGCCAGCGTGTCACCGTGCCGGAGAGGAGGCCGGCCGTGATCCCGCCGACCGCGACGGCCGAGAGGAACAGGCCGAGGGTCTGCGGGTCGCCGCCGAAACGGATCTCGTTCACCAGCGGGAACAGCGCGATCGGCATGGCGAGGAGCGTCGCGGACAGGTCGGTGACCATCGAGCCCCACAGCGTCGGGCGACGCAGGACGATCCGCCAACCGCCGCGCTCCGGACGCCGCTTGGCGACAGCCGCATCCACCCCCTCGGGCCTCATGGCCGGAAGTCGGATCACAGCGAGCATCGAGACCACCGTGGCCACCGCCTGGGCGGCGTAGGCGACAGGGAGGTCCCAGCGGGCGATGATCAGCCCGGCCAGCGCGGGCCCGGCCAGCATCGCCACCTGGAAGGAGATGTTGGTCAGCGCGAGGCCGGCCGCGACCTGGTCGGCCGGCAGCAGCCGGACCGGGAACGTGCGCCGGGCCGGGGCACCCAGCGCGCCGCAGGCGGTTCCGGCAGCAACCAGGGCGAGCAGCAGGAACACGTTCCGGTTGCCCGCGAGGGCCTGCGTCGACAGCCCTGCGGCGACCAGCAGTTGGCCTGCCGTAGTGGCCCGCACCAGCGCCCGGCGGTCGACACGGTCGGCGAGCGTGCCGCCGGTCAGCCCGAACAGCACCATCGGCAGGCCGGTGGCGAGCCCGATGGCGCCGGTGCCCACTGTGCTGCCGGTCAGGTCCCAGACCTGGGCGAGCACCGCCACGGTCGATATCTGGCCGCCGAGCTGGGAGGCCGAGGTGCCGATCCACAAGTCGCGGAACGGCCGGCTGCGACGCAGCGGACGGGTGTCGAGGAACCGGACCCGCCCCTTCATTCCGGAGGCCCGGCGAGGTGGTGGCGGATTCGCTCCCGCATCGACCGTTGCTCCAGCGCCCGCCGTACCTCCTCCACGACAGCGGTCATCGCGTGCGGGATCTCCCCGTCCAGTTCGGCCACCGTCGCGTGCGTGGCCCGCCACTCGGCCTCCAGGAACGGCACCAGCGAACGTCCGCGCTCGGTCAGGTTGATCCGCCGCGTGCGGGCGTCGGGCCCCGGTTCGGAGGTGACCAGATCCTCCTTGCGCATGGCGGCGACGGTCTGACTGATCGCGGAGTGCGAGCGGTTGAGGGACTCCGCGAGCTCGCGGATGGTGAGCGGTCCGGTATGGGCCAGCCGGATCAGCGGGTACGCGAACCGCGGCCGCACCCCCTTGATGCCGCGCTCGACGTATACCTGCTCGATGTCGGCATCCATGGCGGCCAGCAGCTCGTGCAGCGAGTGCCAGGGGTCGGGTAGCGCGGTGGGGTCAGAAGCGGTGGGGCCAGAAGATGTCACAGCACTAATATAACAGCGCTGTCATAGCAGCGTGTCGTAGCGGCGCCCGGACAGGTCGGGGCGGTCCGGGTATCCGGCTTCCGACTTGCGGCTTCCGGCTTCCGGCTTCCGGCTTCCGGCTTCCGGCTTCCGGACCCACTGTTTCCGTGATCCTGCGGGCCTGCACCAGACCCTGCGTCATCGCACCATCGGCCGGACGGAGCCGGAGTCGAACCCCTCGACTTGATAGGCAAGTGAGGAGTTGCCTATCATGTGGACATGGCCGACGATCTCTTCAAAGCCTTGGCCGACCCCACCCGCCGCACCATCCTCGACGAGCTCACGGAGAAGTCCGGACAGACACTGTTCGAGATCTGCGGGCGGCTGAGCATGAAGCATCAGCTGGGCACCTCGCGCCAGGGTGTCTCCCAGCACCTGGCCGTGCTGGAGGCCGCCGGACTCGTCGAGAGCAGGCGAGAGGGCCGATACAAGTTCCACGACCTGAACACGGAGCCGCTGCGGCAGATCACCGAGCGATGGCCCGTGCGCACGCCCACACCCCACACATCAGGACCGGAGGACAGCGCCTCATGAAGATCCACCTGACCAGCGTCTTCGTCGACGACCAGGCCAAGGCCGAGCACTTCTACACCGAGATCCTCGGCTTCGTGAAGAAGCACGACGTCCCGGTCGGCCCGGAGGCCCGGTGGCTGACCGTCGTCTCACCCGAGGAGCCCGGCGGCACCGAACTCCTCCTGGAGCCCGCCGGCCACCCGGCCGTCAAGCCCTACCGCGACACGCTCGTCGCGGACGGCATCCCGCTCGCCCAGTTCGCCGTCGAGGACGTACAGGCAGAGTACGAGCGTCTGAGCGGTCTCGGAGTCACCTTCACCCAGGAGCCCCTGGAAATGGGCCCGGTCACCACGGCAGTCTTCGACGACACCTGCGGCAACCTGATCCAGATCGCGACAAAGCCGCAGTAGGCGCCGGACGGCGGCGCGGGCACGACCCGGAACTCCCCGAATCCCCCGCCGCCGTCGCCCGTTCAACGCTGCCCGAGCGAGCCCCGCCCCTCCGTCTCGGGCGGCTCGCCGCGACCAATCGTCTTCGACCAACGCAGTGTTGACGGTGCCTGGACCGAGACCGTGCCCGCTTTCTCCACCCCCGTGACACGGAATTGGTGATACCTGGTGTTCACTTCACTCTGAACGCATTCCAGCGGAAATTCGGCATCCACCGGCTTCACCGAGACCTTGATCTCACCCTTGCCCTGACATCGCACGGCGACGATCGGAGCATCGCCTTCGCCCTCATGGAGCACGAGGGTGCGCCCCCCACGAGTCTCCCCGTGGCGAGCAGCGAGAGTCTCGCGCTCGTCCGACTCGAGCGGAGCCATCACGGCTCCCACGCCCGACACCCACCGCTCAAACGTTGGCCCCCAGCGCAACTTGCACCCTTTGCGACCCTCCCGCCACGTTCGATCATCCGGCACCTCGCCCCTTGCATGGAGACCGCTCCGATGTCAGAACTGCAGATCGATGCCCTCGTCTTCGACGTACTCGGCACGCTCGTCGACGAGCCCGCCGGTATCCGCGCCGGCATTCGTGAACTTGACCCGTCGCTCGACAGTCCGGCGCAGATCGAAGAGCTGCTGTCGATGTGGCAGCAGCAGATCGACCGCGAGCAGCGGCGCATCCTCGACGGCGGGCGGTCCTACGTCACCAGCGACGCGCTCGACCTGGAAGCCGCCCGGCTCGTCGCCGACGCCGCAGGGATCGACGACCCGACGGCCGTAGCGGCGCTGGCCCTGTCAGGTCGTCGGCTCCCGCCGTGGCCCGACACTGCGCCAGGTCTTGCCCGACTCGCGGAACAGCACCCGCTGATCGGCCTCTCCAACGCGAGCCGGACGGCGCTGCTCGAAGTCAACGCCCACGCCGGCCTGCGCTGGCACCAGGCACTGTCGGCCGAGGACGCCCGGACGTACAAGCCGGATCCAGCGGTCTACCAACTGGCTGTCACCGTCTCCGGACGACCGCCGGAGCGATTGCTGATGGTCGCCACCCACGCCTGGGACCTGCGCGCGGCACAGAACGCGGGCCTGCGCACCGCCTACGTCACCCGCCCGGTCGGCGACCCGCCCACCGCTGCGGACCAATTCGACCTGTACGCCGACGACTTGAGCGACCTGGCCGACCAGATCGACTCCGGCCGCGGGAAGTGACCGGCGTCGTCACATGACGCTCGTCCGAGGGCTCACGACCGAGTCCGGATCCCCCGACGTCCATACCGTGTCGCAGGAAGTGCAGGCGAATCTGTTGGACAGGCCGTCGGTGTGGCAACCGCAGCTGGGGCACTGTTCCGTCGTGAAGTAGGCATTCACGACATACGAGCGTAGTCGCGAAAGCCAGTCGGGGCTGCCGGCAGTGCGTTCGCTTCATGGCGTCGGACGACTCCGTTGCCTCGGCCGGCGGACCCGAGTCCCGGTGATCGCTGGGCTGCTCCAGGCCGGCGAAGACACCGTCCGCGACGTGCTCCATCGGTTCGACGACATCGGTGGCATGAAGACGGCGAGCGGTACGACCTGGAGCACTTCCAGCTCATCCCCGCGGACAACGCCTGGCATGTCCGAGTCCGACGGAGCACCTACTGGGCGCTGACGTCTCCGCAACTGAAAGAGTTCGTGGCTGAAGCCGGCTTCACGAACATCAGCCGGCACAGTCCGGCCTCCAGCGGCCACTACCAGCCCGTGCTCACCGCGCAGCGCGCTCCGTCAGCGCAGTAGCTCAGACATCGGTGCCGCCCTGCCTGGCTCTCCGTTCATCCATGGCAAACTGGTGAACGTTACCGGCGCAGCACTAGAGGATCTGGACGAGATCAAGAACCGCCCGCAGTGCGTTCGGGCGTCGATCGACGGGCAGGTGGTCGACCAGATGAACCGGACACCCGAGCACCGCCGCCCCGGCGTCCGCGACACGATCGTCGCCGACCATGAGGACCTCGCCGGGCGGCAGTCCGAGCTTGTCGCAGGCCACTCGGAAGAGCCCCGGATCCGGCTTCTGCACGCCGTGCTCGAAGGAGAGGACGTACGCGTCGACGAGGCTGTCGACACGGTGGTCGCGGAAGACGGGCCGCAGGTCCCAGCCGATATTGCTCACCACAGCGACGGAGACGCCCCGCCCACGCAGAGCATGAAGCGTCGCCTCGGTGTCGGGATAGGGGCGCCATGCGGCCGAAGTGCGATGCCGGTCATACAGAGCCTCGGCCAGCTCCGCCGACGGGAGTGACGCCTCGCGGGCAAGAGCGGTAAACGCAGCACGGTGTTGCTCGGCACTGAGGTCCCGTTCACGCCACAGCCCATCGAGATGCGACGGCAGCGTGCGAGGTGGAGCCCCTCCGGGCAGAGCGCCCGCCTCGGTCAACCGGCTGACACACGCCGCGAGTTCGTCCTCCCCCATGTCGAGTCCGGCCTCGGCAACAACCGCTCCCAGCCATTCCGAGACCGACTCGATACGGAAGAGGGTCCCGGAAAAGTCGAACATCACACCTTTGATCATGACGGCGATCCTCGCCTCCCCCATCACCGGTACGCAAGCCCGGCAGCGGCCTGGGCAACGGACGACGCTCCTGGCGGCTTCGTCACGACTTCCGGTACGTCACCAGCGCTGTGGCGTCACCGAGGTGCCTGAGCTCCATCGGCCCGTCGGCAGTCGCCACCACGTACTCGGAATTGAACTCCTCGGGCGGGCAGTACGTGGTTCTCTCGCCGTCCAGAACCTTGATTCTCCTGGGCTGCACCCGGTCCTCCCAGATGTCGATCAAGTCCATGCGGACCTTGCACGTGGGCCCCTTGAGCATCTCGACGGTGGCCGACGCGGGCACGTTGAGCTTGCTCTGCCGGAAGGTCACCTGGTGGCTGCCGTCCTCGGCGCGCCAGGTGCCGAGGAACCGTTCACCGAGCCTCTTGTACCTGGTCGCGACCTCGCCGAAGCCCTCGACGACGCGCCAGGCGAGCGTCGTCGTGCTGGCCCATGACGTGGACGTGAACTTCGCCGACTTCCCGTCGCGGGCGATGTCGACCCGGTCCCAGCCGTCCCAGTTCTTGGCGATGTGGGAGTCCCACTTCCCCAGTCCACCGGTGCCGACGGCGGCGACGCTCTCCGTCGGAGGCTCGCCGTCCCGGCAGTACTGTCCGAAGTCGGCGCGCACGGTGACGGTGGCGCGGTATGCCTTCAGGTCAATGCCCTGGCAGGGATCGGTCTTGGTGGCGTAGACGGTCTTCGACGTGGACCAGGGCTTGCCGACGGCGCTCCGGTGCCGTTCGAGCAGGCCCGTACCGGCCTGGTAACGCAGGGAGACCCGGCGTCCGTCGGCCAGTTCGATGACCGCCTCGTCATCGGTGTCCTTGACGACCCGCGCCGCGCCGGACGGCGCGGCCGAGGCGTCGCCCCGACAGGCGGTGATGCCGGCTGTGGCCACCAGCACGGCCCCGGCGATCCCGAAGACATACTCACGTTGCATTTACGTCCCTCGAGCATCGACGTGAACTCTCGGACAACTGACGCACGGCGGGCCCGAATCGTTGCACGACTCGCTCATCTTCCGCTCTTATGGCGGGCTGACGGCCGTCATCACCGCCTGCCGCCGAACTGCCAGTTGTGGACCTCGATCTCGGCGTAGAGACCCACGGTCAGTACGGCACATGCCGTGTCCGGGTCCGGCGCCCGGACCAGCGCCGCCGTACCCAGCCACGTGGCGCCGTCGTCGGACAGCAGAGGCCCGTACGCGATCAAGTCGTCCTGATCGGCGGGCACATCGAGGTCGGCGGTGTGCCCCGCGCCGAGGCCGAGCACCAGGTACCGGTTCCCTTCGGTGGGGCCGCCGGGGTAGTCCCACATGGTGCGCCCGAGCTTGTTGTGCCAACGGCGCAGCATCACGTCCCGGTACACACCGGCCTGATAGCCGGGTTCGTCGAACGCGAACGCGCGTGCCGCGGCCGTGTCCGGCAGGTCGACGATGTGCACACTCCCCGTCGGCTCCTCACCGTCGCTGCTGAGCGTCGGACCGCGAGCGATCAGCTCCTTGCCGTACTGGTCCATGTAGGACCAGTGGTCTTCCAGCAACTCATGGCGTAGCGCCAGGGAGTCGAGACGATCTCGGTGGTAGCAGAAGAACTCCATGCCCCCACTCTCCACCACCATGTCCTGCTTCATCTCGCAGATGTCCTCATTCGGCCTGCGAGCACGGCCATCCGAACGGGCAGGTCAGCCGCGGCCCGGCGGTCGTCCGGTCAGCACCGCCGGGCCGGGCACAGCTCATCGTCCGTCCGGTACGAGCTATCCGAACTGGCCGGGCTGGTAGTCGCCGGCCGGCATCTGGATGATGACGTTCCCGCGGTTGAACGCGTTGATAAGTGCGATCTGCGAGACCAGGGCCGCGAGCTGATCCTCGTCGTAGTACTTGGCGGCATTCGCCCAGACCTCGTCCGGGACACCACCGGCCGCGTCGGCAATACGGGTGCCCTGCTCCGTCAGCTCCAGCGCCGCGCGCTCGGCCTCGGTGTAGACCTTGGCCTCCCTCCACGCCGCGACGAGGTTGAGGCGCGTAGAGGTCTCACCGGCGGCAGCGGCGTCCTTGGTGTGCATGTCGAGGCAGCCGCCGCACCCGTTGATCTGGCTGGCGCGGATCTTCACCAGCTCCAGCGTCGCGTGCGGCACCGACGACTCGGCGAGCACCTGGTTCGCCGCGATGATGTGCTTCCAGACCTTCATGGCCGTCGGATTGCCGAACATGTTCAAACGGGCGTCCATCGTGAACTCCTTTGTCGTTGCCGATGCCTGCACCCCTATGACGAAACGGCTCCGCGCGCTGTGACATGGCCCCATGTGACGTGCGTCTCCACCTTCGGCATTGCGGGAGCGGTCACCGGCGACGAGGTTCACGGGATGAGCGTCGCGATACGGGCGCGCAGATCAGGTCCAGGCTGCGGGTGAACTTCTCGTCCCGGTGGTGGGCGGCCGCCGCGTCGCGGCAGGGTCCCGACTCGCCGCCTCAGCGCCGGCCCGCCACCAGCCCGGCCAGGTGGTGCAGTGAGTTGCTGAGGTGCTCGGGGCCGAACGGCGGGAACCGGATGTACTCCCGGATGGAGCGTGGCACCGCCGACCAGTCGTAGGTGAGCGTGACCTCGGTCTCGGACGGACCGAGCGGCGCCAGGTCGTAACGCCAGATCCAGCCGCCGAACTCCAGTTGGCCGTCGTCCTTGCGATACCCCGTCAGCCAGCCGATGCAGCGCGGCGGTTCGAGCACCTCGACCCTGTTGACCACCTGGTAGTCACCGTTCGGGTGGTTGGGGTGATACATGTCCATCCGGAAGACCTGGCCCACCTCGGTCAGCGGCGCCCGGTCGACGGATGCCTGAACCCAGCCGGTGCCGTCGATCGCAGAATGCGACCTCGGATCCGCCAGCACCGCGAAGGCTCTGGCGGCGGACACGGCGACGGCCAGAGTGGCGCTCACGTACTCCTCAGGCATGGTGTTCACGCTCCTTGTGCTCCCATGTCGCCAGGCCACTGCCTCGGACACGGCGTCATATCCGGCCTCCGCTCCCAGCGGTCAGTACCCTGCACGCATGATTAACGGCGCTCACGTCATCATCTACAGCCACGACGCGGAGGCGGACCGCGCCTTCTTCAGGGACGTTCTGGGGTATCCGCACATCGATGCCGGCGACGGCTGGCTCATCTTCAAGCTGCCTCCGGCCGAGGTGGCCGTCCACCCCGCCGACGCACCGTCACACGAGTTGTACCTGATGTGCGACGACGTCAACGCGACGGTCGACGAGCTCTCGGCGAAGGGGGTCGAGTGCACCCCGGTCACGAACGCCGGGTGGGGTCTCAAGACCGGGATCCGGCTGCCGGGCGGTGGCGAGCTGGGGCTCTACCAACCACGCCACGAAACGGCACTCAACCTCTGACGGCCTCCCCGGGCGCCGGACGCCCGGCTCTCAGGCCTTCGGAATCGCGCGTCCTGTGGGCCGGTACTCGATCACCAGGACCCTGTTGTCCAGATCGTGATGGGAGACCAGCTCCAGTTCTGTCGAGTTCACCCCGGCGAAGAACGGCTCACGGCCCGACTCCCCCACGAGCAGCGGAAAGGTCGTCAGCCTCAGCCGGTCCACGAGGCCCGCGTCGAGAAGCTGCCGGGCCAGGGACAGACTGCCCATGGTCCGCAGCGGCACATGGCCGTCGTTCTTGAGCCGGGTGACCTCGGCGATCAGGTCGTCCTGGCACACGCGCGTGTTCTGCCAGGCGACCGTCTTCAGCGTCGACGAGAAGACGACCTTGTCCGCACCGGGCACCGGGTCCGCGCCGGGGCCACCCGACTCCCCGGGGAGGCCCACCAGGGCCTCGTAGGTGCGCCGCCCCATGAGCACCAGCTGCGGCCCAGCCATCTCCTCGCGGATCCACTCCTCGAGCATGGGCCCGAAGTAGCCGAAGTATGCGGGCGATGTCGCGCTGCCGGCATACCCGTCAACCGAGACGAACACATCGACGGTGAGTGTCTGCATGGCAATTCCTCCGGATGTCTCGCACCTGCCGTGCCCTGCCCGCTCCCATGGGGCATGGCACCTTCCAGTAGAGACGTCGGAGCGGAATCGCGTGCATCGACACCCTCAACCAACCATCGCGTCAACCCCTCGGCCGGGCGCTCCTCAGCCGGTCGCTCCTCAGCCGGTCGCTACGAGGCGCTGTCCGTGGGGCGGCGCGCGATCCAGAGCTGGCGCGTGGAGCGCACCACCAGGTCGTCACGGTGGCGTACGTCCGCCGGGCCGCCGTTCACGAGCGTGTCGAGCGCTTCCAGGTCGGCCGGATGGATACGGCCTTCCAGAGCGCCGCGGATACGGCTGAGCGTGCCGTGCGCGTAGAGCCCGGCGCTGCCGCCCGACGGCGGGCGCAGTTCGAGATTCTCTGTGCGTTCATCCTCAAGGGTGAAACCGGCCGATGCCAGCAGCGCGCCCCAGTCGGCTCCCATGTGCGGTACCTCTTCGGCGTGCAGCGTCGTGAGTGCCTCGCGGAAGCGGCCCTCCAGCCCGGGGCGCTCCGGCACCGCGTCGTCGGCGAGGAATCGCGGCATCCCGTCCAGTTCCGCGACGGCCAGGAGCCCGCCCGGGCGCAGGGCCTTGAAGATGATGTCGAGGGTCGCGGCGGGGTCGTCCATGTGATGCATGGAGGCCGAGGCCCAGACGAGGTCCGCGTCCGTGACGCCCGGCAGGCCCGTACCGGCGTCGGCTTCCAGCAGGTGGACGCGCGCGTCAAGGTTCTTGGCGGCAGCGGTCCGGGTCAGCTGATCCAGCATGTGAGAGGAGCTGTCCACGGCCGTCACCTGAGCGGAGGGGAACTGCTTGAGCAGGGCGAACGTTCCGGTGCCGCTTCCGGCACCAAGGTCCACGATCCGCTCGACATCGTCCCCGGCCAGCGCCGCGATGGAACGCATCGCGGCGGCGAGCTGAGGCGCGAACAGGTCGGCATCGAGGTCGAGCAGCTCCGCCAGGCCGTCCTGCTCATGCGTATGTGTGCCGTGGCTGTGGGCGCCGTGGGCGCCATGGCCGGCCTCATGGGACCCATGTCCGTGCGGCTGGGAGTGTGCGGGAGAACCGTGCGGTGCAGGCGTCCGGTGCGTGGGGTGCGTCATGACATCGACCGTACGTGCCATTTCGTTCAGCGCATAAGCTCTTGCCTATGACGCAAGAAGATCCCTCGCTCGACGGCCCCGCGCGCAAGGGACCACGGCCTTGCGCGCCGCGAAGGCCAGGTCACCCGACGACCTGACCTCCCCCCAGCCACCTGAGACACCGCACCCCACGACACCCCGGGCTCAGACCTGGTATCGGTCCGTCGAGAACCGCGCGCGATGTTCTCGGCCGCCCACCCACCCACTGCGACGTCCGCTTCAGGCCCGCCCACCAGGGAACTCCCAGGCTGCCACCCCGCCCACTCCCTTGCCCGCGCGTTGCCCGGGCCCACGGCGCGGAGCTCACGGCGGAGCAGCCGCAGGGGGCGGAGCGGTGTTCCGGCTGACGTTCGGGTGAGGTCGGGTGGCCGCTGCGGCCCGTTGCGGCACGGCGACGGTGGCAAGGGGGCAGACTGACTGCCGTACCGAACCACGCAGACTGGAACACAGGGGACGTCATGGCCGCGACTGAATCGGCATGGAGGCTGCGAGAAGGGCTTTCGCAGCATCGGCGGGTGGCGGGCGTCGCGCTCGCCGCGCTGGTCGCGTTGACGGTGGGTGGCTGCGGCAGCACGGAGCAGGCCGGCCGTGAGTCTTCACCCAGTAGTGAGACCTCGAAAGCCCATTCCTCTTCCTCGAAGACCCCCTCCCCGCGGCCCTCGTCCCCGCAGCCCTCGTCCGGGCGGCCGTCCGCCTCGGCGGCGGACGGGCACAATGTCGGCGCCTGCGCGGACGGCAACTGCGAGATCGCGGTAGCAGGCCCGGTGAAGTTCAGCTTCAAGGGCCCGGCCGGTCCGGCAACCCTGTCCGTCACCGAGGTCGGCCCGAACAAGATCGAGTACACGATCAAGTCGGGCAACGGCGAGTCCAAGGGCGGCTCGACCGGCCCGGGCCAAGCGTGCACCACGGTCCTCCGCAGCAACGGAGGAAGCAACTCCTGCGGTGGTCCGGGCGACGCCACCCGGCCGAGCCCTCAGCCCGATGCGGTGGTGATCCAGACGGTCACCCGTGAGGACGGCACGGCTCTCCTCCGCATCGTGTCCGACTGACGACACGAAGTCTTGGAGCCGTCGCTCACGCGGTCACGAGCGGAACAGGCAGAGCAGTCTCAAGCTCCGCAGCGGCGCCGGCGCCGTCGGCCTCGGCCTGCTCACTGACTCGGAGTCCCCACTCCCTTCGCCCGGCGCGTGGGCAGCACGCCGGCCGCGGCCGAACCCTCGGTGCAGGACATCGTCCGCTCATGTGCCGGGCTTTCGCCGGCCATCACCCACCAACGCCTGGCGGCGGCCCTGGCCCAGGCGGGGCGTGACGAGGCATCGCCGCCCCACTTGGCGGACGCCCGGTCCCACTTCAGCGAACAAGGCGATACGTCGGGACTCACGCGAACTCACCATGCTCCGGCCGATGTTCATGCCCGCAGGGCCTGGCCCACCGCACCGGCCCTCTACCGCGAGCAAGGCCGTTCCGCCGCGGCACACCGCATGAGGCCAACCTGGCAACCGGCAGTCCCGGCTGACTCCCAACTGATTCACTGGCTCATTGATTCACTGGCTCGCTGATTCACTGATTCACTGATTCACTGGCTCGCCGACGCGCTGACGGCGCTCTGGGCCAACACCTCACGAAGGCAACGCAGATGACCACGCAGACCGATCATGTCGACCACGAACTCATCGAGGCCGCGGCTCATGTCGCGCGCACCCGCTGCCGGGGCGACAACCACACCATGGCGGCCGCGGCCCGCGACCGGGACGGCCGGATCGTCACCGCGGTGAACGCCTACCACTTCACCGGAGGCCCTTGTGCCGAGCTGGTCGTCATCGGCGCGGCAGCCGGCCAGGGCGCCTACGAGCTGGACACGATCGTCGCCGTGGGCGACCGCGACCGCGGAGTCGTCCCCCCGTGCGGCCGGTGCCGCCAAGTCCTCCTCGACTACTTCCCGGACCTCAAGGTCATCGTCGGTGCGGGCGACCGCCTCCGGACCGTCCCCGTCGCCGACCTGCTGCCCGAAACCTACGTGTGGGCCGACCACCAGCTCGATACGGAAGGCTAGTAGTACTGGGACAGGCAGAACTCGTGCCCCTCGGGGTCGGCCATCACGACGACCACACCCTCGTCGTATTCGTGCCGCTCGCCGGTGAACCGGCCGCCGAGGCCTATGACTTGGGCGATCCCCTGATCGATGTCGTCCACCGAGACGTCCAGGTGCAGGCGCACCTTTCCGGCCCTCGGCTCGGTCACGGGCTGGAAGACCAGGCGCGGCTGCGGGTCGTCGCGATGGCCGAGATAGACCCAGCCGGGCTCGGACGGCCCTTGCGGGCGGTCCAGCAGCACGCTCCAGAACGCTGACACTCGCTCGACATCGATGCAGTCCACGGTCACTCCGACCCAACGGTTCGTCATGGAGTGAGCATGCCTTCGTCGTGGGTCCCGCGTCCCGTCGGCCAGGGAATTGCCCCCGGCCCAGGTGCCGCCCGCAGGTGAGGACCGGTACCGCCGGCCCGGCGAAGACGCCCGCGGCGACAACGCCGGTGACTTGCGCACCGAGCCGCTTGACCTTGTGGCAACGTCAACGTTTCTACTGATGCCATGCGAATCGGAGAGCTCGCCCGCATGGCCGGCATCACCACCCGTGCCGTGCGGCACTACCACCGCATCGGGCTCCTGCCCGAGCCTCCCCGGCAGCCCAACGGATATCGCGAATATTCCCTGCGCGACGCCGTGGAGCTGGCGCGTGTCCGCCGGCTGACCGAGCTGGGCCTGAGCCTCGACGAGGTCAAGGACGTGCTGGCGGACGATGTGGGCAAGGATCTCGTCGAGATCCTGACCGAGCTGGACGCCGACCTGGCCCGCCAGGAGGAGTCCATCCGTCGGCGTCGCGCCCGTCTGCGGCTGCTGCTCGGACAGGCCGAGCGCACCGGACAGCTGCCCGCCGAGACCCCCGTATCGCCCGAACTGACCGCGCTCTTCGCCGACATGGCCCGCGCCTCGGCACGGCTGCCCGGCCCCGAGCCCGCGATGGCCGCCAAGGAACGGGAACTGCTGGCCCTGCTGGAGACCGGTTCGCCGGACGACGACCGCGGCTGGCTCGATGCGCTTTCCCTGCCGAAGATCGGGGCGGTGAAGGTGAAGTGGTCCCGCACGCTGCCCGCCACCCCTACCTCGGTCACCGTCGTCCAGGACCCGGACTACGCCGAAGACGCCACATCCGCGGTCACCGCGCTGAGGGCGGCCGACGGAATCCGCAGCCGTTGAACGAGGTGGGCTTCGGGGACCGCCCCTCCTAGGGTCCCCTGCGCACGTCCGACATCCGGCTTGCCCAGGAGGGCCCCGTGCCCCGGAACACCAGCACCGCTCCCCTGGGGGAAAACCCCCAGCTCAAGACGGAGGTCAGCCTCGTTCCGGGGCGGCGCGGGCGCGCCTAGCGTCGGGGGCATGAACGTAGCCACCTGGGAGCAGCCATGATCGAGGTCCGCGGTCTCACCAAACGTTACGGCCCCACCGTTGCCGTGGACGGCCTCGGCTTCGAGGTCCGCCCGGGCGCGGTGACCGGTTTCCTCGGCCCGAACGGGTCCGGGAAGTCCACCACCATGCGCATCATCACGGGCCTGGACCGCCCGGACGCGGGCACCGCCCATATCCACGGCACGCCGTACGAGGAGCTGCGCTGGCCGTTGCGGGAGGTCGGCGCGCTGCTCGAGGCCCGTACGTACCACCCGGGACGCAGCGCGGCGAACCACCTGGCCGCGCTGGCCGCCGCCAACGGCATTCCCCGCACTCGGGTCCGCGCCGTCCTGGACACCGTCGGTCTCGCCGACGTGGCGAACAAGCGCGCGGGCGGATTCTCACTGGGCATGTCGCAGCGGCTCGGCATCGCCGCCGCCCTGCTCGGTGATCCGGGGGTGCTCCTCTTCGACGAGCCCGTCAACGGGCTCGACCCGGAGGGCGTGCGCTGGATCCGCAACCTGATGAAGTCCCTCGCCGCCGAGGGCCGCACCGTGCTGCTGTCCAGTCATCTGATCAGTGAAATGGCGCTCACCGCCGACCACTTGATCGTGATCGGCCAGGGCCGGCTGCTCGCCGACACCAGCGTCGCCGGGCTGACGGCCGACGGGTGTTCGCTCGAGGAGGCGTTCTTCGCCCTCACCGGGGACAGCGCCGAGTACCGGGGCATCGCCCCCGCACAGCCGAGGAGGCAGTCGTGACCGCCCCGCAGACGGCACCGGCGCTGCCCGCGGGGCGCTACGGGTTCGCCCACGCCGCGTGGATGGAGTGGATCAAACTGCGCAGCCTGCGCTCCACCCTCTGGGCGCTCGTGGCCACCGTCGTCGGGATGCTCGTCATCGGCGTCGTGACCATGGCCAACACCCATGCCCCCAGCCCCGACAAGGCCGACACGTTCGACCCGGTGAACAACGTGCTGGCCGGGATCGCTCTCGGCCAACTGATCGTCGGTGTACTCGGCGTGCTCGTGGTCACCGGCGAGTACTCCTCCGGCGCGATTCGCTCCACGCTCGCCGCGATCCCCGACCGGGCGCTGCTGCTCGCCGCCAAGGCGGGCGTCTTCGGCGCGGTGACGCTGGCCGTCGGTGAAGCGGTCGCGTTCGCGACGTTCCTCGCCGGGCGGCTCGCGCTCGGAGAAGGAGTGCCGGTGCCCGGCATCGGCGACCCGGGTGTGCTGCGCGCGGTGGTCCTTTCGGGCGCGTATCTCGCCCTGGTCGGGCTGCTCGGCATCGCGCTGGGCGCCGTCGTCCGACACACGGCCGCGGCCGTCGGGGCACTGGTCGGGCTGCTGTACGTGCTGCCCGCGGCACTGTCCGGGCTCACCGGGGTCACGGTGGCAAAGTACTTCCCGACCATGATCGCCGGGAACTCGCTCGCCGTCTCCAAGCCAGTGGCCGACGTGCTCTCACCGTGGGTCGGCTTCGGGATGCTGTGCCTGTACGTGGTGGCGGCGCTCGGCGCGGGCGGCTGGCTGCTGACGCGCCGGGACGCGTGACCGCCTCACGGCAGACGACAGTTGCCTACAGCAGACGTACGTACAGGAGACTTGAGCCATGCACGAGCCAGCCGGGGACCGGCCACCGGAAGGCGCGCGGGCCGAGCCCTCACGTCAGGTCTCCCCGGGCGCCGTCCTGCGTGCCCCGTTCACGGCTCGCGCCTGGGCCGAGGTCACGTACTGCCTGGTGGGCTTCCCCCTGGCCGTCGTCGGGGCCGTTCTCCTCCTCGTCCTGCTCGCCCTCGGCACCGGTCTCACGGCTTCCCTGGTCGGCGCTGTCCTCGGACTTGCGCTGGTCGTCGGGGCCGTCGGCCTCGGGCGCGGCTGCGCCGCCGTGCATCGCCGGCTCGCCCAGGGGTTGCTGGGCGAGCGGGTGGAGGCGCCGCCGCGGCTGCGGCCGACGGGCAAGGCGTTCGCGCGGCTGGACGCTCGCCTGCGCGACGCGGCGGGGTGGCGTTCGGTGGCCTACCTCCTGGTGAAACTGCCCGTCGCCGCCTTCGGCCTGTACGCCGTCGGCTGGTGGCTGACCGCCCTCCTCAATCTCTCCGCGCCACTGCGGTGGGCCGCGTTCCACCAGCGCCCCGCGGCGGGCGGGGCGGGCATGCCGACGATCACGCCGGTCCCCGTCGGCGGTGGCGCCCCGCACAGCACGAGTCTCGCCGGGACCTTCGTGGCGGCGGCGATCGGCGCGGTGACGCTGCTGGCGGCGCCCTGGTTCACACGTGGCGTCGTCGCCGTGGACCGCTGGCTCATCCGGGCGCTGCTCGGGCCGGGCCAACTCGCCGAACGGGTGAGGAGTTTGGAGGAGAGCCGCGCGCTCGCCGTCGACGACTCGGCCGCCCTGCTGCGCCGCCTGGAGCGCGATCTGCACGACGGGGCGCAGGTCCGGCTCGTCGCGCTGGCCATGAGCCTCGACATGGCGAAGGAGCGGCTCGGCCCGGAGGGCGAACCGATCGCTGACCCGGCGCGTGTACGGCAACTCGTGGACACCGCGCACCGCAACGCCACCGAGGCCCTCGCCGAATTGCGTGACCTGGCACGCGGCATTCATCCCCCGGTCCTGGACGACGGTCTGCCGGACGCGTTGTCGACGCTGACCGCGCGGAGCACCGTGCCAGTGGAGCTCTCGGTGGACGTGCCGCAGCGGCCGACGCCCGCGATCGAGACGATCGCGTACTTCTGCGCGGCCGAGCTCCTCACCAACGTCATCAAGCACAGCGGTGCGCGCCGGGCGGTGTTGTGGGTCGCGCAGGAGGACGGCGTCCTGCGGCTGCGGGTCACTGACGACGGTCGCGGTGGGGCGGCACTCGGCGCGGGAAGCGGGTTGACGGGCCTTCAGCAGCGGGTGCGGACGGTGGACGGACGCCTTGACGTGTCGAGCCCGAGCGGCGGGCCGACCGCGGTGACGGTGCAACTGCCGCTCCACGCATGAGTGACTCCGCGAGCAATGCGCTGAGCGACCCGGCGGACGGCCCGCGCGCAGCGCCTCCGCCCCCGCCGTCCACCGCTCCAACCCGTGAGAGCATGCCCCCATGCGCATCGTGATCGCCGAAGATGCCGCCGTGTTGCGGGAGTTGCTCGCCCAGATGCTCACCGAGCGTGGCCACGAGGTGTGCGCGGCCGTGCCCGATGCCGATGCCCTGCTCGCCGCCGTCGCCGAGCACCGGCCCGACGTCACCGTCGTCGACATCCGTATGCCGCCGACACACACCGACGAGGGCCTGCGAGCCGCGATCGACATCCGGCGCGAGCACCCGGACACGGGCGTGCTGCTGTTCTCCCAGTACATCGAGACTAAGTACGCGACCAGGCTGCTCGCCGCGGGCTCGGCCGGGGTCGGCTACCTGCTCAAGGACCGCGTCGCGAACGTCGCCGAGTTCACCGACGCCCTGTCCCGCGTCGCCGCCGGCGGCACCGCTCTCGATGCCGAAGTGGTCACGCAGTTGGCCGGAGCGAGCCGCCGTGGAGGCGACCTGGAGTCACTGACGGCACGCGAGCGGGAGGTTCTGGCGCTGATGGCCGAAGGCAGGACGAACGCCGCGATCGCGCAGACGCTGGTGGTGTCGGCGGGCACGGTCGAGAAACACGTCGCGGCCGTCTTCGGCAAGCTGGGCCTGCCCGCGTCGGAGGACGCGAACCGGCGCGTGCTGGCCGTACTGCGCCACTTGGGGTCGTAGACGGCGCCGGTCCACTGGAGTTCGGGTCGGCTCCGCGGCACGCAAGTGACGCCTTCCGGGCGGGAGTTCAGCGGTCCTTCGGATCGAGCAGCCACAGTCCCAGGACCACCAGGAAGGACAGGCACAGGAACCCCGCGCCCCACCAGGCCGTACCGGTAGCGCCCGTCATCCACTCGTCGACCACCACGCTGAGGCCCCAGAGCTGTCCGATGACCACCGTCATCGCCAGGACGAGGCGGGCCGTGAGTTTCGAGGAGCGTTCCGGCTCCTGGTCGGTGCCGGCGCCGGGACCCGGACCCGTGTGTCGGATCCGGGGGTCGCCGTAGCCGCTGGTCGGGCGGATCTGCGGGTAGCGCTCCTGGACCGGGCGGTTGAGGCGCGGCTGGGCACTGCCGGGGGTGTACGGGGGCCTCGGGGGGACGGCTTGGGGCTCGTCGGTGCTCATGTCCGCCGGCTCCTTTCCCCGTTGGCACCGTTCGCGACGGGGCAGCCGAGCTGGGCCCGGACCTCGGGCCGCGCGTCGGCGAACTCCCGGCACACCGCGTCCTGGGCGTTCTCCCCGGAGCGGGCCGTGGCGACCGCCCAGACGCTGCCGTCGCTCTGCTCGACGAGCAGCACCTTGGGCAGGCCGCGCGGTGGCGGGCCCGCGGTGACCTCGCCGGTGCGGGCGTCGAAGACGCCTTCGTGGCAGGGGCAGTACAACTCGCCCTCGCTGCCGCGGTCCTTGCGCCACAGCACGCCGCACGCCAGGTGCGTACAGACGGCGGAGTAGGCGACGAGGCTGCCGTCCGTGAGGCGGACGGCGACCGCCCGGTCGTCCTCGCCGGGATACCGGAAGGCAATGGACTCGCCGGGCGCGAGGCGGCCGGTGATCCGCTTGGGTTCGGGCGCGCCGTCGATGTCACCGTGCCGGTGCAGCACTCCCCCGGCGACGGCGATGCCCCCGACCGCCAGGCCACCGGAGACGGTGGCGACGATACGGAGGTAGTCGCGGCGCGTGGTGAGGGAGTCGGCGGAGATGCGGTCCTCGAGCGCCGCCTGCGCCGCGTCGCCGTCGGTTCCGGGCCCGGGGACCGGGGGCTGCTCGGTGACGCTCATCGGGCCACGTCCTTCCCGTTGACCTGGACGATCGGCAGTCCTCCGGGCACCGGCCACTGGACCTTGTCGGCGGGGACGACCATCGCCACGCCGGTGTTGACGACGACGTCGCCGAACGTGAAGGAGTCCGCGACCTGGACGCCCGGGCGTTCGGCCTGGAGATCCTCGAGCGTTCCGTAGAAGAGGGCCCCGGTGGGGCAGACCGTGGCGCACATGGGGGCGAGTCCGTAGGCGGTGCGGTCGTAGCAGAGGTTGCACTTCATCTGCAGTTTGGCCTGGAGGTCGATCTTCGGTACGCCGAAGGGGCAGGCGTTGACGCAGTTGGCGCAGCCGATGCAGCGGGTGGTGTCGGCCTGCTGCACGACACCGTCGGCGGTCACCAGGATCGCGTCGGCGGGACACACCTCGGCGCACGGGGCGACCGGGTCCTCGCAGTGCATGCAGACCGTGGGCAGGGACGCGACCGAGTGGCCCTCGTCGGGGTAGTCGAGGTGAATCATGGACTTGCCCCGGTGCGAGTCGCACTCCCGGCAGGCGGACACGCACGCCTGGCAGCCGATGCACCGCCCCGGATCGATGAAGATCGTTCTGCCCATCATGGCGTGACCTCAGCTCCTCTCGGCGGTGCCACGGCCCTGCGGGGCCGTGGGCGGCAGGGGGTCGGTACGGGACACCTGGGCTTCCGGGTACGCGACCTGGCCGGGCGCGGTCGGGGGCGCGGGCACCTCGTCGATCTGCTCGGCGTGCTCGATGCGGCAGGCGCAGACCTTGTACTCGGGGATCTTGGAACGGGGGTCGAGGGCGTCGATGGTGAGCGCGTTGGCGGCTGTGGGGACCGGCCAGTGGTACGGCACGAAGACGGTGTCGGGGCGGATCGCCTCGGTGACCAGTGCGGGGAAGACCTCGCTGCCCCGGCGCGTCACGACGCGTACCGGATCGCCGTTCCTGAAGCCGTGCGAGGGGTGGACCTCCGCCCACGGACGCGGGGTCTGCTCGACCAGGGCGCCGAGCCTGCGCGTCTGGTTGCCGGACAGGAAGTGGGCGACGGTGCGGCCGGTGGTGAGCGACATGGGGTGGTCGTCGTCGTACGGATCCATCGGCGGGTGCCACTCCACGACCTGGAGGTGGATCTTGCCGTCGGGGTGGTACGACTTGCCGTCCTCGAACAAGCGGGGGGTGCCGGGGTGGTCGGTGGCAGGGCACGGCCAGGCGATGCCGCCGGTCTCCTCGAGGCGGTCGTAGGTGATTCCGTAGTAGTCGATGACCGTGCCGGCCGACGCGATGCGCAGTTCCTCGAAGACCTCGCGCGAGCCCGGATAGTGGAACTTGTCTCCCACGCCGAGGCGTCGGGCCAGCTCACACATCACCCAGGTGTCGGTACGTACGCCCTCCGGCGGCTCCTGCGCCTTGTTGTGCTTGATCACCCGGGCCTCGGCGTTGGCCATCACGCCCTCGTCCTCGGCCCAGGTGGTGACGGGGAAGACGACGTGGGCGTTGTCCGCCGTCTCGGAGAGGAAGAAGTCGAACTGGGCGTGGAATTCGAGAGTGTCGTAACCGTCCTTGACCGTCGCGTAGTTAGGGAGGGAGACGAACGGGTTGTTGCAGATGCCGATCAGGCCGCGGATCTCCCGGCGCTGCATCTGCCAGACCATTTCCATCATCGACGTGCCGGCGGCGGGGAGTTCGGACTCCTCGATGCCCCAGATCTCGCAGATCTGCCGCCGGTGGTCGGGGTTCAGGATGGAGCGCCCGCCGGGCAGCAGGTCGGCCTTCTGGCCGTGCTCGCGGCCGCCCTGGCCGTTGCCCTGGCCGGTGAGGGTGCCGTAGCCGGCGCCCGGTCTGCCGATGTTGCCGGTGGCCACGCAGAGGTTGATGACGGTGAGGCAGTTCTCGACGCCCTGCGAGTGGTGCTCGATGCCCCGGGCGTGCCAGGCCATGGCGTTGTCGGCGCCCGCGAAGGCCCTGGCGACCTGGACGACCTGCGCGGCGGGGATCCCGCAGATCTCGGCGGCCCGTTCCGGGGTGTACGTGGCGACGGTGGCCCGGACCTCGTCCCAGCCGGTGGTGTGCGCGGCCACGTACTCCTCGTCGACGAGGTTCTCGCGGATGACGACGTTCAGTACGGCGTTGAAGAACGCGGAGTCGGTGCCCGGCTTGAGGGCGACGTGGATGTCGGCCGTGCGGGCGATGGACGTCTCGCGCGGGTCGACGACGATGAGGACGGCGCCCCGGTCGCGGGCGCCCCACACGTACTGGGTCATCACCGGGAAGCACTCCCCCACGTTCGACCCGGCGATCAGCAGGCAGTCGGACAGGAGGATGTCGGAGAAGGGGTTGCCGGCCCGGTCGATGCCGAAGGACAGCTTGTTGGCTCCGGCGGCGGAGACCATGCACAGACGGCCGTTGTAGTCGACGTGCTTCGTCTTGAGAGCGACGCGCGCGAACTTGCCGACCAGGTACGTCTTTTCGGAGAACAGGCTCGCTCCGCCGAGCACCCCGAACGCGTCGTTGCCGTGGGCGGACTGGATGCGGCGGATCTCGGAGACCGTGAAGTCGAGGGCCTCCTCCCAGGTCGCCTCCCGGAAGGGTTCGTCGCGGGAGCGGCGCATGAGGGGGGCGGTCAGCCGGTCCGGGTGGTTGATCTGCTGGTAGGCGTTGATGCCCTTGGGGCAGAGCCGCATGCGGTTGATGTCGTGGTTGCGGGGCTCGACGCCGAACACCTTGCCGCGCTTGTCGACGCGCAGGTACATCCCGCACTGCACGCCGCAGAAGCAGCAGTGGGTGGGGACGAGCGTCTCGCCGTTCTGGTCGGCGTGCCACTGGTCGGCCGGGATGCCGCCCGCGTCACGGAAGTTGCGGGTGCCGGGCGGTGCGATGGAGGGGTCAAGCGGGATGTACGGCTGGGTCACTTGAAGCCCTTCTTCACGTCGCTGAGGTATGCGGTGCCGCGCAGCACCCGCTTGCAGCGGGGGCAGTACTCGGTCCAGGTGTCGAAGTCGAGCTTGAGGTCGCGCATGGTGCCCTGGAGGTTCTCGACGTACGGGGCGGTGTCGATCAGCTGGCCGCAGCGCTTGCAGTGGAAGAGCTGTTCGTCCTTGCGGGCCGTGTACTTGAACAGCTGCATGCCGACGGCGGCCGGCCGCTGGACGATGTGGAAGAACTTCCCGAAGGGGATGTAGATGAGGGTGAAGACCACCGACACCATGTGCAGGATCGCCAGGAACTCGTAGCCGCCGCCGTGCAGGAAGATCGACGAGAAGGTGAGGAGCAGGCCGGTCACCGAGATGACGATCAGGGCGATCAGCGGGACCAGGTCGTAGGCGAACCGCTGGCCGGTCATGGCGCCGCGGTCCTTCATGCGCCGCCACAGGAAGTACGAGGCACCGGGGATCACCAGGACGGCGGCGATGTCCAGGCCGTGGAACATCAGCCAGCCGACGATGTTCAGCGAGTCGAAGCCGAGGACCTTCAGGCCCCAGATCCGCATCTCGTAGCCGGGCCCCGCGCTGGACGAGGCGGTGAACGTGAACCAGCCCCACGTCAGCGGGAAGGTGATCAGGGCGGCCAGGACGCAGCCCCAGAAGATCAGCTGGTGGGCGGCCCAGCGGGCCTGCGAGCGGGCTCCGAGGAACTTCTGGAAGCCGAGGTAGGTGGCGATCATCTTCGGCAGCGCGGTGGGCGCCTTGCGGAAGTTGTCGGCCGAGAACAGGCTGCGCCAGCCCTGCTTGAACAGACGGCGTGCGCCCGGGGCGGAGATCCACACGGTGTAGCGGTAGGCGACACCGAAGGCGAGGAACACGGTCGCGACGGCGTACGGGAGGAGAGCCGAGTCGAAGTCCTTGAGCATCCGGCTGCCGAACACGATGGCCAGGATCAGCAGTACGGACACGATGGTTCCGGCGAGCGTGGCCCGCCCCGCGACCGAATGCGGTCCGGGCCGGCCGACCGCACCGGCGGGCGGTGGCGCGTCCGGGGCGGTGGCCACGTCCGGGGCGGCGGGGGGTGCGGGCGGCTCAGTCACCCGGCCCACGATAGGGAGTTTTGTAGGTGTTTCGCCCGTTCTCGAAGGCGCACGAGTGACGTGTCGGTCGGCGGCGGCGCTCAACGGGGTACGCACGCCCGGCCAGTGACGAGGCCGCAGACACGCCCTACGGCCGCCGCGCCCCGATGTCCCGCATGCGGCCGTACGCGTAGACGCAGCCGGCGAGAGCCAGGTCGGACAGGAGCATGAAGCCGATGGAGTACGAGCTCTTGGCGCTGTAGACCGCGCCCATGACGAGCGGTGGCACAAAGCCACCGAGGCCGCCCATCGCGCCCACGATGCCGGTGACGGAGCCGACCTGCGGCTGTGGAGTGACCTGGGAGACGAGCGCGAAGACGCTGCCGCTGGCCGTGCCGAGCCCGGCGGCCATCAGCAGGAAGCAGAGGGTGCCCACGGGGTTCAGCGCCGGGTCGAAGGCCTGGACGATCGCGAAGAGCGCGACGACGGCCAGGGCGCAGGCAGTGACGGTCGCCGGGTGGATCCGGTCGGACAGCCAGCCGCCGATGGGCCGGAAGATGACAGTGACCAGGGCGAACCCGGCCGCCTTGGTGCCCGCGTCGGTGGGGTCGAGCTCGTACCAGGTCTTCAGATACGTGGGCAGGTAGACGCCGAACGCGACGATGCCGCCGAACCCGATCGCGTACAGCCCTGACAGCTCCCACGTCACCCTCAGCCGTCCCGCCTGCCCGAGCCGGGTGGCGAGCGAGGTGGTGGGGATCGGCCGGTCGGGGCGGTCGGCGATGAGGAGCAGAGCGAGCAGCGCGTACGCGGCCAGCGCGATGGCCACCACGAAGAAGGGGAGGTTCTCACTGTACTTGGCCATGCGTGGCGTGAAGTAGCCGGACAGGGCCACACCGCCCATGCCCATGCCGAAGATCCCGAGCGCGAACCCGCGGCGGGCGGGCGGGAACCAGGAGTTCACGAGCGGGATACCGATGGCGAACGTCGTGCCGCCGATACCGAGCAGGAAGCCGACGCCGAGCATGGCGATGAAGGAGTTCCTGGCGGGGATGACCAGGAGCACCGGGATGATCGTCAGGGCGGAGATCAGCGGGAACATCAGCTTGGCGCCGTAGCGGTCGGTCAGCGCTCCGACGGGAATGCGGCCGAGGGAGCCCACGATCACGGGCACCGCGACGAGGAACGACTGGTTGAACGAGCTCAGGTTCAGGCGTTCACCGAAATCGCTGCCGAGCGGCGCGATGAGAGACCAGGCCCAGAACGTGAGAGCGAACCCGACGGTGGCCACCGCCAGATTGCGGTAGGCCGCGGCGGGCGGCCGGGCGGTCGTCTGTTCCGGTGCAGGGTGTTCCACATGCCGATGCTAGGAACGCCTGCGGTGTCCCGGCCTGATCTGGTGCTCCGATCGATTCTCGAGCCCCGGGACCGCGTCAGCATATGTTGACACCCGCCCGAGCGTCAGCATATGCTGACGGCCATGGAGAGCACACTCGAAATCGCCGAGGGCGCCGCCAGCAGCGACCCGGACACCGGGCTCCGCGCGGTGGCCGCCCTACGAGAACTCACCGAACGCCTGGAGATCCTCCAGGTCGAGAACGCCCGGAAGCTGGGATGGTCCTGGCAGGACATCGCGGAGCGGCTCGGCGTCACCAAACAGACCGTGCACCGCAAGTACGGCCGCCTGATAGGGAGTCGATGATGTTCGAACGCTTCACGCCGGACACCCGCACCGTGGTGGTCCACACCCAGGAACACGCCCGCCGCCTCGGCCACAACTACATCGGCCCCGAGCATCTCCTGCTCGCCCTCGCCTCCGCCGATCAGCCCGCGGGCGCCGTACTGCGTGAGCACGGCGTGACGCCTCAGGGCGTGGAGGAGGAGATCGTCCGTCTGGTCGGACGCGGGGGCGCGTCCCACCTGTTCGGCACCCTCAACCGGGACGCGCTCGCGTCCGTGGGCATCGATATCGACGCCGTACGCGCCAGGATCGAGGAGTCCTTCGGGCCGGAAGCCCTCGCGCGCGCCGACAGCGCCGTCCACCACGGACCTCGCTCACCGAGGCGCGGCCCGCGTCACGTGGTGCTCACGGTCCTCGCCCGCCGCCGGCACCGAAGGCGCGCCGCCCGACACCTCCCCCGCCCGGCAGATGCCTCCGCTCCCACCGGCCTGTACCAAGCCGCCGGCGCTCGCTCCGGCGCGCACATCCGGTTCTCCCCTCGCGCCAAGGAGAGCCTCGCGAACACGGTCCGCGAGGCGCAGGCCCGACACGACAGTCACATCGGCCTCGAACACCTCAGCCTCAGCCTCATCACCATGACCACCGGCCTCGTGCCCTCGGTACTGTCGGCGCTCGGCGCCTCGGCCCCGGCGTTGCGCACCGCGATCAGGGAGCGGTATCGGCAGGTGAGCTGATTCCCCCGGTCGTGCGGCTACGGCGCCGTCGCCGTGCTCCGGTCGGGGGCTGGCGGGGCCGCCGGGTCGACGGCGACGACGAGGAACGTGGCGACGAGGGCGCTGGCCCCCGCGAGCCCGGCGGCAAGACGGCGCCGGGCCGTGAGGGTGGGGAGCGGCGTGGGGCCTGCGGGCTTGCGGTGGCGTCCCATGTGGGTCTCTCTGTCAGGGGTGTACGGCATCTGCGCCGGGTCAGAACGTGAAGCGCTCTGCGTGGATGTGGTCTTCGGGCACCCCGGCCCGCACCAGCGCCGCGGTGGCCGCGGCCGTCATGCCGGGCGGCCCGCACACGTACACGTCGTGCTCGGCGAGTTCGGGTACGAGATTGCGCAGGGCCTGCGGTGCGAGCGGGTCGAACGAGGCGCCCGAGGGGCCGAGCAGATAGTGCAGGGCGGCCTGCCTGCTGCGGGCGATGGCCTCCAACTCCTCACTCAGCACGAGTTGTTCGGCCGTGCCCGCGCGGTAGAGGAGAGTGAGGTCGCCCGGCGCTCCGGGCAGCGTCTCGAACAGGGCCCGCAGGGGCGTGATGCCGACGCCGCCCGCCAGGAGCAGCACCTTGCTCCGTGTGCGGCGGTGCGCGGTGAGCGCGCCGAAGGGCCCCGTGGCCAGGACGCGCGTGCCCGGCGCGAGCCTGCGGACGCGGCGCGTGTGCCGGCCGAGCGCCTTGACGGTGATACGGAGTTCATCGCCGTGCACCGGCGCCGAGAGGGAGAAGGGGAGCGACGTGTGCCAGAGCCCTCCCCTGAGGAATCGCCAGCGGAAGAACTGGCCGGGCTCGGCCCGCAGTCCGTCGAGCCCGATGCCCTGCATGACGACGGAGAAGACGCCGGGCCCCTCCCCATGGACCGCGACCACGCGCAGGCTGTGCCGCAGCGCCTGACGGACGGGCACGACCAGCCGGTACCAGACGAGCAGTACGGCGACGATCGCGTGCAGCAGGGCCCAGAGCCACCGCGTGACGACGCCGCTTGCCTCATCCGGGCCCGCGAGTTGATGCACGAAGCCCAGCGCAGCGCCCAGATAGGTCAGCAGATGCAGGGCCCGCCACGTCTCGTGGGTGACCCGGCGGCGTACCGCGCGAGCGCTGCTCACACCGACGGCGACGAGCAGGGCCGTACCGGCGGACGCGGCCGCGACGGCCGGGTATCCGAGGAGGTCCACGACGGTGGAGACGAGGTCGGTGCCGGCGTGGGTGGCGTATCCGCACACGGCGAGGACCAGATGCGCCGCGCACAGCACCAGGACGTGACGTCCACCGGCGGCGTGACGGCGGGCGAGGCGGTCGGCGCCGACTCCGTGCTCGACCGCGGGGATGCGCGCCATGAGGAAGAGCATGACGAGGATGCCGTATCCGGCGAGCAGTCCGGTGAGGTGTGCGCCGGTCGCGAAGAGCACGTCGAGTCGTGCCGACGGTTCGGCCTGTACGGCCCAGAGGACGCTGACGCCGATCCCGCCCACGACGATGCCTGCGCGCAGGGCGGCCGGCGAGACGCGGAGGGGAGCGGCGGGACGTCCGATGCGGGGACGTCGGGTGGGCCGCGGGGGTATGGGCGGATACTCCGCGCCCGGGCCCTCGACGTGGCGCAGATACGCGGTCAGGGCGGGGTACCTGCAGAGTTCGGCTTCGCTGGCGGCCTCGGTCGTCACGCGGCCACAGTAGAGGTCCGGAGGGGTGAAAAGAGCCAGGTCAGAGGCCCATCGCTGATCCTTAAGGCGGGCTTGAGGATCGCCTCAAGGGTGGTTAAGCCACGGGCCTTTCGACCTCGGAAGAGTGCGGGAGCACCACCGCTCCGGAATCCACCGCTCCGCGTTTGCGGCCTCGTCGCCAGGAGGTCACCGTCGCGGGCAACAGTGACGCCCATACCGCACAAGGGACTTCGCCCTCTTGTACACAATGTCGGACAGGCCGGGGATCCGACGCCCCCATGGAGCCTGATACAAACCGTCGGCACCCTGGTACAAAGAACACGTCTTCGGCTCCTCCCGACCGTGCCTCACTCATCGGACACGGCGTACGAGACAGACGTGCCGGCCAGACCGGCCCGCGCCGAAGCCCCCGCACCGAGCCTCGACCAGGCATGCCGGGCGCACTGATCAGAAGGCGGCTCAGAGCAGCCCCCACCCGTGCAGAAAGGCCGACGGTTTGAACCCGCAGACATTTCAGGATCAGGCACCTCCCCACATACCCGCATCGGGTCAGCGCATTGTGATCATCGAGGACGACGAGGCCCTGGGGCGCTCCGCAGCCGCTCACATCGGCCGCTGGTACGGCACGGTGCGCCGTCTGCCGCGGCCCGACGACGACACGCTGCGCGAGCACCTGGAGCAGTCCGTCGACGCTGTCGCTGTCGTCTCCCGTGATGACATCGTCGCCCTGCGCTATGCCTTGCTCGCCCAACATCTCAAGCCGGGTATCCGGTTGGTCGTGACCCTCTTCGACCGCACGGTCGCCGACGAG
Source organism: Streptomyces sp. NPDC107517 (assembly GCF_055582645.1). Taxonomy (NCBI): domain Bacteria; kingdom Bacillati; phylum Actinomycetota; class Actinomycetes; order Kitasatosporales; family Streptomycetaceae; genus Streptomyces; species Streptomyces sp. NPDC107517. Next base: position 94,357 of record NZ_JBVJPM010000020.1, on the reverse strand, counting down.
GTCTCGCGCACAGTGCCCAACTGCACCGTCCTGAGCATGACCGATGCCATCGTGCCCAGCCTCCTGGCCGAATGCCTCGCCCCGAGCTACGCCATGCTCCAGCCCGACGGCGGGGGCGTCATCGCGGTCCGGCGGGAGGCCGGGACCACGTCCGTCGAGCATCTGAACGGACGTGCCCTCGCGGCCCACGCGCATGTTCACCCCCGCGCGTCCTTCCCTGCCTGGCTGCGCTCCCTCGGGACGTCCGCGAAGGCGCTCATCGCGAGTCTGGCCGCCCTGTCGGTGGCCTTCTCGGTGGACATCGCGCTCGGCGTCCTCGTCCTGCACGAGCACTGGACCGACTCCGTGTGGAACGCCGCCCGCGCGCTCACCACGATCGGCTCGTCACCGGCGGCCGAGCACGGACCCGGCTGGTACAAGGTCGTGTCCGCCGTCTCGATGCTCGCCGTCCTGGTGCTGGCGGCCATCTTCACCGCGAGCGTCGTCGACCGGTTCACCGGGCACCGCATGACGAGCATCCTGGGCGCCAGGTCCATCCCGCGCCGCGGCCACGTCATCGTCGTCGGCCTCGGGCAGGTGGGCCTGCGGCTGTCCGCGCGGCTGAAGGACCTCGGCGTCAAGGTCGTCGCCGTCGAGCGCAACCCCCAGGCCGCGTGCCTCCCCCTCGCCCGCTCCCTGAACATCCCGGTCGTCCTCGGCCGGGGCGGTGACCGCTTCCTGCTCGAACGCCTCTCCGTCCTGCGGGCCCGCGGTCTTGCCGCGGTCGGCTCGGACAGTCTGGCGAACATGGCCGTCGCGGTCGCGGCCCGGGCCGTCGCCCCCGACCAGCGGATCATCCTGCGCGCCGGAAGCGACGAGGTCACGACGGACTCGCAGTCCCTGTTCCGGATCGGTGCGGTGTGCGACTTCCCGCGCATCGTCGGCGCGTTCGTCGCCGCGTCGGTTCTGGGCGCCGAACCGTCCAGCGTCTTCGTCGCCGAGGACCGCACCTGCGCGCTGTTCCCGGACGGCCAGGTGGTCGACCTCGCGACGTGGGACACACGCCCCGGGCAATCCGGGGACGAGACCGCACCGGGCCGTACCGCGTCAGGCGTTGAGGCGTCAGCGGCCACGAGCTGAGGGCGGCATCATCGCGCTCTCACCGCAGGCCGGCCGGCGGCCGTCCCCTCCACCCGGCATGCCGTGCACACGGCCGAGGAGCGGGAGGGGACATCCGACCGAGCGTGACCGACGCGCCGGCACGATCACCACCGGCGGGACAAACTCACTGCCGGCTTGCGCCAGTTCCCTGATGCGGGGGACGGATCCGTGTATCGCGGGCGTATCGAAAATCGCATACGCCACCGCAACGGCCCTCCGTCTCCAATGGGGGCATGAACCACAACGCATCCGTGTCGGGACCGCCCCGCCGCACGCGCAGGATCGTGCTCCTCGGCCTGGCGATCCTCGGCATGGCGGGCGCCCTGTTCGTCGTGCGGGGGCCGCTCATGATGGCGGCTCCGAGGTGCATGGCCGGACGGTGGCACGGCTGCTTCGACACGTTCAACGGTGTGGTGCTCATGACGTTGGTCGGGCTGCCGTTGGCCGCGCTGGTGGCGTGGGCTCTGGCACTCCGTCGGCGGGCCGCCGGCGTCGCATCGGCGTGGCGGATGTCGCTGGCCGAGGTGGGCATGGTCCACGGGACGGTGCCGTTCCTGTGGCTCACCATGATGCCGGGCGCCGGCGCCGGCATCGTCCCCGCCCGGGTGAGCCTCGTACCGCTGCGGGACCTGGTCACGATGGGGACGCTCGGGATCGTCGGCAATCTGCTGGTCTTCGCGTCGTTGGGGTTCTTCGCCCCGATGCGGTTCGCGGCGCTGGCGTCCGTGCCACGGATCCTGGCGCTCGGGGCGGGCTGCTCGGTCCTGGTCGAAACCGGGCAGTACGTCCTGCGCCTCGACCGGGTGTCCTCCGTGGACGACGTACTGGTCAACACCGCCGGCGCCGTACTGGCCGCGCTGGCGTCGCGCCACTGGTGGCGCACTGCGGCGCAGGCGCCGTCGGACCAGCCGCGCCCCGCGCCGGCGCCGACAGGCTGAGTCGCGTGTCCGGTGTGCACACTTCTTCGCACTCGCCTTGCACACGCCTTTGGCCCACGCCTTTGCATACGTCGGCGATATGTTCTGCTGCTTAGGCTTCGCACATGCGCGTACTGATCGTGGAGGACGAGCCCTACCTGGCCGAAGCCGTCCGTGACGGTCTACGCCTCGAGGCGATCGCCGCCGACATCGCCGGCGACGGCGACTGTGCCCTGGAACTCCTCAGCGTCAACTCCTACGACCTCGCGGTCCTCGACCGCGACATTCCCGGCCCCTCCGGCGACGAGGTGGCCCGGCGCATCGTCGCTTCCGGCAGCGGCATCCCGATCCTCATGCTCACCGCCGCCGACCGGATCGACGACAAGGCCTCCGGGTTCGGGCTGGGCGCCGACGACTACCTCACCAAACCGTTCGAGCTGCGGGAGCTCGTCCTGCGGCTGCGGGCGCTCGACCGCAGACGCGCGTACGCCCGGCCTCCGGTCCGCGAGATCGCGGGCCTGCGGCTCGACCCCTTCCGCCGGGAGGTCTTCCGCGACGGGCGCTACGTGGCGCTCACCCGCAAACAGTTCGCCGTCCTCGAAGTCCTCGTCGCCGCCGAGGGCGGGGTCGTCAGCGCCGAAGAACTCCTCGAACGGGCATGGGACGAGAACGCCGACCCCCTCACCAACGCCGTGCGCATCACCGTCTCGGCACTGCGCAAACGGCTCGGCGAACCATGGGTCATCGCCACCGTTCCCGGCGTCGGCTACCGGATCGACACCGGTCCGGACACCACCACCCCCGGCAGTACGCCGCATGGATAGGCGCCCAGGGCTCAGCGCCCGACTCAAACTCACCCTCAGCTACGCCGGATTCCTCGCCGTCGCCGGCACTCTCCTGCTGGCCGTGGTGTGGGTGTTCCTGCTGCGCTACGTACCTGACAACCCCAAGGGCCTGCTCGGGATCTCGCCCAACCGCTACCTCCTTGTGCACACCTTCGCCCCCGCCGCGGCCGTGGCGATGGTCTTCCTGCTCGTGTTCGGCCTCGTCGGGGGATGGATCCTCGCCGGCCGGATGCTCGCGCCTCTCACGCAGATCACGGACGCGGCACGGATGGCCGGGAGCGGGTCGCTGTCCCACCGGATCCACATGAAGGGCCGCCAGGACGAATTCCGTGAACTCTCCGACGCGTTCGACTCGATGCTCCGACAACTCGAGTCCCACGTCGCCGAGCAGCAGAGGTTCGCCGCGAACGCCTCCCACGAACTGCGCACCCCGCTGGCGATCTCGCGGACGCTCCTCGACGTCGCCCGCAAGGACCCCCCGCGGGACCCGGGCGAACTCATCGAACGCCTGCACGCCGTCAATACGCGGGCGATCGACCTCACCGAGGCCCTCCTGCTGCTCAGCCGTGGCGACCGCGGAACGTTCATCCGCGAGAGCGTCGACCTCTCCCTCATCGCCGAAGAAGCCGCCGAAACGCTGCTCCCCCTCGCCGAACGGCACCGCATCACGCTCGAAGTCACCGGCGATGCCGCCCGGACCAGCGGCTCGCCGGAGCTCCTGCTTCGCATGGTGGCGAACCTCGTCCAGAACGCCATCGTCCACAACCTCCCCGACGGCGGCACCGTGACGGTCCACACCGAGACGCACGGCGGCACGAGCGTGCTGCGGGTCGAGAACACGGGCCGTCGGCTCCCGCCGGAACTGGTACCGACGCTCACCGAACCCTTCCAGCGCGGAACGGAACGCGTACGCACCGACGAGCACGCCGGCGTCGGGCTCGGCCTGGCCATCGTCCACAGCATCGTCCGCGCCCACGACGGGACCCTCGACCTCGTACCCCGCGCCGCCGGCGGTCTCCTCGTCACGGTCCGGCTTCCCGGCACGCCGTAGACATGGTCGCCGAGCATGGTTGGCGGTCGGGCCCAGCGTCGTGACGCCGGAGCCGACCTGGCCAGGCTCGCCCGGCCGCCCTCGTGCCCACGGGCCGGACGGCGAAGTTCTTCCGGAGCCCAGCCCCTCTCCGGGCGTGCATGTGCGTGGCCGGATGGCGGATCTGCTGCGATGCTGCCCTCATGGGGACAAGACCGCGGCGCAGCCAGGCCGAGCGGGACGAGATCACTGTCGAGATCGGCTATGCACTGTTCAGCGCGTGCTTCCTCGGTGGCATCGTCTTCGCGACGATCGCCGGCCCCGCCTTCGTCTGGCGCCTCCCTCCCACTGTCGAGCACTCATTGGTGGCCACGGGGACTGTGGCCGGCGGCGTGCTGGCAGTGATGCGCGTCGTCCACGTCCTGTGGCGATTCGACTCGCAACACCGCTGACGGACAACCAGGCGCGGGCGGCCGCCGCATCAGCACGTCCGGCGGTAGGGAACGTCAGAAGTGTGCGCGGGTGAAGAACCTGCCGTTCTCGTGCACCGCAGTGAACGCTGAGCCGTCGGGGCTGAAGGGCCGGGGCTGAGGGCCTGACTCATTGCCCGCCGAGTCGGAGCGCGCCGACCACGTACAGGCTCCCGGATACCGTCGTCAGCAGAAATGCGAGAGTCGTGTGGACGACGAGACCTCGTCCCGGGGCAAGGCCCAGGTATGCCCGTGCCGCGCGGCTCACCCGGGGTCGGGGGACCCCTCGCGCGGCGTTCGCGTCGGCCTTCTCGATCGCTCGGCGAAGTTTGCCGCGGGCTCTCTTCGTCGTGATGCCCAGGCGCACACCATGGACGTCGCACACCACGAGGGTGCGGTGCGCGCCGCTGTACGAAAAGGTCGTGAGCAGGCGGACGGTGGTGATCAGGTTCAGGTCCACGGACCGTTCGCCGGTCAGGGTGTGCGCGGTCAGGTGCGACGACGAGTGTCGGAACGGGGCTCGTTCCTCGCACAGTTCGGTGAGGAGGAGGAACCCGGTGGTCGCGCACAGCAGGCCGAGCATGATCGGTGTGGCTTCGGGGACCGCCCCGGTACGGGCCAGTCCGTAGCCGGCGAGGGGCAGCAGAAGAACAGCCACCGCCAGTCCGGATCCCACGCGCGCACGCACCACGCTGCGGGTTGTACTCGCTTCCACTGACGCCCCCGTTTCAGCCGACCGGCACCAGCATGCCTGTGATGTGGGTTGTGGCGCACTGCCGATGTCCGGCAATCTTCGGGATCCCCCAGGAGCAGGAGCGGGACGCAGCACCGCAGGCGTCGCACAGCGCGTCGCCACCGCCTGAAGGATGTGCTCGTCCGGGAGAGCCAGAGGTGCCCGCCACCGGAGAACAAGAAAGGCAAGGAGGACTTCCCACTCCTTGCCACTCTCAACTTATAGCGCACCGGGGGGCTTGCGGCAAGGCCCCCACCTTGCCGCACAATCGCTGGCCGAAGCCCGAACCCTGCGGAAATGGGAGATCAACGAAGTGCATGTGCTGTTGTCGGTTCATGGGTCGTGCGGTGGCGTGGCGCCGGTGCGGGTGCTCGGCGCCGGGGCGCCGGTGGGCGCCGCGTCGGACTTCGCAGGCGTGACCTCGGATCGGAGCTGATGACATTGACCTCCACGACCACCCGTGCGTTCGACCTTCCCGAGCGTCTTTCCGCGAAGGCCGATGCGACGCTGATCGCCGGCGATGAGCAGCACTTCGCGGCCGTCGCGAGCAGCCTCGACCAGACGATCACCGAGCTCTCCGACCGTCTCGACGTCCTGCGCAAGGCGCCCGGCGGCATCGGCCGCGAGGCGATGGACCGGGACTCGGAGATCCACCGGCTGACCGGCCGCCTGCGCGCCCTGCGCCGCTTCGGCCTGGACCTGTGCCTGGGCCGTGTCGTCGGCGCGGACGACGCCGGGCCCCTGTACATCGGGCGGCTCGGCCTCACCGACAGCGAGGGCCGCCGACTGCTCGTCGACTGGCGCTCACCCGCCGCCGAGCCGTTCTTCGCGGCGACGCACGCCAACCCGATGGGCCTGGCGAGCCGTCGCCGGTACCGCTGGACCGGCGGCCGGATCAGTGACTACTGGGACGAGGTGTTCACCGCCGACGGCCTGGAACAGCGGGCCGCTCTCGACGACCAGTCCGCGTTCATCGCCAGCCTGGGCGGCAACCGTTCGGCCCGTATGCGTGACGTCCTCGGCACCATCCAGGCCGACCAGGACGCCATCATCCGCGCCGGTTCGCGCGGAGCGCTCGTCGTCGACGGCGGGCCCGGCACGGGCAAGACCGTCGTCGCCCTGCACCGTTCCGCGTACCTCCTCTACTCCGACCCGCGCCTCAGCCACCGTCGGGGCGGTGTGCTGTTCGTCGGTCCGCACCGGCCCTACCTGGACTACGTGGCCGATGTCCTGCCGAGCCTCGGAGAGGAGGGCGTGCAGACCTGCATCCTGCCGGACCTCGTCACCGAGGGCGCGACGGCGGAGGCCGAGACCGACCCGGACGTGGCCCGCCTGAAGTCGTCGGCGGACATGGTGCGGGCGATCGAGAAGGCCGTCAGGTTCTACGAGGAGCCGCCCACCAAGGGCATGACCGCCACGACCGCCTGGTCCGACATCTGGGTGAGCGCCGACGACTGGGCCGAAGCGTTCAAGGCTCCGGGTCCGGGCGCCGCGCACAACGAGGCGCGCGAGCAGGTCTGGGAGGAACTGGCCACGATCCTCATGGACAAGCAGGGTATGGACGAGGACGAGGACGGCGTCTCGCCCGATCTGTTCCTGCGGTCGCTGCGGCAGGACAGGGATCTGGTCGCGGCCCTCAACAGCGCGTGGCCGCTGCTCGAGGCCGCCGACCTCGTCTCCGATCTCTGGACGGTCCCCGCCTACCTGCGGATGTGTGCCCCCTGGCTCGGCCGCGACGACGTGGCGAAGCTGCAGCGCAAGGACGCACCCCAGGCCTGGACGGTGTCCGACCTGCCGCTCCTTGACGCGGCTCGGCAGCGCCTCGGTGACCCGGAGGCGGCACGGCGCAAGCGGCAGCACGACGCGGCCGTCGCCGCCGAGCGTGAGCGCATGGCCCTCGTCATCGACGACATCATCTCGGCGGCCGACTTCAACTCGGCCGGCGACGACAGCGAGGGCGCGGTGCGGATGCTGCGCGGGAAGGACCTCCAGGACAGCCTGATCGACGAGAGCGCGCTGCCCACGGCCGACCCGGACCGGCTCGCGGGACCGTTCGCCCACATCGTCGTGGACGAGGCCCAGGAACTGACCGACGCGGAGTGGCAGATGCTGCTGCTCCGCTGTCCGTCGCGGAGTTTCACCATCGTCGGGGACCGTGCTCAGGCGAGGCACGGGTTCACGGAGTCGTGGGAGGAGCGCCTGGAGCGGGCCGGGCTCGACCGGATCAAGATGGCCTCCCTGAGCATCAACTACCGCACGCCGGAGGAGGTCATGACGCAGGCCGAGCCGGTCATCCGGGCCGAGCTCCCCGACGCCAATGTGCCGACGTCCGTCCGCAGCAGCGGCGTCCCCGTCGTCCACGGACCGGTCACGGACCTGGACTCGATCCTCGGCACCTGGCTCGCCGCGCACGACGACGGGATCGCCTGCGTCATCGGCGACCCCACGTTCCGGGCGACGTCACGCGTCCGGTCCCTGACCCCGGAGCTGTCGAAGGGCCTCGAATTCGATCTGGTCGTGCTCATCGATCCGGAGGAGTTCGGCGACGGCATCGAAGGAGCGGTCGACCGCTATGTGGCGATGACCCGGGCGACGCAGCAGCTCGTCATCCTGACGAGTTCCGTCCTGACGAGTTCCTGACCGAGGAGGGACAGGCCGCCGTGATCGCCGCTCGGTGATCGTGCGGATCGCCGCCGAGGTTCCCGGATGTGCCCGGCCCGCCACGTGCATGGCGGGCCGGGCATACGACATACGACGTACGACATACGACGTACGACATGCGCCTCTCACATGCGGTCGTCTGCAAGACGGACCGGCTCCTCCTGCCCCGCCAGGGTGCGCGGCATCGGCAGTGCGCCGTCTCCCGGCACGGGCCCGGCGCCGGATGCGGCTCGCCCCCAGGTCCCCGCCTCCACCTCCCGTCTGCACCCAGGGCTCTACAAAAGGGGTCCTGCGGTCATACCGGGGGATGACCGGCCACCGAGTCCGACTACCGCAGGCGTGGGCCGGAGTCAGGCCCGGAGGCTGACATCCGGGCTCCGGAATGCGGCGACGATAGAGGGAGAAATCCTGCTGACTTCCCTGACGTGCCATGGCACCGCCGGGCGGTCGCCCCTGCCTCCGCCTCCACCCGACGGGAGTCTCTTTCGCCGTGGCTACCTTCCTTTACAAACTAGGGCGCCTCTCCTTCAGGCGGCGCCGCTATGTGGCGCTCCTGTGGGTGCTGCTCCTGGGCGGCATCGGATACGCGTCCTCGGCCGCGCCCGCGCCGCCCGCCGACTCGTTCTCCATGCCGGGCACGGACTCGCAGAAGGCCTTCGACCTGCTCGACGAGCGCTTCCCCGCCGCCAGCGCGGAGGGCGCCACCGCCCGCGTCGTCATCCGCGCGCCGGAGGGCGAGAAGATAACCGACCCCGCCGCGAAGGCCGAGGTCAACCAGCTCGTCACAGCGCTCGGCAAGGGTCCGCAGGTCGCCGGTGTGGCCGACCCGTACAAGGCGAACGCCGTCAGCAAGGACGGCACCACCGCGTACGCGTCCGTCACCTACAAGGTGATCTCGACGGAGCTCACGGACAAGACGCACGACGCGCTGACCGACGCCACCGACAAGACCCGCGCCGAGGGCTTCAAGGTCGAGACGGGCGGTGACGCCGTCCAGGCCGAGCAGGAGATGGGCGGCTCCGCCGAGCTCATCGGCATCGCCGTCTCCGCGGTCGTCCTCGTCATCACCTTCGGCTCGCTGATCGCCGCCGGCCTTCCGCTGCTGACCGCCATCATCGGCGTCGGGATCGGTGTCTCCGGCATCGCCGCCCTGGGCAGCGTCCTCAACCTCTCGGGCACGACCTCGACGCTGGCGATGATGATCGGGCTCGCGGTCGGGATCGACTACGCCCTCTTCATCGTCTCCCGCTACCGCGCCGAGATAGCCGAAGGCCGGGAACCGGAGGAAGCGGCGGGCCGGGCCACCGGTACCGCGGGCTCCGCCGTGGTCTTCGCCGGACTGACCGTCATCGTGGCTCTCGCGGGTCTGTCGGTCGTCAACATCCCCATGCTCACCAAGATGGGCCTCGCAGCGGCGGCCACGGTGGCCATCGCCGTACTCATCGCGCTGACCATGATCCCCGCGCTGCTCGGTTTCGCGGGCAAGCGCGCCCTGCGCCGCAGGGACCGCAAGAACCTCGCGAAGCCGGCCGCCGAGCACAGTGCCAGGGATGCCAAGGACGCCAAGCCCAACCTAGGCACCCGCTGGGCGCGCCTCGTGCTGCGCCGCCCCGTCACCGTGCTGCTGATCGGTGTACTCGGCCTGGGCGCGGTCGCCATCCCGGCGACGAGTCTGGAGCTCGGGCTGCCCGACGAAGGGACCTCGGCGCCGGACACCACGCAGCGCAAGGCGTACGACATGCTGTCCGAGTCGTTCGGGGCGGGCTTCAACGGCCCGCTGATGGTCACCGTCGACACGGGCGGAGCCAAGAACGCTGCCGCCGCCGCCAAGACGGTGGGCACGTCCCTCGCCAAGGTCGACGGCGTCGCGGCGGTCACCCCCGCCTCGGTGAACCCGGCCGGTGACACCGCGATCATCACGGTCGTCCCGACGACCGGACCGAGCGACCACAAGACCGAGGAACTCGTCAAGACGATCAGGTCCACCGCGAGCGGCCTGGAGGCGGACACCGATTCCGACGTCCTGGTCACCGGGCAGACGGCGATGACCATCGACTTCTCCCAGACCCTCGACGACGCGCTCCTGCCCTACCTGGGTCTCGTCGTCGGGCTCGCCTTCCTGATCCTGATGCTGGTCTTCCGCTCGGTCCTCGTCCCGCTGAAGGCGGCCCTCGGCTTCCTGCTGTCGGTCGCCGCGGCGCTCGGCGCAGTCGTCGCCGTGTTCCAGTGGGGCTGGCTCGCGGACATCGTCGGCGTCGACCAGCCGGGCCCCATCATGTCGATGATGCCGATCTTCATGATCGGCGTGGTGTTCGGCCTGGCGATGGACTACGAGGTCTTCCTCGTGACACGGATGCGCGAGGCGTACGTCCATGGGGCGCGCCCCGCCGAGGCGGTCGTGACCGGCTTCAAGCATGGCGGCCGGGTCGTCGGCGCGGCGGCGATCATCATGATGAGCGTCTTCTCCGGGTTCATCATGGAGAACAACGACATGATCAAGATGATGGGCTTCGGGCTCGCCATCGCGGTCTTCTTCGACGCGTTCGTCGTCCGTATGGCGATCGTCCCGGCGGTACTCGCCCTGCTCGGCAAGTCTGCCTGGTGGCTGCCGCGATGGCTCGACAAGATCCTGCCCAACGTGGATGTCGAGGGCGAGAAACTGCACAAGACCCTCGCCCCGTCGTCGTCACCGGCGGCCGAGGAGGAGCGGGAGCTGGAGCCCGCACGCGGCTGATCCCACGGTCCCGCCCGATCCGGGGCCCCTCCCCACCGCAAGACCGCCGCCCCGGTGATCACAGTCACCGGGGCGGCGGTCGCCGCGGCGCCTTCAGCGGCGGAGCATCGACATCAGCTGCCCGTGCGTCTCGGCGTCGGCGGCCACCACAAGTCCCCGCCCCGCAGGCCCAGTCGGGGCGCCGTCGACCCCAGTGACTACGCAGCCGGCGGCCCGGCACAGTGCGATCCCCGCGGCGAAATGCACACTCTCGGTGAGGTCACCGCCATCAGTGACGTACGCTGCGCGCTTGCCGGCCGCGACCCAGGCCAGCGCCAGCGTCGTCGACACGACCCGCGGCCGGAACCGCTCGGCGAACGCGGGGTGGGCCAGCAGGTCGACGGCCCGGAAGCCGGGCCGGTTGATGAACGGCGGGTCCAGATTGACGTCCACGAGCGAGGTGCCGGATGTCGGGGCCAGCGGCTCGTCCACCCCGTCGCGCCGCACCCACGCGCTCGTCCCGTCCGTGAAGAACACCTCGCCGCTGAACGGGTCGGCCACCGCCGCCGCCCCATCGCGCAGCGCCACGTTGACGGCGACGAGCATGCTGCCGACGGCGTAGTTCAGCGTGCCGCAGAGGGGATCCACCAGCCACTGGCGCGCGGCGCCGTCCGTGCCGTGTCGCCCGCCTTCCTCACCGAGTACCGCGTCGTCGGGGCGGGCGGCGCGGATGACGTCGACGATGGCCTTCTCGGCCTCCACGTCGGCGGCGGTGGCAAAGTCACCCGCGCCCTTGTCGATGCGGGTGAGGCGTAGCCCGTACAGGCTGCGCACCACGTCGGCACCGGCATTCGCCGCGGCTATGGCGACCACGGAATCGTCAGAACGCACAGATGAGTTGATCACGCGGTGCAGCGTATCGGGCAGTGCCGGAGCCGGCGGCGGAAAGCCCGCCGCCGGCTCCAGCACCGGTACGTGTCGCGTGGTGGACGGGTCGCTACGAAGCCACTCGGCGCGTTCCGGCTTCCACAGCGCTCGGCTCCGTCAGGCCCAAGTGGTCGCGCAGGGTGGTGCCCTCGTACTCCGTGCGGTACACCCCGCGCTCCTGGAGCAGCGGAACGACGGTGTCGGCGAAGACGTCGAGGCCGCCCGGGGTGGTGTGCGGGACGAGGATGAAGCCGTCGGCCGCGTCCGCCTGGACGAAGTCGTCGATCGTCTCGGCGACCGTGGCCGCAGAGCCCACGAACGACTGGCGGTTGCCCGTCTCGATGACGAGATCCCGGATCGACCACTTGTTGGCGGCGGCGCGCTCCCGCCACTCGCGGGCTGTGGCCAGCGGGTCACGGTACATGCGGACCTGGGCGCGGCCGCGAGCGATGGTGTGCTCGCCGAGGTCGGGGTCGATCTCGGGGAGCGGCCCGTCCGGGTCGTAGCCGGACAGGTCACGGTTCCAGACGAACTCCAGGTGCTTGATGGCGGTGGCGCCGCTGACCTGCTGTCGGCGTACCTCGCGGGCCAGTTCCGCCGCCTCGGCGTCACTCTCGCCGAGCACGAAGGTCGCGGCGGGCAGGATCAGGAGCTGGTCGTGCGTACGGCCGTGACGGGACAGGCGGCCCTTGACGTCCGTGTAGAACGCCTGCCCCTCCTTGAGGGTGCTGTACCGGCTGAAGATCGCGTCGGCGCTCGACGCGGCGAACTCCCGCCCCTCGTCGGAGTCGCCTGCCTGGAAGATCACCGGGCGGCCCTGGGGGCTGCGGGGTACGTTGAACCGCCCGCTGATGTCGAAGTGCTGTCCCTGGTGGACGAAGGCTCCGGCCCGGGCGTCGCGCAGGAAGGTGCCGCTCGCCCGATCCGCGACGATCTCGTCGCCGCGCCACGAGTCGAAGAGCTCGCTCGCGGTGGTCAGGAACTCCTTGGCCCGCGAGTACCGCTCGTCCTGCGGCAGGAACCCGCCGCGCCGGAAGTTCTCGCCGGTGAACGCGTCCCAGGAGGTGACGACGTTCCACGCGGCACGCCCGTCCGAGAGGTGGTCGAGGCTGGCGAACTGGCGGGCGACCTCGTAGGGCTCGTTGAAGGTCGAGTTGATGGTGCCGGTCAGGCCGAGGCGCTCGGTGACCGCGGCGAGCGCGGTGAGGATCGTGAACGTGTCGGGTCGCCCCACGACATCCAAGTCGTAGATCTCTCCGGCCTGTTCACGCAGGCGCAGCCCTTCGGCCAGAAACAGAAAGTCGAACTTGGCCCGCTCGGCCGTCTGCGCGAAGTGGGCGAAGGAGCTGAACTCGACGTGGCTGCCGGCCTTGGGGTCGCTCCATACGGTGGTGTTGTTGACGCCCGGGAAGTGGGCCGCGAGGTGGATCTGCTTGCGAGGCATGGTCTGTGCTCCCTCCGGCTCAGACGGTGGCGGCGTAGCGGTTGGCGGGGCGCGCGAGCCCGAGGAGTCCGCGCAGCGTGTCGGCCTCGTACGCGCTCCGGAACGCCCCGCGCCGCTGCAGCTCGGGGACGAGTTCCTGGGCGATCGCGGGCAGATCGTGGCCGACGACGGCGGGACGCAGCCGGAATCCGGTGAGGCCCGCCGACTGCAACTCCTGGAGCAGATCGGCCAGTTGTGCGGGGGTACCCGTGAAGATCCGGGCGTCGCTGGTGTACGTGTGGCCCGCCAGGCCGTCGAGGCGTTCACGCCGAGCAGCCGCCGCGGCCGGGTCGTCGTCCAGGAAGACCACGAGATCTCCGAAGACGTGGACGGGCTCGTCCGAGCGTCCGGCCGCGGCCTGTGCCGTACGGATCCCGTCGACGACGGCACGCGCCTGGTCCGCGTCGTGCGGGGTCACGTATCCGATGTCGGCGGAGCGTGCGACGAGTTGGAACGGCACGCTCCGGTGAGCCAGGGCGCTGACGACCGGCTGTCCCTGGGGCGGACGTGGCGTGATCGAGGGGCCCTTGACGCTGAAGTGCCTGCCCTCGAAGTCGATGTAGTGCAGCTTGTCGCGGTCGATGAAGCGGCCGGTGGCGACGTCCCTGATCTCGGCGTCGTCCTCCCAGCTGTCCCACAGCCGGCGCACCGCTTCGACGTAGTCGGAGGCCTCGTCGAAGAGGTCGTCCGTCAGCTCCTTCGCCTCGGGGCTGTCCAGGTCCTCGGTGCGCAGGGCGGGAAACGTACGGCGTCCGAAGTGCGCGGCCTCGTTCCGGCGTGCCGACACCTGTACGCGTAGACCCGCGCGGCCGGAGCTCACATAGTCGAGGGTGGCGATCGCTTTGGAGATGTGGAACGGCTCCGTGTGTGTGGCGACCACGGTCGGCACAAGCCCTATGTGCCGGGTCAGCGGGGCGACGCGGGCGGCGATGAGCACGGCGTCGAGGCGCCCGCGGACCTGGTCGGTGCGGGCGTCGGGTTCCGTGAAGTGCGAGGACTGGAGCCCGAGTCCGTCCTCGATCGTCACGAAGTCGAGCAGCCCGCGCTCGGCCTCCTGGACGAGGTCGGCCCAGTAGCGGGCGGTGAACAGCTCCCGGGGCCGGGACACTGGCTCACGCCAGGCTGCCGGGTGCCAGCCTGCGCCGTCGAGAGCAACGGCCAGGTGCAGCAGGGGGATTGAAGTGGGCAGCGAAGAAGACGAGGACACGAAAGGGTGCCTTCCTGATCGACCGTACGAGATGAGCGACCCTCGGGCGGAGGGTGCGACGGCGAAGAATCCGATCAGGAACAACAGAGTGCGCCGGCCACGCGCTGGAGGTCGATATGGGCCCGGGTGTACAGGTGCACCGGGCGGTACGGGGCGAGGGCCAGGGCGCACAGGCGGGACTCCTGGGTCATGAACGCCCCCTCCCCCTCATCGCCGGTGCACACGGCATTGTCAGCAACAACGGTCGGCCCCCGTCGTCTGTTCCCGCTTCGGGCCCGGCTCTCACACGGAACCCTGTGTGTTGCCACCGGGGAGGCCCAGGACTCCCCGCGCCAGGTCAGTCCTCGGCCCGGTGGAGCCGGATCTCACGGTTCACGAAGAGGTGCACGTATCCGCACTTCCAGCAGATCAGACCCGTCGCCGTCTCGTCCGCCCACGCCAGCTTCATGAATTCCATGCCGGTGCTGTTGAGCTTGACGCCCCGCTCACGGAAGAGTTCGCTGCGGCACACCTGGCAGGTGATCCACATCTCCCCCAGCGACGCGCGTACCGGCTTGGCCATGGTCGTACTCCCCCGAGTCGTCACCCCACACCCGAACCGAGTGGGGTGATCACCTTATATTCGGGTGCTCGTGGCCGATGAGGAGGGTGATGGGCGCCCGTCACCGGGCGAGGGAACCGACCCAGTCCTCGACGGTGACGACCTCCGCCCACTGTGGGAACAGCTTCTCGATGAGAGTCCGGTGCACCTCTGGGTCGAGGTCGAGGCAGGCGTCCGACAGGACGGTGAGGCCGAAATCCAGGTCGTTGGCCTGGCACAGGGTGTGCAGCACCACGCCACTGGTGGCGATGCCCGCCAGCACAAGGCTGTTGATGTCGCGCGCCCTGAGCACGGAGTCGAGGTCGCTGCCCGAGAACGCGCTCGCCCGTCTCTTGGTGACCACGATGTCGCCCGGCCGGGGCGCCACATCGTCGTGGATCTCGGTGCCGGGAGCGCCGTCGGTGAACAGGCCCGCCTGCAGCACGGTGGCGAGCGTCCTGTTGCGCGGGCTGACTTCCGGCTGACCAGGCCGTAGCCGCATGACCACGTAGATCACGGGGATACCCGCCGCGCGAGCGCCCTCGATCGCCGCTTTCAGGCGGGCCGGACAGCCCGACCCGTCGTCGGCGATCCGGACGACGTCCCGCTGGACGTCCATCACGAGCAGAGCGCTGTTCTCCTTCGCCATGCTTGCTGCCCCTTCCCTCACAGTGGCCCTCGAGCGGGCCTCCATGGAATCAGAAGAGGGTGAGAAGCAGGGTCCGGTGCAGTGAAGAGTTCACCGCGCACCGGATCCGGTGTCCGAGCCACGCCGTGCCGCCAGATGGCGCCAGGGCCGTGCACCGGAATCGGCCGGTGTGCCGTCCAGGATGCGGGCCGTGCTCGTGGCCGGTTCGAGGATGACCGTGGCCAGGCTTGCCCACCGCTGTCCCTCGGGAAGATTCATGTCGGGCAGGCAGGTGAGCGCCGCCTCGCCCTCCCCCGATACGAGGAGGGCGACGAGTTCGTCCGGTGACTGCGGCAACGCGGTGGGCGCCAGGCGGCTGCGGATGAGGTCGTAGCGCTCGCCGGAATCCGGCTGGTAGAGCCAGGTCTTCTCGCCGACGGCAGGGGCCGGCGTGAGGAAGTGGTTGGTGCGCACGAGCGTGCCCGGGCCGGAATCCACCGCGAACACACCCTCGGGACTCAGGTCGAGGAGTACGGCCTCGGAGGTGTCGAAGAGGGCGAACGATCCCGACGAGGCGATCGGAGCGCCGCGCACGATCTCCACGGCCTTCGCCACGCTCCCCGCTTCCTCCAGGACGACGGCGGCCAGGACGTGCATGGGGATGCCGCCGATGCCGTCGCGACGGTGGCCGAGGATGTTGAAGTGCAGTGCGAGGCCTGCGCTGTTGATGCCGATCTTGGCGAGGATGCCGTGCTCGGTGAGGCCGACGACGTCGTGGGTGCCTCCGCGGGATTCCAGGGTGTGCCAGAAGGGGTTCAACTCGACGTGCCAGTCCCACGTCTGGACGCCGAAAGCGGCGAATGCGCCATCCGTGCGGCGGACGATCGTCGAGCACTCGCCGGGTGGGACGGT
The DNA here is from genome assembly GCF_055582645.1 of Streptomyces sp. NPDC107517. Taxonomy (NCBI): domain Bacteria; kingdom Bacillati; phylum Actinomycetota; class Actinomycetes; order Kitasatosporales; family Streptomycetaceae; genus Streptomyces; species Streptomyces sp. NPDC107517. Next base: position 78,111 of record NZ_JBVJPM010000020.1, on the reverse strand, counting down.
GGCGCTGCGGGCGAGTATCTCGGTGCGTGCGTTGAGGGCCGCGATGCGCCACACGTCGAGACCGGCACCGTGCGCTATGCCCTCGATCTCCGCCCGCGCATGGGGGCGGAACGCGTCGATGGCGTCGAGAGCACGCTCGGCGTCGTCGCGGACCTGCTGCGGGCCGATGCCGCCGAGACGGAAGAAGCGGTCGTACGCGGCGACCCCTCCGGGAAGGGTGTCGCGCAGTCGCTCACCGCGGGCGGCTCCGCGCGCGAACGGGTCGGACGACGCGACCTCGACGTGGAGGCGTTCGGCGGGACGGGTGATCATGACTGCCTGCTCCTCGGAGAAAGTGGGGATTTGGCGGGTGCGGGGATGTCGGGGCGTTGCGTGGGGGCTGCGGCGCGTCGGTCACTCGCCCGGTTCCGCGATCACCGCGCGGCGCCGCGTGCGCCCCAACCCTCCATATACGGCGGCCGAGACCACGAGTCCCGCGATGAGGGACAGGTTCGCGCCGCCGAGCAACGACGAGACGGGGCCGGTCCAGAAGCTCGTACTCACGCACAGGACCCCGGCGAGAGCGCCGGCGACGAACCCCGCCACTCCCGCCCGGTGCACGCCCGCGTCGTACCAGAACGGGCTGCCGCGCCGCTCGTCGAGGAGTCGGGGACCGTCGTAGCGGTTGCGGCAGATCCAGATGTCGGCGACGTACACGCCGACGGCCGGTCCCGTGACCACCACGACGAGTTCGAGCATGGTGTTCACACTGGTCAGGAAGTCGAAGACCAGGAGTGCGTACAGCGTCATCGCCGTGGCCAGGATGCCGATGATCAGGACGGCCCGGATCCGGCCGAGCCGCACGCCGATGGACTGGAAGGTGAGACCCGCGCTGTACGCGGTGAGGCCGTTGTTGGCGACAGTGTTGAGGACGACGGCGATGACGAACACCGGGACGAACCAGCCCGGGAGTATCCCCTCGAGCGCCGCCTCCGGGTCGCTCATGTCGAGCGTGGTGGCGGCCAGGGCACCGGCGCCGGTGAAGAGCACGCTCGGCAGGAAGGCCCCCAGCGCGGTCCACCCGGCCACCGCCATCGGCTTGCTGTCGCGCGGCAGGTAGCGCGCGAGGTCAGGACTGTTGCTGTACGAGAGCGGGGTGGACGCGACGATCGAGAAGCCGCCGACGAGCGTCACCCAGAGCTGGACACCGTGCAGTGACTCGGCGGGCCGGTAGGACCAGTCGGTGTGTCCCAGTACGTAGCCGCTCAAGACGACGAACACGACCGTGAGGGCGACACTCAGCACGGAGTACAGCCGCACGATCGTGGCGTGTCCGTACACGCTGACCACGAGGGTGACCGCGGCGATGACGCAGATGATGACGCCGTCGAGCACAGTGCTGTCGGGAGCGCCGAGCCGCCGGGCGAGTCCGAACGAGGCGACCGAGGCGGCGGACCAGTTCAGCGCCAGATAGGCGGCGGAGATCAGCCAGCCGGTGAGCGCGATGACCACTTTGTTCCCGAGGATTCCGTACATGGCACGGGAGATGACCGAGCCCGTGGTGCCCGCGGCCGGTCCGCTGACGGCCAGAACTCCGGTGAGCGCCCACAGCACGTTGCCGGCGACGATCACCGCCAGCGCCTGTCCGAGGGTGAGACCCGTCAGGACCAGCGCCGCACCCACGACGAGGCTCAGGTAGCTCACATTGGGCGCCGCCCAGACCGCGAACAGCTCCTGCGGCCGGCCGTGCCGCTCCTCCTCGGGGATGTAGTCGATCCCGTGCGCTTCCAGCTGTCCGGCCTGCTCCACGGCCTTGGCCGCGTCACTGCCGACGGTGGCTGTCAGGTCTCTGGTCGCCATCGCGTCCTCCCTTGAAGCGTCACGGCATGACCGATCGACCATATTGGTCGCATGCCCAATAGAGGAGATCTAATAGCGGAGGGTCGCGAGACGTCAAGGGTTCACCGGAAATACGGTCTCGATACAGCGGAAGCGGCACCCTCGATACGCCATGGTCAGGCGGCAGCGGACTCTGACGGGCGCCTCGGCCCTGACGCCCGCCAGGAGAACGATCACGTCACGGACGGCGACGACGGAGGCACCCGCGAGAGCCGCCGGAGCGGCCCGACCTGCCCGAGCCACCAGGCAGGAACGAGCGGATGCCCGCCGCTCGGCATGCGACGACTCGTCCCCGACCTGGCGGCCCCGTGCGTGACGTCGTGGGCTACGCGGCCGGCTTGCCCGGCTGGTCGTGGGTCGAGCAGTGGATTCCGCCGCCGCCACCCGCGATGGTGTCGATCTTCACGGGCACGATGTCACGCGTCGGGAAGTGGTCCTGGAGGATCCCCTTCGCGCGGTCGTCGGCCCGGGCGTCGCCGAAGCGCGGCATGAACACGGCACCGTTGGCGACGTAGAAGTTCGCGTACGTCGACACGAAGTCGTCACCGCGGCCGGTGATCTTGTCGAGGTCCGGCTGAGGCAGGTCGACGACTTCCAGGCGCTTGCCGCGGGCGTCCGTGGCTTCCTTGAGGACCGACCTGGCCTGGTCCGCCGATCGCGACCACACGTCCGGCGGGCTGCCGGGGTACGCCTGGTCCACGAGAACGACGCCCGGCGCGGTGAACCTGACGAGACTGTCGACGTGGGCGTCCGTGATGTCCTGGCCCCGCACTCCGGCCAGCCAGAGCACCTTTTCGACGCCCAGAGTGCTCTTGAGTTCGGCCTCGATCCGGTCGCGGCTCTTACCGGGGTTGCGGTTCTTGTTGACCACCGAACTCTCGGTGAGCAGGAGCGTGCCCTCGCCGTCGGTCTCGAAGGAGCCGCCCTCGGCGACGAGCGGCGCCTTCGAGCGGGCGATGTCGTACTTGGCGAGCAGGAGTCGGCCGACCTGGGCGTCGTTGCGGTGCTCCTGCTTGTCGCCCCAGCCGTTGAAGTTGAAATCGACGCCCAGCAGGCGGCCGTCCGACTCCTCCACGAACACGGGGACGATGTCGCGCGCCCACAGGTCGTCCACCTCGAGAGGGATGACCTCGACCTGGGAGCCGCAGGCACGCTGGGCGGCGTCGGCCTGTTCCGGCCGGGCCATGAGCACCACTGCCTCGTACTCCGCCACGGCCCGCGCCACGCGAGCGATGTCGTCGCGCACGGCGGGCAGATCCTCGAACCACACCGATTCCAGCGCGGGCCACGACATGAACGTACGCGTGTGGCTGTCCCACTCCGCTCCGAACCTGCGGCCCGACGCCTTCGCCCCGCTCGCGGAGGATGAGGACGCAGAGGAGGTCAGTTCGTCACCCGGGCCGCAGGCCGCGGCTCCGAGGGCGAGCGCGCCGATACCGGCGAAGGAACGCAGCGCACTGCGACGGGACATGGGGGGATGGGGCACTGAGAACTCCGGAATTCAGCTGACGGGCCACTCTCAGGATTCCTGGATCCTGGAAGGTGGAGCCCTGGGGGCGGAAAATATCCGACGCCGGTTGCCTTTTTGGCTGCCTGGGCGCGTTTTCAGGTATTGGGGGCCTTTTTGATATCTGGATGCGTTGTGAGTTACCTGCGTAGGCGTGTGGGTCTACGGCACGGGTTCGTGCATGGTGGAGCAGTGGATGCCGCCGCCTCCGCCCATGAGGCGGTCGACATCGAGCTGGATCACCTCGCGCCCGGGGAACGCGCCGGAGAGGGCCTGGCGGGCGGCGTGGTCCTTCGTCCGGTCCCCGAACTGTGCCGTGATGACGGCGCCGTTGACGACATGGAAATTGAGGTACGAGTCGACGAACTGCGAGCTGCGTGAGCGGACGGTGTCGGGGCCGTCGACCTGGATGACCTGGAGTCTTCTCCCCCTGGCGTCGGTCTCGCCGGACAGGATCGCGAACTGCTCACGCGCGTCGCGGGCCCAGACGTCCCCCCTGTCGCCGGGCGGCATCTGCACCATGACGACGCCGGGGCGGATGAAGCGGGACGTGACGTCGATGTGGTTGTCGGTGATGTCCCGGCCGCGGACGCCCGGAACCCAGATCATCTTTTCGGCGCCGTATGCGTGCAGTACGGCCTCCTCGATCTCCGTCCGGCTCATTCCGCGATTGCGGTTCTTGTTGACGAGGCTGCTCTCGGTGGCCATGACCGTCCCGTCACCGTCGGTCTCGATCGAGCCGCCTTCTCCGACGAAGTCCGCCCATTCGAATTCGAGTTCATTGAATTCGGCGACCCACTCGGCCACGGCGGCGTCATCCCGGTGCGTCTGCTTGTGGCCCCACCCATTGAAGTTGAGGCCTACGGCACCACGGTTCCCGCGACCGTCGCGCCGGAAGACGGCGCACGTGTCGCGCATCCAGAGGTCGTCCGTGGGGATCGACGTGATGACGGTGACGTCCGGGCCGCAGGCAGCCCTGGCATCCTCGGCGGTGTCCTCGTCCGGGGCACACATGATGACGGGCTCATAGGCGGCTACCGTGCGGGCGATGAGGGCGATGTCCCGCTGGACCCCGGACAGCTGACGGCCCCAGATGGATCTGCTCGCCGGCCAGGACATCCAGGTCCGCACGTGCGGGACGTCGTCCGCCGGCACGTGCCATCCGTCATCGGCTGTGCTGTCGTAGCCGGCCCGACGTGAAGGGCTCGCCCCGAAGAGCGCGTCGAGCAGACGCCTGCCCAGGGGAGGTTCGTTCATGGAGGGCTCCACATCAAGTGCTGTGTAGTGAGCGGCTGTTGAGGCCACGGGATCGCCAGGGAACGGCCGTCGGCGACAGGGATCCCGCCGGGCCTCGCACGGGACGGGCCGGAAGCCTCTACGGCCTTCACCGTTCGCCCCACGCCGCGCCGGGAGCCGTCGGCCTGCCGGGCCTGTACGGCGGCCGCACTCACCCGTATCCCCCGGGGCGCAGGGCGCGACCCGGGCAGGGAGCGAGCGGAGAGGCTCGGTGTCGCCATGCATGCATTGTGGCACTGACTGGATTTTCAGTCAAAGACCGCGCCTAACCCTGCCCGTCCAGCGAACCGGTGAGGCGTGAGGCCCGACGCCTCGTACGGTCCTGCGGATCAGGCCCTGCGGATCAGGCCCTGCGGATCAGCCCCGCAGACCGGCCCCGCAGACCGGCCCCGCAGACCGGCCCCGCAGATCAGCCGCGCGGATCGGGCAGCAGCTCGCGTTCCAGAGCGGCGGCCACATGCGCCCGGGCCTCGGCGGTGGTGAGCAGGCCGGCGAGCCAGCGCCCGCTCAGCCCTTCCACCAGGGAAGTCAGCCGGACCGCGGCGGCGCGCGAGTCCACGGACGCCGGGATGTCCCCGTCGTCCTGACCGTCCTCGATCACCTCGGCCAGCTCGACGAGCCATCGTTCGGTCAGCGTCGCCAGGACCGGCCGCAGCCCTTCGTCGAAGGTGGCCGCGGCGCGCACCTCGCCCCACACCGCGGAGTTCTCCCGCACGGACCGGTCGTCCTGGAACTCCCCGGCCAGCAGTCGGAGCAGCAGCTCACGGACGGGGGCGTCATCGTCGTCGGATACGCCCGCGTACCCTTCGGCACGGTCGTTGACGTACTCCAGCGCGCTCGTGACCAGGCCCGACCGGTCGCGGAAGTGGTAGTAGATGAGGGTCTTGGACACACCCGCCTCGGCGGCGACCTCCTCGACCCGCAGTCCCCTCACTCCCCGCAGGGCGATCACTCGGCAGGTGGCTTCCAGCAGTTTGGCGCGTCGAGTACTCACGCCCGTACTGTAACCAGCAGGTCAGGGCGCCGGCGCGACGCACACCGCCGGGGCGGGCAGCACCTACCGGCGCTCCAGCCGCCCCAGTTCGGTGTCGATGGCGTCCAGCATCAGCTCGCGGGCGTGCTCCAGCGGGAGGATGCCGCTGAGCCAGCGCATGCTGATGCCCTCCACCAGAAGCGTCAGCCGCTCGGCGGAGGTGGCGAGGGTGGTGACGGTGGCCATCGGCCGTACCTGACCCAGCAGTTCGGAGATTTCCTGCACCCAGACCAGCGTCGCCCTGGCCAGGTCTTCCCGCAGATCGGGGTCGAAGATGGCGCTGGCGCGCAGCTCGCCCCACGCGGTGCTGTTCTCGCGGACGACCGGATCGTCCTGGAGCTCCAGGAGAAGGGTGCGCTCCAGCTCCTGACGTGGGGTCAGGGGCTCGGCGTCCGCGTCGCGCTCCGTGGTGTAGCGCTCGGCGCGGTCGTTGATGAACTCCAGGGTCCGGCGCAGGATCCCGGCGCGGTCCTTGAAGTGGTAGTAGATGAGCGCGGTGGACACCCCGGCCTCGGCGGCCAGCTCCTCCACCCGCAAGCCGCGCACTCCGCGGCGGGCGATGACCCGCGCGGCTGCCTCCATGATCGCTGTTCTACGGTCGCCCACGATTCCTACCCTAACCGCTTTCGCAGACCGAACCTCATCCCATATTGACTGAAACTTCAGTCACGGGCACCATGCAGTCCCATCCCCTCCCCTGTCCCGCGTGCCGCACGCAACCCCCTGTCCGTCACACCCTGAGAGAGCCACCGCATGACCTCCGACCGGCGCGGAGCGCCACCCTCCTTCGAGGCCCTGTCCGTGGACGATCCGCACGAGATCGGCGGCTACCGGCTGTGCGCCCGGCTCGGTTCGGGCGGCATGGGCCATGTCTATCTGGCCTTCACACCCGGGGGCAGGCCCGTCGCCCTGAAGGCGGTGCGCCCGGAGCTTGCCGGGGACACCGCGTTCCGCCACCGGTTCGCCCAGGAGGTGACGAACACGCGGCGCGTCCACGGCCTGTACACGGCCCCGGTCATCGACTCCGGCACCGACGCCGCGACACCGTGGCTGGCCACCGCCTACGTGCCGGGGCCCTCACTGCACGAGGTGGTCCACCGGCACGGCCCGCTGCCCGTTCCGACGGTGCTGCTGCTCATGGCCGGCATCGCCGAAGCGCTCCAGGCGATCCATGCCGCCGGCGTGGTGCATCGCGACCTCAAGCCGGCCAACGTACTGCTGGCCTCCGACGGCCCGCGGGTGATCGACTTCGGTATCGCCCGTGCCGCCGACGCCGTCGCGCTCACCAGCGCGGGTCTGCAGATCGGCACACCCGCCTTCATGGCCCCCGAGCAGGTCCTGGGCAGACCCGCCACCGACGCCACGGACGTCTTCGCGCTCGGTGCCCTCGCCGTGTACGCGGTCTGCGGTGCCCCGCCTTTCGGCAGCGGCCCCGAGTCCGCGGCCCTGTACCGGGTCGTACACGAACAGCCCGACCTCACCCACGTACCGCCCGAGCTGCAGAACTTGTTGTGGCAGTGCCTCGCGAAGACCCCCGGGGACCGGCCCACCACCGGAGCCCTGATCGAGGCCGTGCGCCACCATCCGGCCGCGGGGTCCCAGCTCCGGTTCACCGAGGGCTGGCTGCCGCACTCGGTCCGCGCCGACATAGCCAGCCGCAGCGATCTGCCCGAACCCCTCCAGCCGATGCACGCCCAGCCGACGATGACGGCCCCGGCCCGCACGGACACCGCCGTCACCGCGTCACCCGCACCGCCACCCGTGCCACGGGGACGCAGGAGGCGCCGGCGCTGGATCGTGCCGACGGCGACAGTGGCCGTCCTCATCGCCGGAGCGACGGCCTACCGCCTCAGCGACTCCACCGGGGACCCGTCGAAGGCGAACGGCCCCAGCGGGCGCGACCGAAGCTCGGCGCCACCGTCACGGCCCCACTCCCGCCGCCCTCGAAGTCGAACGCGTCGCCAGGTACCGGGTACCAGCAGGTGTACGCCGACACCGAGCTGACCTCCCCCGACCCGAGCTACGAGTTCGACCTGCGCAGCGGCACGGTCGCACCCGAGTCCACCGCCGCCTGGTACCTGGCACGTACCGCCGACGCATTCGACTTCCCCGACGACAGCGATGCGTACATCGCATACGACGACACGTTGTCCCCCGGTGGCTGCGAGGAAGGGATCGACAGCGAGCCGGTGACCGCGCTGCAGTTCGATGACCTGGAGGAATGGCGTCCGTTCTGTATCCGCAGCGCGAGCGGCAAGGACATCGCGATCGTGCATCTCGTCGACGCCCCCACGGCAAACGAGTCCGTGACGGTCTCCGTCCGCTACTACCGCAAAAGCGCCTGACGGACAGTCTCCAGACCCCCTGCCGGGCGGGGCCGCCAGACCCCCTGGCGGCCCCGCCCGGCGGATGCTCCGAGAAGTCCTGCCACACATCTTGACTGAATTTTCAGTCAGTGACATCTTCAGGTCAGCACCAGATGAACCGCCACAGAGAGCGACTCACCACCATGCACCTCGACGCCGCCACCACCCACGAGCCCGTCCGGGGCAGATCCGCGGAGCCGCCGGTATGCGGCTGACTCCGACGGAACGCGACCGGCTGCTGCTGTTCGGGGCCGCCGAACTGGCCCGCGGCCGACACGCCCGCGGTCTGCGCCTCAACGTGCCCGAGGCGACCGCGCTCATCGCCGACACGGTGTGCGAGGCGGCCCGTGACGGCGCCCGGCTCGCCGAGGCCGTCGCCGCCGCGCGCAAGGCCCTCGGGCCCGATGAAGTCCTGCCCGGCGTACCCGACGTGGTCACCGAGATCCACGTCGAGGCGGTCTTCGACGACGGAACCCGGCTGGCCGTGGTCAGTGATCCGTTCGGGGGCGGCAGCCTCGGGACTCGGGCGCCGGGCGCGGTCCTGCCCGCGGCGGAGGAACCGGCCTGGCAACCCGCTCCGGTCCGGACGGTCACCGTCCACAACACCGCCTCCGTACCGATCAGCGTCACCTCTCACTTCCACTTCTTCGAAGCCAACCCCCGCCTGGACTTCGACCGGGCCGCCGCCTTCGGCATGCGTCTGGCCGTGCCGGCCGGCGCGTCCACCCGGTTCGCGCCGGGCACGGAGAGCGAGGTCGGGCTTCTCCCCATCGGCGGCGAGCGCGTCGTGATCGGGTTCGCCGGCCTGGTCGACGGCCCGCTGGACGCGCCGGGCGCCCGCCGGGACGCCCTGCGCCGCGCGGCTGCCTGCGGATATCTCGGCGCCGGGCCGGACGACGACCAGGAGGCTTCGCTGTGAGCACCACCATCGATCCGCAGGAGTACGCCGCCGTGCACGGCCCGCGCGTCGGCGACCGGGTCCGCCTCGGCGACACGGGGCTTGTCGTACGGGTCGAGGCGGACTCGCAGGCCCCGGGGGACGAGTTCCTGGCCGGCTTCGGCAAGACCGCCCGCGACGGACTGCACCTCAAGGCCGCCGCCGTCCGTGAGACCTGTGACGTCGTGATCAGCAACGTGCTGGTGATCGACGCGGCGCAGGGCATCCGCAAGACGTCGATCGGCGTACGGGAGGGGCGCATCGCCTCCGTCGGCCGCGCGGGCAACCCGGACACCCTGGCCGACGTGGACGTCGTGGTCGGCACCGGGACGACGATCGTCTCGGGCGAGGGCATGATCGCCACGGCGGGGGCCGTCGACACGCACGTGCACCTGCTCTCGCCGCGCATCATGGAGGCCTCGCTCGCCTCCGGCGTGACCACGATCATCGGGCAGGAGATCGGGCCCAGTTGGGGTGTCGGGGTCAACTCGCCCTGGGCGCTGCGGCACGCGTTCAACGCCTTCGACGCCTGGCCGGTCAACATCGGCTTCCTGGGCCGGGGTTCGTCCTCCGACCCGGCGCCCCTGGTGGAGGCCCTCGCCGAGGGCGGCGCGTCCGGCTTCAAGGTGCACGAGGACCTCGGCGCGCACACCAGGGCGCTGGACACCGCACTGCGGGTCGCCGAGGAACACGACGTGCAGGTCGCCCTGCACACCGACGGTCTGAACGAGTGCCTCTCGGTCGAGGACACCCTCGCCGTCCTCGAAGGGCGCACCATTCACGCCTTCCACATCGAGGGCTGCGGCGGCGGGCACGTGCCCAACGTGCTGAAGATGGCGGGCGTACGCAATGTCATCGGCTCCTCGACCAATCCGACCCTCCCCTTCGGCAGGGACGCGGTCGCCGAGCACTACGGGATGATCTTCAGCGCGCACGCCCTGCAGCCGGACCTCCCGGGCGACGCCGCCATGGCCCGGGACCGCATCCGGGCGGGGACCATGGGCGCCGAGGACGTGCTGCACGACCTCGGGGTCATCGGCATCACCTCGTCCGACGCCCAGGGCATGGGCCGGGCCGGGGAGACCGTGCGCCGCACCTTCGCCGTGGCCGGGAAGATGAAGGCCGAGCTCGGCCCGCTGGAGGGCGACGGGCCCGACGACGACAACGCGCGCGTGCTGCGCTACATCGCCAAGCTGACCATCAATCCGGCGATCGCCCACGGTCTGTCCCACGAGGTCGGCTCGATCGAGAGCGGGAAGCTGGCGGACATCGTGCTCTGGTGGCCCGACTCGTTCGGCGCCAAGCCGCAGATGGTCCTGAAGGCGGGCTTCCCTGCCTACGGTGTGACCGGCGATCCCAATGCCGCCGACGACCGCTGCGAACCGCTGGTGCTCGGCCCGCTGTTCGGCGCGCACGGGGCGACCGCGGCGGATCTGTCGGTGGCGTTCGTCAGCCGGGCAGCCGCCGAGTCCGGCTCCTTCGGCCGGCCCTACGACGCGCTGGCGACCCGGCGCCGGCGGGTGGCCGTGCACGGCACCCGCGGGATCGGCCCGGCCGACATGGTGAACAACGCGCGCCTGGGCGAGGTCCAGGTCGACGCGGACAGCGGGCTCGTCACGCTGGACGGATCGCCGGTCCGCTCGGAGCCGGCGTCCGAAGTGCCCCTCAACCGCCTGTACTTCCTGTGACGCACCGAGACCGACCAGTGCAGAACCGCCGAGATTTTCAGCTTCACTGGCCTGACTGAATTTTCAGTCATATCTCTGTCCATACGAACCCGGATGAATCCGGAGAGGGAGAACCCCGATGACCTTCCGCATGCCCGCCGAGTGGACCGAGCACGAGCGCTGCCTGATGGCCTGGCCGACCCGCCCCGACCTGTGGGGCGACGTCCTGGAGACGGTCAAGGGTGAGTACGCCGAAGTGGCCCGCGCCATCGCCGAGTTCGAGCCCGTGACCATGGTCGCTCCGCCCGGCCACGGCGCCGAGGCCCGCGAACGGTGCGGCGACGACGTCGAGGTGATCGAACTGCCCACGGACGACTCGTGGTTCCGTGACTCCGCGCCGCTGTTCGTGCTCGACCCCGACGGCCGCCGGGCCGGCGTGGACTTCCGCTTCAACGCCTGGGGCGGCAAGCACCACCCGTACGACACCGACGACCGGATCAGCGCTCTGCTGCTGGAGCGGCTCGGTGTTCCGGCCGACCGCTCCGAGATGATCCTGGAGGGCGGGGCGATCACCGTGGACGGTGAGGGCACGCTGATCACCACCGAGCAGTGCCTGCTCCACCCCAACCGCAATCCGGACCTGACCAGGGCGGAGATCGAGGCGGAGCTGAAGGCCCGGCTCGGTGTCACCAAGGTGATCTGGCTGCCGTACGGCGGGCTTCTGGACACGGAGACGGACGGTCACGTGGACGGCGTCTGCGCGTTCGTCGCCCCTGGCAAGGTCGTCGTGCAGCTCCCGGACGATCCCGAGCACCCCGACTACGCGCGGATGCGCGCCAACCGGGCGGTCCTCGAGGCCACGCCCGACGCGACGGGGCGGACGCTGGAGATCGTCGATCTGCCGCAGAGCGCGTTCGTCGAGGTCGGGGGCGAGCCGGTCGAGGTCGGATACCTCAACTTCTATCTGGCCAACGGCGGCGTGGTCGTACCCGTCGCCGGGCTGCCTCAGGACGCGCAGGCCCTGGAAGTCATCGCGCGGGCCTGTCCCGGGCGCAAGGTCGTCGGCGTGAACGCGCGCGTGATCGCCCACGGCGGCGGCGGTGTCCACTGCATCACCCAGCAGGTCCCCGCCGCGCGTCCGCGCGCCTGAGCAGTTCCTCACCCTCGGCGACGTACGTACGGAGAGGAACCGCGCCGATGCACACCACACCACCCCGGCGGGGAAGACGCAGGGCCGGGCGTCCCGCCCTGCTGGCCGCCGCCCTGTCCGCCATCCTCCTGCTCCCCGCATGTGCGGGACCGCCGGGCACCGGCGCCTCGGGCGCGGGTGCCGACTTCCGGCTGTCCGCGAGCACGCCACGGGCGAAGGGCCGGATCGACTCGTTCACGTGGGCGCTGTACGCGGAGCCCCCGACGCTCGACTACATCTCCGCTTTCGACTACCCGCAGAACATGATCCTCTCCAACGTGTGCGAGAGCCTGATGCGGTGGACGCCCGACCTGAAACTGGCGCCGGGTCTGGCCAGGAAGGCGTCCCATCCCGACCCGCTGACCTGGGTGTACGACCTGCGTGACGGCGTGCGCTTCCACGACGGGCGCACCTTGAACGCCGACGACGTCCTCTTCAGCCTCGGGCGGCAGATGAACCCGCACAACGGGGCCGCGTGGGCGCAGGTCTTCGAGAACGTCGCCTCCCTCGACAAGACCGGGCCGCTCCAGGTCACCGTCAGACTGAAGCGGCCCGACTCGCAGTTCCCCCAGTACATGGCGACCGCCGCCGGGGTGGTGGCGAGCCGGTCCGGGGTCGAGGCCGCCGGCCGGGACTACGGCACCTCCGGTGGACTCGCCTGCTCGGGACCGTACGAGCTGGGCAAGTGGGACAAGGGGCAGTCGATCGAGCTGCGGCGCTTCGACCGCTACTGGGGAACGAAGGCCAAGTCGGCCCATGCGGTGTTCCGCTTCCTCAGTGACTCCTCCGCGCGCACCAAGGCCATGCTCAGCGGCGAGGTGGACGGCGGATACCTCATCCCCACCGAGAGCTACGGCGCGCTGCGCTCCTCAGGTGTCGGGACCCTCTACTTCGGTGAGGGGCTCAGCACGGTCAACGTCAATGTCACCAACATGCGCGGACCGCTCGGCGACGTCCGGGTCCGGCGCGCACTGTCGCTGGCTCTGGACCGCCGGGGCTTCCTCAAGACCGGCCTGAGCGGCGCGGGAACGGTCACCAACTCCCTCACCACGAAGGCTGCTTGGGCCGCCGCCCCCGAATCGGTGCGCAAGGCCGCCTTCGACGGGCTCCCGTCCGCCGAGCCGAACCTGAGCAAGGCGAAAAAGCTGATCAAGGAAGCCGGCGCCACCGGCAGGACACTCACCGTCGCCACCAGCTCGATCGGTCAGGACGTGTCCCTGCTCGCCACCGCCGTCCAGGCCGCGGGCAGCGAGATCGGGCTCGACATCAAGCTCAAGACCGTCGCGCCCAACGCCTTCACGGCGCTGTTCACGGACCCGCAGGCGCGCAAGGGCATCGACATGTTCCCCGAGACGTACTACGACTCGATCACCGATCCGCTGGACCTGCTCAGCAACTTCCGGACGGGCGCGTACCAGAACTTCGCCGGTTACAGCGACCGCTCGTACGACCGCCTGGTCGACCGGGCCCGCGCCACGTACGACCCGGTCGAGCGCCTGACGACGGAGGCCGAGCTCCAGCGGAAGGCGGCGGGCCAGGTGCTCTGGATCCCGGTCGCCGAGTGGCCCACCGCCCTGTTCCTCAACAAGCGGATCACCGGGGCCCCCACCACCATCTCCTACCTGTACTCCCCGTGGGCCGCCGGCATCGGGGCCGCGCGATGAACTACCTCACATTCACGGTGCGGAGGCTGGCCGAGATGGCTGCCACCCTGCTCGGCGCCTCGTTCGTGATCTTCGGCGCGATGTATCTGGCGCCCGGCAGCCCGGCGAGCTTCCTCCTGTCCGGGCGGTCCGCCTCACCGGACGCGCTGCGCGCGGTCAACGAGCAGTACCACCTCGACGACCCGTTCGCCGTACGGTACTTCACTTGGCTCGGCCGGCTGCTGCACGGCGACTTCGGCCGGTCGATCACGTACCGCACCGACGTCTCCCGGCTCCTGGCCGACCGGCTGCCGAGCACCCTGCTCCTGGTCACGATGGCGATGGTCCTCGTCGTGGTCGTCGGCCTCGCTCTCGGCCGGATCGGCGCGGTCCGCGGCGGGGCCACCGACGCCACGATCCTCGTCACCACCACCCTCGCCGTCGGCACTCCGTCGTTCGTCGCCGCGGTCGTGCTCCAGGGTGTGTTCGCGGTGCGGCTGCACTGGTTCCCCGCCGGCGGCACCGGCGAAGGGTTCGGGCAGTTGCTCTGGCATCTGACGCTCCCCGCCGTGGCTCTCTCGCTGTATCTGATCGGCATGCTGGCCCGCGTCACGCGCAGCGCCATGCTCGACGTCCTCGGCCAGGAGCACGTCACCGTGGCCCTCAGCCGAGGTGTCCCGAAGCGTCACGTCATCAGCAGGCACGTGTTCCGCAACGCGCTCGGCACCGTGCTCACCACCGGCGGACTGATCGTCTCCACCCTTCTGGTGTGCACCGTCCTCGTGGAGTCCGCGTTCGGTGTCGGGGGCATCGGCCAGCTTCTCGAACTGTCCATCACCACCAAGGACTTCCCCACCGTGCAGGCCATCTCGCTGACCATGGTCGGGCTGTTCATGGCGGTCAACCTCGTCGTCGACCTCGTCCACCCCCTGATCGACCCGCGCATTTCCCTCGGGCCGGGGAGGTCCGCCGCATGAGTGTCGCCGTTCTGCGCCGCCCCGGCCTCGCCCGGCTCCGCACCCACCGTCCGCTCCTCCACGTGCTCTGCCTCGGATTCGTCTGTCTGATCGTCCTCACGGCCCTGCTCGCCCCGTGGCTGGCCCCGGCCGACCCCAACGCGGCCGACCTCGGCAACGCGCTGGCGGGCACGTCCACCGCCCACCCCTTCGGCGTCGACGCCTCCGGCCGCGACACGCTGTCCCGCCTGGTCGTCGGCGCGCGGACCTCCCTGCTCGGCCCGCTCGGCGTGGTCGCCTTCTCGACCGTCGCCGGTGTCGCCGTCGGGATCGCCGCCGCCTGGCGGGGCGGCTGGCTCGACTCCGTGCTGTCGCGCGGCACCGAGCTGGTCTTCGCGTTCCCCGGAATGCTCCTGGCGATCCTGATCGTCTCCGTGTACGGCGAGGGCCTCTTCGCCCCGGTCATCGCGCTCGCCGTCGCCTACCTCCCGTATGTCAGCCGGCTCACCCGTTCCCTGGCGCTGGCCGAGCGCGAACGCCCGTACGTCAGCGCCTGTTCGGTGCAGGGGCACTCCGGGCTCCAGGTCTGTCTGCGGCACGTCCTGCCCAACATCGCGCCCGTCGTCCTCGCCCAGTCCGCCATCAACTTCGGCTACGCGCTGATCGATCTGGCGGGACTGTCCTTCCTCGGACTCGGCGTGCCCGCGCTGACGCCCGACTGGGGCCGGATGGTCTTCGACGGCCAGACCGCCATCCAGCGGGGCTATCCCCTGTCGGCGTTCCTGCCGTGCGCCGCGATCGTGCTGACCGTCGTCGCGTTCAACGTGGTCGGCGAGCGCTGGGCCGACCAGGTCGCCAGGAGGGACCGATGAACGACACCCCACCCGTGCTCGACATCCAAGGACTGCGGCTCCAACTCCCGGACACCGCACGGCCGGTGCTCGACGGCGTCGATCTCACCGTCGCCGCCGGGGAGACGGTCGCCCTCGTCGGCGAGTCCGGCTCCGGCAAGTCCCTCACCTCCCGCAGCATCCTGGGCCTGCTGCCGCCAGGGGCCACGACCGAAGGGACCGTGCGGGTCGCGGGCGACGACGTCCTCACGATGACGCCCGCGCGGCTGCGCGAACTGCGCACAGGCACGGCCGCCATGATCTTCCAGGACCCCCGGGCCGCCATCAACCCACTGCGCCGGATCGGCGACTTCCTCACCGAGAGCCTGCGCCTCAACACCGGGATGCGCGACGAGGACGCCGGCCGGCGCGCCGCGGAGATGCTCCCCGCGGTCGGTCTCTCCCCCGACGTCCTGCGCCGCTACCCGGGGCAGCTGTCCGGCGGCATGCTCCAACGCGTCATGATCGCGGCCGCGTTGACGGGCGATCCGGCACTGCTCCTCGCCGACGAGGCCACCACGGCTCTCGACGTCACCACCCAGGCCGAGGTCGTCGCCCTCCTCGGTGACCTGCGCGAACAGTTCGGCACCGGCCTGCTCTTCGTCACCCATGACCTGGGGCTCGCCGCGACCATCAGCGACCGGGTCTACGTGATGTACGCGGGCCGGATCGCCGAGACCGGCACCGCCGACGCCCTGTTCGACCGACCGAGGCACCCGTACACGGCGGCCCTCCTCGGGGCCACACCGCGCCTCGACGCTCCGCAGGGGCGACTGGCCGCGATCGACGGCCAACCACCCGATCTGCGGCAGCAGTTGACGGGTTGCCCGTTCGCTCCCCGGTGCGCGTACGCCACCGACATCTGCCGGGACGAGGCGCCCGTCGACCGGCAGGTCGATGACGAGGACGGGCCTCTGCGGCATCGCGTCGCGTGCCACCACAGCGAACGGCTCGAAGGGAAGTCCGGAAATGAGTGAGACCGTCCTCGAAGTGACCGGAGTGAGCCGCTCCTACCGCAGTGTCCAGGCGGCTGACGACGTCTCGTTCACGCTCGGCGTGGGCGGATCACTCGGCATCGTCGGCGAGTCCGGCTCCGGCAAGACCACCACTGCCCGCATCGTCGTGGGCCTGGAGCGCGCCGACGCGGGCGAGGTCCTGGTGCGCGGCGTCTCTCGGACGGTACGGGCGCGTGGCCGGGCGGCCCGGCTCGCGCGCGCCCGCGAGGTCCAGATGGTGTTCCAGGACCCGTTCCTCTCCCTCGATCCGAGAATCACCGTCGACGCGACGCTGCGCGAAACGCTGCGCCTCCACTTTCCCGACGGGGACCACTCGCGCCGCCTCGACGAGCTCCTCGACCAGGTGGGGCTCGGCAGCCGGGCGGCCGGAGCCCTGCCCCGGCAGCTCTCCGGTGGACAGCGCCAGAGGGTGGCCATCGCGCGGGCACTCGCGGTCGAACCGGCCGTACTCGTGCTCGACGAGGCCGTGGCAGCCCTGGACGTGTCGGTGCAGGCGCAGATCCTCAACCTGCTCGCCGACATCCGCGAACAGACCGGCATCGCCTACCTCTTCATCACGCACGACCTCGGCGTGGTGCGCTGCGTGACCGATGACGTGATCGTCATGCGCCAGGGCCGGATCGTCGAGTCGGGACCCACCTCCCAAGTCCTCGACGCTCCCCGACATGCGTACACAGGCCTGCTGTTGGAGTCGGTCCCCCGCCCCGGATGGAACCCGCAGGCCATCGCCCTGGCCCGCCGCGCGCTGTAGCCCGGGCCCCGAGACCAACACCCGGAGATCCGTACACAACAGATCGGAGATCACACATGAACGACCACCGCGCACCGCACAGCCCGTCCCACCGCCTGCTCGGCAGGCGCAACTTCTTCGCCGCGACGGGGCTGGCGGCGGCCGGCGCCGCCTGGGCCGCGACCGGCGGCGGCAAGGCAGTCGCCACCCCGGTTCCGGCCTCCGGCACGGGCTTCGCCGTGCCGCTCGACACCGTCCCGCACACCCGGACGTGGATGGCGTGGCCCGACAGCACCGCCATCTGGGGCCGCAAGCTGGCCGGCGTCCAGGCGAACATCGCCCTCATCGCGAAGACGATCGCCAAGTACGAACCCGTCACCATGTGCGCCAACTCCGCCGGAGTCTCGCAGGCCCGGAGCGCCTGCGGGTCGGCCGTCACCGTGATCGGTTCCATCCCGGTCGACGACTGCTGGATGCGTGACAGCGGGCCGGTCTTCCGCACCGACGGGGCCGGCGGCCTCGACGCCGTGGACCTGAACTTCAACGGCTGGGGCAACAAACAGGCCCACGCGAGGGACTCGCTGGTCGCCGGGCGCATCGCGGCCGAGGTCGGGGTGCAGATCACCAGCGCCGACTTCGTCGGCGAGGGCGGCGCGGTGGAGACGGACGGCAGCGGCACGCTCATGGCCACCAAGAGCAGCCTCGTCAACAAGAACCGCAACCCGGGCATGACCACCGCGCAGATCGAGGCCGCGATGTGCGACGCCTTCGGGGCGTCGAAGGTGATCTGGTTCAACGGAGTGACCGGGCGGGACATCACCGACGACCACGTCGACGCCACCTCCCGCTTCCTCGCCGCCGGTGACGGCCTCGTCCAGATGCCCCTGGCCACCGACACCGACGCCTGGTCGAAGGACGCCCGCCAGCAGTACCAGATCCTCTCCACGTCCACCGACGCCGACGGCACGCCGATCGCGGTCACCAAGCTGCAGGGCCCCGACTACTCCCGCATCCGGTCGAGTGACCCCGCCTTCGTCGCGGCGTACGCCAATTACTACGTGTGCAACGGTGCCGTGATCTCGGCCCAGTTCGGTGACACCCGTGCGGACGCGGGGGCCAAGACCCTCCTCCAACGGCTGTTCCCGGGCCGTACCGTCGAGCAGCTCGACATCGACAGCCTCGGCGCGGGCGGCGGCGGCATCCACTGCGTCACGCAACCGCAGCCACGCCCGTAGCGACCAGGTTCCGGTGCCGGGCCACCACCCGGCACCGGAACGTTGCGGAACTCTGCCCCACGTACTCACGGTTTAAGATCAGCGACGCCGAGGCGGCAGCCATGCCATCGGCCGACTGGACGCGGTGAAGGTGAAGCACCGCGTCAGGTACCGCGGAAGGGGCGGGGAGCACATCGTGAGCAAGGGTGGGGCGTCCATATCGGACGAGGAGTGGGAGCGATTCCAGAAGGAGGCCGAGGCCGGGACACAGGGCGCGCCCGAGGAACCCTCGGCCCGGGCCCGGATGGTGACACGACGGCTGCGGGAGGAGACCGGGCGGCCCGCGGGGTGGCGGACGCACGAACCGGCCCGGCAGCGGCGGGGCAAGGGCTGGTACGTGGTCGGTCTGCTCGTCGCCGCAGGCATGCTGTTCGTGGCGCTGGATCCCGGGCGCGTGACCGACTGGTTCGCCGGCGGAGGTGGCGGCGATACACCGCTCGCCGCGGAGTCGGAACGTCCCGGCCGGCCGCCCGCGACGGAGTCGGCCCAACAGCCCACCCTCCAGGAGCCGTTCAAGGGATCGCCCGCCGCGCAGTGGGGTGACGGAACGGCGGGGATCACCGTCCCCGAGGCACGGGCCACCGGCTGGATGAGCAAGGCGCAGGTCTCGCAGGCGCTCGACAGGTCCAGGGACTTTCTTGCCGCGTCCAATCTGGACTCCGGTGTGCTTCTCGGACGGCCGCCCGAGAAGGCGATCTCGTTGATCAATCCGAAGCAGAAGGACGTCCAGGACTACCTGGCTACCGCCTTCCGCGAGCCGAGCCAGGAAGACGATCCTCTGCTGCTGTTCAGCCGTTTCGCGACGGACAAGGTGCGTCTCGTCGGGGACGTGGTCAAGACGCGCGGGCGGATCACGTACGGGGAGGGCAAGCGCGGTGCGGTCAAGGTGACCACCGACGTCACGTACGTCTATCCGGTCGCGCACGCAGCGGAGGGAAGGGACGAGGTCGCGCGCACGATCGTGCGCCGCGAGGTGGTGATGAGCTGGGACGACCCGGCGAAGGTGTTCACCGAGCCGGGGACGTTCTCCCTCGTCTCCTACAAGTCGGACACCGCCAACGGCGGCTGTGACAACGACACCGGTTTCTACGTCCCGGAGTTCCCCTCCGCGCGCGCCGCGTCCGGCCCGGGAACCGGCCCCGGGGTCGACCCGTACGACCGGAGCACGTCGATGGACGCGCGCATGCAGGGCTCCGACGATGCGGAGTGCGGAACCGCGACACGGACGTGAGTGCCGCGGGGGAACGGCGCGAGCGGTGCGGGGAAGCAGAGGGGACGCCAAGGGTGAAGCGGGATCGGTCGGCCTGGGCACGGGGGCGGGTGCTCGCCGCGCTTGCCGTGGTGACGGCCGGACTGTTGGCGTTCCACCGCGCCGTGCCCAACTCCGTGGGACACCTGGGCAGTCTGCTGGAGCAGTTCCTGCCCTGGCTCGGCCTGGTGGTCGTGGTGCTGCTGGTCCTGGCGCTGGTGCGTCGTTCGGCCGCAGCGCTGGTGGCCCTGCTCCTGCCCGTGACGGCATGGACGTACCTCTGCGGGGGGCTGCTGTTGCCGGGGAAGACACCCGGCGCGCACGACCTGGTCGTGGTGCAGCACAACGTCAGTGACGTGAACACCGACCCGGCGGGCACAGCGCGCGCCCTTGCCGACGCCGGGCCCGACCTCATCGCCCTGGAGGAGTTGGTCCCGGTGGCCCGGCCGGTCTATGACAGGACACTGGCGCCGCAGTACCCGTACCACGCGGTCCGGGGCACGGTCGGACTCTGGTCGAAGCATCCGCTGACCGACTGCCGGACGGTGGACATCAAACCTCGTGGGATCACGCAGAGTTGGGAGCGCGGGCTGCGCGCCGTGGCCCACACGCCGCGCGGCAGGATCGCGGTGTACGTCGCGCATCTGCCCTCGGTCCGCGTCGGGGCGAGCGGCCTCGGCTCCACATGGCGCGACGAGAGCGCCCGCATGCTGGGTCAGGCCGTCGCTGCCGAGAAGGTGAAGCCGGTGATCCTGCTGGGCGACCTCAACAGCACGGTCGACGACCGCGGGCTGGCCCCGCTGACCTCACGCATGAACACGGCGGAGCGCGGCTTCGCGTTCAGCTTCCCCTCCGCCTTCCCGGTGGCCCGGATCGACCAGGTGATGGCCCGCTCGGCGACGGTCACCCAGATCCGCACGCTGCCCGAAACCGGCAGCGACCACCTGCCCGTGGCCGCCCGGATCGCACTGGGCCAGGGTGTGTAGCGCGGCCGCCACCGCTGGTCGGCGGCGGCCGCACACGATGTCAGGCCAGCTGGTCGGCGAGCGGTCCGAGCACCGGGGACCACTCCCGGACCGAGACATCGCTGACGAGTCCCTTCACCCGGAACGGGTCCTTGTCCGTGACTGCCAGCGCCGCCTGCTTGTCGGCCGCGCGGAACAGGAGCAGCGCGCCGGGCGCCTCCCCACCGGTGAAGGGGCCCGAGACGAGGTTGATCCCCTGCTCGACGAGCGTGCCGAGGAACTCCCGGTGAGCGGGGTGGAGCGTGCCGCGGGCCTCGGAGTCGTCGGTGTAGGTGTAGGTCACAGCGTAGATGGGCATCGGGGCGTTCTCTCCTGTGAGTCTGGGGTGGGCCGGGGTCAGGCCGAGTCCGGGGTGGGTCTGAGGTCTGAGCCCTGAGGTCAGGTCCGAGTCTGAGGTGGGTCGGGGCGATCGCTGTGCGATTATGCTGCCCGGTCTGGCGAAAAGATCAGTATCCCGTCCGTGGAGCCCTCATCCAGGCGAGCCACGCCGGTGGGATCGGCTTGGGGGGATTGTGGTGCGGGGACGGCTTGGTGGATCTCGTTCCGGACGGGTGACGGCTACGACAGCGGCGGTGCTGGTGGCGCTGTGCCTGGGCCTGACCGGCGGATGCTCGTTCGGCGACAGCACGGATCCCAAAAAGGCGGAGGCCCAACAGCAGCGGTTCTGTGCCCAGTTCGGCCAGTGGCAGCAGGACGACGCCGCACATGACGTCGACTCCGTATCGGCTCAGATGGTCGTCGACGCGGCGAAGGTGCTGGACCAGGAGCACCTGGACACGGAAGGCAGTCACATCCTGCGTGACACCGAGGAGGCCGTGGTCCACCACATTCACTACAGCGCAGTCAGGGTCACCTCCTACTGCGACCGGGCTGGTTTCGAAATGCTGGTGGCCTCGCCCTAGGCCCGCTGACGCGTCGGGGGGACCTCCTCCGTCCGGGCGGCTTCGCGCCTGCGCATGAAGCGGCGGCGAGGGAGATGAGTACGGCGTCACCCGCGGGGATGCGTGCTCCGGCGATGTCGCCACGTTGCACCACTTCAGCCGCTGACGGCTGAAGCCGTCCGCCAAGGGTGTCCGCGAAGGCACTGCGCGTCCGCCGCGGCCACAAGTCCAAAAGGGGGCACACGGACCGCGCGGCACAGCTACGGTCGTCATGTGGAACAGGACGAACGGCTACTGCACAGCTCGTCGTTCGGTGCCGCGGCGCCCGCATACGCCGAGCACCGCCCGGACTACGCGCAGGCCGCGGTGCGTTGGGCGCTCGAGCCCGCGCCAGGCCCGCGAGTGCTCGACCTCGGCGCCGGAACGGGCAAGCTGACCGCCGCGCTGGTCGCGCTCGGCGCCGAGGTCATCGCGGTCGAACCCGACCCGGCGATGCTGACCGAGTTGGGCCGCGCGCTGCCGACCGTCCGCGCCCTGCCGGGTAGTGCTGAGGCGGTACCGCTGCCTGACGCGTCCGTCGATGCCGTCGTGGCCGGCAACGCCATGCACTGGTTCGACATGGACGTCGCGGGACCCGAGATTGCCAGGGTCCTCGCTCCCGGTGGGGTGCTGGCCGGCTTGTGGAACGTCTTCGACAACCAGGTCGGCTGGGTCGGCGAACTCGAGCGCGTCAGTGGGAGCGCAGCCATCGGCCCGCGGGACACACGCAGCAGTTGGCGCGCCGAGACAGCCGGCGCACACCTTCCACGTGTCGGCCTGGCCGCCCGGTTCGGCTCCCCGGAGCAGACCGAGTTCCCGCACGGGCAGCGCCGGACCGCCGACTCCCTCGTCGCGACGTTCGCGACCAAGGCGGGGATCCTGGTCATGCCGGAACAGGAACGGGAGGCCACGCTCGCCCCGATCCGCGCGTTCCTCACGAGCAGACCGGAGACCGCCCGCGGCGAGTTCACCCTCCCGATGCTGACCGGCGTGCTGCGCGTCCGGCGTCTGTGAGTGCCATCAACTCTCGTGGCTGATCGTGCGAACTGGTGTGCGTACCAGGACTGTTGGGACGTAGGTTGTGCCGTGGAAACAGTTCACGCCTCGGTTGGAAGCAGGACGGTACCCATGACGGACGACGCGACGACGCCCGGAGCTGCGGCTCACCAGAAGATCGACACGTCGGTTCCGCATTCCGCCCGGATCTGGAACTACTGGCTGGGCGGGAAGGACAACTACCCGGTCGACGAGGAGGCGGGCGACGCGTACAGCGCGGTGTTCCCCGGGATCTCCACCATCGCCCGAAGCAGTCGCGCCTTCCTCCGCCGCAATATCTCGTACCTGGTCACCGAGGCGGGCATCCGCCAGTTCCTGGACATCGGGACGGGCCTGCCGACCGTGGACAACACCCACGAAGTCGCCCAGCGGCTCGCCCCCGAGACCAAGATCGTGTACGTCGACCACGACCCGATGGTCCTCGCGCACGCCCGCGCGCTCCTCACCTCGACCCCCGAGGGTGCGACCGCCTACGTCGACGCGAACCTGTCCGACCCCGACCGCATCCTCGCGGCGGCCGCCGAGACGCTGGACTTCACCCGCCCCACGGCCCTGATCCTCAGCAACATCCTGGGCCACATGGGCGACTACGAGCAGGCGCGGACCATCGTGAAGCGGCTGATGGACGCACTGCCGTCAGGCAGCTACCTCTCCATCAACGACGGGTCGCGCGGCTTCGACGCCGGCTTCGAGCAGGCCCAGGACGGTTACAACAGCTCCGGGGCCGTCCCTTACTTCCTGCGCCCGGTCGACGAGATCACGGCGTTCTTCGACGGCCTCGAACTCCTGGAACCCGGCGTGGTCTCGGTGCCGTTCTGGCGCCCCGAATCGACCTCTCCGGCCCCGGAGCTCGTCGCCGAACACGGCGGCCTCGCCCGCAAGCCGTAAGCACGTCCGGGGGCCGAGGCGGCGGATCGGTCTACGCGTCCGGGTGGTCCTGCGGCGACCAAGGGCCGGCGCCGAGCCGGCGGCGGCCGGAGTCCGTGAGGTCCGCGTCGTCGGCGAGGTCCGGGTCGGGGAAGGGGTCGAGTGGTTGCGGGGCAGCGCCTGCGCGCTCCGCAGCCGTGCGGCCTCGTGCGGCGCGCACCGGCGCAGAGGCCTGGTCGCGGCTCGGTCCGGTGCCCAAGGGGCGGCGGGAATGACTCACGCGGGAAAGTCTCGCAGGTCGCCGAGGCATGTTGCACAACACCCTCGGGACAGCGCCCTCATGACACACCGACGGGCTCCGTGCCGGGGGCCTTGAGGCGGGAACCGCTCACCGCCACATGGAGTCTTCCGGCCCCCGCCGGATGGCGTAAGTGCGATGGCAGGACAAGGGCAACGATCCTAGGTTGCCGCCATGGCACGATTTGTGGGCTTTTACCCCTGTATTACCAAGTCAGTTGTCGCCTCTGTCGCCGGTGCGGCGCTCGTGGTCGGTCCGGTCGGCGGCGTCGCGGCCGCGGTGCCGCGCTCCGACGGCGTGAGCGGTCAGGTCCAGACCGCGCCGGGGACGCCGGACGCGCCGGAGCTGTCCGCCCTGTCCTGGACGGTGACCGACGTCGGTACCGGCAAACTGCTGGCTGCCAAGGCGCCGCACCTTCGCCTGGCGCCGGCCAGCACCCTCAAGACGCTGTTCGCGTTGGCTCTGTTGCCGAAGTTGCCCGCCGCCGCCGAGCACACGGCCGTCACTGCCGACATCGCCGACGTGGCTCCCGGCAGCAGCCTCGTCGGCGTGCACGAAGGAACCAGGTACACCGTCGGCGACCTGTGGCGCGGTGTGTTCCTCAGCTCCGGCAACGACGCGGTGCACACCCTCGCCAGACTGAACGGCGGAATGGATCTCACACTCGCTCAGATGCAGGCCACCGCGGACCGGCTCGGCGCGCACGACACCTCGGTGCGCACGGCCGACGGCTTCGACACCCCGGGGCAGTACTCATCCGCGTACGACCTGTCGCTCTTCGCGGAGGCGGGGTTGCGGAACCCGGACTTCCGTCGTTACTGCTCCACGAAGTGGGCCCAGTTCCCGGCCGTGGGCGGCTCCGACTCCTTCGGCATCCAGAACACCAACCGTCTGCTGGTCGGATCCCACGGCGTGGAGCCCTATCCGGGGCTGATCGGCGTGAAGAACGGATACACGTCCGAGGCCGGCAACACACTTGTCACCGCCGCGACCCATGACAACCGCACGATCCTGGTCACCCTCATGAACCCGCAGGACAAGTCGTCCAACGCCGTCTATGAAGAGAGCCGCGAACTCCTGGACTGGGGCTTCGCGGCCGCTCCCGGCGCCGTGAGGGCGGGCCCGGAGCGAGAGTCGGCCTCGCCCGCCCCGTCACATCGCCCGGAGTCGGCCCATCACGGTGCCGTCGCCGCGCAGGCTTCCACCACGGCCAAGGACACGTCGTCCGGCCTCACCCGTCACCTGGGAGCGGCCGTCGCCCTCCTCGGTCTCACCTGCGTGCCCTTCGTCATCAGGGCTGTCCGGCGCAGGCGCAGGCGCCCCACCAGGTGACGGCCCGCGCGCACCGGGGCCCGGCGCCGGACAGGCGCCCCTCCGCGATGACGCGCAGAATGAGGAGGTGGCCACGCCCGGCGCAGCCGCGAACCGGCGCGCCCACGGTTATCGGGGGTGTACGGGCCAGGAGGTTTCATGGATCGCTCCATCGAACCGAGCGGCGTGCCCGATACGCAGAGTGATCCCGAGGCCGCCGCCCACGTCGCTCTGGCGGTCAACGGCATGGGCGCGTTCTCGTGGGACGTGGCCGCCGGGCTGTTTCAGTATGACGACGGAGGGCTGGCCGTCATGGGGTTCCGGCCCGGCGAGTTCGACGGCCGGCTGGCCACCCTGGGTGAGCGGATCGTGCCCAGCGAGCTGCCTGCCATCGAGGAGCTGCTGGACAGGGCGCTGCGGGAGCGCTCCGGATTCAGCCTCTATTTCCGGGTGCGGCACCCCGACGGGCGGCTGCAGTGGACACACACGCAGGGCCACATCGTCCGGGACGAGCACAACCGTCCGGTGCGGGTCATCGGGGTCATCCGCGACGCGAGCCAGGAGCTGCGCGCGGTGGACCAGACCGAGCAGCTGCGGCAGGCCAGGGAGGATCAGCGACGGCCGTCCGACGTCGTCGTCCACGTCAGCGACGCGCTCGTGCCGACGGTCACCGTGGAGGACGTCGCGGAGGCCCTCACCGACTCGCGCCTGATGGAGCGGATAGGTGCCTCCAGCATCATCCTCGGCCTGATCGACAACGGCCGCATGGTGCTGGTGGGCTCCAACGGCGTCCACGAGGGTCTCATCCAGGACTTTCACCTGGCACGTCTGAGCGAGCCGCTGCCGCTGACCGAGGCGGCGCGCAACCGCGAGGCGGTGTTCGTGACGAACAGGCTGGACTTCGTCGCCCGCTTTCCGGCGCTGACGCCGTACCTGTCGCACTTCCCGGACGCCGCGGCAGCGGTGTACCTGCCGCTGATCGCGCAGGACACCCCGATCGGTGCCGTCGGGCTCACGTACGACGGGCGGGCGAGTTTCCCGCCGGACGAGCGGACCGTGCTGACGGCGCTCGGCAAGGTCATCGCGCAGTCGCTCCAGCGGGCACTGCTCTACGACCAGGAGCACGAGCTCGCCGCGGGGCTGCAGACGGCGATGCTCCCCGGGATCCTGCCGCACGTGCCCGGCGTGGACCTCGCGACCCGTTACCGGCCCACGCGGGCCCGCGGCGGCATCGGTGGTGACTGGTACGACGCGCTGACACTGCCCGACGGCCGGATCGCCGTCGTCGTCGGCGATGTGCAGGGCCACGATGTGACGGCCGCCGCCGTGATGGGGCAGCTGCGCATCGCTCTGCGTGCGTACGCCGCCGAGGGGCATCCGCCGTCCACGGCCATGGCGCGCGCCTCGGCCTTCCTCGCCGAACTCGACACCGACCGGTTCGCCACCTGTCTCATGGCCCTCGTCGATCCGCTCACGGGGATGACCTCGGTGGTGCGCGCGGGCCATCCGGAGCCCGCACTGCGTGCCCCCGACGGAAGCTGTGCCTGGCTCGACATCCGTGGTGGCCTGCCCCTCGGTCTCAACACGCCCGGTGGCCAGCCCGCGTACCCGGTCTTCGAGACCGTCGTCGAACCCGGTTCGACTCTGGTGCTGTGCACGGACGGGCTCATCGAGTCGCGCGCCGAGGACATCGACGAGGGGCGTGAGCGGCTCCTCGACGCGCTGGCGGCAGGACCGGGGCCGCCCGACGAACTCGCCGACCATCTGCTGGACAGCATGGCCCCCTTCACTGGCGAGGAGGACGACGTGGCTCTCCTGGTGCTGCACCGGTCCCGGGGAAAGGCGACCCCGGCACCGCGTATGGAGGCGGTCATCTCCCCCACCGATCCCGACGCTCTGCGCAACGCGCGGATCGCGTTGCGCGAGGCGCTGCACAGCTGGTCTCTGGAGGCTCTCAGTGACACGGCGGAACTCCTCGCCTGCGAACTCGCCACCAACGCCCTGGTGCACACCGACGGCAGTGCCACGCTGACGGCCAGACCGGTACTGCACAGCGGCCGGGGCCTGCGTCTGGCCGTCAGCGACACGTCGACCGCGTCGCCCCGCCGCCGGGCCGCGCCCGAACGTGCCACCTCCGGCCGCGGCATCATGCTCATCGAGGAACTCGCCACCGCCTGGGGCGTCGAACCCCGCGGCAACGGCAAGACGGTGTGGTGCGAGCTGTCCCTCGATCTCATCTAGACAGGGAACACACGAGACTTCTCCCCTGCCGGGTCGTCAGGTGGACGGTGACGCAACACCCAGGGCTCTGCGTCGAGCACCGCTAGCGCAGGGTGATGTACGGCTCGAAGGCATCCAGCAACAGCTCGCGCATCCGTGCCGCGTCCATGTCGCCCGTCCCCGCGAGGACCTGGATGGCCATGCCGTCGACCATGCTGGTGAAGCGGCCGGCCATGGCCTCCGCGTCCGCGCCCTGCGCCATTCCCTCGCGCTGGCAGGTCCGCAGCAGGTCGAGGACGATCTCGCGCCAGCGGACGTGGACGCCCTTCTGCCCTTCCCTGAGCGTCGGGTCGAGGATGGCCTCGTTCCACGACTGCACCCACACCGACCATTCGTCGGCGTCCTCCTCGGTGGTCGTCAGCTGCACCTCGATGAGCCGGCGCAGCTTCTCCACGGTGGTGTCGGCCGTCCTGAACTCCTCTTCGAGGCGCGCGTGGAAGCGGTCGGCGTAGAAGACGAGGGCGGCCCGCAGGGCGTGATCCTTCGTCGGGAAGTGGTAGTGGACCGTGCCGGTGCTGGTGCCGCACGCGCGGGCGATGTCGGCGACCCGTACCTTGTGGAACCCGCGGCGGGCGATGAGGCGGGCGGTGGCTTCCAGGATCTGGGCGCGGCGCAGGTCGGCGTCCACGGCGTCGGCGCGGCGGCGCACGGTCTGCCCGCCCGCCGTGGCGGGCGGCCGTCCCGCGCCGGTGCGCAGATACCGCTGCGACACCTTGCCGACCTGCGCGA
The DNA here is from genome assembly GCF_055582645.1 of Streptomyces sp. NPDC107517. NCBI lineage: Bacteria > Bacillati > Actinomycetota > Actinomycetes > Kitasatosporales > Streptomycetaceae > Streptomyces > Streptomyces sp. NPDC107517. Next base: position 49,994 of record NZ_JBVJPM010000020.1, on the reverse strand, counting down.
TCGCGGCGACCTCGTGGTCCTGGAGGCGGCGGTTGCCGCGCAGGGCCTTGGACAGGGCGGTGGGATCCATGCCCACGCGGTCGGCGAACTCCCGCTGGCTGATGGGTGCCGAGAGCACCACGAGCCGCGCCCGGTCCGCCAGGGTCGCGGTGTCGTCCGCGATGTCCTCTGCCCCGTCTTGGCTCGACGTCATTGCGCTGGGCCCGTTCAGCCTTCCGCTTGCGATGAGAGTGCGGACACGACCTCGTCGGCCGCTCGCAGGCCCGACGAAATGGCACCGTCGATGTAGCCGTTCCACAGACTAGCCGTCTCCGTTCCGGCCCAGTGCAGGGTCCCGGTGGGTTCCCGCCAGCCGCGTCGCCCGTATCCCGTCCAGCCGCCGGGAGTCACGTACGCCTCGTAGCCGCCCTTCGCGAAGGTGTCCCGCGACCAGATCTTCTCCGTGTAGTCGAGCGGACGTTCCGCCTCCTCCCCCACGACGGTGGTGAAGCTCGCCAGTACGGCCTCACGGCGGCCGGCGTCGTCGAGGTCGCTCCAGTCGGTGACCCGGTCGCCGTACACGAATCCGACGAGGACGCCCCGGGAAGCGTCGTGGGGGGAGTTGTCGAACACGACGCCCACCGGTCCGTCGTCGTAGAGCGTGGCGACGCCCGAGAGTCCGGCGGCCCGCCAGAACGGGGAGTCGTACACCGCGTGGACCTTGGCGACGCGTCCCATCGGGCTGTGGGACAGCCAGCCGTCCCTGCTGACGGGGAGCCCCGGGGTGAAGCGGATGGTGCGGACCGCCTGTGGCGGCAGCGCGACGATGACCCTGCGGGCCTCGAACACGGTGGACGTGGTCCGGACGCGGACGCCGTCCTCGTCGTACTCGATCGACCGGACCTCCTCACCGAGCCGGACGCGCCGGCCGAGGAGGTCGGCGACGGCGCGGGCCGGGCCGGCGGCTCCGGTGACGAAGCGGCTGTCCTGGGCGCAGTCCCGCGTCTCCATGAGCTGCTCGTACCCGCCGGCGGCGGCGATGTAGAACAGCACATGGAACAGGGAGATCTCGTACGGCTCCGCGCACCACAGGCCCTGCACGGCGAGTGCCAGGCGGCGCCGGGCGTCCGCGTCGCCGGTCTGGGCGCGGAAGAACGACTCGGCCGTCTGGGCGTCCCACTCCGCGAACCGGGGTGTGCGCCAGGGCTGTTGGGTGTCCACGGTCCCGGCGAGCGCGTCGAGGACTTCGCTGACGCGGGTGTACTCCGCGATGCCGGGGCCGTCGGCCGGTGCCGCGCCGAGGTAGGGGACCGTGGCGCCGTCGTGCCACACCTCGACGTGCTTGCCGGTCTCCCAGGTCGGGAAGGTGGCGCAGCCGAAGCGGTCCGCGAGGGCTAGCAGGTGTGTCTGGGTCGGGCCGACCCACTGGCCACCGTGATCGAGCGTCACCCCGGCGGGCCGGGTCTCGGTGAGCACGCGGCCGCCCACGCGATCGGCCGCCTCGACGAGGGTGAAGTCGACGCCCGCGTCGTGGAGTCGAAGAGCTGCGGCCAGTCCCGCGTAGCCGCCGCCCACGACGACCACCTCGGATTCGACCAGGTCCATTTCGGTCTGTTCCCACATGGCCGCAGAGCATGTCGCAAGACTGAACCCTCCGTCAATCGTTGCGATAAATCTGCCCGGGAGCCTTGACACGCCCGGTGCCGCCAGCATCATTGACCCACGCATCAATCTTGCGATTCGCCACCCACCCCGGACAGGGGGTCCGCCCATGGCAACCTCACCTGACACCACTTCGGAAGCCGCACCAGACAGCTCACAGGAAAAGGGCCTGCGCACCGGTGCGCTCGGCATGACCACGAGCTTGATCCTCTCGGTGGCGTCCGCCGCCCCTGCCTACAGCCTCGCCGCGACCCTCGCGTTCATCGTCGCCTTCGTCGGCTTCCAGGCGCCGTCGATCGTCGTGCTCGCGTTCGTTCCGATCCTCTTCGTCTCCTTCGGCTACGCCGCTCTCAACCGCCAGGAGCCGGACTGCGGAACCATCTTCACCTGGGCCACCCGCGTCCTCGGCCCACGCGTCGGCTTCATGGGCGGCTGGGCCATCATCACCTCGTTCACCCTGGTGATGGCGAGCCTGGCCCAGGTCGCCGGCCAGTACGTCTTCATCCTCTTCGGCGCGAAAGGCATCGGCACCGACCCGTCCAGCCCCTGGGTCCTCCTGGTGGGGCTCGGCTGGATCGCCCTCATGACGGCCGTCTGCTACCGCGGCATCGAGGTGGCCGCAGCCGTCCAACGTGCCCTGCTCTTCCTTGAGTTCGGCATGCTCGCGGTCTTCTCGGTGGTCGCCCTCGTGCGCGTCTACACCGGGAACGCCGGTGCCGGCGCACGGCATCCGCACTGGTCCTGGCTCAACCCGTTCGAGATCTCCTCACCCAGCGCGTTCGTCAGCGGCCTCGTCCTGATGCTGTTCATCTACTGGGGCTGGGAGACCGCGCTCACGGTCAACGAAGAGACCACCGACCGGCACCGGACACCCGGCGTCGCCGCCGTCTCCTCCACGGTCATGCTGCTCGTCCTCTACCTCGTCGCGACCGTGGCGACCCTGGCCTTCGCCGGCATCGGCACGACCGGCACGGGGCTCGGCAACCCCGACAACTTCGGTGACGTCTTCTCCGCCATCGGCAAGGCCGTCTTCGGCGACAGCGGCTTCGGGTCCTGCCTGTGGCATCTGCTCGTCCTGATGGTGCTGTCCTCCGCGGCCGCGTCCACCGAGACGACCGTGCTCTCCCTGGGGCGCACGCTCCTGGCGATGGGCGGTCGCGGAGCCGCGCCGCGCGTGTTCGCGAAGGTCCACCCGCGTTACTCGATCCCGCAGTTCAGCACCATCGCGACCGGTGTCGCGGGAGCTGTCTGCTATGTCGTCATGAACTTCCTCAGCCACGGTCAGGTCATCGGCGACGCCGTGTCCTCCTGCGGGCTCATGATCGCTTTCTACTACGGCCTCACGGGCCTCACCTCGGCCTGGGCCCACCGCACCGAATGGCGGCGCGGCGCCGCCGACTTCTGGCTGCGCCTCACCCTGCCCGCGATCGGCGGCCTGACCCTCGTCGCGGCCGGTCTGTGGAGCCTGAAGAACGACTGGGACCCGGTGAACAGCTACACGTCCTGGACCCTCCCCTTCGCACCTCACTGGCGCGTCGGCGGAGTCTTCATCATCGGCGTCGGGACGCTCCTCCTCGGCTGTCTGCTGATGCTGGCCTACGGGCGCGTCACACCACGGTTCTTCACCGGGGCGCCGAACGAGACCGCGGCCGCCGCCGAGCACCGGCCCCCGCGCGAGCGCATCTCCCGCTGAACGTCACAGCCCCTCAGCAACCCTCCCACCACGGAGTTCGCCATGCCCTACCCCGTACGCGACGCGCTCGGCCTCTCCGCCGAGCAGCACGACTTCATCCGGCTCGCCCGCGACTTCGCCGCCGCCGAGATCCGCCCCCGCGCCCGCGCCGTCGACGACGCCCAGACCGAGTCGCCGCTGGACCTGTGGGACAAGGCCGCCAGGACCGGCCTGGCCGCTTTCATGATCCCCGCGGAGTTCGGCGGCGGCGGAGTGACCGACATGGTCACGCAGGTGCTCGTCCAGCAGGAGCTGTGCCACGGCGACATCGGCATCGGGAATCTGCTGACCTCCAGCGGCTTCTTCGCCGATCCCGTTCTCGAACTCGGCACGCAGGCACAGAAGGAGCGGTGGCTGCGGCCTCTCACCACCGACACGCCCCCGTTGACCGCGCTCGCCGTCACCGAACCCGACCACGGCTCGGACGCCGCCGGCATCCGCACGCGCGCGGTCCGCGACGGCGATCACTATGTGCTCAGCGGCCAGAAGGCCTGGATCTCCAACGCCCCTTACGCACAGCGGTTCGTCGTGTTCGCCACGGTCGACCCGTCGCTCCGGGCGCGCGGCGTGACCGCGTTCGTCATCGACCGGGACACGCCCGGACTGACCGTGGGCAAGCCGATGCGCAAGATGGGGCAGCGCGCCATCGTCAACGCCGAGGTGTTCCTCGACAACGTACGGGTCCCCGCGGCCGACCGGCTCGGCGCCGAGGGGCAGGGCTTCCTGGGCCTGATGCGCACCTTCGACGCCTCACGGATCCTGATCGGCGCGTCCTGCGCGGGCCTGTGCCGGGCCGCGCTGGACCTGGCCGTGGAGTACGCCCAGGAGCGCGTGCAGTTCGGCGTGCCCATCATCGAGCACCAGGCGGTCGCGTTCCGGCTCGCCGACATGGCGACCCGCGCCGACACCGCCCACCTGGTGACGATGCGCGCGGCACGCCTCTTCGACCAGGGCGAGAAGGTCACCGCGGAGTCGGCGATGGCGAAGCTGACCGGTTCGGAGACCGCCATGTTCAACACCTGGGCCGCCGTGCAGACGCTGGGCGGCTGGGGCTACTCGCAGGAGTTCCTGGCCGAGAAGTGGATGCGTGACGCGAAACTGGAGGAGATCGAGGAAGGCACCTCCGACATCCAGCGGCTGGTCATCTCCCGGGCGCTCGCAAAGTCATGACCACTCTCGACGTCTTCCGCGCCCCGGAATCGGTCGCCGTCGTCGGCGCGACCGACAACCCGGCCAAGTGGGGCCACTGGCTCGCCCGCGGCGCCGTCGCGGGCGCGCACCGGCGCCGCGTGCACCTGGTCAACGCGCGCGGCGGCCAGGTCCTCGGCCGACGCAGCCACCCGAGCCTCGACGCACTGCCCGAGGTCCCCGATCTGGTCGCCTTCGCCGTCCCCGCCTCCGCCCTCGCCTCCGGAGTCCGGCATGCCGTCGCCCTCGGCGTGCCCGGTCTGCTCGCGATCACCGCGGGCGTCGAGGACGAGGCCGCGATCGGTGACGTGATCGCGGCGAGCGGGACCCGGCTGCTCGGCCCGAACTGCCTCGGCCTCTACGACGCGTCGGGCGAACTGGAGCTGGCCTGGGGCCGGTTCACGCCCGGCAGCCTGGCGATCGTGTCGCAGAGCGGACAGCTGGGCCTGGAGATCGCGGGGATGGCCACGAGCGCCGGCATCGGCGTCTCCAGGTTCGTCTCCGTCGGCAGCCAGCTCGACGTGGGCGCCGCCGAACTGCTCGCCGACCTGGCCCACCACGAAGCCACCCGCGTCGTCGCCGTCTACCTGGAGAGTTTCGGCGACGGCGAGCGGCTCCTGGACGCTCTGGACCGCCTGCGCACGGCAGGCAAGCCGGTGCTCCTGCTGACGGTCGGCGCCAGCAAGGCCGCGCGGCAGGCGGCCCGTTCACACACCGGCTCCATGACATCGGGCGTCGATGTCGTGGACGCCGCCTGCCGGACGGTCGGTGCGGTACGCGTCGAGTCACCGGTCCAACTCGTCGACACAGCGCAGCTGTTGCTCCGGTCTGCGCCCGTGCGGGGGCGCCGGGTCGCGATCGTGGCCGACAGTGGCGGACAGGGGGCCGTCGCCGCGGACACCGCGTCCCGGCTCGGCCTGACCGTCGCCGAGTTCCCCCCGGAGATCCAGGAGCGCCTGGCGGCCCGGCTGCCGCCGCACGCCGCGGTCGCGAACCCTGTCGACCTCGCCGGTGCGGGTGAGGCGGACATCTCCACGTACGCGTCGACTCCGGCGCTGCTCGCCGGCACCTCCGCCACCGACGTCGTGGTCCTCAGCGGCTACTTCGGCAGCTACGGCCGCGACATCCCCGAACATCAGGCGGCCGAGTCCGAGGTCGCGCGGGCCATCGGCTCGCTGGCCGCCGAGCGGGCGATACCGGTGGTGGTCCACTCGATGGCCGAACACACCGCGACCGTACGGGAGTTGCAGGCGGCCGGGGTGCCGACCTTCGCCGATATCGAGGCGGCGTTGAGGGCGGTGGCGACAGCGCACCGCTGCGCTCGGGCACCTCGTCCGCGCGCGCTCCGTGCGCCCGGGCGAGAGCATCAAGTGCGGCTGGGCACAGGGTACTTGGCAGCTCGGCGGCTTCTGGCCGATGCCGGGGTCCCGTTCCCGCCCGCGGTCGCGATCGTGCCGGGCACGCCGGATCCCCGCGCCGCGCTGCGTACCCTCTCGGCACCGGTCGTGCTCAAGGCCGACTGGCTGGAGCACAAGACGGAGCACGGCGGTGTCGCGACCGGGCTGCACGATGCCGCCACGCTCGGGAGCGCGTACGACGACATGGTGGCGCGGCTCGGGCCTCACGGCTACGTGGTCGAGGAGATGGACCGGCGCACCGATGTGGTCGAAGTGATCGTCGCCGCGCGGCGTGACCCGTCGTTCGGGCCGGTCGTCGTGGTCGGCGCCGGCGGAGTGCAGGCCGAGCTCACCCAGGATCTCGCCCTTGAGCTGGCCCCCTGCTCCCACGGCACCGCGCGCGAGATGATCCACCGGCTGAGGTCATGGCCGCTCCTGTCCGGCTGGCGCGGCAGACGGCCGGTCGATGTCGACGCACTGACTGCGGTGGTCGTCGCCGTCTCCGAGCTGATCGCCGACCGTGGCGACATCGGCGAGATCGAGCTCAACCCGGTCCGCGTCTCACCGGAAGGAGCCCTCGCGGTCGACGCCCTCGTCATAGCGGCACCGGCGCCCGACAGCCCTTCCGCCGCCTGACCGCGTCCGGCCGGCGACCACCGGCCGGAACCCGGTGTTCACAAACTCGACCACGTAGAGGTCTAGCCCCAGACCATTAAGTGTCGGCACCCTTGCGCCCGTTGTGTCAGGACGTAAACGGGAGACAAGGGTGAACCGATGACACCGATCAGCCGCAGGGGCTTTGTCGCGCTGGGCGCCGGGATCGCGGCCGGCGCCGCGCTGCCCGCCACCAGGGCGGGCGCAGCCGCCACGGGCACCGTCAAGGACGTCAAGCACGTGGTGATCCTCATGCAGGAGAACCGCAGCTTCGACCACTACTTCGGCCGCCTCAAAGGCGTCCGCGGGTTCGGCGACCGCAGCGGCATCACCCTCTCCGGCGGGCAGCCCGTGTTCAACCAGCCGAGCGGGCTCGGCCGCCAGTACCCGTGGAAACTCAGCTCCACCCCGGCCGCGGGCGGCGTGGACGGCGAGACGCTCGCCCAGTGCAACGGCGACCTGCCGCACAGCTGGTCCTCCCAGCACTCCGCGTGGAACAAGGGCCGGCTCGACCACTGGGTCGCCGGAGTCGGCAACGTCCGCAGCCTCGGCTACCTGGACCGCGACGACATACCGTTCCACTACGCGCTGGCCGACAACTACACCATCTGTGACGCCTACTTCAGCTCCACTCTCAGCGCCACCGGACCCAACCGCACCTACCTGTGGAGCGGCAAGGTCGACGCCTCCAGCCATGACGGCGGCGACGAGTCGGGGCTGACCTGGGAGACGTACGCCGAGGCCCTCCAGCGGGCCGGCGTGAGCTGGAAGGTCTACCAGAATGCCAATGACAACTACGGCGACAACGGTCTCGCGTACTTCTCGAAGTTCGCCGCCGCCAAGCCCGGCGACCCGCTGTACGACCGCGGTATGGGCTCCGTCCCCGCGGTGACCGGTTCCACGCCCGACGACATCGCCGCCGCGATCAAGGCGGACGCGCTGGCCGGCAAGCTTCCCCAGGTCTCCTGGGTCGTCGCCAACCAGGCGTTCTCCGAGCACCCTTATGCCCCGCCCGGCGACGGAGCCCACTTCGTGGACCTGGTCCACCGCGCCCTGGCCGCCTCCCCCGAGGTCTTCGACTCGACCGTCCTCTTCCTCAACTACGACGAGAACGACGGCTTCTTCGACCACGTACCGCCGCCGTCGCCGCCCGCCGGTACGGCCGGCGAGTTCCTCGACGGAACCCCCTTCGGTCTCGGCTTCCGCGTGCCGATGGTCGTCATGTCCCCCTGGACCAGGGGTGGTTGGGTCTCGTCGGAGGTCTTCGACCACACGTCCGTGCTGCGGTTCCTGGAGACCTGGACGACCGCTCTCGGCACCCCGGCGACCTGTCCCAACATCAGCGCGTGGCGCCGCAAGGTCACCGGCGACCTGACCGGCGTGTTCGACTTCGCCCGGCCCGTGTACGGCATGCCGTCCGGACTGCCCGCGACCAAGGTCATCGGGTACGACACGTGCGGCCCGCTGCCCAACCCCGCGCCTCAGACGAACGCCCTGCCCACGCAGGAGGCCGGCACCCGCCCCGCGCGCGCCCTGCCCTACCAGCCGAACGGAAACCTCGACCACTTCGAGTTCGGCACCGGCGGCAAGATCCTCGCGTGGTTCTCCATGGCGAACCAGGGCTCCCCGGCACGCAGCGCCGCCCACCTCTCCATCCACCCGAACGCCTACCGCGACACGACGCCGTGGCAGTACACGGTCGACGCGGGCGGCACGGCCACGGACTTCTTCAACATCGGCGCGGGGTCCGGGTCGGGCGCGTACGACATCACGATGGCCGGGCCGAACCGCTTCCTGCGCCGCTTCAAGGGCGACGCCACGAAGGCGGGCAAGGCGCTCGAGGCCGCAGCCCGGTACGCCGTCGAGTCCGGCACCGGCAAGATGGCCATCTGGTTCAAGCTGACCAACTCGGGCTCCGCGTCGGCCCAGTTCACCATCACGTCGAACAACTACCGCTCGGACGGGCCGTGGAACTACACGGTCCCCGCCGGTGGCTCGACGGAGGACTTCTTCAACGCCGTGGCGAACCAGCAGGGCTGGTACGACTTCACGATCACGTCCAGCACCGACACGACGTGGTCCCGCCGCTACACGGGCCACATCGAGACCGGCTCGGCGTCCGTCAGCGGCTGATCCCCGGCCGCGCCCGCGGCGACCGGTCGGCCTGGAGCGCCGGGCCCGGCCCCGTCACAGGCCCGGGGCCCGGCCGGCTCCGGCCGACCGGTGCGACGGTGATTGAAGGAACGCCGCCCGGTGCCCCTCACCGGCAGCGGCGGTGGTCGAAGCCGCCCGCGCCTCCGGCACCGGCCACGCCCGCCGGCGCACGCCCGGCCACCCGCATCGCGGCACCCCAGGGCTGTCCGGGATCCGCCACCAGGGGGAGCAGCAGGCGCGCACGGCGGCCGGGGACAACGCGTACCACCGCGCCCTGACCGACGACGCCGAGCACGGCCTCGCGCACCGCGCTCCAGGGGCACGCCGTACCTTGCCCCCGCCTTTACGAGACAGAGCTCGTCTCCCTCGCCTCGGACCGTAGGACCATTTGTGTACCCCGGCCCGCCGACACGTCCGCAGGCTCGAACGGCGGCACGGTCCGCCATACGCTCACGCAGTGTTCAACATGCCCGCTCTGGTCAAACGCCTGGTGATCGGCCGCGCCATGCGCAGCGAGGAGCTGGGCGAGACACTGCTGCCCAAGCGCCTCGCCCTGCCGATCTTCGCCTCCGACCCGCTGTCGTCGGTGGCGTACGCGACCCAGGAGATCCTGCTCGTCCTCACCCTGGGCGGACTCGCCTATCTGCACTTCACGCCGTGGATCGCCGCGGCCGTGGTGGCGCTGATGGCGGTGGTCGTGCTCTCGTACCGGCAGGTCGTGTACGCGTATCCGAGCGGTGGTGGCTCCTACGAGGTCGCGTCCACCAACCTGGGTTCCTCGGCCGGTCTCGTGGTCGCCGCCTCGCTTCTGGTCGACTACGTGATGACGGTGGCGGTGTCCGTCGCCTCCGGCGTGGACAACATCATCTCGGCGCTCCCGGCACTGAACGACTACCGCGTCCTGCTGGCCGTCGGTTTCGTCGCCTTCCTCACCGCGATCAATCTGCGGGGCGTACGCGAGTCGGGCAAAACCTTCGCCGCACCCACGTACCTCTTCGTCGGCGGCGTACTGATCATGGTGATCACCGGACTGATCCGGTACGCCCTGGGGGACGCGCCGGTCTCCGAGACCGCCGCGTACGGCATCACACCCCAGAAGTCCGACACACATCTCGCGGGCCTGGCGCTGGTGATGCTCGTGCTGCGCGCCTTCTCCTCGGGGTGTACGGCACTGACCGGTGTGGAGGCGATCTCCAACGGCGTACCGGCCTTCCGCAAGCCCAAGTCCAGGAACGCCGCGGCGACTTTGGTGGCCATGGGCGTCATCGCCGTCGTCATGTTCGTCGGTGTGACGACGCTCGCGCTGATCAGCAAGGTGCACATCACGGACGACGCGTGCCGGCTGACCGGGCTCGACGGGGACTGCGCGAGCTACACGCAGCGCACGGTCATCGCGCAGGTGGCGGCCGCCGTGTTCGGCGGTGAGCACAGCGTCGGGTTCTACTTCATCCAGGCCGCCACGGCTCTGGTCCTGATCCTGGCCGCGAACACCGCGTTCAACGGCTTCCCGATGCTGGCCTCGATCCTCGCCAAGGACCGTTTCCTGCCGCACCAGTTGCACAACCGGGGCGACCGGCTGGCGTTCTCCAACGGCATCCTCGCGCTGGCCGTCGTCGCCGCCGCGCTGCTCTGGGGATTCAAGGCCAACGTCACCAGCCTCATCCACCTCTACATCCTGGGTGTGTTCACCTCCTTCACCCTGTCCCAGCTGGGCATGGTGCGGCACTGGAACCAGGAGCTGGCCACCGAGCACGACCCGGCGCTCCGCCGCCACCACTCCACCCGCGCCATCAACGCCCTCGGCGCGTGCGTCACCGGCCTCGTCCTGCTGATCGTGCTCGTCACCAAGTTCACCGAGGGTGCCTGGCTGGCCGTTCTCGCCGCGACGGTGCTGTGGCTGATGATGCGCGGCATCCGCCGCCACTACGACACGACGTCCGCCGAGCTGGCCGTGGAGGACCCGCACGCCGAACTCACGCCCCCCTCAAGGGTGTTGGCGATCGTCCTGGTCTCCAGGCTGCACAAGCCCACGATGCGCGCCCTGGCCTACGCGCGAGCCTCCCACCCCGACCGGCTGGAGGCGTTGACCGTGTCGGTCGACCGCGACGAAGTCGCCGCCCTGCGCGAGAGCTGGGACGAGTACGGCATCGACGTACCGCTGAAGGTCATCGACTCCCCGTACCGCGAGGTGACGCGGCCCGTAGTCGAGTACGTGCGCGCCATCCGCCGGGACAGCCCCCGCGACATCGTCGCCGTGTTCATCCCGGAGTACGTGGTCGGCCGCTGGTGGGAGAACCTGCTCCACAACCAGTCGGCGCTCTGGCTCAAAAGCCGTCTTCTGTTCACGCCCGGCGTGATGGTAACGAGCGTGCCCTGGCAGCTCACCTCGTCCGCGCACGCCAACCGCCCGGTCCGTCGGGCGCCGGGTTCCGTGCGCCGGGGGGAACCTCAGCGCCCGTGGGCCGGTGCGGGCCGGTCGCGCGGCACCGGGAGGCGCTGACGAACCCGGTACGGCACCGATCTCGGCGTCGCACCGCAGAGGGGCGGCATCCCGCCAAATCTGGCGTGAATGCGCATTGGGGTCGTACGAATGAGCCGGTAGGCAGGAGCCATGTATCTACTGCCGACGAAATTCGGACCGCTCAACGCCAGAATCGACGTCCTCATAGTCGCCCTCGTCCTCTTCGCCGTCGTGTTCCTCTGGTTCAAGCGCCTCCTGCCCCGCATCAACGAGGTGCTGGCCGAGCGCGCCGACCGCACCGAAGGCGCCCTGGAGCGCGCCGAGGCGATCCGGGCGGAGGCCTCCGCCGAGCACGCCGCCGTCCAGGCCCTGATCGCCGAGGCCCGTCGCGACGCCGCCAGGGTCACGCAGGCGGCGCGCGAGGAAGGTGCGGCGCTGATAGCGGCGGCCCGCGAGGAGGGACTGCGCGAACGCGAGGTGCTCGTCGCCGACGGCCAGGCCCTGATCGAGGCCGAACGGGCCGCGGCGGAAGCCGAACTGCGCCTCACCGTCCCCGAACTGGCCGCCGAACTGGCGAGCCGCATCATCGGGGAGCGCATCCCGGCGGCAGCGCCCACGAAGCCCTGAAACGCGCTCTCCGCACGGGGCCACAACGCACCAGGGCCCGGATCCATAGGATCCGGGCCCTGGTCGGCAGTAGCGGGAACAGGATTTGAACCTGCGACCTCTGGGTTATGAGCCCAGCGAGCTACCGAGCTGCTCCACCCCGCGTCGGTAGACACCACCGTACGCCATCGGAGCAGCTACTTCTGACCACCACCTGCCAGGACGGCAGGCACCGCTACCGCCAGGGACTACGCGCCGCTCGCCCTGAGCATGTCCTCACGCTCGACGATCTTCACGCGCTCACGACCCTCCGGCTCGCCCAGCGCCTTCTCCGCGGCGTCCAGGCGGTACCACCCGTCCCACGTCGTGTAGCGCACGTTCCGCTCGTCGAGGAAGGCGTCCACAGCCTCCGGGTCAGGCGCGGAGGGCGTGCTCAGACGCCCGTTCTCGCGGTCGTCCAGGAGGCTGGCGACCGTCTCGTTGGCGTCGCCCTTGGTGTGGCCGATCAGACCCACGGGGCCGCGCCGGATCCAGCCGGTGACGTAGATCGACTGCAGGTGCTCACCGGACTCCTCGATCACCCGGCCACCCTTGTCGGGAACGGTGCCCGACGCCAAGTCCCAAGGCAGCTTGGGGAGTTCGTCGGACAGGTAGCCCACGGCGCGGTAGACGCCCTTGACGTCCCAGTCCTTGAACTCGCCGGTTCCCTTGACATTGCCGGTGCCGTCGAGGGCGGTCCGCTCGGTGCGCAGGCCGGTCACTTCGCCGTTCTCGCCGAGGATCTCGGTCGGGGACTCGAAGAAGTGCAGGAACAGCTTGTGCGGCCGGGTGCCGACGTCGCGGATGGCCCAGTTCTCGAGCGTCTTGGCGACCATGTCGGCCTGCTTGTTGCCGCGCCGGGTCGCGATCGAGCCGTCGTCGTAGTCGATGTCCTCGGGGTCGACGATGACCTCGATGTTCGGGGAGTGGTCGAGCTCACGCAGCTCCATCGGGCTGAACTTCGCCTGCGCCGGACCACGGCGGCCGAAGACGTGGACCTCCAGGGCCTTGTTCGCCTTGAGGCCGTCGTAGACGTTCGGCGGGATCTCGGTCGGCAGCAGCTCGTCCGCCGTTTTGGCCAGAATGCGGGCAACGTCGAGCGCGACGTTGCCGACACCCAGGACCGCGACCTTCTCCGCCTCGAGCGGCCAGGTCCGCGGCACGTCCGGGTGACCGTCGTACCAGGAGACGAAGTCGGCCGCGCCGTACGAGCCGTCGAGGTCGATGCCCGGTATGTCGAGCGAGCGGTCGGCCGTGGCGCCCGTGGAGAAGATCACCGCGTCGTAGAACGAGCGCAGGTCGTCCAGGCTGATGTCGCCCGGGTAGTCCACGTTGCCGAACAGGCGGATCTGCGGCTTGTCGAGGACCTGGTGCAGGGCCGTGATGATGCCCTTGATCCGCGGGTGGTCCGGTGCGACGCCGTACCGGATCAGACCGAACGGCGCGGGCATCCGCTCGAAGAGGTCGATGGACACACCGGGGTCTTCGGCCACCGCGGATTTCAGCAGCGCGTCAGCGGCGTAGATACCGGCAGGACCGGCTCCCACAACGGCTACCCGCAGAGGGCGAGGCATGATCAGGTTCCCTTCGTGGCATGGGCACTCGACGGGAAGCCTAAACTAAGGCAAACCTTAGTTAGTAGTCGGGTTGGACCTATGGACCCATAAGACTGCCTTATGGGTCTCCACGGGAGATCCTTATGGGTCTCCATGGGTGGCCCTCATGGGTCGCCGCAGGCAGCTGCCCGCCGACAGCGTCCCACGCACGTTTTCGACCGAGGAGGTGAGCCCCGTCAGCGCTGCGAGAGGCAGGGTGCTCCCCTCCCGCACAGTGGCGCGGTTCACCTGACGCAGGTGGCTCCGGGATGCCCGCGGGCATCCCAAAAGGCCGTGAACCCATGCGACGGCGGAAGAGTGCGTGGGGCCACCCTCGGCGCCGTGAACAGGTGAACGTCAGCTGTCGGAGTAGCTGAAGTCGCCCACCGTCCATGCGCTCACGTCCTGGATCGCGACGCGGTACATGCCGCCCGTCTCGGGGATGCCGACGGCGCCCTGGAGGATCCGGGCCACATGGAAGTGCAGATGGGTGGGTGCGGGGCCATCGCCGGTCTCGCCCCGCTTGCGTTCGTCGGGCTTCCCGTCGGTGGTGAAGATCTCCGAGAAGGAGCCGAGGCGGTCCGAGTCCGTCAGGACCTCCGAGACGCGTTGCCTCCACACGGCCTCGGGGGCGAGGCGTCCGGTGATCACAGCGCCGCTGGTCACCACAGTCAGGGACATCTGATTGCTCTGCCCGGACTCCACCATGACGGCGATGTCGACGAGCAGTTCGTCAGGGTTCGACATGAGAGCGGATTCTAACGGCAGACGTCTCGCAGGACGCCCCCGACGCCCGACTTCCCCAGGGAGCCCGAACTCAGTGGCTCGAGCTCACCTGCTCGGCCTCACGCACGCCGGCTCAGCCCCTCCGGCTCGCCGGCGCACAACTCACGGCCGAGGCCACGGCCGGCCGCCCAGCCGTTCGATGTCCATGTTGAAACGCCTCAGGTAGGTGGTGAAGGCCGCGATGTCCTCGTCGGCCCAGTCGTTCATGACGCGGTCCAGGCTCCCCACGATGTGATCGCGCTCCTCGTCGAGGACGGTCGCACCCTTGTCCGTGATGCGGAACTTGCGGGCCATGCCGCCGTCGGGATCAGGGATGCGCTCCACCAGCCCGGCGCGCATCGCGGCGGCGGTCTGCCGGTTCAGGGTGGAGGCGTCGAGCCCGAAGGCGTCGCTGAGCTCGCCGATGGACATGGGCCCCTGCACGCGAATGCGGCTCAGCAGGATGTAGGCGCTGCGCTCGAGGGTGCCGTTCTCGGGGCGCCCGCCTTTATGGTGCACGAGTCCGTGCCGGCTGAGCAGCATCTGCTCGTACTCGAGCTCGTACGTGGGCCTGGCCATCCGTCTGCCGCCTCCTGCTGTCGTTCCCCGCGGCGTCGCACCGCGCGTCCGTGCACACCCCCGCGCCAATCGTCGCACAGTCAAATGTAGTCACCACACACTATGCGTCATACATTAGATGTGTACGATGCACATCGACCTCCCTCCCGGTCGAAGCCCCGCAGGTTTCCGAACCCCGCAGACACACAAGGAGTCCCCTGATGGACACCCCCCGGCCGACGGCCCGCGCCGGCGGCGTGGTCGCCACTCTGGCTTTCGCCGGCACCACCGCCGCGATCATGCAGACGCTGGTCACGCCGCTCATCGCGGAACTGCCCAGGATCCTTCACACCACCTCGTCGAACGCCGCCTGGGTCATCACCGTGACGCTGCTGGTGGGAGCCGTGTGCGTGCCGGTCACCGGCCGTCTCGGCGACCTGATCGGCAAGCGCCGCATGCTGCTCGCGTGCTCGGTCCCGCTCATGGCGGGTTCCGTGGTGTGTGCGCTGTCGTCGTCCGTGGTGCCGATGATCGTCGGCCGCGGCCTGCAGGGCATGGGGATGGGGATGGTGCCGCTGGGCATCGCCCTCCTGCGGGACGTGGTGGCGAAGGAGAAGCTCAGCTCCTCGATCCCCCTGGTCAGCGCGTCCATGGGCATCGGCGGCGGCCTCGGCCTGCCCATCGCCGCCGCGGTGGCCCAGTACGCCGACTGGCGTGTCCTGTTCTGGGGTTCGGCCGTGCTCGCCGTGCTGATCGCCGCGCTGATCTGGTTCCTCATCCCCGACGTCCCGCCCAGCGCCCAGGGTCAGCGCTTCGACGCACCCGGCGCGCTCGGCCTCGGCGTCGGCCTGGTCTGCCTCCTCCTCGCGGTGTCCAAGGGCGCCGAGTGGGGCTGGGGCTCGGCGACGACGCTCGTGCTCTTCGCCGCGGCCGTCCTCGTACTGCTGGGCTGGGGCTGGTGGGAGACGCGTACTCGGGACCCGCTGATCGACCTGCGCACCACCGCCCGGCCCCGCGTGCTGTTCACGAACGTCGCCTCGGTCTTCGTCGGCTTCGGAATGTACGCGAGCATGCTCGTGATCCCGCAGCTGCTGCAGTTCCCGGAGGCCACCGGCTACGGCCTGGGGCAGTCGATGCTCGCGGCGGGCCTGTGGATGGCGCCCGGCGGCATCATGATGATGATCGTCTCCCCGCTCGGCGGGAAGCTCACCGATGCCCGCGGCCCGAAGTTCACGCTCATCTGCGGCGTCCTGGTGATCGCCGCCGGATACGGTCTGTCGCTCGCGCTGATGGGATCCGGCCTGGGGCTCATGGTGGTGTGCATGGTCATCAACAGCGGTGTCGGACTCGCCTACGGTTCCATGCCCGCGCTCATCATGAGCTCGGTGCCGCTCTCGGAGACCGCCGCCGCCAACGGTTTCAACACGCTCATGCGCTCCCTCGGCACCTCGGTCGGCGCCGCGGTGATCGGCGTGATCCTTTCCCAGATGACGACCACCATGGGCGGCTACAGCTTCAGCTCCGAAGCCGGTTTCCGTACGGCGCTGATGGTCGGTGGAGGCGTCGCCCTCGTGGCCGCGCTGATCGCGGCGGTCATCCCGGCCGTACGCGCCACGCCCGTCGAAGGGGGCACCGAACCGGCTGCCGCCCCTGCGGAGGTCAAGGCGTAGGGCGGGACCTCCCGCGAAAACTGGACTTGCAGGTCCAATTTCATCGGCGCACAGTCGGTCTCGCGGTCCGGATCGACGGACCGCCGGGCCGGGTCGGGGCGGTGTTCCCGACCGGCTCGGTGAGCGGGAGTACCGAGACTGAGGAGAGCCGGCCATGAGTGGACGACTGCAGGACAAGACCGCACTGGTCACTGGGTCAACCAGCAACATCGGAAAGGCGATCGCCGAGACGTTCGCCGCCGAGGGGGCCCACGTCGTCGTATCGGGGCGCAGTCTGGAGCGCGGCCGGCATGTGGTCGAGGACATCCGTGCGGCCGGCGGGCGGGCCGACTTCGTCGAGGCCGACCTCGACGGCAGCGCGGACGCTTCCCGCCGCCTCGCCGAGCAGGCCCGCGCGGCGCTGGGCGGGCACCTCGACATCCTGGTCAACAACGCGGGCATCTACCCGCCCGGGACCACCACCACGACGGACGAGAAGACCTTCGACCAGGTCTACGCGGTGAACGTGAAGGCGCCGTTCTTCCTGACCGCGACGGTCGCCCCCGACATGGCGCGCGACGGTGGCGGAGTCATCATCAATCTCGGCTCGTGGATCACGCGCCTGGGTATTCCCGTGGGGTCGCTGTACAGCTCCACCAAGGGAGCCGTGGAGACGCTCACACGCGCGTGGGCGGCGGAGTTCGGTCCGCAAGGGGTGCGGGTGAACGCGATCTCGCCCGGCGTGATCGTCCCCCGCGCGACCGAGGGCGGCGAACCCCATCCGGGCGAAATCATGATGAAGGGCACGCCGTTCGGCGCGATCGGAACGCCCGATGCCGTCGCGCACGCCGCGGTCTGGCTGGCCTCGGACGAGTCGGCGTTCGTCCACGGCACGGTCGTGGACGTCGACGGAGGGCGGGCCGGCGCTGCCGTGATCGCCGTATAGCACCGGCCGACGCCTGTTCCTGGCGGAACCGTCGCGTCCGGGAAACGTCAATGGCCTAGCGTGGCCCCACAGTTCGAGTGGGCGCCACGCTCGCTCGTTGCCCACCCCCGGCGATTGAGACGTGATCACTGCATGCACCTCCGCCCCAGCACCCCCCACCCCGCGCCTTCCCAGGGTGAACGCGCCCTGCAGGCCCGCATGGGTACGAGCGAGCGCGCCGATGACTTCTACGACCGTCAGGTCCGGCCGCGTCTGACACCGGCCATGAACGAGTTCATCGCCCGGCAGACCATGGTGTTCCTGTCCACGGCGGACTCACGTGGTCACTGCGATGCCAGCTTCCGGGCGGGCCCACCAGGGTTCGTCGCCGTTCTGGACGACCTCCACCTGGCCTACCCGGAATACCGGGGCAACGGAGTCATGGCCAGTGCGGGCAACATCACCGAGAACCCCCATCTGGGCCTGCTCTTCATCGACTTCACCCATGACCACATAGGGCTGCATGTGAACGGATCGGCCCAACTGGTGGGCGATCGTGAGCTACGGGCCATCTGCCCCACACTGCCGCGGGATTCGGCCCCGGGGCGGCAGGCCGAGATGTGGATATACATCACCGTCCAGGAGGCCTACGTCCACTGCTCCAAGCACATTCCCCACCTGGAACCCGAGCACCAGCCGAATCGAAGGGCACCCGGGCGGCCCAAGGACGGCGACTACTTCACCGAGCAGATCACCCACGCCTACCTGGGACAGGGATAGGCCAAGTCCTGGCAGGTCCCTGCCGCTTCCCGCGGCGAGAGGCATGACCGGAGCGGACGGGGGCACACGCTCTGGACGAGGCCGACACGAAAGGCAGGGACATGACGGCAACTTCGGTGCACGCTCATGAAGAGACGCGGGCGCAGGCCACGACGGCGCACCTCGCCGACGCGACCATCGGCGCGGGTGAGCTTCCGTGGGTCGAAGACGCCGGCAAGGTCGCACCCAAGGACGCACGTGATCTTTCCATGGTGTTCTTCGAGCAGCTCCAGGTACTCGAAGAGGGGACTGCGGACTACCAGTACGCCCGTAACACGCTCATCGAGATGAACCTGTCGCTGGTCCACTTCGCGGCGTCCCGGTTCCGCCACCGTGGCAGTGGTGAGATGGAGGACATCGTGCAGGTCGGGACCATCGGCCTGATCAAGGCGATCGACCGGTTCGACCTGTCGCGCGAGGTCCAGTTCACCTCCTTCGCCGTCCCCTACATCGTCGGCGAGATCAAGCGCTTCTTCCGTGACACCAGCTGGGCCGTCCATGTGCCGCGCCGCCTCCAGGAGTTGCGCGTCGACCTGGCCAAGGGCAAGGACGAGCTGGCCACGGTCCTGGACCACGAGCCGACGCCCAAGGAACTCGCCGAGCACCTGGAGCTCAGCGAGGACGAGGTCATCGAGGGCATGGTCGCCTCGAACGGTTACACCGCGGGGTCCATCGACATGCCGAGCGATCCCGGCGAGCGCCCGACCGACGCCTCGAGGACGTTCGCCGACGTACTCGGTGAGCCCGATCCCGCCATCGAGACGGTGGAGGACCTCCACACGCTGGCGCCGCTCCTGGAACAGCTCGACGGCCGCGAGCGCCGCATCCTCGAGATGCGGTTCGGCCAGGAAATGACCCAGTCGGAGATCGGCGCCGAGATCGGCGTGTCCCAGATGCACGTCTCCCGGCTCCTGACCCGCACCCTCACCAAGCTCAGAACAGGCATGTTCGCCTGACGCAGAGGGGCTCCCCATGATGGCTGCGGACGTCCATGAGTGGCAGTCCTACGACACGTCGACCAGGACGGCCACACGATCGGCACGCTCGGGTCCGTCGACGTGAAGGCGCGGACGGACGAGCCGGCCGTGGCCACGGTCCTGACCGGCCTCCCCATGCGGCACAGGCTCGTCCTCGCTCCGCTGGACGGCGCGGTCGTCGAGCGGGCCTGCCTCAAGGTCGACCACGCGAAGGCACTGGTGAGGGAGTCCCCGTCCATCGGCACGGACGACGAGCTGTCCTCCGAGGACGGGGAACCCCTGGTCCGGCACTACGGCCTGCCGTGCAGGCCCGGGGCGGAGGGGAAGCGCCGGCTCGCGCGCCGATGACAAGTGCTCCCTCGGACCCATCCGTTCGAGCCCGCGGCTACGGATTCGTCATGATGGCCTTGCAGCGCCGAGCCACGTGGCCGGAGCACGAGAAAGGGGAGACAACGTGCTCGTATGGGACGACGATCCGCGATCGGCACTCGTGGCGCCTCTTGCCGTCGAAGCGCCGCGGGCCGCGGTGCTCCTCTTGCACGGTGGCCGCTCGGAGGGGACGCAAGCGGTGTCGAGGGTGAGTCTCGCGGGTGCCCGCATGCGCCCGTTCGCCCGTGCTGTCGAGCGGGCGTGCGAGGGCCAGGGACTCTTGGTGGGGAGCGTCCGCTATCGCTGCCGGGGCTGGAACGGTGACCGCGAGGACCCTCTCCGGGACGCGCTGCGGGCGCTCGACGAACTGGCCGTGCGCGTCGGGGACGTGCCGACCGTGCTGGTCGGTCATTCCATGGGCGGACGTGCCGCGTTGCGCGCGGCCGGGCATCGTCTCGTCCAAGACGTGGTGGGACTCGCTCCGTGGTGTCCCGAGGGTGAGCCGGTGACGCAGCTCCGCGGCCGCCGCGTGGTGCTCCTCCACGGCGACCGGGACCGCACGACGGACCCCGCGGCCTCCGTCGACTACGCCGACCGGGCCTCGGCCGCGGGCGCGGAGGCCTGCACGCTGCTGATGCCGGGCGGCGATCACGCGATGCTGCGGCGGGCCGGTTCCTGGCACCGGCAGACCGGCCGGATCGTGAGCGGTCTGCTGGGGTTCGCGCCGCTCCCCACCGATGTCGCCGACCGTCTCGCCCTCAACGGCAGTACGCCGTAAGCGTGCTGAGCCCCACGCCCGCAAGAGCACGTTCCGCCGAACGGGCGACAGGGAATCCTTTCGGCTTCTGTCGACGGCGTGACGGGCGGGCCCATGGGCGAAGCTGCCATGGACCGTCCCCAAGCACCGATTGACGAGGCTGTCCATGCGCCGTCGCTCCACCGTCACCGCTTCCCTCGCCGCGTTCGCTCTCGCGCTGACCCTGCCGGCCTCCGCCCAGGCCGCCACCGGCGACTTCTCCTACAAGATCGTCGGGCTCAACGGCCGGACACAGTCGGTCACCCTCCACGAGCTGCCGAGCCGCCAGTGCGTCACCCTCCCCGAGGTCGCGGACGCGAGCTCCTCCGAGCCCGCGTTCGCCCCGCACAACGACACGGACGAGTGGGCCCTGGTCTTCACCGGGCCCGACTGCGAAGGGGACTCCTGGGCGCTGCGTCCGCACGGCCGGCCGGCCACCGACTACCTCAAGCTGCGCTCGGTGTTCTTCACCCCGGCAGGCGAGTGACCGCTGGTGCGGGGGGAGAGGGCGCGACCCTCTCCCCCGGTACGTCTACGCGGACTGCCTGAGCACCAGTTCGGGCTCGAAGATCAGTGACGTGGGCTCGGTCCATATGCCCTCGTTGCGCTCCTGGAGGAGACGGGCCATCAGGTCGCTCACCGCGAACACCCCATCGACATCCGGGTGTTGAATGAGCAGCCGCTCCATCCCGTCGCGGAACCCCGCCAGCCGCTCCTGCCCAGCCGGTACGTCCGGCGGCCCCGACACCCCCCACCCGGCGGCACTCCCGCGCCAACAGGTGTTCGGCAGCGAGGATCTCCGGCAACGGGTCCTCGGCATGGGTGGAGACCACGACGATCGCACGGTCGCACGCGGGAACTTCAAGACACAGTCAACTCCTGATCGTGCAGGAGGTGTTGGGGCACCGCAGGTGGATGGGCGACTCCACGCGAGCCTCAACAGCCTCACGCCCGCCACCAATTTCGATGATTCTGGATTTAAGTCTTGACGCATCGTTCACACAGATGAAGCATTCGACCGCAAGAGAGCGCTCCCACCCCCCTCATTCGTTCATTAACTGAACCAGGAGAGTCGCCCTATGCTCACACCCCCCACGAACCCCTCGGCCACGTCCAGTTCGCCCGCAGCCGGTTCCGTCGCTCCCTCGCGTCGGACCGTCCTCGGCGTCATGGCGGCGACGGCAGCCACCGTCCCCGGCTTCCTCGCACTCGGATCCCCCGCCTCCGCGGCGCCCGCCGCCGATCCGCTGCCCGGCGGCGGCGACCTGGGCCCGAACGTGATCGTGTTCGACCCCTCCACGTCCGGAATCCAGGCCAAGCTGGACGAGATCTTCAAGCAGCAGGAGTCCGCCCAGTTCGGCACCGGCCGCTACGCGTTCCTGTTCAAGCCCGGCACGTACAACGGCCTCAACGCCCAGCTCGGCTTCTACACCTCGATAGCCGGTCTCGGCCTGTCCCCCGACGACACCTCGATCAACGGCGATGTCACGGTCGACGCCGGATGGTTCAACGGCAACGCCACCCAGAACTTCTGGCGCTCCGCGGAGAACCTCGCCCTCGCTCCCGTCAACGGCACCAACCGTTGGGCCGTCGCCCAGGCCGCGCCGTTCCGCCGCATGCACGTGAGGGGCGGCCTCAATCTCGCCCCCGACGGCTACGGCTGGGCCAGCGGCGGCTACATCGCCGACAGCCGCATCGACGGCACCGTCGGGCCGTACTCGCAGCAGCAGTGGTACACCCGTGACAGTTCCGTCGGCGGCTGGACCAACGCCGTCTGGAACATGGTGTTCTCCGGCGTCGAGGGCGCCCCCGCCCAGAGCTTCCCGGACCCGCCGTACACCACGCTCGACACGACGCCCGTGTCCCGCGAGAAGCCCTTCCTGTACCTCGACGGCGCCGACTACAAGGTCTTCCTGCCCGAGAAGCGCACCGACGCGCGCGGCACCACCTGGGGCAGCGGCACACCCCGGGGCACCTCGCTCGCGCTCACCCAGTTCTACGTGGCGAAGCCCGGTGTCACCTCCGCCACGCTCAACGCGGCGCTCGACCAGGGCCTCAACCTCCTTCTCACGCCCGGGATCTACCACCTCGACGCGGCGATAGAGGTGCAGCGCGCCAACGCCGTGGTCCTCGGCCTCGGGTACGCCACGCTCATCCCCGACAACGGCGTCACCGCGGTGAAGGTCGCCGATGTCGACGGTGTGCGCCTGGCCGGATTCCTGATCGATGCGGGTGCGGTCAACTCGCAGACACTGCTCGAAGTCGGTCCTTCCGGAGCGTCCACCGACCACTCCGCCAACCCCATCACCGTCCAGGACGTCTTCGTACGGATCGGCGGCGCGGGCCCCGGCAAGGCCACCACCAGCATCGTCGTCAACAGCCGGCACACGATCATCGACCACACGTGGGTCTGGCGCGCCGACCACGGTGACGGCGTCGGCTGGGAGACCAACCGCGCCGACTACGGCGTGCGCGTCAACGGCGACGACGTGCTGGCCACCGGCCTGTTCGTCGAGCACTTCAACAAGTACGACGTGTACTGGGCGGGCCAGCGCGGCCGCACGATCTTCTTCCAGAACGAGAAGGCGTACGACGCCCCGAACCAGGCCGCCGTCCAGGACGGCGACGTCAAGGGCTTCGCCGCGTACAAGGTCGCCGACTCCGTGACCGCGCACGAGGGCTGGGGCCTGGGGAGCTACTGCAACTTCACGGCGGACAACACCATCCGCCAGGACCACGGTTTCGCGGCGCCCAACACATCGGGGGTGAAGTTCCACGACCTGCTCGTCGTGTCCCTGGGCGGCCAGGGCCAGTACGAGCACGTCATCAACGACATCGGTGCCGCCACGTCCGGCACGTCCACCGTGCCCTCGACCGTGGTCTCGTACCCCTGACCGGCTGGTGAAGGGCGACGGAGCGCGGCCCGTCGCTCTTCACCGGCGTCAGTCGATCTCCACCTGAATCGAGTGGTATCCGCTTGCCCCGTCCGGCACGGGGTCGGCGTGCCGCGCCGTCTGTGTCCGGCCCGTGCCGTCGGTGGCGCGGACCGTGAGGCGGTGTCCTCCGGAAGTCGCCTGCCACGGGTAGGACCACTGGCGCCAGGTGTCGCGGGTGTCCTCCGCCGCGAGGGTCGCCGGTTCCCACGGTCCGTCGTCGACGCGGACCTCGACCTTCTGGATCCCGCGATGCTGCGCCCAGGCCACGCCCGCGACCATGACCGTGCCGGCCTTGCGGCTCACGGAGGGCTTGGGGGTGTCGATGCGGGACTCCGTCTTGATGGGCGCCTGCTGGGCCCAGTCCCGCTTCACCCAGTACGCGTCGTAGTCGGCGAAGGTGGTGAGCTCGATGTCCTCGATCCACTTGCAGGCCGACACGTAGCCGTACAGACCCGGGACGAGCATGCGCACGGGGAAGCCGTGGGCGAACGGGAGGGGCTGACCGTTCATCCCCAGAGCCAGCATCGCGTCGCGCCCGTCCATGATGTCCTCGACCGGGCTGCCGATCGTCATGCCGTCGACGGAGCGGGCGACCAGCTGGTCCGCGGGGCCGCCCTTCGACGGGGGTCTGACACCGCTCTCGGCGAGCACGTCCGCGAGGCGTACGCCGATCCAGCGGGCGTTGCCGATCAGAGGACCGCCGACCTCGTTCGACACGCAGGTGAGGGTGATGGCGCGTTCGATGAGCGGCCTTCGCAGCAGGTCGTCGAAGGTCAGGGTGACGGGGCGGGTGACACCCTTGCCGTGGATCCGCAGCCGCCATTTCATGGCGTCCACCATGGGGACCACCAGCGCGGTGTCGACCCGGTAGAACTCCTGGTTCGGCGTGATGAACGCGCCGATGCCGGGGATCGCCAACCGGGCGCCGGCCGGAGTGGGTTTTCCCGGAGACGCCGGAGCGGGCAGTCTGACGCCGTTGCGTGAGGACACGGCGTTCACGTCCTGCGTGCCGCGCGCCGACCGGGCCAGCAGCCCGGCGCCGGTGGAGATGGCGGCGGCGGCCGTCGCGAGCGTGATGAACCCGCGCCGGTCCCATCCGGGTTCGGTGCTGCCCTCGGGCGGCTCCTCGGTCAGTGTGGTCCGCGCCCGGCCGGTGAGCGCGTACAGGAGCCAGGCACCCACCAGCGCGCCGACGACGGACGGCACGGCGTCGGCCATGCTCGTCGAGTCGGGGCGGGTGGTGGCCGCGAGTGCGCCGATCACGCCGAAGATCAGGACGCCTGCCGATCCGACGCGGCGGTGACGGGTGGCGACGAGGCCCAGGACCACCGCGAGGAGGGCCAGCACGGCGACGATTCCGAGCTGCAGAACGAGCTTGTCACTCGTGCCGAAATTCCGGATCGCCCAGTCCTTGACGGCGGTCGGCGTACGGTCGATCGCCGCGCCTCCCACCGCCACCACAGGGCTCGCCTGGGGACGGGTGACGGCCGCCGCCAGTTCGGCGACGGCCAGGGCCGCGTAACAGGCCAGCAGTCCGCTCAGCGCGCCGAGGAGTGCGCGCCGCCGTGCGGCGCGCCGCCCCCAGAAGTCCCGGTTCTCGCCCGCTCCAGAAATGGGGAAACCTTCCTCGCGGCCTGTGCGCCGCACCTTCGAGCTTCGTCAGCCCGACCATGCTGGAGGCGATTCCGCACGCATTCAAGCGGACATGCGTGGGCGTACGGGCGCAATGGCCGCGGGAAGGCGTCAGGCCGCGTTGCCCCTGAGTCCCCTCCCCTGCCGGTGCCTGCGGACGATGTCCGCGTAGCGGTGGCCGCTGCCCTTGATGGTGCGGCGCTGCGTTTTGTAGTCGACGTGGACGAGGCCGAAGCGCTTGTCGTAGCCGTAGGCCCACTCGAAGTTGTCCAGGAGGGACCAGGCGTAGTAACCGGCCAGCGGTGCCCCCTTGCGGGCGGCGGAGGCGCAGGCCGCGAGGTGGTCTTCCAGGTACTCGATGCGTCCGGGGTCGTCGACGGATCCGTCAGGCCGTACGACGTCGGGGAAGGAGGAGCCGTTCTCGGTCACATACAGCTTGCGGGCGCCGTACTCGTGGGTGAGGCGCAGGAGCAGGGTCTCGATGCCGCTCGCGTCGATCTCCCAGTCCATGCCGGTGCGCGGGACGCCGAGGCGGCGCACCTCGCGGGCGTACGGGGCGGGTCCTGCGGGGTCGTCGGCGACGACGGCCGGCATGTAGTAGTTCAGGCCGAGCCAGTCGAGCGGGGCGGCGATCGTCTCCAAGTCCCCTGCCTGTTCCGGGAGTTCGACACCGTAGACGTCACGCATGTCGGCGGGGAAGCCGCGGCCGTGGACGGGGTCGAGCCACCAGCGGTTGGTGTGGCCGTCCATGCGGTGGGCCGCGGCGACGTC
The DNA here is from genome assembly GCF_055582645.1 of Streptomyces sp. NPDC107517. Classification (NCBI taxonomy): domain Bacteria; kingdom Bacillati; phylum Actinomycetota; class Actinomycetes; order Kitasatosporales; family Streptomycetaceae; genus Streptomyces; species Streptomyces sp. NPDC107517. The sequence continues at coordinate 24,330 of NZ_JBVJPM010000020.1, read as the reverse complement.
CTCGGGCCGGTCGGTGGCCGCCTGGACGGTGGACAGGTTGTTGACGATGCCGATGCGCGCGTCGGGCGCCGCGGCGCGGATCGCCCGGGTGGCGAGGCCGTGGCCGAGCAGCAGGTGGTACGAGGCGCGGACAGCGGCGGTCAGGTCGGTGAAACCCGGGGCCATGCGGCCTTCCAGGTGGCCGATCCAGGCCGAGCACAGGGGTTCGTTGAGGGTGGCCCACTGGGTGACGCGGTCGCCGAAGCGCTCGGCGACGACGGTGGCGTAGTCGGCGAAGTGCATCGCCGTGTCCCGCTCGGGCCAACCGCCCCGGTCCTGGAGGGTCTGCGGGAGGTCCCAGTGGTAGAGGGTGACGGACGGCTCGATGCCGGCTTCGAGGAGGCCGTCGATCAACTGGTCGTAGAAGTCCAGGCCCTTGGCGTTGACCGGGCCGTCGCCGCCGGGCACGATCCGCGGCCAGGCGAGCGAGAGCCGGTAGGCGTTGGTGCCGAGCTGCTTCATCAGCGCGATGTCCTCACGCCAGCGGTGGTAGTGGTCGCAGGCCACATCCCCGTGGTCGTTGTTGTCGACCTTGCCGGGAGTGTGCGAGAAGGTGTCCCAGATCGAGGGGGCGCGGCCGTCCTCGGCGACGGCTCCCTCGATCTGGTAGGCGGAGGTGGCCGTGCCCCAGGCGAAGTCCTTCGGGAGAGCGGCGAAGTCGATGGGCTTGGACACTGACGTCCTTTCGGGCGAGGGGTCGGCGGCACGGTCCGGAGTACCGGTCACTTCACGGCCCCCGCGGTCAGACCGGCGACGAGGTAGCGCTGGAGCAGCAGGAATCCGGCGACCACGGGGATGCTCACGACGAGTGAGGCGGCCATGATCTGGTTCCAGTACACGTCGTTCTGGGTGGAGTAGTTCTGGAGGCCGACGGCGAGGGTGCGGGTGGCGTCGGTCGTCAGGACGGACGCGAAGAGCACTTCTCCCCAGGCGGTCATGAAGGCGTACACGGCGACCGCGACGATGCCGGGGATCGCCGCCGGGACGACGACGCGGAACAGCGCCTTGAGCGGTCCGCAGCCGTCCACCAGCGCGGCCTCGTCGAGGTCTCTGGGGACCGACTCGAAGTACCCGATGAGCATCCAGATCGAGAAGGGCAGGGAGAACGTGAGGTACGTGAGGATCAGTCCGCCGCGTGAACCGAACAGGGCGATCCCGGTGGACTGGCCGATGTTGACGTAGATGAGGAACAGCGGCAGGAGGAAGAGGATGCCGGGGAACATCTGCGTCGACAGGACCGTCACCGTGAAGACGCGCTTGCCGCGGAACTGGTAGCGGCTGACCGCGTAGGCGGCGAAGACGGCGATCACTACGGAGCAGACCGTCGCGGCGCCGGCCACGATCAGCGAGTTCCAGAAGTACTTCGCCAGCGGGACGGTCTTCCAGATGTCGAAGTAGGGCTTGATGGTGAGCCCGCTGGGCATCCAGCGGAACTTGCCCGACACGTCCTCCAGCGGTTTGAGCGAGCTGGAGATCATGACGTAGACGGGCAGCAGGACGAAGCCCGTGAGCAGGGTCAGGAAGATCCGGCGGGACCAGATGAAGGAGCGCGGGGACGCCATCGGCGAGCGCGGAGCGCCTCGGGACACGGTGGGGCTAGCCACGGGAGGCCTTCCTCTCTCGTGAGGTGAGCACCAGGTAGATCCCCGTCACCAGGAGCAGGAACAGCAGCAGGAGTACGGACATGGCCGCGCCGGTGCCGAAGTTCCAGGTGGCGAAGGACGACTGGTAGATGTGCACGGAGATGAGGTCGGCCGCCTCGGGCGCCGCCCGGCCGAACAGCACGAACGGCGTGTTGAAGTCGTTGAACGTCCACAGGAACAGGACGAGTACGAGGACCTGGTTGACCGGGCGCAACGAGGGAAGGGTGATGCGCCGGATCTGCTGCCAGATGCCCGCGCCGTCCATGGCGGCGGCCTCGTAGAGCTCCTTGGGGATGTTCTGGAGCCCGGCCATCACGATCAGGAACGCGAACGGCCAGCCCTTCCACACCGAGACGGTCAGCAGTGCGAAGAAGCTGTTGTCGCCGATGAGCCAGAAGGGATGCCCGTCGGCGAGCCCGAGTTGGTCGTGGAGTACGTGATTGACCAGGCCGTTGTCCCTTTGGAACATGAACGCCCAGGTGATCACGGCCGCGTAGACGGGCAGCGCGTACGGCACCAGGAACAGGGTCCGCAGGAAGCCGCGGCCGGTGAACGTCTCCTGCATGAAGACGGCCGCCGCCGTGCCCAGGAGCCAGCACAGGCCGACCGACATGAGCGTGAAGACGCAGGTGACCCAGAACGAATGGAGCAGGGCCTTTCCGACGGGTTCGTTGAAGTCGACGGCCACGTCGAAGTTGCCGAGGCCGGCCCAGGGCGCCGTGCCCCAGTTCCGCAGGAAGTTCTGGGTCAGCTCCTTGAACGCCATGACGAAGCCGATGGCGATCGGCAGCAGGTGGACGAGGAGCTCGAGCAGCAGCGCGGGGAGCAGCAGCAGGTACGGAAGTCCCAAGCGGCGGATGCGCCCGGGGCGGCGCGGCTTGCGCGTCGCCCCGGGGGTGTCCTCACGCACCGCCGGATCCCCTTTCGGGGAGTTCACGATGGTGGTCACGGGCACATCACTCACTGACTGGCCATCTGCTGCTGAGCCTTGGTCAGCTCGGCCTTGACGTCAGCCGTCGAGAGCTTCTTGCCGTTCGCGGCCTGGGCGAAGAGGTTCTTGACGGCGGTGCCGACCGAGGTCTCGAACTGGGACTCGTTCGACACCTGGGGCAGCGCGGTGGCGCTGGTCGCGAGGGTGTCGCGCAGCACCTTGAGCTCGGGCCGGTCGAAGGCCGGGTCACTCTGGGCGGCCTTGACCGGCGGGATGGAGCCGTAGGTCTTGCACAGGAGCTTCTGCTCGGCGTCGCTGGTCATGAACTTCACGAACTTCATGGATCCGTCGATGTTCTTCGTGTTCTTGAAGACGGCGAGGTTGATGCCCGCCACCATCGAGTTGGTGGCCTTGCCCGTGCCGGGCACACCCGACTGCACCGGCACCGGGGCGACGCCCCACTCGTCGTCCTTCATGCCCTGCGACTTGAACGTGGTGGCCGCGGCCTGCCACAGCACCATGGCCGTCTTGCCCTTGGAGAAGTCGCTCAGGGACTGGTTCTTCGCGTACTCCGCGTTGCCGGGCGCGATGATCTTGTTCGTGGCCATCATGTCGACGTACTGCTTGACGGCCGCGACCGCTGCGTCGTTGGTGAAGTCGGCCTTGCCGTCCGCGGTGAAGAAGTCGCCGCCGTGCTGCTTGGCGAGGACGAACACCTGGTGGATGTTGTTGGAGAGGTTGGAGCCCTCGGCACCGAGTCCCCACTTGCCGCCCTTGGATATCTTCGCGCCGTCCGCGGTGAGTTCGTCCCAGGTCTTTGGCGGCTCGGTGATGCCGGCTTCCTTGAACATCGCCTTGTTGTAGTACAGGGCGTACGCCATCGAGTAGAGCGGGACCGCGGCCGGGTCCTTGCCCTGCGCGCCGGTCGAGCCGAGCGCCGACTCCACGAAGCGGTCCTTGCCGCCGACCTTGTCGAAGTTCTTCTGGTCCCACGAGACGAGGGCGCCGGTCGCCTGGAGCGAGGACGACCAGGTGTTGCCGATGTTGAGGACGTCGGGGCCCTCACCCGAGGTGGTCGCCGTGAGGATGCGGGTGAGCAGGTCGGACCAGGGGACGACCTCCAGCTTGACCTTGATGCCGGTCTGCTTCTCGAACTTGTCGAGTTCGGGCTGGAGGATCTTCTTGTCCGCCTCGATGTTCGGCCCCTGGTTGGACGCCCAGTAGGTCAGGGTCTTGGGCGACTCGTTCGATCCCTCGGCGGAGGAACCCCCGCCGCAGGCGGTCGCAGCGGCCAGCAGGGAGACGACGACCGCGCTACTGGCGAGTGCTCGAATTCTTTGCATGGCTCCAGGTGTCCCTTCCTCAGGAGCGTCCAAGCCGGGGCGCGGGTCTGCAGGCCGAAGCGCTCGGCGTTCAGTTCCTGAAGTCACCCACGACTTAATTTAGGCTGTGAGTTAAACCGCGCGGAAAGGTCGCGTCAAGGGTTTGGGCAGGGGTACCTTGCGTCTGTCGCAGGTCAGAAAGGAGCCCAGATGGATCGGCGGAGCAGACGCACGGTGAGTGACCTGCGCAGGGCCAACCGAGCAGTGATACTGCAACAGTTGTATTTCGACGGCCCGACGAGCCGCCAGGCACTCGGCCCGCTCACGGGACTGAGTTCAGGATCCGTCAGCAACGTGGTGGCCGAACTTGCCGCCGACGGGCTTGTGGAGGAGGCCGGCAGCCTGGACTCCGACGGCGGCCGGCCGCGCATCCTCCTCCGTGTCAGCCCGCACAGCGGCAGCCTGATAGGCATCGACGTCGGCGAGACCCGCGTCCGCGTCGAGGTCTTCGACGTGACCCTCACCGAACTCGCCCGCGCCGACATCCCGTTGACGGGCGACGGCTACGACGTCGCCGTCGTCGTGGAACACATCCGAAGCGGCATCGAGCACGTACTCTCCGAGGCCGGCGTGCGGGCGGACGACCTTCTCGGGATCGGGATCGGCGTTCCCGGTGTCGTCGAGCGGGTCCCCGAGTCCGGGGCCGTCGTCCACTGCCAGACGATCGGCTGGGACGCGGTCCCGCTGGAGGCGCTGCTACGGGCTTCCTCTCAACTCCCCTCCACGGTTCCGTACTTCATCGACAACGGCGCCAAGACGCTCGGGCAGGCGGAGATGTGGTTCGGCGCCGGACGCGGTGCGCGCAGCGCCGCGATCGTCCTCTTCGGCACGGGGGTCGGCGCCTGCCTGTTCGCGGACGGCAGAGGGCGGGCGCTGGAGTGGGGCCATCTGACGGTGCAGGCCGGCGGGCGGACGTGCCGCTGCGGCGCGCCGGGCTGCCTGGAGGCGTACGCGGGGGCCGAGTCGGTACTGGAGCGGTGGCGCGAGGCCGGCGGTCAGCCGCCCCGGGGAGTCGACGAGGAGACCCAGTTGACGGCGCTGCTCGCCGCCGCGTGCCCGACGGACGGGACCGAGCCCGACCCGGTGGCCTACGAGGTGATGGCCAGGACGGCCGAGTACCTGGGCGCCGGACTGTCCGACCTGATCAACCTCTTCCAGCCCGAGCGCATCCTGATCGGCGGCTGGGCCGGGCTCCAGTTCGGCTCCCGCTTCCTCGACGACGTGCGGAAGCACACCACGAAGTACGCTCTGTCCTACCCGGCCGGAAAGGCCACCATCGAACTGGGCAAGCTGGGCCCCGACGCGGTCACCGTCGGTGCCGCGACCCTCCCCCTGGAGGACTTCTTCGCCCGCGGCGGCCGACGGGACACCCCGGCCCAGGAACCGACACCGCCCGCGTGGCGTACGGCACTTGAGGGGCGCGTTCTCGGGTGACCCGAGCCGGTTTCGTGACGCGGTGGCCGACCGGCGCGCGAGTCCGCCGCCGACGTGATCCGGTTCAGCGGCCTCAACGAACCCGTCGACGCGACGCCGAGTGTGCCGGGCAGCACGGACATCTCCACGTTCAGGGCGCTCGAGGCGCCCGCCGGCGACACCTACGACCCGAACGGCGACCACACGAAGGAACTCGCCCTGACCGGAACGCCGACCCGCTGCCTACGGCTCCAGCTCTCCGAACCGGAGGCGTACACGAGCCACTGGTGCGGGACGCCCAGGAGCGACCCTCACCGACGCCAAGTCAGCCCGCCGGCGGGGCCGGCAGGGGACGGTTGGGGGCCATGGCCCAGCGCACCAGCGAAGTGACGCCGCGGCCGAGCGGCCGTACGGCCACGGTGTCGACCAACGGCAGCCGCGGCAGCCGCAGTTCCGCCGCCGCCCAACCGGGCAGCAGGGAAACGGCGTTCGCGGCAAGAACGCCGTACGGAAGCCGGGCGACCAGCGGCACCGGTGGGTTCAGGAGAAGGAAGCGGGCGGCGCCGCGCGCCTCGGGGGTCGCACGCAGCTCACCCCGGTACGCCGCGAACCGCTCGGCGAGCTCCGCCCGGTTCGTGGGCGGGTCCAGTACGCCGAGCGCGGTCGCGACCCGCGCCGCGTCGGCGACGTAGCGGTCGTACGCGTCGCCCGTCAGTGGCTGGGCGCCGTAGCGCTGATGAGCCCGCAGGAAGCTGTCGACCTCCGCGATGTGGACCCAGCCCAGCAGGTCCGGATCCCCCGCGTGGTACGCCTCGCCCTCCGCGGTCACCCCGCGCACCCGCGCGTGGACGGTCCGCACCCGGTCGCAGGCCTCCTGGGCGCCGTCGGCGGGGCCGTAGGTCGTCATCGCCAGGAAAGTGCTCGTGCGCTGGAGCCTGCCCCATGGGTCGCCGCGGAAGCCCGAGTGGGCGGACACGGCGGCCATGGCGAGCGGGTGGAGCGACTGCAGCAGCAGGGCGGAGAGCCCGCCGATGAACATGGACGCGTCCCCGTGCACCGTGCGGATGGGGCGGTCCGGGCCGAACCAGCGCGGTCCGGGGGTTTCGTGGATACGGACGCGGTTCCTGGGCCCCTCCGGGCCCGCGACCCGGGCGAAGAGGTTCTTTCCCAGCCGCTCCTGCACCCCGCGGCCGTCCGGTCCGGTCAGTCTCATGGTGACGTGACGTCCCTTCGGATGCGCGTATCCAGCGTACTTCGTCCGGTCCGGGAGGTCGCGTGCATCCACCCCTGCCACACGGGGAGACTTCGCGGCCGTGGTAGGGCAAGGATGGGCTCATGATGCAGCATTCCGGCAGCCAGGAGGAACGGCCTTGAACGCGACGATCCGCACCGTGTCCTATCCCACCGGCAGGGAGCACAAGCGTCTCGACATCCACGACTCGCCCCGGGCCGACGGTCCTTGCGTCCTTCTGTGGCACGGCATCGGGACCGACGAGCGCGACGTGATGATTCCGCTGGCCCAGGGCATGGCCGAGCGGGGCCTCACCGTCCTCGTCCCCGACTGGCGTTCGGACACCCCCGACGAGGGCCGCGCGCACCTCACCGATTCCTTGCGGTTCGCCCACGAGTTCGCCGGCTCGTCCCGGCAGCTGGTCGTCGCCGGCTGGTCGGCGGGTGCGGGGGCCGCACTGGGGGTGGCCCTGGACCCGGACCGATTCGGCGGCCCGGGCAGCAGGCCACCCGCCGCGGTCGTCGGCATCGCGGGCGGCTACCGGCGCGCGGCCCGTACAACGGGAGCGGTGCCCCTCCAGGCGCTCGGGCGCGCGACGGCACGTGTGCCCGTACGCCTCGTGCACGGCACGCAGGACGCCTCTGTCTCCGTCGAGTCCTCGCGGGAACTGCACGAAGCGCTGCGCGCGCACGGCTGGGACTGCGCACTCAGCGAACAGGCCACCGATCACGCCGGGGTGCTCGGCTGCGCGTACAACCCGGTGGTGGACCGTTGCGTGGCCGACGCCTCCGTCCGTGCCTTCGGCGAGGCGACCGCCGAGGTGGTGGCGACGGTCGCGCGGTCGGTCTAGGGCGTTTCGCCCGGATCCGGCAGTGGGGGCCGTCAGCCGCCACTCCCCCTGCGGGACGCCGTCACTGGTCGCGGCGCAGGAGGTCCTCGTACGTCTCACGGCGGACCACCGCGCGGGCCTCGCCGTCGCGGCAGAAGACGACCGGTGGGCGGCGGGCGCCGTTGTAGTTGTTGGAGATCGAGTAGCAGTACGCGCCGGTGACCGGTACCGCGATCAGGTCGCCTACGGCCGGGGCGCGCAGCGGTACGTCGCGGATGAGGGTGTCGCCCGACTCGCAGTGCCGGCCGACCAGGTCGCAGGGCTCCCCGCCGCCTACCCGCGAGGTGACCGTCGCCTCGAAACGCTGGCCGTACAGCATGGGTTCGAGGTTGTCGCCCATGCCGCCGTCGACGGCGACGAGGGCGCGTGGGCGGCCCCGCTTGACGGTGACCGCACGGTAGAGGGTGAGCGCCGACTCTGCGACCAGGGACCGCCCTGGCTCGATGATCAGCCGGGCGTTCGCGGGGAGGTGGGCGCGGGCCGCTTGGGTCAGGGTCCGTACGTACTCGTCGACCGTCGGTGCCTGGTCCGCGTACGTGTAGCGGACGCCCAGGCCGCCGCCCAGGTCGTACACCGCGTGCTCGCCCAGCTCACCGAGGGAGGCGATGGCCTCGACGGCGCGGGCGAACGGGGCGGTGTCGAGGAGCTGCGAGCCGACGTGAACGTGCACGCCGTCGAGGCGGAGCCGGTCACTGGCGCGCAGCCGGGCCGCGGCGCGCACCGCGTCGGGCACGGAGAGGCCGAACTTGGAACCGGCGTGGCCGGTGGCCATCGCCTCGTGGGTGTCGGCCTCGACATCGGGGATGACGCGGATCAGGACGCGCTGCTCGTCCGTGACGATCTTCTCCAGGCGGTCGATGTCGTCGAAGTTGTCGATGACGATCGTGCCGGCTCCGGCGCCGACCGCCATGGCGAGTTCCTCGTCGGTCTTGGCGTTGCCGTGGACGACGAGCCGGGCCGGGTCGGCGCCCGCCGCGAGTGCGGCCACGAGTTCTCCGCCTCCGGCGACGTCCACGCCGAGCCCTTCCTCGACCATCACACGGACGACGGCGGTGCACGGGAAGGACTTCGACGCGAAGACCACTTGTCCGTTCGGCCAATGACGCTTCAGGGCGTCCACGTACTCGCGCGCGCGGGCCCTGAGAGCACCCTCGTCGACGATGACGGAGGGGGTGCCGAAGCGCTCGGCGAGGTCGTCGAGGCGGCATCCGCCGACGATCATCTCGCCGTCAGGGGCGAGATTTGTCCCCTTCGGGAAGAGTCCGACTATATCCGAGGTGGCGGTCGTGACGCTCATGGGCGATGGCTCCTGTCCCTGGTCGATGGGCCTATCCTGACGGCTCCCCCCATCGCCTTCACCGGCGTCCCGCCCCAGGAATCGAGGCCCCCGTTGTCTGATCGGACAATCCCCGACGGCCGGGCCGCGGGCTCCTTGCGCCTGCTCGTCGGCTCCACCGGCCCGCTCCGCGCGCTCGCCGCACCCGGTGGCCTCGACGTCCCCGTGCGCGGCACGGTCATCCACGACCCGGGCGACCCGCTGCCCGCGGCCCCCTCGGCGCTGCTGCTGCTCGTCGGAGCGGACGTGGCCGATCCGCGTACGGGTACCGTGCTGCGGCGCGCGGCGGCGGAGGGGTACGCGGGGGTGGTCGTCAAGTGCCGGGGGCAGGAGGCGGATCTGCTGACGGCCGAGGCCGAGCGGTGTTCCTTGGCGGTCCTTGCCGCCGGCGACGCGGTGCCGTGGCGGTACGTGGACGCGGAGATCGGCTGCGCCCTCGCGGCGTACGGAGTGGGCGACCTGTCTCCCTCGGCCCCAGCCGGAACCGAGGAACTCTTCGCGCTGGCCGACGCGGTGGCCGCGGTCGTGGGCGGCTCGGTCGCGGTGGAGGACCTGGACCAGCATGTCGTCGCCTACTCGAACGTCCCCGGCCAGCGCATCGACAGCCTGCGCGAACGCGGCATCCTGGAGCGGCGTGTCCCTGACGACCCGGGCCAGCGGCAGCAGTACCGCGATGTGCTGGCGGCGCAGGGCGTGGTGCGGTTCCCCCGGGCGCGCGACGAGCTGGCGCGTGCGGCGGTCGCGGTGCGGGCGGGGACCCTGCCGCTGGGGACCCTGTGGGCGATCGAGCCGGAGGGTGGCCTGTCGGAGCAGGCCGGGTCGGCGTTGCGGGACGCGGCGCGGCTGGCGGCCCCGCATCTGCTGCGCGCGCTCAACGCGACCGAGGCCGAGCAGCGCATGCGCCGTGACACCCTGCGGGCGCTCCTCGAGGGGTACGGGCCGCCGGCCGACGAGGCAGCGGGCCGGCTCGGGCTCGGCCAGGGGGAGAAGGTGTGCCTGGCCGCGTTCGCCCCGGACGAGGGCAGCGCCCTCGTCGCGCACTTGGAGTCGTCCCTGGTCCGGTACTGCGCTGCGCACCTGCCGTCGGCGACGGTGACGGCGTCGGCGCGTGCGGTGTACGTGTTGCTGACCTCACTCTCGCCCGCCGCCGCGCGGAGGTTCGCGGACGGTGCCCTGGGGACCGTACGGGCCGCGCTGGGTACCCCGGTGCGGGCCGTGGTGACGCGGGCGTATCCGGATCTGCTGCGGGCCGGTGCGCTGCGGCGCGAGGCGGACGACATTCTCCGGGCCACCGGCGACGGCCGGGCCGACGCGCCCACGGCCGCCGCCGAGGACGTACGGCATGTGGTCCTGCTGAACCGGCTCGGCGACGAGCTGCGCCGGGAGCCGTGGCTGCGGCTGCCGGGGGTCGCCGCACTGCTGGCGCACGACGGGGAGCAGGGCACCGACTACGCGGCGACGGTCACGGCCTGGCTGGACGCGACCGGGGATGTCGCGAGCGCCGCCGCCGGTCTGCGGGTGCATCCCAACACCCTGCGCTACCGGCTGCGGCGGGTACGCGAACTCTTCGGCCTCGACCTCGACGACCGCGAGGTTCGACTGGCCGCGTGGCTCGAACTCAGGCTTGCGCAGAGGTAGTTGTCACGACGGCCTCCTCCGCTGAAGCGCCCCGACCGCGCAGGGCGGAGTGGCGGCGGCCGAACGTCAGGTAGAGCACCGCCGCGAGCACCAGCCACACACCGAAGAGCATCCACGTGACACCCGGCAGCAGCCACGCGAGGTAGAGGCAGGATGCCGCGGACACGATCGGCACGATCGGATACAGGGGCACCTTGTACGGCCGCGGCGCGTCGGGGGCGATGCGGCGCAGGACGATGACGGCCGCCGCCACGGCCACGAACGCGACAAGGGTTCCCATGCTGGTCAGGTCGGCCAGGTACTGCAGTGGTACGAACGCGGCCAGCGCTCCGACGCCGGCCCCCACGATCCATGTGTTGCCGACCGGGGTGTGCCGCTTGCGGTCGACGCGGCGGAAGATCTCGGGGACGAGCCCGTCGCGGGCCATCGAGAAGAGGATGCGCGTCTGCCCGTACAGGGTCACCAGCACCACGCTGAAGATGGACACCACGGCACCGCCCGACAGCAGCACGACAGGCCACCCGGCGCCCGTGACCTCGCGCAGGATCTCGGCGAGGACCGCTTCGCCCGCGTCGGCCTGCGCGCCGAACCGGCCGGCGGGCTGTGCGCCGACCGCCGCGAGGGACACCAGGATGTACAGCGCCGTGACCGCGCCGAGCGTCAGGAGCAGGGCGAGCGGGATGGTGCGCCGCGGGTTGCGGACCTCCTCGCTCGCCGTGGCGACGGTGTCGAAGCCGACGTAGGAGAAGAAGACGGCGGAGGCGGCGACCCCGATGCCGGACGCGCCGTGCGGTGCGAAGTCGGCGAAGTGACCGGCGCGGAACGCGGTGAACGCCACGGCGACGAACAGGACGAGGACGCTGAGCTTGATGCACACCATGACGGCGTTGAGGCGTGCGGACTCGCGCGTGCCGCGCGCCAGCAGCAGGGAACAGAGCAGCACCACGACGAGCGCCGGTACGTTCACCACTCCCCCGGCGCCGGGAGGCTGGCTGATCGCGTCGGGCAGCGTGAACCCGAAGAGCGCGTCGGTGAGTTCGTTGAGGTACTGCCCCCAGCTCACCGCCACGGTGGAGACCGCGACCCCGTACTCAAGAATCAGACACCACGCGACCAGATACGCCGCGCCCTCGCCGAGGGAGGCGTAGGTGTACGAGTACGTACTGCCCGCCACCGGGATCGCGCCGGCCAGTTCGACGTAACACAGCGCGGCGAGTCCCGCGACCACCGCCGCGACGACGAAGGACAGCACCACGCCCGGTCCCGCCTTGGGCACCGCCGTGCCGAGCACGAAGAAGATGCCGGTGCCGACGACGGAGCTGATCCCCAGCAGGGTCAGCTGCGTCAGCCCCATACTGCGCCGCAGACCGCCCGGCCCCGAGGCCTCGCCCTCCGCCTCACCGATCATGCTCTCCAGCGGCTTGCGGCGGCACAGTTGACGGGCCGTCACGCGCATGAGTCCTCCTGGATGTCCCACGCCCCGCGGTGGATCGCGAGGGGCTGCGGGGGATGCTGCGGCACCCGGACCGCGCACTCAACGTCTGATCCGTACAAGAGCGGCAGGACGCTTTGGCCGATACGACAGGCGTGCGAACTGCGCTTCGTGCCGCCGGGGGCGCAGGTGGAAGAGCAGATGAAGACGCAGGCGAAGACGGAGGCGAAAGCGTCTTCTCCGATGGGCAGTTGATGTCCGTCTATGTACGGTGATTACGGCGTTCGGGTGTTGTGGCGGACAGGGCGGAACCAACCGGCGGCCCGGCGGCCTCCTGTCCGGCACAGACCCACACCGTCCGACCGTCGTGAGGAAGTGCCGTGAACTCTCCTGCCACCGTCCTGCCGACCCCCGACCGCGATGCCGACGCCGACTTCCTGCTTCCGCTGCCCGACCCGGAGCAGCGCCTGGACGTCGTTCCGCCGGCCCACTCGACCCTGACCTCCCGCGACCGGCACCGCCTCAGCCTGAACGCCGCGCTCACCACCGTCGGGATCCCGCCCCACCCCGACGACAGGGAGGTCATCGACGCGCTCAGCGCCCTTGACGACACCGTCGCGCTCGCCGTCCAGAGGTGGCTCATCTCTCGCCCCGCCGCCCTGTTCGGGTGAAGTGAGGCACCGGCGCCGGCCGCACAGCGGCGCCTTACAGCGGCTGGTCCATCCGCATCTGCATCGGACGCAACCCGATGGCCTGGTAGAACGGCCGTGCCGCGGCGTTGAACTCCCACACGCTCGCGACCAGCCGTCGGCAACCTGCCCGGCGTCCCACTTCGCGGACGGCTTCCACCAGCGCCGCGCCGACCCCGCTCCGAGCGCTGCCGGGGTCCACGGCCAGCTGCTCCATGGAGACCGCTGCGTCGGGAAGGGTGATCAGAGATCCCTCCCGCCTCTCGACGCGGCAGAACGTGTAGCCCACCACTTCGCCCTCGTCGGACTCGGCGACCAGGGGGGGTCGAGGCCTCGTCCCTCAGCCGGCCCCGGAAGCGCTCCGCCAGCTCTGCCTCCGACGGCTCGTCGACGAACAGGCCCGGCCGGTGCCGCACGTGCAGCCGCTGAACCATGCCGCTCAGCCGGACGATGGCGTCGACGTCACCGGGGGAGGCCTCGCGGATCCTCGTCATCGCTCCATGGTGGTGGCCACCTCCCACGGCCACCAGCCCGATTCCGGCCGGGTGTGTGCCCACGTGCCTCTGCCGGGTACGTCGCAACGCCCCCGCGCCGGGAGAGCGGGGGCGTTGTGACGTCGATGTGTCAGCGCTTCAGGCTCGACTCGGCGACGCGTGCGGCGATGGCGTTCACCTCGTTCTGGGGCAGTCCCGCCTCGCACACGATGGTCACCACGCGACCGTCGTCCAGCGTGGCCCGCCGCACCCCGACGCCCAACGGCACGGACGGTTCCCGCCGCTGCTCCACTTCAAGTTCCTGCTCGGGCATGCGCGCTCCAACCCTCGACGAGAGGCCACGGTAAGCACAGCCGGGAACGCGGATCACGCCAGCCACACAGGCACATCACACAAACGAGCCCACACGTTCCACGCAGACGGAGCACCCGCCCACCGGTCGTCACGACACTCGGCGCACACCTGCGAAGACGGTGGTGGCCGAGAGCACGAACGCGTCGGGACGTCGCAGGATGCTCTCCGGCGCCGGGTCGTCGAGCAGGACGTCGAGCGTCTTGCGGTCGTCGGCGTCCAGGGAATCGCTCATCACGTCGCGCAGCCGGGTCAGTTGGTTGTGCAAGAACGTGCGGGCGGTCTCCCCCAGGGGCGCAGGCAGGTCGAGCAGGTACGTGAAGCTGCCGACGTCCGTGAGCCCTGCCCTGCCGAGCATCGCGGGCCAGTCCTCGACCGTGCTGATGCTGCCCGGCAGCTCGGAGCGCATCCGCTCGAACCAGTACTCCTGCAGGGCGTCGAGCCGCGCCTGGAAACCCGGCGTGCCGATACCGATGTCGCGGGGGAGACAGCGCATCGGCAGTCCGCCCTCGGCGACCGCGAGCATGCCGCCGGGCCGCAGCGCGCCGGTGAGCGCGTCCAGTACCCCCTGCTGATCACCGATGTGGTGCACGGCCTTGCTGCTCCAGATCAGATCGGCCTCACCGAGTCCGCCGCCCGTCTGCCCGTCGGCGCCTTCCAGGTCGCCGGGCAGCTCCGCGTGCCGGATCGTCACCCTGTCGCCGAGTCCGAGCCGCTCGGCTCGGGCCAGCGCGCGTCCGAGGAGTGCGGGCGCGCCGTCCACCGCGACGACTTCGGCGTCCGGGAAAGCCTCGGCGAGCGCACAGGTCATCACGCCCGGGCCGCTGCCGATGTCGAGGACGCGGCGGACCCGCTTGTCCGGGCCGAGCAGTTCCGCGAGCCGGGTCGCCGTCCGCCTCAGGACCGGGAGGTGCAGATCGCCGTTGTTCTCCAGCGTGTCGGCCATGGCCTCCCAGTCGATGTCGGTGCTGTCGGAACCGTGCCCGTGGCGCTGCGCGTGTCCGTGCGCGTGGTCGTGTCCGTGGCTCTGCGCGGGATTGTTATGAGTGCTCATGGCCAGGAGAGTGCACCTGTCACCCGTGATCAGCAATCTGTGTTGCCATTTCCGGGACAGCCGGGTGAAATGCCCGCATGGACGATGTGGATGACGTTGATGACGTTGATGACGTTGATGACGTTGACGATGTGGCCGAACCAGCGCCCTATCAAGCGGTACTCGACGAGGTCGCCCCGCGGTTGAGACGACTGCGCGACCGGCGTGGTCTCACCCTCGCGGCTCTCTCGGAGGTCACCGGTATCTCCAAGAGCACCCTTTCGCGCCTTGAGTCCGGACACCGCCGCCCCAGCCTCGAGCTGCTGCTGCCGCTGGCCGGTGCGTACGGCGTGCCACTGGACGAGCTGGTCGGTGCTCCCGAGGTGGGCGATCCCCGGGTCCGGCTGACGCCCCGCCCGATGCCGAGCGGCGGCACGTTCGTCCCCCTGACCCGGTCGCCGGGCCCGCTTCAGGCGTACAAGATGGTCATCGCCGACCGGGGCTGCGAGCCGGATCTCCGTACGCACGAGGGCTACGAGTGGCTGTATGTGCTGGATGGCCGGCTGCGGCTCGTGCTCGCCGAGCACGATCTGGTCCTCGGCCCGGGCGAGGCCGCCGAGTTCGACACCCGCGTCCCGCACTGGTTCAGCAGCGCGGACGGCCGGCCCGTCGAACTCCTCAGCCTCTTCGGCAGGCAGGGCGAACGCATGCACGTCCGCGCCCGGCCTCACAGGTGAGCCGCCTCCCCGGAAGAGCCCCGGTGCCCGGCACGGCTAAGGTTCCGATGTGTCGTCGTACAGCATTGGCCAGGCCGCGCGCCTGCTCGGGGTGAGTGGGGAGACCGTGCGTCGGTGGGCCGACAGCGGGCGGCTGACGATGGGGCGGGACGGTACGGGGAACCGGGTCATCGACGGTGTCGGTCTCGCGCGGTTCGCCAAGAGCCGGGCCGCGGAAGCCGATCGGGGCGCGGCCGGAGCTCCGCGCACGTCGGTGCGCAACTCGTTCACGGGCATCGTGACGGCGCTCAAGGCCGACGACGTCGTGGCTCAGGTGGAGATCCAGGCCGGCCCGCACCGGATGGTGTCCATGGTGACGCGGGAGGCCGTCGAGGAGTTGGGACTCGCCGTCGGGGTCACCGTCACCGCGCGCGTGAAGTCGACGAGCGTGCACGTCGACCGTTCTTAGCCGGCTCCTGGCGGCTCAGCAGCGCGGCCCAGAGGTCCGCCCGGTCGTAGAGCCGTGAGAGGTCACGGCCGGTGAAGTGCTCGATGCGCTGGATGCGGTAGTGGACGGTGTTGACGTGCAGGTGAAGCGCCTCCGCGGTGCGTGCCCATGAGCCGTCGCAGGCGAGGAAGGTCTCCAGGGTCTGGAGCAGAGCGGTCGCGGACGCGTTGGTCTCGTCGAGCAGGGGGCCGAGGACGGTGCGGCTGAACGCGGCGCGCACCTCGGCGGGTACGCCGGTGAGCAGTGTGTCGAGGCCGGTGAGCGAGGACGCCTCGGTCAGGCGTGAGGCGCCGGGCGCGGTCGTACGGGCCGAGGTCAGGGCGTAACGCGCCTCGGACAGCGCCCCGTTCAGGTTCCGGGGCGCGGCGGCCGGGGAGGCGACGCCCGCGTGCAGCGGGTCGGACGGCTCGCCGGCGGCGAGCAACGGCCATACGTCGCCGAGTGCTTCGCTCACGGCGTCCGCCCCGGCGATGACGGCGAACGCGGTGCCGTCGGCGAGTTGGCCTACTGCGGCGCCGGTGTGCGGAACGTGTGCGGCCGCCTCGGCCAGCGCGCCCTGCGCCGCGTCCTCACGTCCTGAGCCGACTTCGGCGACGACCACGTGGTACGGGCCCTCGTCGGGCAGACCGCAGCCGCGCAGCGCGGCTGCGAGGACGGCCTTGTCGGGGTCGGGCGCGGTGAGCAGCGTGCCGAGTTCGCGCGCCGCGCGGTCCTCGTCGGCCCGGCGGCGGGCCCGGATCTCCTGGCACCGTCCCAGGATCTCGGCAATTTCGTGCAGCATGCGCGGCGGGGCGTCGTCGGGGTCGGGGACGTGCAGATGCCAGCGTTCGTAGGGCGAGACCGCGTCGGTGTCGGCCTGCACGGGCAGGGTGACCGATGCCCGGCCGAACGCGGGACGGGCCCCCTTGCCGGAGCTGTGGTGACCGCTCCTCTGCGCGGGGAGCGCGCCCGTCGCGATCAGGGCGGCGGCGTCGCGCGTCGTGAGATCGGCGGAGGCGGTGGTGGCGGCCACGGTGCGACCGGTCGGCGTGAGGACGTAGGCGACCGGCCGGTCGAGGTGGGCGAACGCGGCGTCGACGAGCGCGGCCGGGTCCGCCTCCTGCGCCAGGAGCCGGCTCAGCGTGGCACGTACGTTCTCGGGCAGGGCGTGGTGGCGGCTGAGCTCGCCCCACTGCTGGAGATACACCGTGTCCGTGATGGCGCGGAACATGATGTGCGCCGGGACGGCCGCGACCGGGAGCCCGTGGCGGCGGCACGCTTCGACGAGGTCGTCCGGGACGGCACCGTGCGTCTCCTCCCCCGCGAGGAGCACGGCGGCGCCCGCCGTGCGCAGCGCGGAGACGAACCGGTCCGCCTTGGCCCGCCCGCTCCGCTGGGTCCACCACACCAGGCCGCTGAGCACGACCTCGGCCGGCCGCACGAAGCGGGCCGGGTCCTCGAGGTCGGTGACGGTCACGCCGCTGATCTCCTGCCGCAGCTGCGGTTCGTCGGCCCAGAGCAGGCGCAGGCCGAGTGACTCGTCCCTCAGGAGATGTTCGATGTGCATGTGCGCTGACTCCCTGTGTACCCGGGGGTGCAGGAAAGCGGCACCCCCTTTCTCACATTCGCCAGGCGAGTGCGAGTCATCACATCGTAAATGCAAGAGCATGTGAGCGATACGGTTCTTGGTTGAACATCCAAGGACCCGACCCTCGGAGGTGGAGATTCCGTGCCGCGAACCAGTCGTCCGGACAGCGGTACGTGGACGCACGTCCGCTCCCGTCAGCGCCATCGGGAAGCGGGGCCCTCGCGTCCGCTCCTGACGAAACGACCCTCAAGCGACCCCGGGCATGTAGTGAAAACCGGCCGCTGGATCGTCACCGTAGAGGCAGGGCTTCGCCGCTCAGCGGGATCACCCGGCGTTCGAGCGCCACGGCGACGATGAGGGGCGCCGTCGCCCTGTCCCTCGGTGCGGGCGGCGGTACGCGCGCGGAGTGCCTGACGGACCAGAGGCTCGGCACGGCGCGCAGAGGGTGACATCACGCGGCCCCTGGCAGGGCGAGCCTCAGGGACGCTCGGTCACCGCGATCGCGAACGGACCGTCCGCGCCGAAGGCCAGGGTGTTGAAGCGGTCGCCCATGCGCCGGTGGGTGGCGGCGTCCGGGTGGAGCTGGTCGGGCAGCGGCAGCTCGGCGAAGTCCGCCTCGCCGTACAGGTCGCGGCCGTCGAGGTAGTACAGGTTCGGGTCGTCCGCGATCCGCTGCTTCACGACGTGCGTCAGCTCGTCCCGGATGACATTGAGCGTGAGCTTCCCCGCCGCTCGCTCCGCCGGGTCGCCGGCGGCCATGAACTGCAGTCTGCCCGCACTGAGGTTGCTGAAGTCCGGGGCGCTGGGGCCGGGAGTGTCCTCGTGGATGGCGCAGTAGATCGGCGACACGACCAGCAGCGGCACGGTCGGGTGTCCCTCACGGATCGTGTCGAGGAAACCGTGCACCGCCGGGGTGAACGCGCGCAGGCGCATCAGGTCGGCATTGACGATGTTGATGCCGACCTTGACGCTGATCAGGTCCGCCGGGGTGTCCCGCAGGGCACGTGCGGTGAACGGGTCGAGCAGGGCGCTGCCTCCCAGACCGAGGTTCATCAACTCCACGCCCCCGAGGGAGGCGGCCAGCGCCGGCCACGTCGTGCTGGGGCTTGCGGCGTCCGAGCCGTGACTGATCGAACTGCCGTGATGCAGCCACACCTTGCGACCGCTGTCCGGCATGCGCTCGACCGGGGCATCGGCACGCAGGGCGACCAGCTCGGTGATCTCGTTGTACGGCAGCCAGATCTCGACGTCCTTCATGCGGTCGGGCAGCCCGGTGAACCGCACGGTGCCGATGGGTCCGGGCCGGGTCTCCCTGGTGCCTGTGGTCATGTCCACCATCTGTACGTTGCCGCCTGTGACACCGGCCTGCGCGGCCAGGCGGCCGTCGACCATCAGGTCGTACACGCCGTCCGGACGGGGCGGAGCGCCCTCGTAGGCCATCTTGGTCCGGAGCGCATCCAACTCGATGACGGTGGCCCGGGTGCGGAACACCAGCCGTACGCCGGAAGGTTGGGCCTCGGCCATGGCCAGTTGTCCGTCGGAACACTGCGCGCGGGCCCGCGCGGGCAGCCGGTGCGGGAGCACGCCGTGCTCGGAGCGCTCCAACTCGTACGCGCCACGCACGAGGTCCGCGGTGACGGGAGTCGTGGTCCAGTTGTCATTCATGTGCATTGCCTCAACCTGTTGATCAATATGCCTGTGGGCTGTTCGGGCGCACTGATACGGGTCAGCGCGGGGCCGCGGTCACGGTGCGGGCCAGTTCCTCAGCGTGGCGTCGAGGGAGTCGAGGATCCGCAACCAGCTCTCCTGCGAGTCGGGTGCGCTGTGACTGAAGCCTCCCTGCATCTCCAGGCTGACGTAGCCGTGGAAGACGCTGCCCAGGAGTCGGACCGCGTGGGTCTGGTCCGGCTCCGTGAGGTCGTAGCCGCGCAGGATCGCCCGCATCATCTGTGCGTGCCGGACGCCGGCGCTGGCGGCCGCCGTCTCCGGGTCGAGCCGCAGCTGGGCTGCCGCGTAGCGACCGGGGTGTTCCCGGGCGTAGCCGCGGTAGACGTTCGCGAAGGCGGCGAGGGCGTCCTTGCCCGCGCGCCCGGCGAGCGCCGCGGCGCCCCGGTCGGCGAGTTCCTCCAGGGCGAGCAGCGCGATCCCGGTCTTGAGCTCCTGGGAGTTCTTCAGGTGCGAGTACAGGCTCGCCACCTTGACGTCGAACTGTCTCGCGAGCTCAGAGACCGTCACGTTGTCGAACCCGACCTCGTCGGCCAGCTCGGCGCCGGCTCGGATCAGACGTTCCCTGGTCAGCCCCACACGCACCATAACCTTCACCCCAATCAACGAAATCGATTATGCAGTTACCTAAGACCTTTAGGCAAATTTACATACAGCTTAGGTAACACACGCAAGGAAGGGGTAAGCCCGCAGGGCGGATCGCCACAGCGGCGCGTCGCCCGGCCGATCGGGGGGCGGGAGTGGTGGCATGGGCCACGTCATTACCGGTCGCGCCCTCGGGTAGGCGGCCGGATGATCGTCTGGGTGGGCCCGCTCATCCAGGCAGGACCGAAGAACAGCGACACCTGGGAGGTAGCAATGTCCTCGAAGCGACGACGCAAGAAGAAGGCTCGCCGCAAGCACGCCGCGAACCACGGCAAGCGCCCCCAGTCCTGAGGGAACTCGCCGGACGGGTCAGGGGCGGCGCCGTCCTGCGCCGCCCTGACCCGTTTCGCTCACACCCCTTCGGCATTCGTGTCACCCGCGCGAGCGCTCACCGGGATCGCCTCGACACCGACCTAGGATCCGCTGCGTGGCACACACCTTCGATGAACTCGTCGAGAGACAGCAGGCCGCGAACGCGGCACATCACGAGGTCCTGAGACTCCGGGACGGCTACGGACCACCGGGGCTCGAGCCGTTGAGCGAGTCACAGGCCCAGACGTACGAGACGGCCTTGCGCGCATGGCGGGACCTGGCCCGCGACGTCCAGCAGGCCCTCACCGAGTACGCCAAGGACGAGGGCCTCGCCAGACACGACGTGGAGGCGGACGTGAAGGCGAAGGCGGGCGGCGGCGCCGGATAACGCGCTCAGGTGGCGAAGACCTGGGAGTCGTCGGCGAACGCCTTGAACTCCAGGGCGTTGCCCGCCGGATCCAGCAGGAACATCGTCCACTGCTCGCCGGGCTCGCCCGCGAAGCGTACGTACGGCTCGATGACGAACTTCGTGTCCGCGGCGCGGAGCCGGTCGGCGAGCTCCTGGAACACGGGGACCGTGAGGATCAGGCCGAAGTGCGGTACGGGCACGTCGTGGCCGTCGACGGGGTTGCGGATGTGCTCGGCGCCGGCGGGGGCGAGGTGGGTGACGAACTGATGGCCGTGGAGATTCCAGTCAACCCATGTGTCGGCGCTGCGGCCCTGTTCGAGGCCGAGCACCTCACCGTAGAAGTGCCGGGCGGCGGACAGGTCGTCCACGGGCATGGCCAGGTGGAACCGCGGGATCGGCGAGTCGAGTTCGGTCATGGGGCCGGTCTCCTTTCGGGAGACTGCTCGGTAGAGAGTTCGGGAGACTGCGCGGTGACGGAGCGTCAGCAACCCTTGCCGCTGGGGACGCTGTGGGCCTACCCGTCCACGGCGTCGAGATCACACCGTCGAAGCCGCAACCCGTACGGACACCGGCTCCCGGCGCGTTTTCGCCGCCCACCGCGCCACCGGCCCCAGCACGTACGACGCCGCCAGGACCAGGCCGCCGAGCAGCAGCCAGCCCGGCGTGCCCATCCCCAGCAGCAGCGCGGCGAGCAGCAGCGGTCCGAGCGTGCGGGCGACCGTGACGCCCGTACCGAAGAAGCCCTGGTACTCGCCGATGCGCCCGGCCGGGGCCAGGTCGAAGCCGAGCTGCCAGGATCCGGCCGACTGGAGCATCTCGGCGGCGACCAGGAGCACCGATCCTGCGACCAGGGCAGCGACCGCGGCCCGGACCGAGCCGATGGCCGAGGCGGCGAAGACACCGCAGGCCAGGAGCATGAGCACTCCTGACCGGCGGATGGCGCGGATCGCCGTGGGGAGCCCGGAGACCGAGCGGGCAGTGCTGACCTGGAAGAGCATCACGGCGCCGGTGTTGAGGATGAAGAGGGCGGAGACGAGCCACGTGGGGGCGTCGGTGCGCTCGTTGATCCACAGCGGGAGCCCGAGGCTGAGCAGCGGCATCCGCAGGAGAAGGACGGTGTTGAGGAGGGTCACGACGGCGTAGGGCCGGTCACGCAGGACTTCGAGTTTCGCTCCACGGACGGCCGGCGCCGGCGCGACGGCCGGGAGCCGCAGCAGGACGAGCGCGCAGAGGACGAAACTGACGGCGTCGATCGCGAACACCGTCAGATACGCCGACTTCGTCCCGGCGGACAGTGCGAGGCCGCCGAGCGCCGCGCCCACCGCGAGACCCGCGTTGAGCGTCGACTGCAGGTGGGCGAGCGCACCCGTGCGGTCCTCCTTGGCCACCAGACCGGCGAGCAGCGCCTGGCGCGCGGCCGCGAGTCCCGACTGCGCGCTCGCGTAGAGGCAGGCGGCCGCGAGGAAGGGAAGGAAATCGCGTACGACCAGGAAGGAGGCGACCGCGGCGCCGGTCGCGAGGGCGAGCAGGACCGCCGTTCCACGCGGGCCGCGCCGGTCCGCGATCCGGCCGAGCGGCACCCCGACGACCGACCCGATCGCCCAGGCGACAGTGAGGCCGAGGCCGATCCTGGCGGGCGCGAGGCCGACGACGTGCGTGAAGTAGAGCGCCGAGGTGACGTAGTACGCGCCGTCACCCAGCGAATTGCTCAACTGGGCCAGGGCGAGGGTGCGTTGAGGGCCGGCGGGCGGCAGCAGGTTCGGCATGGCAATGACGGTACGCGCGCATCGGCCCATTGATTTGGGGCAATTCCGGGTTCTGTGCTTGGGCCATTCAAGGGGCGTTCTGCCTGGCCGGGAATCGTCGTAGAATCGAACACATGTCCGACCTGCCGCCAGACCTGCCACGGCTCCGCACGCTGGAGACGTGGCTCGTGCTGTCTCTGGACAAGGTGCGCCGCAAGATCGCGGAGGCCGAGCGACAGGAAGCCGAGCAACAGCGCGGCGAACGGGACCGGCCACCGGCCCCCGACTGGCTGATCGAGATGGGGCTCGGCGGGCGCGCACCTGTGTACGTGCACGTCGGCGGCTGCCACATGGCGGGCAAACGGTCGCGAGGCGTCACGGACGACCAAGCGCGCCGCGCGCTGTGGGAGCAGGTGCCGGCCTGTCCGCATTGCCACCCCGACGGGGTGCTCGGAGTGCTGGACTGAACCCCGTGGCGCAAGCCGTCAGAGCGCTGGTTCCGAGTCGGCCTCCGGTGATCCGCCACCTGCGACGCGAGGATGCGCATCCCGCAGCGGGTGGGAACCGGCCGATCGGACGGACGCTCTCGGAACGACTCGGCCGACCGGGACTGCTCGGTCGCATTCAGAGCTGAGAAACGGGCCGCTAGCTTCCAGGGGCAGGCCCCCGGCGGGCACAGGCCGTTGAGCCCAGCGGACGGCGAACGGGGCCGCCAGGCCTGTGACGGCGAACAGGGCGCCCACCACGTACCAGCCAGGCCGGCCCCAGGTGACGCAGAGCGCGATCAGCAGGCTGGGGCCGAGCGCGTCGGCCAGCCCCGCGCCCAGGCCGAACACACCCAGGTACTGGCCGGTGGCGCGTACGGGGGCGAGGGCGAAGGAGACCTCGAACCCCGCGGCGGAGTACCACAGTTCGCCGACCGTGTGGACCACGACCGCGACCAGGAGCAGCGCCGCGGCGGCCCATGCCGAAACCCCCGCCGACAGCGAGATCAACGAGCAGGAGATGAGGAACACCACGCCCGCCCGCCGGTACGCCCCGCCGCCCGCCACCGGGGAGTTGATGGTGCGGCCGGCCCGCACCTGAAGGGCGACCACGATGAGGGTGTTGACGAGCATCGTGCCCGAGATGAGCCAGTGGGGTGCGCTGGTGGCGACGACCAGCCACAGCGGAATGGCCACGGTGAGCACCTTGAACTGGATGGCCATGATGCCGTCCAGCGCCGTGAGGAGGAGGTAGGGCCGGTCCCTCAGCGCGATCCACCGGGGGCCGGCAGCCGCGGGCTCCGGCGCGACAGGCGGCAGGAGGAGCAGGATGGCGGCGGAGGCACCGAAGGCGATCGCGTTGCCGATGACCAGGAGCTGGTACGCGGTGTGGGTGCCCACCTGGAGGACCCAGCCCGCCAGCAGTGCGCCGAGTGAGATGCCGATGTTGGTGACGGCCCGGAGATAGGCGCGGCACTCCTGCGGCCGGTCCCCGCCGAAGTGCCTGATGAGCGGGGAGCGCGCGGCCCGTCCCGCCGCTTGCGCCCCGGTCGCGGCACAGACGGCCAGGACGAACGGCCAGAAGCTGTCCACCAGGGCGAACCCCGCTGTTGCCAGCGCCTGTACGGCGATGGTAGCCGCGTAGACGCCGCGCGCGCCGCGCCTGTCCGCGAGGTGGCCGGCGACTATGCCCGTGACGAGCGAGGCGAAGCCGGCGACACCGAGTCCGAGTCCCACCTGCGTCGCGGGGAGGCAGACGTCCTGGGTGAAGTACAGGACTCCGGCGGTCAGGTAGAGGCCACTGCCGACGGTGTTGACGAAGTTCGATGCGGCGATGACGCGTTGGGGTCCCGCTTCAGGCATCAGCTGGGGCATGACGGGCATGTCGTGGCTCCGCGTCCTGGGGCAGGCGGTAAGGACCGGGCCAGCTTGTTGCATGTTACTTGCAAGAGCAAGAGAATTGCGTGATGCCTCCGGCGGACAACCACGGCGAGAGCCCGCGCGCACAGAGCGAGCCCCGCCCGGCCGGGGGGGGTGGGCCGAGCGGGGCTCTGTCTCCATCTTCCAGCAAGAACGCCTGGCCGGCGGATGCACGCGCCCGGCATTCGAATGACCCTGCACTTGTGACTCCTCCCCCCGGATAAATCCGGGGGGCTTCTCCTGTCGGTGGCTATGCCACGTCGGGAAGGACCAGCCCGGCCCTGAGTGCGACGTTCCA
>NZ_JBVJPM010000019.1:0-164175 GCF_055582645.1 Streptomyces sp. NPDC107517 | reverse complement strand
CGCGAGCCCGATCGACTACGAACGCGACTACTGGGCCAGCCTCAACGAGGAGCTGGCTGCATGAGAAGGTCTCCACGATTCGGGGGGATTGACACAGGACATGCGCCCGCCAGTCGAACGGCGGACAGTCCGCCGTCCACGGTGCGGACGCCGCAGCACTGACCGGGCCCGTGCCGCGACCTTCCGCCCGCCCGGCCGGCAATCATCGCGAGCCTGGCCAGAGGGATTGGCAGAAGCCATGCCGCTTTCAGGTGAGTTGACGGACTCACCGGCCATCATGACTGTCATGGACCTTTCCGGTGTTGCCGCAGTTCTCGCTCTCCTGAGTATCCCCGCGAGTGTGCTGATCGCCCGGTGGCAGATGCGCACTGCGCTGGCGCAGTCGGAGGCGAACTACCGGGTGGCGTTGGAGGTGACGGAAGCCAACCATCGGGCTGCATTGGAGGTGGTGGACGCGAACCACCAGAAGTCCATGGAGGCCGCAGAGGCGAACCACCAGAGAGCTTTGGAACTTGCAGCGGAGAGCCATCGGGGCGCTGTAGAAGTCGCCGGTCTGCAGGGAGAGGCTGAGCACCGTCAGTGGATGGTGGAGTCACGGAGCGCTGAATACCGGAACTTTGAGAACACTCTGGCAGAGTTCCGACGCGCCTTCTTGAATCATCGAGCCGGCAGCGATCACGTGGTGGACGTCCTCGCAGAGCTCCACCGGAGTCGGTACTACATCGGTCATCTCGGCCCTGATGAGGTCATCAGCATCGTTGAGCGCATCGATCTGCTGTGCCAGACCCTCTCCATGCACGTCGAGTTGAACGAGCGCGCCGAGTGGTGGCGTACGAGGATCAGGCCACTGCGCGCAGAGCTGAGCGAGACCGTCAAAAGAGCGCTCATGGGTCATTGAAGCCCCAGAGCAGGATGACCCAGGTGCGTTTCGGTGCGCTTGCGCGCACATGCGTGACGTCCGAGATCCGTCGGCAGCCCTGGTAGCGGCGTCGGTCAGCTGTCGAGGTTGTACGACAGCACCTCGTCAATTCCGCCCACGAAGTCAAGTGCCGTCATCAGGCATCGTTCGACGCCGGTTTCGTAGCCGTGGTCGGCCCACACCTTGCAACTGGCTACATCAGATGCCCTCACAAGCAGACTCGTCGAGGAGGGCGTCCGCCACGTCGCTGTCCGTTACCAAGGTGCGGACGACGCCGCTGCGCAGCGCCGCGTCGACGGCGCCCGCACGGCGTGTGGCGGCGGCGATCGCGATGATTTCCCGGGCCGCACGCAGCCGCGCCAGCGGAACCACCATGCAGCGCCGGGTCAGGTCGGTGGCCACGGTGTGTCCGGCCCTGTCGACGAGGTGGCCGGCGAATTCGGCGACGGCGCCGCGTCGGGTCGCTGCCTCCCGGTCGCTTTCTGGCAGGGCGGGCGAGTCGTAGAGGTTGGAGTCGCCGGCCTGCCAGGCGCCGATGGTGATCAGCGCGACGGTGAGGGTGTCGAGCCGGGCGAACGTCTTGGCCACGGCAGGCCGGCTTCGCAGGGCCGAGGCGTCGGCGAGTGTGGGCAGGACCATGGGGGTGTAGACGGGCACAGCGGTCGACCGGGTGAGGCGTGAGGCGCGGCGGATCGTCTCCACGGAACTGTCGTTCACGTCTCCGGGCGCGGTCAGGCCGGTCAGTTGCACCACGTCGCAGTCGGGCAGCCGTTCCACGGCGGCGACCACCCGGTTGACGGTCCGGCCGCAGGCGAACCCCAGGACGTCGCCGGGCAGCACCGCGTCCTCCACGGCCTCGGCTGCGGCCCGGTCCAGAGCCGCGCGACCCGCGGCCGCGGGTACAGCGAGTGCGCTCTTCAGCCCGTACGGCGCGTACCGGGCGAGGAGGGCGGCCGACCGCGCAGGGTCGGCGAGCGGCGGCGCGATGATCTGTACGAGCCCTTGCTCGCGGGCCGCCTGTACCAGGCGCCCCGCCTTGAAGCGGCTGACACCGAGCCGCTCCGCGATCTCGGCCATCGGCAGGCCTTCGACGAAGCGCAGGCGGGCGGCTTCGGCAGCGCGCAGCGACTCCCACGCCCTGGTGGCCACGGTGTCCTCCTCGCCGGTCCGGTGTCTTCGTCGTGGTCCGCGCACGCCGCCCGTTCGGCGGGTTCGCGCGAGTCACAGCGTAGGGCGGCGGTGCCGCGCACCTGTGCGGCCGTCGAGGTCATCCGCGTAGCGAGGTGACGCACGTCATCTCCCTCGTGCTCGGTTGAGCAGAGCCGGGTGCTCTCTCTCGGGCAGCCATTGACCTGCTGTTTCTCGCGGCGAAATCTGTCGGCAACGCAATGCCGCGTCCCCTGCCCCCTCCGAGGTGATCACCATGCCCCTGCCCACAGCCATGCTCGCCGCCCATCTGCCCGGCGGCAGCCGCACCGAGTTGAGGACCGTCCCCGTGCCCACCCCCGGGCACGGCCAGGTGCTGCTCAAGGTGCGTGCCTCCACGATCTGCGGCAGCGACCTGCGCGCCATCTACCGCGAGCATCTGGGTTCGGGCCCCGAGGCCTACCAAGGGGTCGTCGGAGGGCACGAGCCGTGCGGTGAGGTCGTCGTGGTCGGCCCTGGCTGTCGGGAGACCGCGGTCGGCGACAGGAGGGTGGTCTACCACATCAGCGGCTGCGGGCTGTGCGACGAGTGCCGCCGTGGCTATCCCATCGGCTGTCTCTCTCCGGAGCGCGCGGCGTACGGCTGGCAGCGCGACGGCGGCCACGCCGAGTACCTGCTGGCCGACGAGAAGGACCTCCTTCCCCTGCCCGACTCGCTCACCTACCTCGACGGCGCGTGCGTCGCCTGCGGCTTCGGCACCGCCTACGAGGCCCTGCGCCGGGCGGACGTCTCCGGGGCCGACACCGTCCTGATCACCGGGCTCGGCCCGGTGGGACTCGCCGCCGGTCTGCTGGCCCGTCGGCTGGGCGCGCCGCTCGTCGTAGGCACCGACGTCAGCGCCGAACGCCGTGAGCAGGCAGGGGAGTTGGGAGCCGTTCATCATGCCGCCGAGGCGCACGAGCTGCCCGCGCTGCTCGGGGATGGGGCGCACGTGTCCATGGACTGCTCGGGCAACGGCGCCGGCCAGCTCACCGCCGTACGCCACACCCGCCGCTGGGGCCGTGCCGTCATGGTCGGAGAGGGCGGCAGCCTCACCCTCGACGTCTCCCACGACCTGATCCACCGCCAGATCACGCTCATCGGCTCCTGGGTCACCTCGGTGCACCGGATGCGCGAACTCCTGGAGAACCTGGACCGCTGGGGGCTGCACCCCGAGACGGTGGTCACCGACCGGTTCCCGCTCGCCGAGGTCGACACCGCCTACAAGACCGCCGACAGCGGCCGCGGCGGCAAGGTCGCCATCGTCACGGAAGACTCCCGGGAAAGCTGTGGCGCATGAGGAGCGCGGCGGCTCTCCTCGACCGGCTCGGCCTGCCCCGCCCCCTGCTCGCCGGCTACCTCGCCGTACTCCTCTTCATGATCGGCGACGGCGTCGAGTCGAACTTCCTCACCCCGTACCTGACCGAACACGGCCTGACCGAGCAGTCGGCGGCCAATGTGATCACGCTGTACGGCGTCTTCGCAGCCGTCGGCGCCTGGTTCTCCGGAGCACTGTCCAACCTCCGGGGCCCGCTGAGGGTGATGCGGCTCGGCGGCCTGCTGTGGATGGCCCTCGAGGTCTGCTTCCTCACCGTCGCGCTCCCCGGTGAACACACCCCGCTCATCTACCTGTTCTACGGGCTGCGCGGCGTGGCCTACCCGCTCTTCGCGTACGCCTTCCTGCTGTGGATCCAGGTCGCCACACCGGCCTCCCGGCTGGGTGCCGCCTCCGGCTGGTTCTGGTTCGCCTACACCGCGGGCCTGCCCACGCTGGGCTCCGCCATCGCCGCGGTCGCCATCCCGCTGGCCGGAACGTACGCGACCTTGTGGCTCTCCCTCGCGTTCGTGGTCGCGGGAACGGTCCTCGGATCCTGGTGCGTCCGCGAGGCACATGGCGCCCGTCCGCTCGTCGCCGCGACGGAGGGTTCCGTCCGGTCTCAACTGACCCACAGCGTAATGGTGTTGAAGCGGCACCCCCGGCTGGCCGTCGCCGCCGTGGTGCGTGTCATCAACATGGCCCCCTACTTCGGTTTCTTCGTCTTCTTCCCGTTCTACTTCGAGCACCGCATCGGCCTGAGCACATCCCAGTACCTGCTGGTCGTGACCGTGATGGGGCTGGTCGGCCTGCTCGTGGACCCCTTCCTGGGCAGGCTCGGGGACGTCCTCGGATGGCGCACCACGGTCGCCTGGGTCGGCGGAGTCGGCAGCGCCGTCGCCGCACTCGCCTTCTACTGGGTGCCTCAGGCGTTCCCCGGCAACGTCTGGGTGGCATGCGCGCTCGCAGGTCTGTACGGCGCCGCGCTCGCCGGGTACATCCCGCTGTCGGCGATGATGACCTCGATGGTGCCGGAGCGGGACAAGGGCAACGCGATGGCGACGTACAGCCTCGCCGCGGGCCTGTGCGTGTTCATCGGCCCGGCGACGTACAGCCTGCTGGGCCCGGCCCTCGGCTACGGCGGAGTCGTCCTCGTCTACGTCGCCCTCTACGCCCTCGGCACCGCACTGACCCTGCTGTTCCTGCGCACGCCGGGCGACCCCGGCGCGGCGCGAGGAAAGAGGTGGGTACGGAGCAGGGAGGCGTTCCCAGGCCGCCGGAAAACCGCGGCTCCGCATGCGATCGGGGTGCGCTCCTCGGGCGAGCCGGGCCTGGTCCAGTAAGAAGGCCGCGTCAGGTGTCGTGCCGGTTCTCGGCTCAGCGCCGACGAGGACCGGCACGACACTGCGCTGGCGGGAAGTCGCCGGGCTTGCCAGGGCGAGTACCGCTAGCGACCTGTCTGGAGGAATGTCAGTGGACGCGCGGGCGGCAACGCTGCAGCTCGGGGGCCTGCCGGCCGGTGACGAGTTCGTCTGCTACGAGTCGTCCGACGGTGGGCGCCAGGGTGATGGCGGAGTGCATGACGGCGACGTAGACGGAGCGATCGTGGGTCGCGTATCCGATGACGGGTCCGTGCGCGGGCATGGGGCGTCTGCCGGTGCGGTAGCCCAGCAGGCGGCACTGGTCGCTTCCCCGGAAGGCCGTCTTCAGGTGCCGGAGCGCGTCTTGAGCGGCCTGCTCAAGGGCTGCTGCTGTGCCTTCGACATGCGGCACGACCAGCAGGAGGTCACCGTCCCGGACTTCTCGGACCTCGAATTCAGGGCGGGCCACGATGGTCTTGACCAGGCCAGGCGGTGCTGTGACCCGCGCGAGGGTGGCGGGTGAGGCGGCAATGGCCAGATCGGCCGACAGCGGCTCGCAAAGCTTGGGGACGGCTGTTCCGGCGGTGAGCACGACGGTGGTGGCGGCGTGGAGCCCGGTCGACGTCAGCACTCCCCCGACGCCTCCATGGGTTACCTGCAGGGAGGTGACCGCGGTGTCGTGGAGCACGGTTGCTCCGTGGGCGACGGCGGCTGCCACGAGTGCGTGGGCCAAGGCTGTTGGGTCGACGCCTGCGTCGCTCGGAGTGTGGATGGCCTGGTCGGGTGGGTGCCCTAGGTGGGGTTCCAGGGCCACGACGTCACTTCGTCCGACGCGGAACTGGCCTGGCCCCGGACGTGCGTCCTCAGTCGGTGTGCCGGCCCAGGACAGCGAGCCGGTCCGGCGGACGGTGACATGGGGCAGTTCGCTCTCCAGGCGTCGGTAGTCCGCCAGGACGTGCTCGCGGAGGTCTTGCGCGCCGCCGGGCCAGTGGCGTCCCGAGTCGCCGATCCAGGCGAAGGAATCTCCGGTGACCCCAGTGGCCGGTGCAGGTCCTTGCTCGAGCAGGGTGACCGGGACGCCCCGACGGGCCAGGTGGTAGGCCACTGAGGAGCCGACGATTCCCGCACCGACAACAACAACGGCTGACATGAGGTCCTTTCGGTAGGTCAACGACTGTTCAGTCGGTGGCCGCAGCCATAGCGACACAGTTGGTCCGTCCGCACCCTGACCGGGGAGCGTCTGCACGTCTTCGCCGTCATCGAGCACACACCCGGCGCATCATGACCCTCGATGCCGGCACACACTTCACCGCGGACCGGGCGGTGCGGCTAGCGCGCAACCTTATGGCGGAGTTGGAGGACGTGGGCAGCAAGGCCAGGTTCCTCATACGAGACCGGGACTCCAAGTTCACCGATGCGTTCGACGCCGCGCCAACCGATGCAGGGCTGCAGGTCGTCACCGGCGGTATCACCGGCGATATCCGCATGCCGCCGATGAACTCGGCCACGGAGCGCGGGATACAGACCTGTCGTCGGCAACCGCCGGACCGCGCGCTGACGTGGAACCACAGCCATCTCCTGGACGGGCTCCGCGAGTTCGAGTTGCACTACAACGGGCGTCGGCCACGCCGGGCCCTCAACCGAGCTGCCCCGCGCCGAGGGGGCGACTCCCTGAGGCGCCTCGGGGGCCGACGGGGCGCGAAAGAGACAGAAGTCCATGTTCTATGACATCAGTCACAGCGCTCCGCCAATCAACCGGCGTACTTAGTAGATACCGCATGACAGACATCTAAGCATTTGTCCGTTTTGACCCTAATTTGGATCCTCCCGCGCCTCCCGGGATTCCGCCCGGCCGGGCCTCACGCTCATCGCCCCATGGCGTAACGCTTCTGACGCCGCGACAGCTTCCCCTCCGGCCGCCATCTGCGGACCGAAGGCCCGCAGATGGCCCTGGCGGGGGCCGCGGACCTACTAGGCGACGTAGCGGTGGGGGCCCCTTGTGCTCTCTGTCGAGCCTTTCTAAGAATGACGACCCACAGGACGTCGCCGCAGTTCGGAGCCGGTGCTCACGCCGAGTCGACCACGCACCGGGCGCTCGGCGTCACCGAGCCAGTAGGAGCCCCTGTATGAAGTTGTCCCGAACATCCGCGAGGCCTCTCGCCCTCGCTCTCGGCCTGGGTCTGGCCTCCAGCGCGCTGGGCGCGGCGGTGCCGGCGAGCGCCCAGACGGCAGCCACCCCGTCCGCTGCGGCCGGTACCTCCACGGCGCGGTACGCCGGGTCGGTCGAGGAGACCGCGAACAACAAGGCGTTCTCCGAGGCCGTGCTCAAATCGGTCGCCGAGAAGCGCGCCGCCCAGCCGAACGCGCAGGCGGTGACCGTCTACTACAACGCCTCCCAGGCACCGAGCTTCCGTTCGCAGATATCGAGCGCGGCCTCGATCTGGAACAGCACCCAGTCCAACGTCAAGCTCCAGCCGGCGTCGAGTGGTGCCGACTTCTCCTACCGCGAGGGCAACAACTCACGCGGGTCCTACGCCTCCACCGACGGCCACGGAAACGGCTACATCTTCCTCGACTACACCCAGATCCGGCAGAACGACTCGATCCGCGTCGCCACCCACGAGACCGGGCATGTGCTGGGCCTGGAAGACGACTACAGCGGGCCGTGCAGTGAGCTGATGTCGGGCGGCGGCCCCGGCCCGTCCTGCACCAACCGCTACCCGAACGCCACCGAGCGCTCGCGTGTCGACCAGATGTGGGCCACCGGACTCACGCAGACCCCGGACTCGGGCAGGCCCTGGAGGCACTGAGCCAGGCCCGCTGACCATCTGAGTACTCCCTCGCCCTTACGGACCGTAGCGCTGGGCCACGGTCCGTAACGGACCGTGGCGCCGGGCAACGGTCGGTACGTGTGCCCGGCGGGCCGTGCGCGACCCGCTGCCCGGCCTATGCCGCTCCATCGACTCGACCGCCAAACTGCTCGGTGTCTCCCCGGTCACCCTGCGCAACCACATCCCGGACTTGCGGGAGCCGTCACCCGGCCGGGGACCAGAGCACTTGAGTGTCCAGATACTCGAGCAGTCCCTCGGATCCGTTCTCCACGCCCAGGCCCGAGGACTTGTGGCCGCCGAACGGCAGGCCGGGGGCGAGAAGTGGTCCCTCGTTGATCCAGACCACGCCGGTCTCGATACGGGCGGCGACCCGTTCGGCGGCCTCGGGATCGCCGCTCCAGACCGATCCGCCCAGGCCGTACTCGGAGGCGTTCGCCCGCTCGACGACCTCATCGATGTCGTGGAAGCGCAGGAGCGGTACGACGGGTCCGAAGGGTTCGAGCCGGACGATGTCCGAGTCGTCGGCCGGGTCGTCGACGACGGTCGGGTGGACGAAGTATCCGGCGCCCTCGGGAATGTCACCCTTGACGAGAAACGTCGCGCCGTCCGCAGCGGTCTTCTCGATGAGCCGGACGACCTTCTCGTACTGGACGCGGTTCTGCAGGGGGCCGAGGCTCACCCCCTGGTCCAGGCCGTCGCCCACCTGCACCCGTTCCGCCAGTTCGGCGAAGCGGCGGGCGAAGGCGTCGTAGATCTCGTCGTGGACGTAGACCCGCTTCGAGGCGACGCAGACCTGTCCGCTGTTCATGAAGCAGGCCCAGAAGACCTTCTCGGCGACAGCGTCCACGTCGACGTCGGGCAGCACGACGGCCGCGTCGTTGCCGCCGAGTTCGAGGGTGACCCGGGCGAGGTTGCGGGCCGCGGAGGCCATGACCCGCTTGCCGGTGGCGGTCGAGCCGGTGAAGGCGATCTTCCGTACCCGGGGGTGCTCGGAGAGCTTGGGGCCGAGGTGGTCGCCGCCGCTGACAATGTTCAGCACACCGGCCGGGACCACGTGCGCCTGCGCGAGCAGTTCTCCGATCCGCAGCATGGTCAACGGGGTGAAGGGGGACGGCTTGACGACGATGGTGTTGCCGGTCAGGAGCGCCGGGGCGATCTTCCACATGGCGAGCGCGATGGGGACGTTCCAGGGAACGAGCCCGGCGACCACGCCCAGCGGGACGTGGCGGATCCGGACCCGGTGCGTGTCGGTCGTACGGATCTCTTCGGCGGGCAGATCCATCTGTGCGAAGCCCTCGCACCAGTGGACGGCCGACTGCAGTTCACCGCGTGACGCCGCGAGCGGCTTGCCCTGCTCGGTGGTGAGGAGGACGGCCAGCTCCTCCAGGTGTTCACCGATCACGGCGGCGATGGCGCCCAGGACCGCGCGGCGTTCGTCCAAGGGGGTCTCACGCCAGGTCGTGAAGGCGCGTTGGGCGGCCTCCACGGCGGCGTCGAGCTGCGCGTCGGTGGCGTCGGGGGCCTGCCCCGCGAGGAGTTCGGTGGCCGGGTTGAGGACATCGAGCGGGGCTCCCTCGGCGGCGACCTGGCGGCCGTCGACGAGCATGCGGCGGAGGGTCGGCGCTGGGGTCTGCGTCATGGAGCTGCACCTTTCAGGGTTGTTCACGTCAGGGTCCGTTCGAGCCTTTGTCGTACGTCGGTTCAGGCCGTGAGGACGATGCGGCCGGGCACCGTGCCCGCGGCCAGGGCGTCGAGCGCGTCCGTCACACCGGCGGCGGTGAGCGGGCGGCGGACCACCGGGGTCGGCGCGAGACGGCCGGATTTCGCCAGGTCGACGACCTCTGCGAGTTCGGCGAGCGTGCCGATGTAACTGCCCTGCACGGTCAGCCGCTTGGAGGGGATCGCGCCGGTGGGGAGCGTCACGTCGCCGCCGAACAGGCCGACCGGGACCAGCTTTCCGTCCCGGCGCAGCACGTCGAAGCCGAGCCGGGCCGTCTGCCCGCTGTTGACCAGGTCGACGACGCCGGTGGCACCGCCGCCCGTCGCCTCGGTGATCGCCGCGCGCGTGGCCCCGCCGGAGGCGGCGGCGCTGTTGACGACATGGGCCGCACCGAGTGCGCGGGCCATCTCCAGGCGCTCGTCGTTGATGTCGACGGCGGTGATCCGGTGCCTGCCGAGGGCGGTGAGGAGTGCGATGGCCATGAGACCGAGGCCGCCGGTGCCGATGACGACGATCTCCTCGTCCATGTCGGCCTCGGGGCTGAGCACCTTGGTGGCGGCGGAGTACGCGGTGAGCCCGGAACAGGCCAGGGTCGCGGCGAAGGCCGGGTCGATGCCGTCGATGTCCAGCAGATGGCGCTCGTGCGGTACGAGCACGGCCTCGGCGTAGCCGCCGGGGCGGTGCATGCCGAGATACCGCATGTCGGCGCAGGCGTCGTCGCGGCCCACCGCACAGTGCGCGCACGTTCCGCAGCCGGTCCAGGGATGGACCAGACGCGTGTCACCGACCCGGACACCGGTGACGGCGACGCCGACGGCGACGACCTCACCGGCCATCTCGTGTCCGGCGACGATCGGGAACGGCAGCGCGCCGGTGTCGTCGTCGCGCAGATGGACATCGGTGTGGCAGACGCCGCTGTGCGTGAGCCGCACGAGCACCTCGTGCCCGGTCGGGGCCGGCGTCAGGATCTCTGTCTCGCGCGCGGCGCCGCCTGCTTCCTCGAAGGCGTAGACCTTCATCTTCAGAACTTTCCCTTCCACTGTGTGTCCGCCTCCTCCTCCAGGACTCCCTGGGCGAGGAGTTCGTCGATCTCCGTATCCGTCAGGCCGAGCACCTCACGGCACACCTGGCGGGTGTGGGCGGCCTGGCGCGGGGCCGGGCCGAGCAGCGCGTCGGGCAGGTTGTGGGCGAGGGCCGGGCGTGCCTCCGTGGGCAGCTCGTCGGGGAGTTCGAGCTGCCGCATGCGGGCGAAGAAGCCGCGCGCGGCGAGCTGCGGGTCGTCGGGGTACTCGGCCACCCTTTGCATGGCGCCGGCGGGTACGCCCGCGTCCTGGAGCAGTCGCATCGCCTCGCGCGGTCCGTGTCCTGCGAGCCACGACACCAGCGCCGCCTCGGCCTCTGCGCGGTGCGCCAGACGACCGTCCACGGTGCCGAGACGCGGGTCGGCGGCCAGGTCCGCGCGATCGATGGCGGCGCACAGGCGCTGCCAGTCGCCGTCGCCGCGGACCTCGACGGCGCACCAGTCGTCGTCGCCCGCGCACGGGAAGAGGCCTTGCGGCGCGTCGGTCGTACCGGTGTTGCCGACGGCGACGACCGACCCTGGTTCGAGGGACTCGCGCAGGAACAGCTCGGCCAGTTCGGTGAGGGCGATCTCCGCCTGCGATATGCCGACGGTGCCGCCCCTGCCGGTGCGCCGTCGTTCGATGAGACGGGCGAGGACCGCGGTGGCGCCGACCCGGCCGACGACATGGTCGGGGAAGATGGTGATGGCGTCGCTGAAGCTGCTCTCGCGCCCCGGTTCGGGGTAGCGCCACAGGCCGGTCAGTCCGGCGCCTGCTCGCACCAGCGGCCCGTATCCCATGCGCTTGCTCCACGGTCCCGTGGAGCCCAGAGCGCTGCTCTCCGCCAGGATCAGACGGGGGTTGACCTTGTGCAGTTCGTCCGGTCCGAGTCCGAGCGACTCCATGGTGCCGGGCTTGAAGTTGGACAGGACGACGTCAGCCTCGGCGGCCAGGCGTTTGAACAGCTCGACGCCGCGCGGGTCGCGCAGGTTGAGGCCCAGGCTGCGCTTGTTGCGGTGTCCCCAGGCGAAGTGGGCGGTGATGAGTTCACCGGTCATGGACTGGCGGCCGCCGTCCGGAAAGGCGCGGTTCTCCACCTTGATGACGTCGGCGCCGTGGTCGGCGAGATGCCGGCCGAACTCGGCGCCCGCGACGATCACACCGAGGTCGAGAACGCGCAGGGCCTCCAGCGGCCGACGTCCGACGCCGCGTGGCGTGAGGGCGGCGTCGGCTCGCCGCCCGAGATCCTCGAAGACCTGCCGGGTGTGCTCGCCGAGGTTCGGCGCCCGGTGCCGCAGCCCGGCGCGGTGTCCGTCGAGTTCCAGGAACCCGGTCGGCACCCGTCCGGTGACACCCGGCGCGATGTCGGCGTCGGCCAACGCCGCACGGACCAGGAAGTGTTCGGTGGTCAGCACCTCTTCGGGGGTGAGCAGGGCGGCGACCGGAACGCCATGGCGCTGGCCCTGTGCCACCAGTTCGTCCTTGGAGGCGTCACGGAACAACTCGCCGATCAGGGCGTGGATCCGGTCGGTGACGCGTCGTCGTTCGAGGAGCCCTTCGTATTTCGGGTCGCTGAACTCCGCCGGTTCGCCGAGCCAGGCCCGCATGCTCCGCCACTGTCGCGGGCTGAGCACGCAGATGCGTACGTGCCCGTCCTTGCAGGGGAAGATCGGGTACAGGGCGCCGGCGTCCGGACGTCCGCGCGGCAGCTCGGCGGCCCGCCGGCCGCCCACCGCGGAGCCTCCGATGCCATAGCCGGGGTCGACGGTCTGGGCTACGGCCTCGTACACGGAGAAGTCGACGCGGTCGCCGACGCCGGTCTCCAGGCGCTGGTAGTAGGCGAGCAGCGCCACCCAGGCGGCCTGGTACGCGGCGGACTCGGTGGCGAGGAGTCCGGGCGGGGTGAGCGGTTCGAGCCCCGGCTGCCCGGAGCGGGACAGGACGCCGGCCAGGGCCAGCTGGACACGCTCCGTGGCGGTCCAGTTCCGGTACGGACCGGTGTGGCCGAAGTCGGTGATCGACACGATGACGAGGGCCGGGTTGCGTTCCGCCACCGTGTCGAGGGCGACGCCCTGGCGTACGGGACGGCCGGGACGGTCGGATTCGAACCAGATGTCGGCTGTGTCGAGCAGCGCGAGCAGTCGCTCGCGGTCGGCCTCGCTGTGCTCCAGGTCGAGGACGACGCCGCGCTTGTTGGCGTTGCGGGTGGCGAAGTAGAGGCTTGCACCGTCGTGCACGGGAGCCTGGCGGCGGGCCGCCGCGCCGGTCGGGGGTTCGACGAGGATGACATCGGCGCCGAGGTCGGCGAGGTAGCGACCCGCGCTCTCGCCGAGGCCGTCGGTCATGTCGACGACGCGAACTCCCTCCAGCGGTAGGGGGGTTGAAATCGGGGCGGACAGCTCGTGTGCTGGCACCAGGCACCTCCAAGGGGCAGGCACGCCCGGGCGCGGCCGCATCCGGGCAGGCCGGAGGGGCGGCGGGCCTCGCGGGGAGGGGCCGGGCATGGCGGTGAGTGCTGGACGCGGCCCGGCGTGACGGTGCGGTGCGGGTGCCGGGCCGTTGCGGATGACGGCCGTGTGAACGGTGCGTTGCCGTTCATGCTGGCACCGGGGCCCGGCGTTGCCCATCGCCGATTCCGGCACGTACGCATGTCGGGACGCGCAATGTGCTCCGACCCGCTCATCGCCGTCCGGACGGTGGGCCGGTAGCGTACGGAAGCGATGGACATCCAGCAGATCCGGTACTTCCTGGCCGTGGCCGACGAGCTGCATTTCGCGCGGGCGGCCGAACGCCTTCACCTGACGCCCTCGCCGCTGAGCCGCCGGGTCAAGGAGCTGGAGCGGGAACTGGGGTCCGATCTCTTCGTACGCGAATACCACCGAGTGGAGCTGACCCCGTTCGGGCAGCGGTTCCTGGTGCCGGCCCGTGAGGTGGTGCGGCGGTTCGACGCCCTCAAGCGTCTCTCCCCCGATCCGGCCGCCGCCACCCGCCGCACCTGCCGGATCGGAGCCGCGACACTCGCCGCACCGCAGGCCCTCGACGCGGTCCTGGACGCGTTCCACGCCCAGGCCCCGGACGTCGATCTGCCGCTCACGCTCGCGTCGTCGGCCGAGCTGGTGCCCGCGCTGCAGGCGGGCGAGCTGGATCTCGCGGTGGTCCATCTCCCCGTGGGGGAGCCCGGCTTCGAGGCCCTGCCGCTGCTCCGCGGGCGGCTCGCGGTCGCCATGCGCGCCGACGACCCCCTGGCCGCGCGGGAGTCGCTCCGGCTCCCGGACCTGGTGGACCGCGCGCTGGTGGCGACGTCGTCGAAGGTGCACCCGTCGGTGGTGAACGCGCTCCACCGTGCCCTGCGGGAGGCGGGCGTCACCCGGCTCGTGGAGCTGCCCCACAACGACAGCGTCCAGGTCGCGGCCCAGGTACGCCGCACCGGCGTGCTCTCCCTCGCGCTGAACGGTCTCGCCCATCCTTCGACGCGGGTCTTCGACGCCCCGGAGTACGCGGTGGTACCGCTCGCCGAGCCGGACCTCGCCATGCACGTGGGCGTCGTCTGGTGCGCGGAGAGCGTGCGGCGGGTGCACGGGCTCGCCGAGGTGCTCGACTCCCTGCGCGCGACGTTCGGGGACGCTCCGCTGGAGCTCTAGGGGCGGCAGGCGCCCCGGTCAGTCCGTGGCCACGAGGACCGAGGCGAGGACGAAGTCCACGAACTCCTCCGCGTAGCGCGCGGATGTCTCGGTCACCCGCGCGCGCAGGTGCGGCGGGGTGGCCAGAGCGTGGTTCATGGCGCCGCCGCACAGGGCGTCGAGCAGGAAGGTGACCGAGGTGTTCGCGGGCAGTTCACCGCGGGTGATGCCGCGCCGTACGATCGCGCGCGCGGCCAGGATCTGCTCCTCGGACATCGCCTCGTAGCGGTCGGCGAGCCGCGGGATCGTGCGCGCCTCAAGGCCGAGCCGCAGCGCGGCGCCGCCGTGCTCGCCCGCGTACAGCTCCAGCTGCTGGCGCACGAGCTGGACCAGGTCGCCGCGGACCGTGCCGGTGTCGACGTCGGCGATCCGGCCGAGCTGCAGGGTGAGGGCCTCGGCGAGGAGGTCCTCCTTATTGGTCCAGCGCAGATAGACGGACGCCTTGCCGACACCCGCCCGACGGGCCACCGCCTCGATGCTGAACGACATCCAGCCGCCCTCGGCGAAGACGGAGACGGCCGCGTGGGCGACCCGGCGGTCGACCTCGGGGTCGCGCGGGCGCCCCGCGGCGCTTCTCGGCACGGTCATCGGCCCCCCGTCCTCACGGTCATGGACCCATGTTCCTACACCGTGTCCGGCGGCGCGGAACAGGCTCCGCGTTTCACCGGCCATGCCGTACGTGACATTGCCAGTTCGCCGGACGGCGTCCTATCCTCCAATTACAGAACGGTTGCCGTTCAGTATTAGCCACTCGCCCCGCGGCCCCTCCGCCACCGCGCCGCCGCGGGCCCCATCGACTTCAGGAGCGGCTCCCCATGCCCCGACCCAGCACCGCCTCCGACGCCCTCGACGCCCTAGACCCGCGCACTCCGGTCCTCGTGGGTGTCGGCCAGTCCTCCGAGCGGATCCAGGACCCTGGCTACCGCCGCCGCTCCCCCGTCGAGCTGGCCGCGGACGCCGCCCGGGAGGCGCTGGCCGACGCCGCCGCGACGGCGGGCGAGGAGGCCCTCGCCGCCGCCGTCGACACGGTCGCCGGAGTGCGGCAGTTCGAGATCTCCCAGCCCCGGTCGACCGCGCCGCTCGGCCGCTCGGACAACTACCCGCGCTCGGTCGCGCGCCGGGTCGGCGCCGACCCGGCGCGCGCGATCCTGGAGAAGGCGGGCGGCGACAGTCCCCAGCACCTGCTGAACGAGCTGGCCGCGACGATCGCCGCGGGCGACGCCGAGGTGGCGCTCGTCTTCGGCTCCGAGGCCATCTCCACCGTCCAGCACCTCGCCGCCTCCGAACCGGCCGATGAGCGGCCCGACTTCACGGAGCACATCGAGGGCTCTCTGGAGGACCGCGGGTACGGGCTCAGGGGGCTGGTGTCGCGCCATCTGAACGACCACGGTCTGACCGGCGCCCCGCACCAGTACGCCCTCTTCGAGAACGCGCGCCGGGCCCGTCTCGGCCTGTCACGCGAGAAGTACGCCGCCTCGATGGGCGCCCTGTTCGCCCCGTTCACGAACGTCGCCGCCCGCAACCCGCACGCCTCCGCCCCCCTCGTGCGCGACGCGGCGGAACTGGTCACGGTGACCGCACAGAACCGGATGGTCGTCGACCCCTATCCGCGGTACGTGATCGCCCGCGACAAGGTGAACCAGGGCGCGGCGGCGCTGCTGATGTCGGTCGGGGCGGCGCGGCGGCTCGGGGTGCCCGAGGACAGGTGGGTGTTCCTGCACGGGCACGCGGATCTGCGCGAGCGTGACCTGATGGAGCGCCAGGACCTGTCGGTGGCACCCGCGTCGGTCACCGCCGTACGGCACGCGCTCGACGTCGCCCGGATCGGCGTCGACGACCTGGCCACGCTCGATCTCTACAGCTGTTTCCCGATCGCGGTCGCCAACATCTGCGACGGCCTCGGTCTCGACGCGGCCGACCCGCGTGGCCTCACCCTCACCGGCGGCCTGCCGTTCTTCGGCGGCGCGGGCAAC
Source organism: Streptomyces sp. NPDC107517 (assembly GCF_055582645.1). Lineage (NCBI taxonomy): Bacteria > Bacillati > Actinomycetota > Actinomycetes > Kitasatosporales > Streptomycetaceae > Streptomyces > Streptomyces sp. NPDC107517. The sequence goes on along the minus strand of NZ_JBVJPM010000019.1, from coordinate 148,130 downwards.
AATTACTCGATGCACGCCGTCGCCGAGACCGCGCACCGCCTGCGCGCCGTCCCCGGCACGTACGGCCTGGTGGGCGCCAACGGCGGCAACCTCAGCAAGTACTCGGTCGCTGTCTACTCGACGGCGCCGGCTCCTTGGCGCGCGGACCGCAGCGCCGAACTCCAGGCGGAGATCGACGCGTTGCCAGCACCCACCGAGGCCCGCCGGGCCGACGGCTGGGCCACGATCGAGACCTGGACCGTGGCGTACGGACGCGACGGGTCCGCCACCGGCATCGTCATCGGACGCCTGGAGGCCGACGACCGGCGCTTCATCGCCAAGGCCGCGGACGGTGACAAGGAACTCCTCGATCTGCTCACCGAAGGCGACCCGGCGGGGACCCGGGTCTTCGCCCGCTCCTTCGGGCAGGGCAACCGGGTCGCGCTCACCGAGACCCGCATGACGGCGCTGTTCCCGCCCCGCCCCGCCGTCTTCCGCGACGACTACGAGCACATCCTCGTACACCGCGCCGGTCACCTCCTCGAGGTCACCATCAACCGCCCCGAGGCCCGCAACGCCCTGACCCCGCAGGCCAACGACGAGCTCGACGAGGTCTTCGACGCCTACTTCGCCGACCCCGATCTGTGGGTCGCGATCCTGACGGGCGCGGGCGACAAGGCGTTCTCGGCCGGCAACGACCTCGTGCACACCGCCTCCGGCAAGCCGTCGTGGGTACCCAAGAACGGTTTCGCCGGGCTCACTTCGCGCCCGAGCCTGCCCAAGCCGGTCATCGCCGCGGTCAACGGCTTCGCCATGGGCGGCGGTCTGGAGATCGCCCTCGCCTGCCATCTGATCGTCGCCGACAGCACGGCGCGGTTCGCGCTGAGCGAGGTCAGGGTCGGCCTGATCGCGGGCGCGGGCGGTCTGATCCGCCTGCCGCGGGCTGTCCCGCAGAAACTGGCCACCGAGATGATCCTCACCGGCCGTCGGCTGACGGCCGAGGAGGCTCTCGCGTCCGGCCTGGTCAACCGCGTGGTCGAGGCAGGCACCGCCCTCGCGGGTGCCCGCGCGCTCGCCGCGGAGATCCTTCAGGGCGCTCCCACCGCGGTGCGCGCCTCGCTCCAGGTGATGGCGGAGACCCAGGCCATCCCCGACACCCTGGAGGCGGTCACCTTCCACTCGCAGGCCCACGACGAGGTCACGCTGAGCGCGGACTTCGTGGAGGGCCTCACGGCCTTCGCGGCGAAGCGCGAACCACGGTGGCGAAACCAGTGATCGATGGCGTCACGCCTGCGTCGGTCCGGTCTCCCGGAGCAGACGCAGGCGTGCGCCGACCCGACGGTCGAGGAAGTCGCCGAGCACACGCCCGAACACGGCGTTGTCGTCGCCCGCGACCATGTGGTGCGCGCCCTTGACGTCCATGTACTCGGCGTGCGGCACGAGTTCCAGGAAGCGCCGGGCGTCGGCCTCACCGAGTACGTCGGACTCGGCGCCACGCACCAGGAGGGTGGGGACGCGCAGGGATGTCGCCGCGGCGCCCAGACGCGCCGGGTCGATCAGCGTGTCCCGCTGGACCGCCTGATCGGCCGGGGCCCGCAGGAAGGCAGGGTCCCAGTGCCAGTAGTAACGCCCGTTCTCCTGACGGAGGTTCTTGCGCAGCCCGTCGGTGGTGCGCGGGCGCGGCCGGTGGGGCAGATAGGCGGCGACCGCGTCGGCGGCCTGCGCCAAGGACGCGAAGCCCTCGGCGCCGCTGCTCATGAACGCGCGGATCCGGTCCGCCCCGGCGGGCCGCAGGAACGGTGACACGTCCACCAGCACCAGGCCGAGGGCGAGTTCGGGGCGGTGCCCGAGCGCCGCCAGGGAGGCATTGCCGCCCAGTGACGCCCCGACGAGAACGGGCGCGGTGCCGAGGTGCTCGACGATCCGGACGACGTCGGCGGCGAACCGCTCAAGGCCGTACGCCCCGTCGGGTGACCAGCCGCTCTCGCCGTGGCCCCGCAGGTCCACGGCGACGGCGTACCAGCCCTGCCCGGCGAGCTCGCGGGCGGTCGAGCGCCAGGAGTGCCGCGTCTGACCGCCGCCGTGCAGGAGGACGACCGGCGTGTCACCACGCTCCCCGTACGCATCGGCGGCGAGGGGAACCCCGTCGGCGCCGTCGACGGTGAGCCGGGTGACGCGCACGGCTCCGCCCCTCGGCGTGAACTCCCTGGGGTGCGCGTCCTCCAGCGGCATGCGTCTCCTCCTCGGAGCTGTTCGGCTCAACTCTCCTTCATATGCAGCAGGTTCACTATAGAGTACACTCAATTACCCGACCGACGGGCAGCGCAGACGGACGACAGGGAGTGCGAATGACGGGGACCGAGGTGCTCGTGGTCGGCGCGGGCAACGCGGCGATGTGTGCGGCTCTGGCGGCGCGGGAGGCGGGCGCCGAGGTGCTGGTGCTCGAACGGGCCCCGGAGGGCGAGCGTGGCGGCAACACCGCGTTCACCGCCGGGGCCATGCGCACGGTGTACGACGGCGTGGACGGCACCACCGGCCTGAGGGCACTCATCCCCGATCTGCCCGCGGACGCCGAGGACACCACCGACTTCGGCCGCTACGACGCCGAGACGTTCTTCGACGACATGGCACGGGTCACCGACTACCGCGCCGATCCGGACCTGGTCGAGGTCCTCGTCGGCCGCAGCCACGAGACGCTGCGCTGGATGGCCGGCCACGGCGTCCGGTTCGCACCGGCCTACGGACGGCAGGCGTTCGAGGTCGACGGGAAGTTCCGCTTCTGGGGCGGCCTGACGGTCGAAGTCGTGGGTGGCGGCGCCGGGTTGGTCGAGCGGGAACACAAGATCGCCGCCGAGGCGGGCATCGGCATCCGCTACAACAGCCGGGCCGTCGACCTGCTCACCGACGACTCCGGGGTGCACGGTGTACGGGCGGTCGTCGACGGCGCCACGACGGAGATCGAGGCGCGCGCCGTCGTGCTCGCGAGCGGCGGCTTCCAGGCCGACGCCGAGTGGCGCACCCGCTACCTGGGACCCGGCTGGGACCTCGCCAAGGTCCGCGGCACCCGCTTCAACACCGGAGCCGGACACCGCATGGCACTCGCCGCGGGGGCGTCGCCCGCCGGGCACTGGTCCGGCTGTCACGCGGTGGGCTGGGACCGCAACGCGCCCGAGCACGGCGATCTCGCGGTCGGCGACGGCTTCCAGAAGCACAGCTATCCGTTCGGGATCATGGTCAACGCCGACGGCAGGCGCTTCGTGGACGAGGGTGCGGACTTCCGCAACTACACGTACGCGAAGTACGGCAGGCGCATCCTCGAGCAGCCGCACCAGATGGCCTGGCAGGTCTTCGACCAGCAGGTGACACATCTGCTGCGCGACGAGTACCGCATCAAGGAGGCCACCCGCGTCGAGGCCCCGACTCTTAAGGAACTGGCGCGCCGCATGGACGGGGTGGACGCCGACGGCTTCCTCACGGAGGTCGCCGCGTACAACGCGGCGGTGCGAAGCGATGTGCCGTTCGATCCGACGGTGAAGGACGGGCGGGACACGAGGGGCCTCGCCGTGCCCAAGTCGAACTGGGCGAACCCGCTGACACAGGGCCCCTTCCTGGCGTTCCAGGTCACCTGCGGCGTGACGTTCACCTTCGGCGGCCTGCGGATCACCCCGCGAGCCCAGGTGTGCGGCGCCGAAGGACCCGAACTGCCGGGCCTCTTCGCCTGCGGCGAGATCGTCGGCGGGCTCTTCTACCACAACTATCCGGGCGGTACGGGGCTCACCGCGGGCTCGGTGTTCGGGCGCATCGCGGGCACACAGGCAGCCACATACAGCGCACTCTTTTAAAGGAGCGGACTCATGAAGGGAGGGGTTATGCAGACGTTCGGCATGCGGATAGGCGGCGTGTCCGTGCCGGCCGCCGACGGTGGCACCTTCGAATCGCTCGACCCGGCGACCGGAGATCCCTGGGCGGCGATCGCTCGCGGCAGCGCGACCGATGTCGACGCGGCGGTGCGCGACGCGGACGCGGCCTTCCGCTCCCCCAGCTGGCGCACGCTCACCGCGACGGACCGGGGCGTGCTCCTCAACCGTCTCGCCGATCTCGTACTGGAACACGTCGACGAGCTGGTGGAGGTCGAGTCGCGGGACAACGGCAAGTCCCGCAAGGAGCTGCGGACGTCCCTGCGCTCCATGGCCGGCTGGTACCGCTACTACGGCGGCATGGCCGACAAGGTGCAGGGCGAGGTGATCCCCGTGGACCGCCCGGCCTCGCTCAACTACACGGTCCTCGAACCGTACGGGGTCGTCGCGGCCGTCCTGCCGTGGAACTCCCCGCTGCGCCTGGCGGCCTGGAAGGTGGCACCCGCACTAGCGGCGGGCAACGCGGTCGTGCTCAAGCCCAGCGAGCACGCCAGCGCCTCCAGCCTGGTGTTCAACGAGCTGTTCGGGAAGGCCGGTTTCCCGCCGGGCATCGTCAATGTCGTCACCGGGCTCGGCCCCGAGGTGGTGCCGGATCTGATCGCCCACCCTCTCGTGCGGAAAGTTTCGTTCACCGGCGGGGCAGCCGCAGGGCGGCTGGTCGGGGAACTGGCGGCACGTCATTTCACACCCTGCACCCTGGAGTTGGGAGGCAAGTCCCCGCAGATCGTGTTCGCCGACGCCGATCTCGACCGCGCGGCCGAGGGAATCTGCGCCGGGGTGTTCGCCTCGGGCGGGCAGACGTGCCTGGCCGGCTCGAGGCTGCTCGTCCACACGTCGGCCCACGACGCGCTGCTCGCCCGGATCACGGAGAGGGCAAAGCGCATGCGGGTGGGCGATCCGGCCGACCCGGCGACCGATGTCGGACCGGTGGCGACCGCGCGGCAGTACGCGGCCATACAGGAGCACGTCGAGGCGGCCCGCGCGTCCGGCGCGGTCGCGGTCCTCGACGAGGCCGACCCCGCCGGGCGCTTCGCGCTGCCAGCCGTCTTCGACGGCGTGAGTCGGCACGACCGACTCTTCCAGGAGGAGGTGTTCGGCCCCGTACTCGCCGTGACGTCCTTCGACACCGAGGACGAGGCGGTCGAGCTCGCGAACGACGTGCCGTTCGGTCTGGCGGCCGGGGTCTGGACCCGCGACCTCGCCCGTGCGCACCGCGTCGCGGGGCGGGTGGAGGCGGGCACCGTCTGGATCAACACGTACCGCAACACGGTCCCCCAGTCGCCGTTCGGCGGCTACAAGGCCTCCGGGACGGGGCGCGAGAGCGGCTTCGACGGGATCAGGGAGTACGTGCGGACGAAGAGCGTCTGGATCGATCTGACGGCAGATCCGGTCGACACGGCACAGGAGGCGGAGCAGCATGCCTGACACCGGCGGGCCCGAGTACCGGGTCTTCGCCCTGCGCTACGGGGCCAATCCCCGGCGCCGCCGCTACGAGAACGTGATCCATCTGCCGCCGGGGGACTGCCACGACGCGGCCATGCCCATGGACTTCTTCGTCTGGGCCGTCGTCGGCGCGGACCGCGTCGTCCTGGTCGACACCGGCTCGGAGCCCGCGACGATGACCGCGCGCGGCCACGACCACCACCGCTCGCCCCGCGCCGCCCTCGCCGACGTCGGCATCGACGCGGCGGACGTCGACGACGTCGTCACGACCCATCTGCACTGGGACCACGCGGGCACAGTCGACGACTTCCCGCGAGCGCGGCTGCACATCCAGCGCGCCGAGCTGGCGCACGCCACCGGGCCCGCGATGTGCAGCCCGTTCCTGCGCAGGCCCTTCGACCGGCCCCAACTGAGCAACTGGCTGGGCGCGTTGTACGAGGGCCGGGTGGTCTTCCACGACGGGGACGCCGAGATCGCGCCCGGGATCACGGCCCACCGGGTGGGCGGTCACACACCCGGCATGCAGGTGGTGCGCGTCGCCACGGCACGCGGGAACGTCGTACTCGCCTCCGACGCCGTGCACTACTACGAGAACCTGACCGCCGAGAACCCGTTCCCGGTCCTGGTCAGCACCGTCGACTACATCGGGGCCCTGCGGACCGTCACGCGCCTGGCGGACGGGCCCGACCACATCGTCCCCGGCCACGATCCGCTCGTCCTGCGAAGGTTCCCCGCGGCCGCTCCCGGCCTCGACGGGGCGGTGGCACTGCACCTCGCGCCCGCGCCGATGCCCGAGGAGGCCGCGAAGGAGGACCGAGAGGCGGCGAAGGAGGACGAAGAGGCGGCGGTGGTGCGGTCATGAAGATGCGTGCCGCCGTGCTGCGTACCGCGGGCGCCGAGCCGCCGTTCGTCGAGAGCCGCCCCTTCGAGGTGACCGAGGTCGACCTCGCGGGACCCGGGCCCGGCGAGGTGCTCGTACGGATCGCCGCGGCCGGGGTCTGTCACTCCGACCTGTCCGCCGTCACCGGGGCCCGGCCGCGCAGACTGCCCGCCGTGGCCGGACACGAAGCGGCCGGCGTGGTCGAGGAGTTGGGCGAGGGCGTGACGGGACTCGCGCCCGGTGACCACGTGGTGATGGTCTTCGTGGCGAGCTGCGGCGACTGCGCCGTGTGCCTGGCCGGACGGCCGAATCTCTGCCAGGCGTCATGGCGGTCCCGGGCGGACGGCACCCTGCCCACCGGTGCACGCAGACTCAGCCTCGACGGCGAGCCGCTGCACCACTGGAGCGGCGTCTCCGCCTTCGCCGAGTACGCCGTCGTCACCCCGCGGTCCCTGGTCCGCATCGACCCGGACGTGCCCCTGGACATCGCCGCGATCTTCGGCTGCGCGGTGGTGACCGGTGTGGGCGCGGTACTCAACACGGCACGTTTGCACCCCGGTTCGTCCGCCGCCGTCATCGGTCTCGGCGGGGTCGGCCTCAGCGCCCTGCTCGGCGCGGTCGCGGCCGGCGCGACCCGGATCGCCGCGATCGACCTGTCCCCCGCCAAGCTCGACCTGGCGCGCGAGCTGGGGGCGACCCATGTGTACGACGCGTCCCGGCCGGACTGCGCCGAGCGGATCCTCGACGAGTTCGGCCCCGCGGACCATGTCCTGGAGTTCGCCGGTGCCGCGCCCGCCGCCCGCCTCGGGTACGCGGTCACCGGACGCGGTGGCGTCCTGGTCACGGCCGGCCTGCCCGACCCCGCCGCGCGGCTCGACCTGCCGCTCGCCGACCTGGTGGCCACCGAACGCACCGTGCGCGGCAGTTACATGGGCAGCGCGTCGCCGCGCCGGGACATCCCCCGCTACCTGGAGCTCTTTCGCTCGGGCCGACTCCCGGTCGACCGGCTCAGGTCGGCCGCCGTACCGCTCGACGAGATCAACGGCGCCTTCGACCGCCTGGCCTCAGGCGCGTCCGTACGCGATGTCGTACGCCCAGCCCGCTGAGGCGCTGAGCGCCTGTCTTCGAACCCCACCACCACGACGTACGAGTGAGGACCCACCATGGACGAGGACGTGCTCGACGATGTGCTCTACGAGAAGGACCCGGCCACGCACATCGCCCGCCTGACGCTCAACCGTCCGGACAAGCTCAACGCGATGACCCTGCCCATGTACGACCGCATAGTCGCCTGCCTGGACGACGTGGCCGAGGACGACGACATCAAGGTCGTCATCCTGCGCGGGGCGGGCGCGAACTTCACCGCGGGCGTCGACATGAACGAGGTGTACGACTGGTACAGCACACCCGGCGACAGTAGCGAACCGGGCGGCCGCAAGCGGCGCCCCAGTCAGCGTCGCCGCCTCGTGGTCGACCGCAGGACCTCGCACGTCTACAGCCGCGTCACGTACCACCCGAAGGTCGTCATCGCCGAGACCCGCGGCTACGCGCTCGGCGGAGGCCTGGAGTTCCTGATGGGCGCGGACCTGTGCGTGGTCGGCGACGACGCGAAGCTGGGCATGCCGGCCACCCGCTATCTGGGCCCCGTCCTCGGCGATCTCCACCTCTTCTTCCACCGCCTCGGGCCCGTCCTCGCCAAGGACCTGCTCCTGACCGGCCGGATCGCGCCCGCCGCCGAGCTGGCGCCACTGGGGATCTTCACGCGGTACGTCCCCGCGGACCAAGTGCACGAGACGACCGAGCAGCTCGCCGCCCAGGTCGCACGGATGCCGGCGGACGGGATCGTCATCGCCAAGGAGGCGTACCGGCTGGTCGAGCAGAGCATGGGCATGGCCCTGTCCGAGGTGAGCAGTTACCTCCTGCACGCGTACGGGACGAATCTCCAGTTCGAAAAGGACGAGTTCAACTTCGTGCAGAAGAGGTCCTCGGACGAGAGCCTGGCCGAGACGTTCGACACGGCCGAGCGCTTCTACGGGTGAGCGCCCCGCCGGTCACCTCGTCAGTCGCCTCGCCGGTCGCCTCGCCGGTCGCCTCGCCGGTCGCCTCGTCAGTGGCCGAGGCCGTCGAGCACCGATCGCTCGTGCGCCGCGTCGCCGACGGTCTGCCGCTCGGCGACGATCCGCGCGCCGTCCGCGCCGATCGGGACACGCAGCGGCGGATCGTCGCGGTGCACCAGGTCGGCGATGGCGGCCGCCGCCTGCTCGGAGGTGAGCACGGTGGAGCGCATGCTCTGCAGAAACCGGAAGGCGCGGTCGGTGAGGTCGCGGTACGGGTCCTCGGCGACCTCCACCGGCAGCCGGTTCGCGCCGAACGACGAGACCACGGCGGCCGGTTCGGCGACGACGACGTCCACACCGGATCCGGCGAGTTCGAGGCGGAGTGTCTCGCTCAGCGCCTCCAGAGCCGTCTTGCTCGCGGCGTACACACCGAGCAGCGGATAGCCGCGCTGCGCGGCGGAGCTGATGTTGATCACCCGGCCGCGGCGCGCGGCCCGCATCGCGGGCAGGAACGCCTGGGTCGTACGCAGCATGCTCCACACGTTGGTGTCGAAGACGCGCTGCGCGGTGTCGAGCGGCATGGCCTCGAGTGGGGCCCAGGCGGTGACTCCGGCGTTGTTGATCAGTACGTCGACGGGGCCGGGGCCCGCGGCCTCGGCTGCGGCCTTGACGGATTCGCCGTCCGTCACGTCGAGCACGAGCCGTTCGGCGACCGGCAGTTCGGCCAGCGTGTCCGGCTCGCGCGCCGTGGCGACGACGTGGTGTCCACGCCGCGTCAGCTCCGTGCACAGCGCCCGGCCGATGCCCGACGTACACCCCGTGATCAGAACCCGCGCGGGGTTCCGCTCGCTCCAGCCGAGAGGCATATAGCGCTCCTTCACCGTCAGCCCTCACCCATGACCGTCTATTTCAGTATCCTTATTTACGCGGCAGAGAGGAACCCCACATGGACGTCCACGGAGCCTGTGCGCTCGTCACCGGCGGAGCCGGCGGGCTCGGCGCGGCCACGGCACGGCAGCTGACGGCCCACGGCGTCAACGTCGTGATCGCCGACCTCGCCGAGGACGCCGGAAAGCGCCTCGCCGACGAGCTCGGCCCCCTCGCCCGGTACGTGCACACCGACGTGACCGACGAGGAATCGGTTCGTCGAGCGGTGGACGCGGCAACCGAGTTGGGGCCCCTACGGATCGCCGTCACGGCGCACGGCGGGCCGGTGGCGGGCAGCCGCATCCTCGACCGCTCGGGCGAGCCGTACGGACTGGACGTCTTCCGTCGCACCCTCGACATCTATCTGGCCGGCACCTTCAACACCCTGCGCCTGGCCGCGGCGCGGATGGCGCAGGCCGAACCGCTCGAGTCGGGCCAGCGGGGCGTGGTCGTCAACACGGCCAGCATCGCCGCGTTCGAGGGGCAGGCCGGCCAGTCCGACTACGCCGCGGCCAAGGGCGGCGTCGTGGGCCTCGGTCTGGTCGCGGCCCGCGATCTCGCACCGCTGGGGATCCGGGTGATGACGATCGCGCCGGGTACGTTCTTCACCCCCGCGTTCCGGATGAGCGAGGAGGACGCCCAGGAGCGCTGGGGCAACACGATCCCCAACCCGCGGCGCATGGGCCGCCCCGAGGAGTACGCCCGCCTGGTGTGGTCGATCGTCGACAACGACTATCTGAACGGCGAGGTGATCCGCCTGGACGGCGCGCACCGCTTCGGCCCCCGCTAGGGCCTGCCCCCGAACCGGGTCCCCTCGCCAGAGCCAGGCCCCCTCGTCAGAGCCAAGTCCTGTCGTCGGACTCCCGTCAGCGGCCGGTCCACTTCGGCGGCCGCTTCTCCGCGAACGCGCGGGCGCCCTCCTGGGCGTCCTGCGAAGCCAGGATCCGTTCGAGCAGCGACTCCTGGCCGACGAAGCCTTCCTCGACGGTGCGATCGGTCGCGCCGTCGAGGATCTCCTTGGTGACCCGGACCGCGAGAGGGCCGTTGGCAGTGATGCGTTCGGCCAGGGCCAGCGCACCGGCGAGCGCTCCGCCGGACGGCGTCAACTCGTTGACCAGACCGAAGCGATGGGCGTCGGCGGCCGTCATCGGGTCGCCGGTCAGCGCCATGTGCATCGCGACGGCGTGGGGCACGCGCCGCGGCAGCCGCAGCAGGCCGCCGGCCGCGGCGACCAGCCCACGCTTGACCTCGGGTATCCCGAACCGCGCGTCCTCGGCGGCAACGACGAGGTCGCAGGCGAGCGCGATCTCGCAGCCTCCGGCCAGCGCCCACCCCTCCACGGCGGCGATCAACGGCTTGCGCGGCGGACGCCGGGTGATGCCCGCGAGCCCGCGACCCGGCAGCGACACGTCCTCGCCGGCCAGGAACGCCTTGAGGTCCATGCCGGAACAGAACGTGCCGCCGGTTCCGGTGACGACACCTAGGGAGAGGTCGTCGCGGGCGTCGAGTTCGTCGACGGCTGCCGCGATCGCCTCGGTCACCTCGCGGTTGACCGCGTTGCGCGCCTCGGGCCGATTGATGGCCACGACGAGCACTCGGTCGTGCCGTTCCACAAGCACGCTGTCGACCATGCGTCCACTCCTGGGTTCGATGAGGGATTCGGTGCGGGGTTCGGTGTGGGTTCGGCTGTGGGTTCGATGTGGTGATGGCGAGCTCTGCCCACACCCTCAAAATGAGTGTACTTTTTACTTCGCTCGCCAAGGAAGCCACAAGGAAGGACATCCACCCCGATGAAACTCACACAAGGTGACGTGGCCGTGGTCACCGGAGGCGGTTCCGGGCTCGGCGAGGCAACGGTACGCCGACTCGTCCGGGACGGCGCCCAGGTGACCGTCCTCGATCTCAAGGACTCCCGGGGTGCCGAACTCGTCGCGGAACTCGGCCCGTCGGCGGTCTTCGCCCCGGCCGACGTCACGGACGAGGACGAGGTCGGCGCCGCGCTCGACGCCGCCGAGGCGAGGGGACCGGTGCGCCTCCTCGTCAACTGCGCGGGGATCGGCAACCCCGGACGCCTCATCGGCCGCGACGGCGTGCTCCCGCTCGCCGAGTTCCGGCGCGTGGTCGAGGTGAACCTGGTCGGCACCTTCAACGTCGTACGCCTGACCGCCGACCGGATGAGGCGCAACGAGCCCGTCGACGGCGAGCGGGGTGTCATCGTGATGACCGCGTCGGTCGCCGCGTTCGAGGGGCAGATCGGGCAGGTCGCGTACGCCGCGAGCAAGGGAGGTGTGCACGCCATGACTCTGACCGTCGCGCGCGACCTGGCGGACAAGCTGATCCGGGTGAACACGATCGCGCCCGGGATCTTCCTCACGCCGATGCTGATGAAGCTCCCCGAGGAGGCGCGGGCGTCGCTGGGCGCGCAGGTCCCGCACCCGGCGCGCCTCGGCGACCCGGGCGAGTACGCGGACCTCGTGGACGCACTCGTACGCAATCCGATGCTCAACGGGGAAACAGTCCGGCTCGACGGGGCGATCCGCATGGGACCGCGCTGAGCACTACCGCCCCTCCTGGGCCCGGCCCTCGACGCCCCACTCCGCCAGGACCTCCTTCGTGTGCTCCCCCGCCGCCGGAGCCGGCCCGCCCCTTCGGCCCGGGGTACGGGAGAAGCGGGGGGCCGGCGCCGGGTGATACGTCGCAACGTCCGCCTCGCCCGCCTCGCCCGCCTCGTCCGCCTCCTCCATCATCAGCACGCCGCGCGCCGCGAGTTGGGGGTGTGCGGCAGCCTCCGCGAAGGACAGGACGGGCGCCACGCAGGCGTCCGTGCCCGCGAAGAGCTCCGTCCACGCGGCGCGCGTACGACTGGCGAAGGCCGCGGCGAGCGCGGTGCGCAGCTCGGGCCAGCGGGCGGTGTCGTGCTGCGGCGGCACAGCGTCGGAGCCGGAGCCGGAGTCGAGGCCGAGGACGCGGACGAGTTCGGCGAAGAAGCGCGGTTCGACGGCCCCCACGGCCATCCATTCGCCGTCCGCCGTCTCGTAGACGTCGTAGTACGGGGCCCCGGTGTCCAGCGGATTGACGCCGCGCTCGTCGCGCCACATGCCTGCCGCGCGCACCCCGTGCACGAAGGCGGTCAGCGAGGCGGTGCCGTCCACGATCGCCGCATCGACCACCTGGCCGCGCCCGGAGCGCTCCCGCTCCCACAGCGCGGCCTGCACGCCGGCCAGCAGGAACATGCTGCCGCCCGCGAAGTCGCCGAGCAGATTGAGCGGTACCTGCGGCGGTCCGCCCGCCCTGCCGATCGCGTGCAGGGCCCCGGTGACGGCGATGTAGTCGATGTCATGTCCGGCCATCCCGCTCCACGGTCCCGTCTGCCCCCAGCCGGTCATCCGCCCGTAGACCAGGCGCGGGTTGCGCCGCAGGCACACGTCGGGGCCTATGCCGAGGCGTTCGGCGACGCCGGGCCGGTAGGGCTCGAGGAGTACGTCGGCCCGGTCGGCGAGGCCGAGGAAGGTGTGTACCCCCTCGGCGCTCTTGAGGTCGAGCAGCGCGGACCTGCGCCCCCGGCCCAGCACCGGCCAGGGCGGGTCCTCGACCTGCCCCGGCCGGTCGACCCGGACGACGTCGGCGCCCAGGTCCGCGAGCAGCAGGGCGGCGTACGGGGCCGGGCCGAGACCCGCCAACTCCAGCACACGCAGTCCCGCCAGGGGACCGCTCACTGCAGCCGTCATGGGTTCCTCCTCGGTCCGATCCCGGTCCGACCCCGATCGGATCCCGGTCGGGATCCCGGTCGAATTCCGTCGCGCCCGTGACTGTCGCTCCGCCGCGACAGGGTCTAGATTCCAGAGTAGAGGATACTTTATTCGGGAGAGACGCTCGGGAGAGACGCATGCCGTCCGAAGTCCCCTTGGTCGACTATCTGTTGCTCGGCCCGCACCCCCACCTGGTGGCGAAGGAGTGCCGCGACTGCTCCGCCCGCTTCTTCGACCGGCGCAACGCCTGCGCGTCCTGCGGCTCGACCGCCGGCTTCGCGGCCGCTCCCCTGCCCACCGAGGGGTACGTGCGCACGTTCACCGTCGTCTCGGTCGCCGCACCAGGCGTCCCGGTGCCGTACGCGGCCGCGGTCGTCGACCTCGACGGCACCGGCGTGCGGGCGAACCTCGTGAACGTGAAGCCCGATCCGGCGCTCCTGCACACCGGTATGCCCGTGCGGCTCGCCACCTTCAGCCTCGGCACCGACCGCGACGGGGTCACCGCGATCGGCTTCGGTTTCGAGCCCGGCGATCCCCAGGAGAGGCAGAGCTCGTGACGGACACCGTCTGGATCCTCGGGATCCACATGACCAGATTCGGCAAGCACCGGGACAAGGACCTGGTGGACCTCGCGGCCGAGGCCTCGCTCGGCGCGCTCGCCGACGGCGGGGTGAGCATCAAGGACATCCAGGTGCTCGCCGCGGGCAATGTCACCGGCGGCCCGGCCGGTATCGGCCAGCGGCTGCAGAAGCAGATCGGGCAGACCGGCATCCCCGTATACAACGTCCACAACGCGTGCGCCACAGGGGCGACCGCGCTCCGCACCGCGGTCATGGCGATCAGGGCGGGCGAAGCGGACCTCGCCCTCGCCGTCGGCGTGGAACAGCTTTCCGGGGCAGGTCTGTTGGGGGTCACCGGCAGCGAGCGGGCAGACGGCGCGCCGTGGACGCCGCAGGGCCGGTACGGCAGCGTCGCACCGATGGACGGCTGGGTGGGGACCGAGACGATGCCGGGCGTCTTCGCCCAGATCGGCCTTGAGTATCTGCACGAAAACCCCTACTCCGGAACGCCGTTGGAGCTGTTCGCGCGGATCAGCGAGAAGAACCACGCACACTCCACGCTCAACCCGCTGGCCGCCTACACGAAGCGGATGAGCCTCGACCAGATCATGAACGACGTGATGGTGGCGTACCCCAACACACGTCCCATGTGCTCCGCCAACTGCGACGGCGCCGCGGCCGCCGTCCTCGTCTCGGACGCCGCGCTGCGCCGCCTCGACCCCGAGCAGCGCAGACGTGCGGTCAAGGTGTCCGCCTCGGTGCTCACCAGCGACCCGTGGCAGGAGGCCTGCCAGGTCCTGCCCGACGTCAGCACGCTGACCCGGCAGGCCGCGGCGACCGCGTACGAGGCGGCCGGCATCGGGCCCGAGGACCTCGACCTGGTCGAGCTCCACGACTGCTTCGCCACCGCCGAGTTGATCCACTACGACAACCTGATGCTGTGCGCGCCCGGCGGCGCCGTCGACTTCTTCGAGAGCGGCGCCACCTGGCGGGACGGTCGGCTCCCGGTGAACGTCTCCGGCGGCCTCCAGTCCAAGGGCCATCCGATCGGCGCGACCGGCATCGCGAACGTCTGGGAGATCTGCCGGCATCTGCGCGACGAGGGCGGCGACCGGCAGATCGGGGGCGCCCGGGTCGGCCTCGCGCACGTGATCGGCCTGGGCCAGGCGTGCGGAGTGCACATTCTCGAACGGGCCGCCTGAGCAGCCCTGTTGCGTCTCTCCGAACAATTCGAAGGAGCAGCATGACGACCGACACCGCCCCCGAGAACACCGAGAGTTCTGAGAGTGCCGAGAGTGCCGAGAGTTCCGAGAAGTTCGCCTGTTTCGTGCGCGCCCGCGCGCACCCCGGCCGCGGCGACGAGCTCATCAAGGGGTACGACCCGGTGTTCGCACAGGTCGCGGACGAGGACGGGACAGAGCTCTACTCGCTGATCCGATCGGTCGACGACCCGGATCTGTTCTTCTGCTTCGAACTCTTCCGCTCGCGCGCAGACTTCGACGCCCATCGCGCCCGCTCCCTCGCGGGACATGACCTGGACGGGCTCAACGCCGCGACCGCGGAACGGGACTTCGTGTGGGGCATTCCCGTAAGGACGAAACAGACTGAACAGAAGCGGACGAGCCTCGCCGGCCCTCCCCGTGAGGGCCGCCAGGCGGTCGCGGACCTGATCACCGACTACGCGCGAGCTCTCGACACCCAGGACTGGGACCTCTTCCGGACCTGCTTCACGCCCGACGCCCGCACGACGATGGAGACGGTCGGGACATACGAGTCGTGCGACGCGTTGATCGCCGAACTCGCCCCAAGGCTCGTGGACTTCGCCGCCCTCCAGCACTTCGTCACGAACGTCTCCGTACGCGTACGGCACGACACCGCGACCGCGTCGACGAACTTCGTCTCGCACCACGTCCCGAAGGACGGCGCCCCGTACACACACGGCGGGACCTTCACCTTCGACGCCGTACGCACACCGGAGGGCTGGCGGTTCGCCGCGCACTCCTGCCGGCTCCTCTGGACGCTCGGCGACCGCGCACGGAAGGACCCCGTACCGAAAGAGCCCACGCAGAAGGAGCAGGGAGCATGACCACACAGGACGTGATCAACCAGGACGCGCTGTTCATCGGCGGCCAGTGGGTCAAGCCCGAGTCGGACGCCACCTTCGAGGTCGTCTCGCCGTCGACCGAAGAGGTCGTGGGCCGCGTGCCGTTGCCGTCCGCCGCGGACGTGGACCGCGCCGTCCGCGCCGCGCGCGAGGCCTTCGACCACGGTCCCTGGCCACGGATGGCACCCGCGGAGCGCGCGGCCGTGATCCGCCGCGTCGCGGACGGCCTGGAAGCCCGCGCGGACGAACTGGCCCGCATCGTGACCACGGAGAACGGCACACCGATCCAGCTGAGCGGTCCCGCGCAGGTCAGCGGCGCGATCCCACGGCTGCGGTACTACGCCGATCTCGCCGAGCAGTTCGCGTTCGACGAGCTGCGCGAGGGCAAACGGGTCCGTGCCGCCCTGCTCAAGGAGCCCGTCGGCGTCGTCGCGGGCATCGTCCCGTGGAACGGCCCCCTCGCACTGGCCCTGATCAAGCTCGGTCCCGCGCTCGCCGCGGGCTGCACGTTCGTGCTCAAGCCGCCGCCGGAGACACCGCTCGTCTTCACCGTCCTCGCCGAGGTCTGCGAGCAGGCGGGACTGCCCGAGGGCGTCGTGAGCATCCTCGCCGGTGACCGCGACACGGGGCGGCAACTGGTGGCCCACCCCGGTGTCGACAAGGTCTCCTTCACCGGCAGCAGCGCCGCCGGGCAGGCGATCATGGCCGAGTGCGCCCGGCGGATCAAGCGCGTCAGCCTGGAACTGGGCGGCAAGTCAGCCGCGATCATCCTCGACGACGCCGACCCGGCGACCGCCATACCGCAGCTGCTGCCGATGGCGACGATGCTCACAGGCCAGATGTGCCTGCTCAAGTCCCGTGTACTGGTGCCGCGTTCGCGCCACGACGAATTCGTGGAGGCGTTCTGCGAGGGAGTACGGGCGCTCAAAGTCGGCGACCCGTTCGACGGCGACACGTATTACGGACCTCTGATCGCGAAGCGGCAGCGCGACCGGGTCGAGGGATATATCGAGGTGGGCAAGGCCGAGGGCGCCCACCTGGTCATGGGCGGCGGACGGCCCGCGCATCTGCCCAAGGGCTGGTACGTGGAGCCGACGGTCTTCACCGCCGTGGACAACGGCATGCGCATCGCCCGCGAGGAGATCTTCGGCCCGGTCACCTCGTTCCTCGCCTACGACGACATCGACCAGGCCGTCGAGATCGCCAACGACACCGACTTCGGCCTCGCGGGCTCCGTCTACACCGCTGACCCCGCGCGCGGCTTCGCGGTCGCACGCCGGGTGCGCACGGGAACGTACGGCATCAACTGCTACGACAACGACCCCTCCGTGCCCTTCGGCGGCTACAAGCAGTCCGGACTCGGACGCGAGGGCGGCCCTGAGGGCCTCGAGGAGTACCTGGAGACCAAGGCCGTCGCCCTGCCCGACGGGTTCAGTCCGTTCGCGGCCGACTGACCGTACAGGCCCCGCCCGCAGCCCAACCGAACCGCCGAAACCACTGGAGTCGACTGATGACGGCGACGGACCCACCCCTGTTCGCGTTCGACCATCTCTCCCCGCAGTACGCCGCCGAGCCCCTGGCGGTCAACCGCTCGATGCGTGAGAAGTGTCCCGTCGCGTGGACCGAGGCCCACGGTGGCTTCTGGGTCACCTCGACGTACGCCGAGACCTTCGCGGCGGGCCGGGACCCGTCGACGTACTCCTCGAAGAAGGGCCGGCACGGTGGCCTCGACTACACCGGGGTCGTCATCCCCTCCTTGCCCTCGATGCATCTGCTGCCGGTCGAGGTGGACCCGCCCGAGCTGCGGGCCTACCGCAAGGTGATGAACCCCGCCTTCTCGCCTGCGGCCGTGGCCCGGCTGCTGCCGGACGTCGAGCGGTTCACCACCTGGTGCGTGGACCAGGTGATCGCGTCCGGGGAGATCGACTTCGTCGACGACCTGGCGACCCCGGTGCCCGCGATGACGACCCTCCTGCTCGTCGGCCTTCCGCCCGAGGACTGGCCGCAGCACGCCAAGGCCTTCCACGGGCTCGTCTCCCACGTCCCCGGGACTGCGGGGCACGACGAGGCCATCGCGGCGATCCACGCCATCGACCGGTCGGTGTTCGACGCGATCGCCGACCGCCGGTCCCGTCCGCGCGACGACCTGCTGACGATGCTCACGCAGGCCGACATCGACGGACGCGCGCTGACCGACGAGGAGGTCGCGTCGATCATCGCGACCACGCTCGGCGGCGGTGTCGACACCACCACGGCGCTGCTCGCCAACGCCTTCTCCTACCTCGGCGAACACCCCGAGCACCGGGACCGGCTCGCCGAGGACGACGCGTATCTGGGCTCCTTCTGCGAGGAGATGCTGCGCTACTACAGCCCGGTGCAGGGTTTCGCGCGTACCGTCACCGAGGACACCGACCTCGGCGGCTGCCCGCTGCGCCGGGGGGAGAGGATCTTCCTCAACTGGTCGGCCGCCAACCACGATCCGGCGGAGTTCGCCCGCCCCGAGGAGGTCGTCCCGGACCGCTCGCCGAACCGGCACGCCGCGTTCGGGATCGGCCAGCACCGCTGTATCGGCGCCCCGGTGGCGCGCGCCGAGTTCGGGATCGTCGTACGCGAAGTGCTGCGCCGTATCCCGGATTACACCCTCGCCGAGGGCGCCGAGCACTACACCAACATCGGTACCGTCAACGGCTGGCACCATCTGCCCGCACGCTTTACGCCGGGGAACCAGGTGGGGGGTGCGGTATGAGCACCTACCTGCTCGTCGTCGGCCGGAGGCCCGGGGGGCGCCCCCCGGGAAGGCACAGCAGGCCCGGGAGCCCCTCGGGGGTCCCGGCGTGACCGCCGGTCTGCTCGTCGCGGACCTGGTCGTCTCGGGGACACCGCCGAACCACGCGCGTCGACCGGCCCTGGTGACCGGGGATACGACCGTCTCGTACGGGCAGCTCGCCGAGGACGCGCGCCGCTGGCAGCGGCTGCTGTACGACGCCGGCGTGCGAGAAGGCGACCGGGTGGCGGTGCTCGCGCCCAACGGGCCCGACTATCTGGGCCTGTTGTACGGGGCCTCGCTCGGCGGTGTCGTGGTGGTGCTGCTCAATACGCGGCTCGACGCGGCGTCGGTCCGGTTCCAGCTGGCGGACTCCGGCAGCCGCCTGGTGGTCGTCGACCCCCAGTACCACCAACTGGCCGGGGAGGCGGGCGCGTTCGGCCTGGCGACGGTGATGCTCGACGACGGTCACCGGCGCCGGTTCGCCGCCCTCGAACCGGCTCCTGTGAACGCTCCGCGCCCTGACCCGGGCAGCCCGTACATCCAGCTGTACACCTCGGGGACGACGGGCCGGTCCAAGGGGTGCGTGCTCTCCCAGCGCGCCTGGGTCGCCTCGGCGACGAACCTGGTGACGGGCCTCGGCCTGAGCGAGCGGGACGTACATGTCGGGGCGGGCCCGTTCTTCCATGTGGCGGGGCTCGGCACGGCGATGTCGGTGCTGTCCGTGGGCGGGCGCGTGGTCTTCGGCGCGAGCCGCACCCTGGCGGAGTCCTGGGAGCTCATCGCGCGGCACGGCGTCACCCTCGGATCGTTCGTGGGCGGCAACCTGCTGGCCGCGGCGCGGCATCCGCTGCGCGCCACCCACGGCCGTTCGCTGCGGCTGGTCACCGGGCAGGCGGGCAAGCACACGCCCGAGGAGCACCGTGAGCTGGGGGCGCTGCTCCCCCATGCCGCCTTCGTCGGGATCTACGGCTCGACCGAGGCCGGCAACTTCACCACCACCACGAGCCGCGCCGACGAGCTGGCCCACCCCGGCACGGTGGGGCGGCCGCTCATCGGGTTCCGCACCGCGGTCGTCGACGCGCAGGACCGGCCGGTCGCCGCCGGCGAGGCCGGCGAGCTCGTCGTGCGCGGCGCTAGCGTCATGTCGCGGTACTGGGGCATGCCGGAGGCGACCTCGCAGACCCTGCGCGGCGGCTGGCTGCACACCGGCGACGTGATGCGCGCCGACGCGGACGGCTATCTCTACCTGCTCGACCGGCTCAAGGACATGGTCAAGTCAGGTGGTGAGAACGTCTACAGCGTCGAGGTCGAGCAGGCCCTGCGGCGCCACCCCGCGGTCCGCGACTGTGCGGTGATCGGCGTGCCCGACCAGCGGTGGGGCGAGGGCGTCAAGGCGGTGCTCGTCCTCGCCGGGAGCGAACCTGATGCCGAAGCCCTGGACCGGTGGTGCCTGAAGCATCTCGCCCCGTACAAGCGCCCCCGGTGGTACGAGTTCGTCGACGCACTGCCGGTCGACGGCGCCAAGGTCGACAAGAAGCGGCTGCGGGCGGCGCACGACCCGGAGCGGGCGATCCGGCTGTCGGAACGCAGCGGCTGAGGCGGGCGGCGACCCCTTGAGCCGGTCAAGAGGTCGCCCCCGTACGTCACTCAGGTCGCCGTCAGTACCACGCGCCCCGGCACCGTCCCCTCCTCCAGTCCCCGCAGTGCCTCGTTGACGCCGTCGGCCGTGAGCGGACGGGTGACGAGCGGGGTCTGCGGCAGGCGGCCGGAGCGCGCGAGCGCCACGATCTCCCCCATCTCCTGGGGCGATCCGATGAAACTGCCCTGCAGGGTGAGGCGCTTGGACGGCATCATCACCGTCGGCAGAACCATCTCACCGCCGAAGAGGCCGACGTGCACGAGCTTCCCGTCCTCACGCAGGACGTCGAAGCCGAGCCGGGCCGTGGTCCCGGAGTTGACCAGGTCGATCACGGCAGCCGCCCCGCCCTCCGTCGCGGCCAGCAGCGCGGCCCGTGCTTCGTCGTGACCAGCTGCGCTGTTGACGGTGCCCGAGGCGCCGAGGCCGCGGGCGAGGGCCAGGCGCCCGTCGTTCACGTCGACGGCGACGATCCTTCGCAGGCCCCGCGCGTGCAGCACGGCGACGGCCGTCAGGCCCACTCCGCCCGCGCCGATGACCACGACCGGATCGTCGGCGTTGTCCGGACCGTCGGCGCCGTCGGGACCGGAAGGCACGGCCTTGGCGACCGCCGAGTAGGCGGTGAGCCCGGAGCAGGCGAGCGTCGCGGCCCAGCCCCGATCGAGCCCCTCGATGTCGTGGAGGTAGCGCTCGTGCGGCACCAGGACGGCCTCGGCGTAACCGCCGTACCCGTGTATCCCGAGGAAGCGCCGCTCGGCGCAGCGGTGGTCGCTGCCCGCGGCGCAGCGCGCGCACCTGCCGCAGCCGATCCACGGATAGACCGTGCGGGCGTCCCCGACTGCTGCCGTGGTGACGTCGGGGCCGACGGCGACCACCTCGCCCGCCATCTCGTGTCCCGCGACGAGTGGGTACGTGAACGCTGCTCCCGCCGCCCCGTCCCTGAGGCGGACATCGGAATGGCAGACGCCGCTGTGGGTCAGCCGTACGAGCACCTCGGGCCCGGACGGCTCCGGGGTCCGCACGGTCAACTCCCGTGCGGGTCCCCCCGGTTCCTCGAAGGCGTAGATCTTCACCCTCATCCTCCTCGGCTCATCGGATCACGACTCTGGCGACCCTACAGTGATTAGAGTATCCTCAATTCATGACCACGACGGAGGATCGCGCGGACATTCACGACCCTGAGATTGCCGCCTTCATGGCCCAGCTCCCCTCGGGCACTTTCGACTTCGACGAGTGGACCCTGGAGACCGTCGCCCAGCGACGGGCGGCACGGACGCAGGACGACACCGCGGCCCTCCCCGAGACGACGACCGTGTCGCACGAGGAGCAAGTCGACGACCACGTCCGGGCACGGGTGTACAGCCCGCCGGCTCCCGCGGCCGCGCGCCCCTGCGTGTACTGGATCCACGGCGGTGGCTACATCTCCGGGTCAGGGCTGACGGTCGACGCGCGGCTCAACTGCTGGGCGCAGACACTGGACTGTGTCGTGGTGTCGGTCGACTACCGTCTCGCCCCCGAACACCCGTATCCCGCACCGCTTCTGGACTGCTACGCAGGTCTGGAGTGGGCGGTCGAGCACGCGGACCGGCTCGGCATCGACGCCGAGCGCATCCTGGTCGCCGGCTCCAGCGCGGGGGCCGGCCTCGCGGCCGCGCTCGCGCTCTTCGCCCGCGACCGCGGCGGCCCGCGCCTCGGCCTGCAGTTGCTCATCTACCCGATGCTGGACGACCGGCAGAGCACCCCGTCGAGTCGCAGGGAGGGTGCCGCGGTGTGGGGCAGGTCGGCGAACGCGCTCGGCTGGCGCGCCTACCTCGGCCCGCTCGGGGCCGCGGGCTCGGACGTGCCGGGGTATGCGGCGCCCGCCCGCGCGCAGGACCTGACCGGGCTCCCGGCGGCGTGCGTCGTGGTCGGCGGCGCGGATCTGTTCCGCGACGAGAGCGTCGCGTATGCGACGCGTCTGCTGGCCGCGGGCGTCGAGACCCAACTCCACGTCTATCCGGGCGTGCCGCACGGCTTCGAGGTGCTTGTCCCCGGCGCTGACGTATCGCGGCGCTGCGACGCCGAGATCACCGGCGCGCTCCGGCGCGCCCTGCACCCGACGCACGCCGGCGCCTGATTTCAGGACACCGAACCACCTCACCACCTGACTACTGATCGCGGGAGGCACGTCCATGCCGGACGACCGGTTCAAGGGAACCATTCTGGGCATCGTCGAGGGCTGCACCAATCCGGAGAGCGCGGAACTGCTCGACGACGGCGAGACGTTCGTCTTCGGCAACTGCCGCCTCGACGTGGGCTTTCCGTGGTTCCGGGAGAGCCAGGGCCTGGTCTACCTCCAGGGCGAGGCGTTCGTCACCCGCGCCCGGATCAGCCCGGAGGGCAAGGTGTCGGTCGAGGAGCGCAGGCTGATCGACGGGCTGACCACCACCCTCGGCTGCGACATCCTGCGCACGGACACCGAGGTGTTCCCGAGCGGCACCGCCTTCACCGTCGCCGACGGCAAACCGGTCGCGCGCCCCGACGGATCCGGTCCCGCCCCGTCGCAGCCGCAGATCATCGGGTTCGATCCCATGACGGGGACGATCCGCGGCCGGATCCCGCTGTGGGAGGGCTCCGCGATCGGCGACCGGTTCGAGCCGCTCCAGATGCCGAACGGGCTCGCCATCGACTCCGCCGGAAACTTCTACGTCGCCGACTGCCCGCACACCAACCCGTCGACCGACCCCGCCGCCCCGCCGCCGGTGTCGCCCGCCGTCTACCGCATTCCGGTCGCCTCGCTCGGGGCGCTGGTCCGTCAGGAGCCGGGCGCCGCCGACGCGGTGACCCGGGTCGTGATGCCCGGATACGTCAACGGCTGCGCGGTCTCCCCCGTCGACGGCACCTGCTGGGCTGTCAGCTGCTCGCCCCTCGATCCGGTGGGCGGCGGCGTGTACGAACTGCCGCTGAGCGCCTTCGAGTCGGGGGTGCAGCCGCCGCCGCGCTGGCGCGACATCGGGGAGATGGACGGGGTGTGCGTGAGCCGGCGCGGCACGGTGTTCGTGACGGCTCCGATGAAGAACGAGATCCACGCCTTCACCGCCGACGGCGCGCACGGTCTCGTTACGGCCGAGGGGCTGCCGACCCGGATGCCGTCCGATCTGAACGTCGTCTACCCGACCTGCCTGGACGGCGAACCGGCGCTGATGGTCGCCGACATCATGGTCGGCACGCCGCCCGGAGACTGCACTGTGTCGGTCGTGGCGGTGCCCGGCCTCTGAACACGCCGCCACGGGTGGAGGTTCAACTCTCCACCCGTGCATGCACGTTCAGCGCGATGAAGTCGTCGTCCACGTCCTCGGCCACCGTGATGTTCCCGTCGGCGAACGCGCGGATCTCGTCCTGGCCGTAGCCGAGCTCGCGCAGCACGTCATCGGTGTCCGCGCCGTGCGCAGGCGCGGGCCTGGGCACAGGCGTGGACGCTCCGTCGACCAGGACGGGCTGACCGACGTGGGTGATCGTGCGCCCGTCACCCAGATCGGCCGGCCCTTCGACCAGAACGCGGCGCGCTGCGATCTGCGGATCGGCCACCACGTCCTCGATGCCGTCGTGCGCCGGACCGATCGGCAGCCGGTGCTCGACCGCGACACGCATCCACTCGGCCTGTGTCCTGGTGCGCATGATCGCCTGCACGTCGCGGCGCAGCGGCTCGCCGTGCACCTGATCGACGAGGTCGGGGCGGTCCGCGAGGGCGCAGAAGGCGGTCCAGAACTTCCGTTCCTCCGGGCAGAAGAGGACGAACTTCCCGTCGGCGGTCTCGTACCACTGGTACCGGGCGACGCCGCGGCGCTGCGCCGGGTCCGCGACGGCGGCGGCGGCTTCGGGCTGGTTGAGGTGGGCGGCGACCGCCGTCCAGGCGTCGGCGAGCACGGCGGTCGCAGCGGACACGTCAAGGAGGCACCCGCGCCCCGTCCGCTCACGCCGGGCCAGGGCGGCGGCGATGTGGAAGGCGGCGTAGACCGCGCCGGTGGCGGTGCCCTCGCCGCCGATGCGCAGGCTCGGCCAGGTGATCGCGCCGCCCGCGGGCCGGGTCAGTCCTTCCTCGTCGAGCTCGACCGGGCGTGCTCCGGCGAGGGCGTCCATCATCTGTCCGTGCACGGGCAGATCGGCGTACGGACCGCTCGCGCCGAAGCCGGTGTTCTGGCAGTAGACGATGTCGGGACGGTGGACGCACACCTGCTCGTACGAGAGACCGAGGTGTGCCGGGCGGTTCCCGGTCGCGTTGGTGACGAGGACGTCCGCGCCGGCGAGGAGCCGCCCCAGGATCTCCCGGCCGCCCTCGGTGGTGAGGTCCACGGCGACGCTGCGTTTGTTGCGGTTGGCCTGCTCGTGCAGATAGCGGGTCTCGTCGATGCGCAGATAGTCGCCGAGGCGCGGGCTCTCGATCTTGACCACGTCGGCGCCGAGGTCGGCGAGCATCATGCTCGTCGAGGCGCCGTTGAGCAGCATCGACACCTCGACGACGCGGTAGCCACTGAGCAGACCCATCAACTGTCCTTGTCTCCAAGAGGGTTCAGGTGTCGGGGAACTCGATCACCAGGGCGGTACGGGGCCGTGACTCGGCCGGGTGCCCGGCATCACGGCGGCCAGCCAGTCGGTGAGCGCGCCGCGGGTGTCCGCCGGGTCGATCATGTCGTCGACGGCGAAGAGCTCGGCCATGCGCAGGGGCGCGCCCTGGCGCCGCAGCGCCGTGGCGGGGTCCGTCCCGTTCGCGCGGCCCAGGACGTTGGCCGCGCCCTCGGGCCCCATCGCCCCGAACTCCGCGGTCGGCCAGGCGAGGACCATCGAGGCGCCGAGCGGTCGCCCGCCCATGGCCACGTGGGCGAGGCCGTAGGACTTGCGCAACGTGACGCTGGAAAAGGGCACTTTGGCGTGGGTCAGGGTGTGGATCAGGTGAGTGCTGTGCCGCATCAGAGCCGTGCGCTCGGCGGCCGGTCCGACGGCGAAGCCGGGCGAGTCCACGAGGAACACGACCGGCAGGCCGAACGCGTCGCACAGCCGCACGAAGCGCGCCGCCTTGTCCGCCGCGTCGGCGTCGATCGCCCCGGCGAGGGCCGTCGGCTGACTCGCCACGCAGCCGACCGGCCAGCCGTCGACCCGGGTGAGCGCGGTGACGAGGTTGGGGGCGAACCCGGCGCGCAGTTCGAGGAGTTCGCCGAGGTCGGCGAGGTGCGCGATGACCTGTCGTACGTCATAGGGCCGACGCGGATCGGCCGGTACGACGTCGCGCAGGCCGCGGGCGTCGGCGAGCGGGGCGGCCGGTTCGAGGCGCCCTTCGAAGTAGGACAGGTAGGCCGAGATCAGAGCGGTCATCTCGGCCTCGTCGCGGGCGAGGACCTCGACGGCGCCGGAGGTGGCGTGCACGTCGGCGGCGCCGATCTGCTCCGGGGTGAAGCGCTCGCCGAGCGCGGCCTCGACGAGCGGTGGCCCCGCCATGCCGGCCGCCGCGTTCCGCGTGGCCACCACGCAGTCGCAGAGTCCGGCGAGCACCGCGTTCCCCGCGAACGCCCGCCCCGGCACGGCGCACACCGTGGGTACCTTCCCGGAGAGCCGGGCGAGGGTCGGGAAGACGGCCTCGCCGCCACCGCGGGAACGCAGCGACGCCTCCTGCACGCGATGCCCCGCACCCTCGGAGAAGAGCACCACGGGCAGCGAGCGCTCCTCGGCGAGGTGCAGGACGCGGGCGAGCTTGGTGTTGTTGACCTCGCTCTGGCTGCCCGCCAGAACCGTGTAGTCGTACGACGCGACGACGACGGGCAGCCCGCGCACCCGGACGATGCCGGTGACGAGTCCGTCGGCCGGGGTGTCGCTCCCGGCCTCCGCGGCCCGCGCCAGGACCCCGTACTCACGGAACGATCCGGGGTCGGCGAGCGCGTCGATGCGCTCGCGCGCGGTCCGCGCCCCTCGGGCCCGCTGCCGGGCGACGGCCTCCGGGCGGGCGGCATCGGTGGGCCTGCGACGGAGCTCATCCAAGTCGGCCATGCGCAGAAGTATAGCCGCCTCGCCATAATTAAGTATCCTGATTTTTGGCATCGGATTCGAGCCGGATCAAGCCTGAGCGGGCCCGATCGATCCGGCTCGGTCGGGCCCGCTCAGGCTCAACCGACCTCACGGGAGCGTCAGCATGCTGGAGAAGGTACTGATCGCCAACCGGGGCGAGATCGCGCTCCGCATCATCCGCACCTGCCGGGAGTTGGGCGTGCGGACCGTCGCCGTGCACTCCGTGCCGGACCGCGACTCGCTCGCCGTGCAGTACGCCGACGAGACCTGCGCGCTGGACGGTACGACCGCGGCCGAGACCTATCTCGACGCGGCGGCGCTCCTCGCCGCCCTCGACCGCTCCGGCGCGGACGGCGTCCACCCCGGCTACGGCTTCCTCTCCGAGGACCCGGCGTTCGCCCGGGCCGTCCTCGACCGCGGAGCCACCTTCATCGGACCGCCGCCCGACGCGATCGCCACCATGGGTGACAAGATCAGCGCCCGGCGGGCAGCACGCTCGGCCGGAGTTCCCGTTCTGCCCGGTGGGGACCAACCTCTGCGGGACGAAACCGAGTTGACCGCCTTCGGCGCCGAGCACGGCTGGCCGGTCGCCGTCAAGGCCGCCTTCGGTGGCGGCGGTCGCGGGATCCGGACGATCCGCTCGGCTACCGAGGTCCCCGACGCCGTGGCCGCGGCTCGACGGGAGGCGCTCGCATCCTGCGGGCGCCCCGAGCTGTACGCCGAGCGGTTCCTCGACCGGCCGCGCCACATCGAGATGCAGATCCTCGCCGACACCCATGGTCACGCGGTCTGGCTCGGCGAACGCGACTGCACCGTGCAGCGGCGCCACCAGAAGCTGATCGAGGAGTGCCCCGCCCCCGGCCTGCCCGGCGACGTGCGCCGCGCGATGGGCGAGGCGAGTGTGCGCCTCGCCCTGGGCTGCGGGTACGTGGGAGCGGGAACCGTCGAATTCCTCTACCAGGACGGGGCGTTCCACTTCCTGGAGATGAACACCCGCCTGCAGGTCGAGCATCCGGTGACGGAGCTGGTCACCGGCCTCGACCTGGTCGAGTGGCAGCTGCGGGTGTCCGCGGGCGAGCCCCTCACCTTCGGACAAGGGGACATCGCCGTCACCGGGCACGCCATCGAGGTCCGGATCAACGCCGAGGACCCCACGGGCGGGCGGTTCACTCCCGCCACCGGCCGGCTCACCCGCTTCGACCTGCCGTCGGGGCCCGGGGTGCGCTGCGACACCGGATACGCGGCAGGGGACACGATCGGTCCGTACTACGACAGCCTGCTCGCGAAGGCCGCGGTGTGGGCGCCCGACCGTGACCGGGCCCGGGCACGCCTCGCCCGTGCGCTCGACGAGACACGCATCGAGGGCCTGGCCACGGGCCTCCCGGCGCAGCGGTTCCTGCTCGGCCACCCGGACTTCGCGGGCGCGGAGCACTGCACCAACTGGGTCGACAGAGAACTCGACCTGTCCGCCCTGCGCCCACCGGCCGCTCCGGCACAGCCGTGGGAGCCCGAGGAGCCGCACACGCCGGCCGGCCGGCGTTCCCGCCGGGGCGTCCCCGCCCTCACCACCTGGCCCCCGCGCGCGGACGAGGAGTGCGGCGCCCGCACCGACACCCCCGGCAGCATCGTCGCACCGCTCGCGGGGACCGTGGTCGGCCTGGCCGTCGCGCTCGGCGACGCCGTGAACGCCGACGACCCCGTGTGCCATGTCGAGGCGATGAAGATGGAGACCACGGTCCGCACCCCGGTGGCCGGACACGTCGCCGAACTCCTCGTCGCCCCCGGTGACCACGTCGCCCCCGGAACCGCCCTGGCGGTGATCAAAGAGGGCACCTTTCTTGGCCTGCTAGGGTAAATTTCCTGCTCCAGGCATGTTTTGAGGAAGCTTTTTTCCGGCGAGGGTGGAGTTACACGCATGGCAAGCAAGTCGGTGACGGCAGAGCCCTCCGGGACGACGGCGGCCACCAGCCGCAGCCACACCAAGAAGCTGGCCGAGCTCACCTGCGAGAAAATCGAGATGAAGATCATCGAGATGAACTGGCCGGTGGGCGAGGTGATCGGCTCGGAGGCCGACCTCCTCGCGGAGTACGGAGTGAGCCGCGCGGCACTGCGCGAGGCCATCCGTCTGCTCGAACACCACAATGTCGCGTACATGCGCCGCGGCCCCGGCGGCGGCCTGGTCGTCGCCGAGCCCGACCCGGACGCCATGGCGCACGCCGCGGCCGTCTATCTGCGCTACCGCAAGGTCACCCCGAAGGCCCTGTTCGAGGCGCGCACCGCGCTCGAAGTCGCCGCGGTCCGCAGCGCCTGCGAGCACATCGACGAGGACGGCATCCGCAAGCTGCGCGACGCCCTCGAGCACGAGGCGCAGTTCGTGGGCGGCGAGTCCGACGCCACCATCCACGACTTCCACACCGTCGTCGCCGAACTCAGCGGCAATCCGGCGCTGCACCTGTTCGTCAACGTGCTGACCCAGCTCAGTGCGGCCGGGTTCCTCGGCGCCACCGCGATGTTCGACAAGAAGGCGGCCCGCAGCGTCCAGGCCTCGCAACAGGTCGAGGAGGTGCACCGCACCCACGAGGCGATCGCGGACGCCATCATCGCCGGGGACGCCGGCCTCGCCCAGCACCGCACGGTGCGCCACCTCAACGCACTGGCCGCCGCCCTGGACGAGTGACGCCGCACGGCAGGCGCGGGATCAGGGCTTCACCCGGATCTCGTACAGGGAACCGTCGGGCTCGTGGTACTCGCCGGTGGAGAAGCTGCGCCGCAGGCAGGAAATGTACATGCGGTCCCGGTCGAAACGCAGCTCGTTCCAGCCGCCCTGCAGCCCGTCCGCGAAGACGTGCACCTGTCCGGCCGGGTCCACGCGCAGGATCTTCGAGTCGTACGGCAGCGGTCCCGGCTCCGCCTTCGAGACGTGCATGAAGTTGGTGGCGCCGAAGTCGAAGAGGAAGGTGTGCCCCCCGTACGGTCCGAACTCCGGCGGGGCGACCTCGGCCATCGCCCAGCCGATGTCGCGCCGGGACACCGGCTCGGTGTCGATGCGGTCCCCGTCGATGACGTAGTACTCAAGGGTGTTGTGGCCGGGGTCGTCGGTCTCGAAGCTGGTGTCGGGCATCCCGCCGAGCAGCAGCTTGCCGTCCAGTTCGGGCCCCCAGACCGCGGTGGCGTAGAAGAGGAAGTACGGCATGACGGGGCGGCCGAAGACCTCTTCGAGGACGAACAGCGGGAGGCACTCGCGGTCCGGGGTGATCTGGTAGATCACGCAGTTCATCATCGTCTGGCACAGGTATGTGCCTTCGTGCGCGGTGCCCTTGCGGCCGAACCCGCCGATCATCATCGCCCCCGGGGTGCCACCGCCGGTGGTGCCCGCGTGCGGGATGTCGACGAAGGTCTCCGGCTCGGTGTCGCCCTCGGTGATCCGGTAGAGGCGGTGCCCGCTCAGCGCGCCCTCGCGGCCGCCCTTGGCCTGGCCGGGGAAGAAGATGTCGCCGCCGTAGGGGCCGAACCCGTCCGGCGCGCGACGGATGAGATAGGGCATGCCGGGGACGGCGCCGGGCTCGAAGAGCCGTGAGTGCTTCCCGTCGCGGGTCAGGCGGTGGATGGTGCCGTGGCCGGCGAACGGGACCCAGACGTCGGGGTCCTTCTGGGGCCCGTGGTCGCTGAAGTAGAGCGTGCCGTCGTCCTCGACCCAGCCGAGAATCGGGTCGTAGAGGAACTGTCCGGCGTCGATCGTGACGCGGCCCTCGAAACCTGCGTCCAACACCCGCATCTTGTAGGCGCATTCAGCCATCAGCTGGGCGTGAGGCACGGTCGTCATGGTCATCCTCTCGTCGCATCGTGCGGTGGCTTCCGGCCGGACGGCGGAAGGTGTACGTCGACCTCGCCCGGTCCCACGGTCGTGGCGCCGCCGGCGTCCTCGGTGCGCAGGCTCAGCGTGACGATGCCGGTCCGTTCGTCGGCGGCGGTGACCCGGCCGCGGACGGTCGCGGTGCTCCCCGCGGTGTTGAAGCTGCGCATCCGGAAGCCCCTGATCGCCGTGAACCGGGCGCCGGGACCGGCCCAGTCGCGTACGGCGCGCTCCCACATGCCCATCAGGAACAGCGTGTTGGCGTACATGTCGGGGGCGCCGGTGGCGCGGGCGTGGGTGGTGTTGTGGTGGATGGAGTTGAAGTCGCGATTGGCTCCGGCAGCCATCACGAGGCGGTAGACGGGGAGCGGGAAGGCGACGGCGGGGATCTGCTCGCCGCTGTCGGCGGCCGGCGGCCGCATGGTCTCGCGCGGCGTTTCCCGGTGCCGCGCGGATGGGTGCGGATCGTAGGCGTACGAGCCGTTGCGTACGCGGGCGACGACGTCGCCGCGGTCCGAGACGATCTCGGACTCGTACGTGCAGAAGGCTCCCCGGCCCACCCGGGTCTCCTTGGGCGCGCACGACAGGAGGCGTCGCCCGCGGCGGCCTAGCCACTCGCCCGCGACCACCGGCCGTACGAAGTCCAGCTCCATGTCGGTGGCGAAGAAGCCGCGCACCGGGGGCATCCGGGACATGTCCGGGTTCTGCACCGGGGAGCGGGACGGCTGGGCGTCGCGGTCCGCGCCCACGTCGGCGCCCACGTCCGCGTCCGCTGCCGCGAACAGCGGGGGTTCGCCCGGGTTCCACATGGGTGGCAGGGCGAAGCTGATCAGGCTGGTGCTCGGGGCGACCAGTCCGTCGAAGCCGTGGTGGCGCGCGACGCTCTCGTCGTAGTGGATGGGTGAACCCAATTCGATGGGTTCGAGGAAGCGTCGGACGGTCCCCGCCTCGACGCGGTCGGCTCCCCAGTGGATCCGCCCGTCGGACAGGTCGGTTCCGACAAGGGCCATCAGGGGATCCCAGGCGCGCGCCCATGGGGCCTGCCTGTCGGTCTCACTCGTGGTCATGAGCCTCCTCCGGGAAGGACACTAAAACTGACGGTCAGCGTTCAGCAATACCTCTGCACCTGCCCGCCCCACAGGGGAAGCCGGTCGCACGGTCATTGCTGAACGGCATCCGTCTGTTTTACGGTGCCAGCGATCGCGACGCCCATTGCTGCACCCCCGACGCCAGATTAGAGTGTACTGAATAGCGCCCGTGAGGCGCACCCGTGCTTTCGACACCGTGGAGCATCCCGTGCACATCGTCGATCTCCCCCGCGCGACCGACCGGGTCGTCGGTCGCGTCCTGACCGAACAGGCCGAACTCCAGGGCGACCACCACTGGTTGGTCTCCGACGACCGAGTCGTCACCTTCGGCGAGGCACGCGACACCGTCTCGCGCCTCGCCACCGCCCTGTCCGGTTTCGGCGTCGGCCGCGGCGACGTGGTGGCCGTCCACATGGACGCCTCCATCGACCTCGTCCTGGCCGGCGTCGCCGCGTCCGAACTGGGCGCCACATTCGCCCCGATGAGCACCGACTACCACGGCGAGTTCCTCAGCCGGAACATCGCCTCCTCCACCGCCGAGGTCCTGGTGACCGACGCCGAGCACGCCGCGCAGTACGTGACGCTCGCCGACATCGGCCGGGTCAAGCACCTCGTCGTCGCGGGCGGCGCGGACCTCGACGCGCTGCGGCGCCCCGGCCTGGAGGCACACGCCTTCGACGAGTTGCTCACGAGCGCTCCGCTCGCCCTCCCGTCCGTCGCCCACTACGACGACGTCCTGATGATGTGGTGGTCGTCGGGCACCACCGGTGCCCCGAAGGGCATCATGCAGACGCACTCGGGGCTGATGCACTCCGCCGTCCGCTGGATAAGGGACCGGGACATCCGCGAGGACGAGGTCTGGTACTCCTGCCTGCCGATGTACCTGGGCGGCGCCTGGACCACGGCGCTGTGGCCGTCCCTGGTCAGCGGGACGACGGCCGCCATCGACCCGCGCCTGTCGGTGTCGCGGTTCTGGGACCGCGTACGGCACTACAAGGCCACGCAGATCTTCACGCTCGGTGCGATGCACATGTTCCTGATGCAGGCCCCCGAGCGGCCCGACGACAAGGACAACACCGTGCGCTGCGCCGTGCCGGTGCCGATGCCGTGGAGCCAGGTCCCCCGGTTCAAGGAGCGGTTCGGCATCCCCGACATCCAGCAGGCGTACGGGCAGAGCGAGGTGCCGTGCCGGATCTTCGCGGCGCCCGACGACGGCACGCCGTGGCGCGACAACGCGATCGGCCGGCCCGTGCCCTGGCTCGACGTACGGCTCGTGGACGAACACGACGAGGACGTGCCCGTCGGCGAGGTGGGCGAGATCGTCGTCCGGCCGAAGGAGCCGTTCACACTGTTCGCCGGGTACTTCAACGCACCCGAGGCCACCGCCCGCACCTGGCGCAACCTGTGGCACCACACCGGGGACCTCGCGCGGGCCGAGCCGGACGGGCAGTACTTCTTCGCGGACCGCAAGAAGGACTACATCCGCTACAAGGGCCGCAACATCTCCATGGCCGAGGTGGAGTCGGTGGTGGCGCGCCATCCGGACGTCGCCGAAGTCGCCGCCTTCGGACGGCAGTCGGCGGAACTGGAGTCGGAGGCCGAACTGGCCCTCGCCGTCGTCGCCAGGTCCGGGACGAAACTCGACGCAGGGGAGCTGGCCCGGTACGTCAACGACCACGCGCCGTACTACTTCGTGCCGCGCTACATCGAGATCGTCGACGACCTGCCGCGCAACGCCCAGTTCAAGACTGACAAGGTCGCCCTGCGTTCCCGGCCGCTCTCCGACGACGTCTGGGACCGCGACCGCGCCGGCTTCGACGTGGCCCGGTGAGGCGGTGAACACGGTCGGCAAAGTGACGGGCGCTCAGCAGGCTGTGGCCGACATCGGCGACGGCGCGAGCGTCGCCGTGGGCGGCTTCGGACTGTGCGGCATCCCGATGGACCTCATCCGGGCCGTCGCCGAGCACGGCGCGGGCGCACTGCGCGTCGTGTCCAACAACTGCGGTGTGGACGACTGGGGGCTCGGCATCCTGCTGGCCGCCGGCCGCATCGCTCGTATGACTTCCTCGTATCTGGGGGAACACGCCGAGTTCGGGCGCCGCTTCCTCAGCGGCGAGCTGGAGGTCGAACTGGTGCCGCAGGGCACCCTTGCCGAACGGCTGCGGGCGGGCGGCGCCGGAATCCCCGCCTTCTACACACCGGTCGGTGCCGGAACGGACCTGGTCACCGGGAAGATGCCGCTGCGCCACGCCCCTGACGGCTCGGTCGCAGCCTGGGCGCCGGCCCGCGAGACCCGCGTGATCGACGGCCTAGAAGTGGTCCTCGAACACGCCATCACCTGCGACTTCGCGCTCGTCCACGCCGCCGTCGCGGACACCGACGGCAACCTCGTCTTCCACTCCAGCGCCCGCAACTTCAACCCGCTGTGCGCGATGGCGGGCCGCATCACCGTCGCCGAGGCCGAGACCATCGTGCCGAGCGGCGCCCTCGACCCCGACC
Organism: Streptomyces sp. NPDC107517; assembly: GCF_055582645.1. Taxonomy (NCBI): domain Bacteria; kingdom Bacillati; phylum Actinomycetota; class Actinomycetes; order Kitasatosporales; family Streptomycetaceae; genus Streptomyces; species Streptomyces sp. NPDC107517. The sequence continues at coordinate 114,635 of NZ_JBVJPM010000019.1, read as the reverse complement.
ACATCCATCTGCCCGGCATCTTCGTCCAGCGCGTGGTGCAGGCGCAGGACTCGACGCCGAAGCGCGTCGAACGCCGGGGGGTGGCCGTCGGATGAGCACGGACATCCGCACCCTGATCGCCGCACGCGGCGCCCGTGAACTGACACACGGGATGTACGTCAATCTGGGCATCGGCATCCCGACGTCCGTCCCCTCCTTCCTCGCCCCGGACATACGGGTCGTCCTGCACAGCGAGAACGGGGTACTCGGGGTGGGCGGATTCCCCTCGCCCACGGACGAGGACCCGGACACCGTCAACGCCGGCAAGGAGCCGGTGACGCTGACCGCCGGGGCGTCCGCCTTCGACTCCGGGCTCTCCTTCGCCATGGTGCGCGGCGGCCATCTCGACCTGGCGCTCCTCGGCGGTATGCAGGTCTCCGCCGCAGGGGACCTCGCCAACTGGCGGACGACGGGCCGCCTCATCAAGGGCATGGGCGGCGCCATGGACATCGTCCGGGGCGCGCGGCGCGTGGTGATCCTCATGGAGCACACGACCCGCGACGGCGCGGCCAAGCTCGTCGACACGTGCACCCTGCCGCTCACCGGACGGGGCGTCGTCCACCGGGTGATCACCGAGCTGGGCGTCCTCGACGTGACCCAGGAGGGCTTCGTCCTGCGCGAACTCGCCCCGGGCGTGAGCGTCGCCGACGTACAGGACCGCACGGACGCCCCGGTCGCCGTGCGCCTGGACGACGGGGGCGAACGGTGACCACCACCACACACAGGGAGCGGGGCGACATGGATCTGGCCGAGACCGTCGACGCGGTCGTGCGTCTCGACGCCGGGGCGCGGGCCCTGTGTTTCGAGGACCGCTGGTACACCTGGGACGAGTTGACCGCGTACGGCGACGTGGTGCTCGACCTGGTCGCGGGCGCGGACGTGGCGCCCGACCGCGCCGTCGGTGTACTCCTGCGCAACGAGCCGCTGTGCGTCGCCGTGCTCCTCGCCGCGCTGCGCGCCCGGCGCCCCGTGCTCACCTTCAGCGGGCTGCTTCCGGACGCCGCGCTCGCCGACGACGTACGGGCCTGCCGCCCGGCCGCCCTGGTGGTCCCGCCCGCCGACGCGGACCGTGCGGGGCTCGTCGACGCGCTGACGGCGGTGGGCGGTGTCGGGATCCGCGCCGGGGACGACCCGGGCGTCCTGACGGGCACCCGGCACGATCCGGTCGCCGATCACTTCACGCCGGCCGCCGGCACCGTCGCCGTCATGCTCACCAGCGGCACCACCGGCCCGCCCAAGCGGGTGGCGCTGACGTACGAAGGGCTCGCCCACGCGGTGCACGCCGCCAACCGGCACCACGAGGGCGCACGCGCGGACGCGGCGCCCCGACTGCGCGATGCCACGACCATCATCGACCTGCCCCTGTTCAACATCACCTCGTACCTCGACATCGCGATGACCGTCGCGGCCGGACGCCGCGTGTGTCTGATGCGCCGGTTCGAGCCCTGGGCCTGGGGCCGTGCGGTGCGCGAGCACCAGGTCGTCGTGTCGCTGCTCGTGCCCGCCGCACTGCGGATGGTCCTCGACGCGGGGATCCCGAGGGAGTGGCTGAGCAGTCTGAAGGTCGTGCGCTCGGGCTCGGCGCCGCTCGATCCGTCGGTCGCCGAGGAGTTCGAGGAGCGGTACGGGATTCCGCTGATCGTCTCCTACGGCGCGACCGAGTTCTCCGGTGCGCTCGCCGGGCTCACCATGGCCGACCGCCGACGCTGGGGTTCGGCGAAGCGGGGCAGCGTCGGCCGGCCGCATCCCGGGGTGGAGCTGCGCATCGTCGACCCGGCCGAGGGGCAGGTGCTGGGCCCCGGACAGGTCGGCGTACTGCTCGCACGGGCCCCGCAGATCGCGGGCTCGGAGCCCGGCGGCTGGGCCCGTACCAACGACCTGGCCCGGATCGACGAGGACGGCTTCCTGTTCATCGAGGGCCGGGTGGACGACATCATCATCCGCGGCGGCTTCAAGGTGGACCCGGGGGCGGTCGCGGACGTGCTGCGGCTGCACCCGGACGTGGCGGACGCCGCGGTGGTCCCGCTGCCCGACCCGCGCCTCGGCCAGGTCCCCGTCGCGGCCGTGGTGCTCCGCACGTCACGGCAGGAGCGGCCGGACGAGGAGCTGGAGGGCGCGCTGCAGGACTGGGTGCGCGAGCGTCTCGTCCCCTACGCCGTGCCCGTCCGGATCCGAGCGGTCGAGGCGCTGCCCCGCACGCCCACCATGAAGATCGCCCAACGGCAACTCCTCGACCTGCTGCGGAGCTGAGCCCCATGACCTCTGAGCCCACGACCGTCTTCACCCCCACGGACGACCACGAACGGCTCCGCCGTGAGCTGCGTGACTGGCTCGCCGTCCACACGCCGGACGACTGGCACGAGGAACTGCGTACCGCCACCAAGGAGCAGTTCCGCGCCTTCACCATCCGTCAGGCCCGTGCCCTGCGCGCGGCCGGGCTGCTCGCCGCGCACTGGCCGGCCGCGTACGGGGGCGGCGGCTTCAGCTTCCGCGAGCAGCTGCTGATCCAGGAGGAGTTGGTACGCGCCGACTTCCCGCAGCCACGCCTCCTGGAGATTTCGCTCGCGCACATCGCGGCGACGCTCATCGCGCACGGCACCGAGGAGCAGCGTGCGCATCTGCCGGCCATCCTGGACGGGGAGATCTGGTGCCAGGGGTTCTCGGAGCCGGACGCGGGCTCCGACCTGGCGTCGCTGCGCACCCGTGCCGAGCGCAGGGGGGACGTGTACATCGTCAACGGGCAGAAGATCTGGTCCAGTTATGCCGACCAGGCGTCCTGGTGTCTGCTGCTCGCCCGCACCGACGCCACCGCGCCCAAGCACCGCGGCCTGTCGCTGCTGATGCTCGACCTCGCCGCGCCCGGTGTCGAGCTGCGGCCGATCCGGCAGGCGACGGGCACCGAGGAGTTCAGCGAGATCTTCCTGACCGATGTCGAGATCCCGGTGGCGCACCGGATCGGCGAGGAGAACACGGGGTGGCGCCTGGCGCAGACCACTCTCGCCGCCGAACGCGTCTTCAACACCCTGGAGTTGCAGGCCAGGCTGGCGGTGGCGGCGCAGGACATCGCCGACCAGGCCCACACGGTGCCGGCGGGCGACGGGACCGCCGCCGACGACACGGCGTTCCGCCAGGACCTCGCCGCGCGGGCCGCGGAGATCGAGGTGCTCGGCCTCCTCGGGCAGCACCTGGCCCGGGGCGTCGAGCGCACCGGCGAGGTCGGCGTGGAGGGGTCACTCGTCAAGCTCCTCTACAGCGAGACCTTGCAGAAACTGACCGGCCTCGCCCTGCGCACCCAGGGCATGCCGGCCTTGCTCGACCAGCGACGCGAGTTCGCCACGACGTGGACCTCGGGTCACTGGATGATCGACCATCTCAAGTCGTGGAACTGGACGATCGCCGCCGGAAGCAACGAGATCCAGCGCACCATCATCGGCGAGCGCGTCCTCGACCTGCCCCGGGAGCCGCAGTCATGACCCTCACCCAGACCCCCGCACCCACCCGCTCCCGACCGGATCCGGAACCGGACGATCTGCGCGAGGAGTTCCGTCGTTCGGTCCGTGCCGTCCTGCGCGGCACGGCGACCGAGCGCGGGATACGTCCCGTCTGGTCCGCCGAGGACGACAACGCGGCCGCCTTCCGGCAGGCCGCGCAGCTCGGCTGGCTGGGGCTTCTGATCACCGAGCGCCGGGGCGGCGCGGGCGCCGGAATGCGCGAAGTGGCGGTTGTCGCCGAGGAGTTGGGGGCACATCTGGCCGTCATCCCGTTCGTCTCCAGCGCGGTGCTCACCAGCACCGCCCTCTCGGTGGGTGGTGACGCGGCGACGGGGGCGCGCTGGCTGCCCCCTCTCGCCGCCGGACAGCTGCGCGGGGCGGTGGCGCTGACGGGGCCGAGCGGGCGCCCCGATCCCGAACTCGTCGATGTGCGGGCGCGGATCGAGGACGGGCGGCCCGTACTCGACGGCACGGCCGGGTTCGTCCTGGACGCCGCGGACGCCGATCTGCTCGTGGTCGCGGCGCGCCGTGCCGAGCGGCCGGGGGCCGACCTGTACGTGGTGGAGCGGGGAACTCCGGGCCTGGAGATCACCGATCTGCTCAGCGTCGACCGCACCCGCAGGATGAGCACGCTCGTCCTGCGCGATGTCCGTCTGGAGGCTTCGGCGCGCCTGCCGTACAGCTCGGAGGCGTGGCCGGCGCTGACGCAGAGGTCCACGGTGGCGTTCGCCGCCGACTCGGTGGGCGCGGCGCGGCGGGCCCTGGACATGGCGGTGGAGTACGCCAGGCAGCGCGAGCAGTTCGGCCGCCCCATCGGCTCCTTCCAGGCTGTCAAGCACAAGCTCGCCGACATGTATCTGCTCGTCCGGGGCGCCTCGCTGGCGGTCGAGGCCGCCGCGGGCGCCCTGGACGAGGGCCGCGACGCCCGCCGCCTTGTCGCGGTGGCGGGCGCGTACGCGAAGGACGCGGCGGCGAAGGTCACGGGGGACGCCATCCAGGTGCACGGCGGCATCGGCTACACCTGGGAGCACGACTGCCACCGCCTGTTCAAGCGGGCCAAGTTCGACGAGAACTACCTCGTCGACCCGATGCTCAACCGCGAGATGATCGCCCGGCTGATGCTGGGCGGCTGACCCGGTCCGTGCCCGGTCCACCGGCCCGGTCCGCTGCTTCCAGGAGCGGGCCGGTCCGTGCCCGCACCCGGTCCGCGGAGCCGGGATGGGTGAACACGTAGAAGCGCTCGTCCCGGACCGCGGCCACGGCCGCTCGCGCCACCTGGGCCGGTGTCAGGGCCTCCCCCCAGGTCCGCTCCCGGCTCCCGGACCCGGGGGCGAGGGCCCACGTTTCCCGGCGCCCGGCCGCGGTGAGGCGCTGCTCCTCCTTCGCCGGAAGCCCGGTGCTCACCGCACCGGGACACAGGACGGACACCCCCACGACGGCCTGGCGTGCGGCGAGTTGGGCGTGCAGAGCCTCGGACAGCGAGACGACCGCGTGCTTGCTCACCGCGTACTCGGGGATCGGCGTCCCCGAGGTGACTCCCTGCATCGACGCGGTGTTCAGGACATGCCCTGCGTGACCCGCCGCGAGCATCGCGGGCAGGAACGCCTGGATGCCGTGCAGCACGCCCCACAGGTTGACGTCCATCACACGCCGCCACTCGGCGACGGGGAGCTCCCACAGCGGATCGCCGACCGGGCCCATCACCCCGGCGTTGTTGCACAGCACGTGCACCGCGCCGAACCGGTCCAGGGCCGCGTCCCGCAGCCGTAGCACCTGCTCCTGGTCCGACACATCGGTGCGGACGGCCATCAAGTCCGCACCGCTGTCGGCCAGTTCGCGCCCGACCGCCTCCACGTTGGGGCCGTCGACATCGGCGAGTACGAGACTGGCCCCCTCGGCCGCGAACGCCTCGGCGAGTGCCCGGCCGATCCCGTCGGCCGCTCCGGTGACGACGACGACCTTGCCCTGAAGTTCCTTCACACGACATCCCTCACTCGACATCTCCCACGCGAGATCTCTCGGACCGAAACGAGGACTAATAAAGTATACTCAAATAACTCGCGACGTACCGCGAAGAACAAGCGCAGAACAAGCCGGACCGGCTCACTTCGGGAGGCACGGATGGCACGACAGGTCGACGCAGTGGTGATAGGCGCCGGGTTCGCAGGCCTCTATCAGCTGCACAGGCTGCGCGAACTCGGCTTCACCACGCAGGGTTTCGAGGCCGGCGGAGGCGTCGGCGGCACCTGGTACTGGAACCGCTACCCCGGCGCCCGCTGCGACGTGGAGAGCATGGACTACTCGTACTCGTTCTCCGAGGAGCTCGAGCAGGAGTGGGAGTGGACCGAGCGCTTCCCGGCCCAGCCGGAGATCCTGCGCTACCTGGAGCACGTGGCCGACCGGTTCGGGCTGCGGCCGATGATCCGCTTCGACACCCGGGTCACCTCCGCCGTCCTCGACGAGGAGACCGGGCGCTGGACGGTCACCACCGAACACGGCGACACGGTCGACGCCCGCTTCCTGATCGCCGCCACAGGGTGTCTGTCGGCGTGGCAGGTACCGGACTTCGAGGGCCTGGAGTCGTACCAGGGGAAGACGTACCACACCGGCAACTGGCCGCAGGAGACCGTGGACTTCACCGGCCTGCGGGTCGGCGTCGTCGGCACCGGGTCGAGCGGCATCCAGTCGATACCCCGGATCGCCGAGCAGGCCGCCGAGCTGTACGTCTTCCAGCGCACCCCCAACTTCAGCGTGCCGGCCCGCAACCACCCGCTGACCCCCGCGTACCGCGAGAGCCGCAAGGACACCTACCGCGCCTACCGGGAGCGGGCCAAGTACTCGGGCGGCGGGCACTCGGCCATCCCGCCCGTGAAGTCGGCCCTGGAGGCGAGCGATTCGGAGCGGCGGGACGAGTACGAGCGCCGCTGGCAACTCGGCGGAGCGCCGCTGATCCAGCAGTGCTACAACGACCTGATGCTGAACGAGGCGGCCAACGACACGATCGCCGAGTTCGTCCGGGGCAAGATCCGGGAGACCGTCAAAGATCCTGACACGGCGGAGAAGCTGTGCCCGTCCGGCTATGCCTTCGGCGCGAAGCGGCTCTGTGTCGACACCGGCTACTTCGAGACGTACAACCGCGACAACATCACCCTCGTCGACGTGCGCCGCTCCCCCATCGAGAAGATCACCCCGAGCGGCATCGCCACCGGTGAGCGGGAGTTCGAGCTCGACGCCCTCGTCTTCGCCACCGGGTACGACGCGATGACCGGGCCGCTGCTCAGGCTCGGCATCCGCGGGCGAGGCGGCCAGGACCTCAGGGACGCCTGGGCACAGGGACCGCGCGCCTACCTGGGCATCCAAGTGGCCGGGTTCCCCAATCTGTTCACCATCACCGGACCCGGCAGTCCCTCGGTGCTCAGCAACATGGTGGTCTCGATCGAGCAGCACGTCGACTTCGTGACCGATGCCCTCGTGCATCTGCGCGAGCACGGCATCGCGTCGATGGAGCCCGAGGCCGGAGCCCAGGACGCGTGGGTGGCCCATGTGACGGATGCGGCCGAAGCCACGCTCCACGTGAAGGCGAACTCCTGGTACCTGGGCGACAACATCCCCGGAAAACCACGGGTGTTCATGCCGTACGTGGCCGGGGTCGGCGCCTACCGCATGAAGTGCGACGAGGTGGTCGGACGCGGATACGAGGGCTTCGTACTGCGATAGCCCGCAACCGCTTCAGGCCGTCGGGGCGAGAGCCGCGGCGGCCTCCCGCACGTCGAGACCGCTCGGGAGCAGCGCCCACACGGGCGTGGTGACGCCGGCCCGCACATAGTCGTCGATGCGGCGACGGCACGCCGCCGGGGACCCGTGCACGCACACCGCGTCCACCGCCTCGTCCGGTACGGCGGCCACAGCGGCCCTGCGGTCCCCGGCGTCCCAGGCGGCCCACATGTCGGCGAGCAGGTCACCGTGACCGAGCCAGCCGTAGTAGGCGCGGTACACCGGGACGGTGAGATAACCGGTGATCAGCGTGCGGACGACGGCCCTGACCGCGTCGGCGTCCTCGGACGGGCACACCATGATCCGGGCGACGATCTCCGCGTCCGGGTCCTCGGCGTGGACGATCTCCGCGATCCGGCGGACGTCCTCCGCGGACACCCAGTTGAGGATCACCCCGTCCGCGTCCCGCGCACCGAGCCGCAGCATTCGCTCGCGCAGCGCCGCGACGAGGATCTTCGGGGGTGCCGGCGGCATCAGCCCGAGCCGGAAGCCGTCGACGGAGAAGGTCTCGTAGCGCTGCTTGATCCGCTCGCCGGTGAACGCGGCGCGCAGGAAGGCCACCAGGTCGCGGGTGCGCGCGTACGGGGTCTCGTACGGGATGTCGTTCCACTTGCGCACGATTGCCTGCGACGAGGCGCCGATGCCGAGCGTGAACCGGCCGGGCGCCGCACAGGCGAGCGCCGCGGCCGACTGGGCGAGGGTGGCGGGGCCGCGGGTGAACGAGGACACGATCGCGGTGCCCAGGCGCAGTCTCGGTTCGGCGGCCGCGGCGAGGGCGAGCGGGGTGAAACCGTCGGCGCCGTTGGACTCGGAGGACCAGGCGTCCGAGTAGCCCATGTCCGCCAGTTCCCGGTAGAGACCCGGGTGTTGATCGAGCGGTACGCCGTCGAGGGGAACGGTCAGGCCCCAGCGGTTCATCAGTCGCGTTCCCCTCGGGTGATGGCATGGGCGGTGGCGATGAGCTTGGGCACGATCCACTCGAAGTCGGCGTGCAGTGCGGTGTCGCTGCGCCCCGTGAGGTGCCGGTGGTACGAACCCTCTGCGATGCAGCCGAGTTTGAAGAGGGCGAGCACCTCGTAGTAGCGGCGGTGCGTGACGTCGCGGCCGGAGACCTCGGCGTACCGGGTCGCCAGTTCGGCGCGGGTGGGGGCACCGGGGTGCTGACTCGCGTTGCCGTAGAAGGCGTTGAGCGGCGACTCCTCGCCGGGTTCGGTCCACAGGCCGAGCACCCAGCCGAGGTCCGCGAGCGGGTCGCCGACGGTGGACTGCTCCCAGTCGAGGACTCCCGAGACACGGGGCGGCAGGTCGTTCGCGAACAGCACGTTCAGGAACTGGTAGTCGCCGTGGATGATCCCGGGCGCCCCGGAGACCGGCTGATGGGCCCGGAGCCACTGTGCGACGTCTTCGAGGTGCTGCAGATCGCGGGTGCGGTAGTGGGCCAACTGGCCGAGCCAGCGGTCCACTTGACGGTCGAGATAGCCGGCCGGGCGGCCGAATCCGGCGAGTCCCGCCGCCTCCCAGTCCACCCGTGACAGGTGGGCGATGACCTCGATGAAGTCGTACATCATCGCGCGCATCGCCCCGTCGGCGAGCGCGTGCTCGGGGTAGGGGGCCTTGAGGTGGAACCCCTCGACCTGGGACATCAGCAGGAACGGCCGCCCGAGAACGCTCTCGTCGGTGCACAGGTGGAGCGCCTCGGGGCGGGGCACGGGGGTGCCGCGCAGCGCGCGCATGACGCGGTACTCGCGGGCCACGTCGTGCGCGGAGGCGGAGAGGCGGCGGCGCGGCGGGGTACGCAGGATCACCGGTGCACCGCTGTCCGTCGTGGAGAGTTCGAAGATCTCGTTGGAGCTGCCCGAGGTGATGCGCCGGATGTCGTGCACGACGCCGATCTCGGGGACCGCGCGCTCCAGGTAGGGCAGCAGGGAGCGCTCGTCGACGAAGCTCCGCAGGTCCGTCATGAACCGGCAACCGCCTCTCAGTAGTCGAGAAATCAGGGGTTGAGAGTCAGTGGTTGAGAGTCAGTGGTTGAGAGTCAGTGGAGGGGAGTGAGTGGATCAGTGGTTGAGACTCAGCGCCTCGATCGCGTCCGCGAAGCGCTCCTTCGCGGCCGCCGCGCGCGTGGGGATGTGCTCGCCCGGGACCTCGCGCGCCTCGTACCCGCGCAGCGTCCGGCGGGCGACGGTGACCCGGTGGACCTCGTCCGGGCCGTCCACGACGGAGAACGACCTGGCCTGGCGGAACATCAGCTCCAGGGGCAGATCGGTGGAGTAGCCGAGCGATCCGTGGACCTGGATCGCCTTGTCCACGACGTCGAAGAGGATCCGCGAGCCGAAGTACTTGATCATGGCGATCTCGGTCCGTGCCTCCTTGGCGCCGACCTGGTCGATCTTCCATGCCGCGTGCAGGGTCATGAGCCGGGCCGCGTGCATCTGGGCCGCCGAGTCCGCGATGTAGTTCTGCACGGACTGCTTCTCGGAGAGGAGCGAACCGTGCGTGTACCGGGAGACCGCGCGCTCGCACATCATGTCGAAGGCGCGCCGCATCATGCCGATCCAGCGCATGCAGTGGTGGATCCGGCCGGGTCCCAGGCGCTTCTGCGCGAGCAGGAAGCCCTCGCCCGGACCGCCGATGAGGTGGTCGCCGGGGACGCGGACGTCCTCGTAGAGGATCTCGGAGTCGCCGGTGGACCAGTTGAGGTGGTGTTCGCAGGGCTCGGCCATGGTGCCGATGGTGCGCAGCATGCGGACACCGGGGGTGCCCTTGGGCACGATGAACATGGAGGCGCGCCGGTGCGGCGGGGCGTCCGGGTCCGTCACCGCCATCACGATGAGGAAGTCGGCGCTGGGACCGTTGGACGTGTACCACTTGTGCCCGTTGATGACCCAGTCGTCGCCGTCCCGCACGGCCCGTGTGGTGAGCAGAGTGGGATCCGAGCCGGCCCCCGGCTCGGTCATGGAGAAGGCCGAGCGGAGCTCGCCGGCGAGGAGCGGGTACAGCCACCGCTCCTTCTGCTCCTCGCTCGCGCCGACGGCGATCAGTTCGGCGTTGCCCGAGTCGGGGGCCATGTTGCCGAACACCTCGGAGGCGTAGAAGGCCTGGCCGAGTATCTCGTGGAGGAGGGCCAGTTTCAACTGGCCGAGTCCTCCGCCGCCGAGTTCCGGCGGCAGATGCGCGGCCCACAGCCCCGCGTCCCTGACCTTCTGCTTGAGCGGTTCCTGGAGCCGGGTCAGGGCCTCCCGATCCACGCCGAGCACTTCCAGGTCCCGGACCTCGGTCGTGACGAACTCCCGTGCCCAGTCAAGCTTTCGCTGGTACTCGGGCTCGGTGGAGAAGTCCCACATGTGCTCTCCCACTCCCTTCCGTCAGCTCGCCGTCTCGAACTCGCTGCGGGCACGTCGCTGGCGGTGCAGCTCGGGCCCGCCCAGATACGTACGGTCGAAGACGGCACGGCGCAGATAGAAGTGCAGGTCGCACTCCCAGGTGTAGCCGATGCCGCCGTGCACCTCGACGGCGCGCCGCGCCGCCGCCACGTACCGTTCCGTCAGATGGGCCTTGGTGAGCGAGGCGAAACCGCCCGCGTCGCCCTGGCGGTTGTCCAGGGCGTGGGCGGCGTACCAGTACATGCCGCGAGCCGGCAGCACGTCGACGGCCAGGTCGGCGAGCTGGTGCTGGATCGCCTGGAAGTGGGCGATCGTCGTGCCGAACTGCTCGCGCGTGCGCGCGTAGCCGACCGCGAGGTCGAGGCAGGTGGCGGCACCTCCGTAGGCGTCGGCGGCCAGGAGCACGGCACCCAGGTCGAGGACGCGGGCGGCGGCATCGGCGCCGCCCGGGAGGCGTTCGTGGTCGGGGGCGGCGAAGGCGAGGGTGGCTGCCGGACGGGTGCGGTCGAGCGCGTCGGTGGCGGTGACGGTGACACCTTCGGCGGTGAGGTCGACCAGGGCGAGGCCGTCGGCCAGGACGACCACGGCGAGGTCCACTCCCCCGCCCACCAGGACACCGTGCTTCTCGCCCGTGAGCCGCTCGCCGCGCATGCGGAGCGTCTCCGGTTCCCAGCGCCCGCCCGGCTCGCCGACCGCGAGGGTGGCGCGGCGAGCGCCGGACGTCAACTGCGGCAGCCAGTGGGCCCGCTGGGCCGGGCTCGCGGCGAGTGCGATCGCGTATCCGGCGAGGGCGCGGGCGAGGAACGTCCCCGGTGCGGCGGCCGCGCCGAGCCGCTCGGCGGCGACCGCCGCGTCGAGGACGCTCGCGCCGCCGCCCCCGTACTCCTCAGGGATCAGCATCTCGGCGAGGCCGAGCTCGTCGAAGGCGTCGAGAGGCCCCGGCAGGCCCTCGTCCCCGTAGCACTCCCGTACGCGCGTGAGCGGGCAGCGGCTCGCGGCGAACGAGTCGATCGACTCCGCGAGCAGCCTTTGTTCGTCGGTCAGATCGAAATCCACCCCTGGCTCCCCTACTTCTGCTCGTCGCGCGGAAGTCCGAGGCCGCGCTGGGCGATGATGGTGCGCTGGATGTTGGAGGCGCCTCCGGCGATGGCACTGCCGAGGGAACCGAAGTACTGGTTCATCCACCGCTCGGGCCCGACCGAGGCTCCGCCGCCCGCGCCGGTGTGGGGCAGCAGAGCGGCGTCGCCGATGATGTCGAGCGCTACCGCGGCGACGCGGGCGGCGATGTTCGTGCTGGAGATCTTGTTGGTGAGGCCGAGCGGCCCCGCGCTCTGCCCCTTGAGCGCCCGGGACAGCTGGTGGTAGCCGGAGTAGCGCTGAGCCTCCAGGTACCCCTGGACCTCGACGAGCCGGGAGCGCATGCCGGTGTCCTCGATCCAGGGCCGTCCCCCCGGTCCCGGGGTGCGCCGGGCGAGCCGGATCAGGCTGTTCACCAGGCGCTCGGGTTCGGCCACGTCGCCGACCCAGGCGCGCTCGTGCTTGAGCGTGGTGTTGGCGACGCGCCAGCCGTCTCCCACCGCGCCGACGACCCAGTCGGCGGGGGTGCCGACGTCGGTCAGGAAGACCTCGTTGAACTCGGACTCGCCGGTGATCTGGCGCAGCGGGCGCACGTCGATCCCCGCCTGGTCCATGGGGACGAGGAAGTACGTCAGGCCTTTGCGCTTGGGGACGTCGGGGTCGGTGCGGGCGAGCAGGAACATGTAGTCGGCCTCATGGGCGAAGCTCGTCCACACCTTCTGGCCGTTGATCACCCAGCGGTCGTCGACCCGTTCGGCCCGGGTGCGCAAGGACGCCAGGTCACTGCCCGCGCCGGGTTCGCTGTACCCCTGGCACCAGGTGATCCGCCCGTTGACGGTCGGTTCGACGAACCGCTCCTGCTGCCACTCGGTGCCCGCCTCCAGGAGCGTGGGGACGAGGAGTTGGGTGCCGAGCGACCGGATCTCCATCGGTGCGCGGGCGGCCGTGAACTCCTCGCGCACGACTCTTGCCTTCAGTACGTCGGAGGGCTGCTCGCTGCCGCCGTAGCGCCGCGGCACGGACCGGTAGAGATAACCGGCGTCGACGGCCAGTTTGCGGAAGGCCGCCACCTCCGCCGGATCGTCGCGGCAGTCCTGGTCCTGCCAGTGCTGCCGGAGGAAGGCCCGCACCTCCTCCCGGAAATGCTCGTACTCGGGTCCATACGCCAGATCCATCCGCTGCCTCTGTTCGTCGGAGCCACCAGAGCCCTCACATAAAAGAGTGTACTTAATTACGTGAGGGGCAACAAGCGCCGCCCGTTCTCGGTGGCGACCCCGAGGCGCAGGGTGGCCGGTTCCAGCCCGTGCGCGGTGGCGGTGAGCGTGATCGCGCCGGGGGTCGTGGCCGGCCTCAGGACAGCCAGGGCCTTGCCGTGCCAGGTCCAGTGCCGGGGGCGCCGGAAGCTGTCGACGTTGTGCGGGTTGCCGCTACCCACGGCCGCGAGGTCACCGGCGCCCTCGACCCGGAATCCCACCTTGACCACGGCGTCAGGGACCGGACGACCCTCCCGGTCGATCACCTCGACCAGCACATGCGCCAGTTCGCCCCGGCCGGTGGTCAGCGAGGACACGTCCGAGGTGAGCCGGATACCGGCGGGCTCGCCGGTGGTGGTGAGTGTCGTACGGGCGATCTCGCGGCCGTCGCGGCGTGCGACGGCCGTCAGCCTCCCCGGCCGATAGGGCACGTCGAAGGCGACCCTGCGCTGATCCGCCTCCGTCACGGCCCTGGTCGCGATCCGCTCCCCGTTCAGCAGCAGGCTCACGCTGTCGCCGCCGGTGTAGACACGGACGACCATGGCCGTGCCTTCTCCAACGTCCCAGGTCCAGCTGGGCAGTTCGTCGAAGTAGCAGGACCGGACGTGGTACTGGTGCGTGCCGGCCGGTGTCGGGCGCTCGACCATCATCTCCAGCGGGCTGAGCCCGTTGACGACAGCCCGCCAGTGGTTCTGCGGCTTGCGCTCTCCGATCAGATCGATGTCGCCCTGGAAATTGACGAACCAGGGGTACGGGATCTTGCCGAGGGACGAGTCGAGGCTCCTCGCCTCGGCCGCGGCCTCGCTCTCTGCGACCACCGCCGCACCGCCGCCGGATTCCCCGATGTAGTCCCACGCCGACCACACCCAACTCCCCACGTACCAGGCGTGGTCCTCGGCGAACTTCCAGTCGTCGTACATCTCGGAGGAGGTGTCCTCGCTCTGGAGGAACGCCTTGTCCGGGTGCGCGGCGTGGTCCTCGGCGGACGGGGCGTCGTAGTGGTAGTCGCCGATGTCGACGTAACGCCACGGGTCGCCACCGCTCGGGGCCGGGTTCATGCCGCCCAGCGAGACGGGTCTCGTCATGTCGAGCGAGTGGACCAGGGCCGCGAGCCGTGGCCCGTAGTCGTGGTCGTCGGGGACCGATCCGATCTCGTTGCCGATCGACCAGATGACGACGCTGGGGTGATTGCGGTCGCGCAGCACCATGCCGGTCAGATCGCGCCGCCACCACTGGGTGAAGTACTGGCTGTAGTCGTCGGAGAGGAACTTCGGGGCGTCCCACATGTCGGTGAACTCGTCGAGCACGAGCATCCCGAGCCGGTCGCAGGCGTCGAGCAGCGCGGTGGAGCGCGGATTGTGAGCCGCGCGCACCGCGTTGAACCCGGCGGCCTTGAGGATCTCCACCTTTCGTTCCTCCGCGCGCTCGATGGCGACGGCGCCCAGCGGCCCGTGGTCCTCGTGGATGTTGCCGCCGCGCACCTTGTACGGCGTGCCGTTGAGCAGAAAGCCCTCGGTTCCGTCGAAGACGAGGGAGCGGAACCCGAAGGTGGTGGTGACGGCGTCGACGACCCGGTCCGCGATCAGGATCTCGGCACGGACCCGGTAGAGGTGCGGCTGCTCCGGTGACCACAAGTCAGCTCGGGTGACGGCGAGTTCGGCCGTGTATGTCTGTCCGTCCTCGCTCGCGACCGCCTTGACCGGGGTCGTCGACGTGGCGACCTGACGGCCCCGGGCGTCCAGGACGGTCATCCGGGCGCTCGCCTCCGCCGGCGTCCCCGAGGCCACGGCCTTGACCTCGACGCGGGCCACCGACCGGCGCTCGTCGACCACCGGGGTCGTCACATGGACGCCCCAGAGCGGGATCCGCACCGGTCCGGTGACCGTGAGGCGGGTGTGCCGGGTGATCCCCGAGCCGCTGTACCAGCGGCTCGTCTTGCCCCTGTTGTCGACCCGGACCGCGATCACGTTCGTGCCCCGCGGGTCGAGGTGCGGCGTGAGGTCGTACGCGAAGGAGGTGTAGCTGTTCGGGTGCGATCCGAGGTGGACACCGTTGCACCAGATGTCGGCGTTCGTGGAAACGCCGTCGAAGTACAGCTCGACGCGCCGGTCGTCGTCGGCGTCCGGCAGCGTGAACCGCTTGCGGTACCAGCCCACCGCCGCGACGGTGTACCCCTGGCTCCGGCCGCCGGGGAACAGGATGTGCCCGAGGCCGGGGTACGTGAAGTCGGCGTCCGGCGTGGGATCCGCGTTCACGTCGAACGGACCGATGCGCTCGGGCGGTTCACCGTCGGACGACGGGCTCGTCTCGAACGCGAACGTGGCGGGGGCGGCGGTCGCGCCGCCGTCGTCGGACGTGGCGCCGGGCAGATCCTCGATCCGCCAGTCGTGCGGAAGGTCGAGGACCCGCCAGCCGCTGTCGTCGTACGAGGGGCCCTGCGCCCCGCCCACGTCGCCGCGGTGGAACCGCCACCCTTCGTCGAACGACTGCTCGCGCCGCGGCCCGCCCGGCGAGTCGGGCGCGGCGCCGGCCTCGGCTGCCGCCCGGGCCGGCCCCACCATGGCGAGCGCGGCGGCCCCCGCACCCCCCTCGAGCACCCGCCGCCGCGTCACGCCGGATCTCGCCCCTGGATCGCTCATCTCGAAACGCCCTCCTCACTCGCCGCAACCACACACCTGACGTCGGACGCAGCGCCTAGTGGAACCGGAACAGCTCCCGCGCGTTGGTCTCCACGATCTTGCGGACCTCGTCCGTGGGGACGTCGGCGAAGACCTTCTTCGCGTTCTCGCGGCTGTTCGGCCACAGCGAGTCCGCGTGCGGGTAGTCGCTCTCCCACAGGAGCCTGCCGACCCCGATGTCGTGCCGCAGGCCGATCCCTACCGGGTCGTCGATGAAGCACGAGTAGATGTGTTCGCGGACGACGTCGGAGGGGCGGCGGTCCGGGTCGACGTTGTTCTCCAGCGGGAACTCCCGGTAGGACTCCCAGACCTGGTCCATCCGCATCAGCGCGTACGGCACCCAGCCGATGCCGCCCTCCGAGTACGCCACCTTGAGCCTCGGGTTCTTGACGAAGACCGGCGACATGACCAGCTCGGCCATGGAGTTGAACAGGGTGATGCCGAACAGCGCCGTGACCGCGGCCTGCGGGGCCTCGGGCGACACGAACGGCACGATCCTCGACCCGCCGAAGTGCATGGACAGCGGCATCTCGTGCGCGGCCGCCGCCGCGAAGACCCGGTCCCAGGCGGTGCCCTGGTACGAGGGCAGCCCGAGCCCCGCCGGGTTGTCGGGGAACGTGATCGAGCGGGCGCCCTTGGCGGCACAGCGCTCGATCTCGGCGACGCACTCCTCCTGGTCCCACAGCGGCAGGATGGTGAGGGGGATGTAGCGGTCGGGCGCGGCCGCGCACCACTCGTCGAGGACGAAGTCGTTGTACGCCCGTACGCAGAGCAGGGCGAGGTCCTTGTCCTTGGCGAAGACGAACTTGTTGCCGCAGAACCCGGGGAAGCTCGGGAACGGGGCCTGCGCCCACACCCCGTCCTCGTCCATGTCGGCGAGGCGGGCCACCGGGTCGTAGTGGCCGGGGCGCATCTGGTCGAAGCGGATCGGGCTGAAGTTGCGGTCCTTGACATCGGTGCCCGCGGTCGCCGTGAGGCCGACGTTGGGTTCCAGGATGTCCTCGTAGCGCCAGATCTGCATGCCCGGCTTGAGATGCACCGTCTTGGCGTAGAACGGCTCGATCCGCTCCTCGGTGATCTCCTCCACGTGCGGGCAGCGGTCGTGGTACTTGGCGGGCAGGCGGTCGGTCCACAGACCGGCCGGCTCGATGAGGTGGTCGTCGATGGAGATCATCTTGATGTCGTCGGTGAGTGGCACGAATCCTCCTGGCTCACAAGGGTGTTGATGGAACGTCAGCCGAGCACCGTGCGCTCGACGATCCGCATCTGGTCGTTGGCGTCGGCCGGGGTCTCGTACACGGCCGGATCGCAGGCCTCCGCGAAGTGATCACGGACCTGTTCCGGGGTCAGCGGGGTGGCGCGGGCGGCCCAGCCGCGGGTCTGCGCGAGGAAGCCCCGCGCCACGTGACTGCCGCCGGCGTGCACGACCTGCCCGCTGACCGGGCACTGCTCACTCAGCAGGTACGCGACGACTCCGGCGACGTTGTCGGGTGACATCAGTTCGCCCCACCGCTCCTTCGCCTCGGGTCGGGCGAGCCGGGTGCCTGCCAGCGGGGCGATGGCGTTGGCCTTGATATCGAGGTCCTTGGTCAGCGCCTCGTGCGCGAGCGACTTGACGAGGCCGATCACGCCCGTCTTCGCGGCCGCGTAGGCGGGCTGGCGGAAGTGGCCGAACTGGGCCATCGACGTCGTCAGGACGATCCGGCCGTAGCCGCGCTTCTCCATGTCCCGCCAGGCGGGCTGGCCGACGTGCCAGGCGCCGAGCAGATGCACACCGAGCACGGCGTGCACCTCGTCCATGGGCTGGTCGGCGAACGTACTCGCACTGACCACGCCCGCGTTGTGCACGAGCAGGTCGACCCGGCCGAAGGCGTCGAGGGCCCGGTGCACGATCGCCGCGCCCCCTTCGGGGGTGGCCACGGAGTCGGTCGCGGCGACGGCGCGGCCGCCCGCCGCGGCGATCTCCGCGACGACCTCGTCGGCGGCCGAGGACGGCACTCCCGGCAGGTCGTTGACGACGACGGCCGCGCCGCGTGCGGCGAGCAGCAGGGCGTACGCGCGGCCGAGACCGCGGCCGGCCCCGGTGACGACGGCCACCCGCCCCGTGAAGTCGATGTCGGGCATCATCGGCCGCCTCACGCCGTCCAGTTCGGGGACCGCTTGGCCATGAAGGCCGCCGGGCCCTCCGTGGCGTCGGGGTGGTCCAGATGGTCCTGGAGGATCTGGTAGCCGTGCTTGAGTCCGTCGTCGAGGCCGCGGTCCAGGCTCTTCCACACCGCACGCAGGGACGCCTGCACGGCGGCCGGTGACGCGCTCGCGATGATGTGGCCGAGCTCGACCGCGCGCTCGCGCAGCTTCTCGCCCGGTACGACCTCGCTGACCAGGCCGAGTTCCAGGGCGCGGCGCGCGTCGATCCGGTAGGCCTTGCCGAGCGCGACCATGCGCAGGACTTCACCGAGCGGGAGTCGACGCGCCAGGCCGATCGGCTCCAGGGCGCTGACCTGGCCGACGTGCACATGGGTGTCGAAGAACGTGGCGTTCTCGCTGCAGATGACGACGTCGGCGTCGGCGACGAAGTGCAGCCCCGCGGAGGCGCACATCCCGTTGACCGCGGTGATCGTCGGGGTGAAGACCCCGGCCTGGCGGGCGGTGTAGCGCGGATAGTCCTCGGGACCGTCGAGCTCGGAGACGTCTCCGCCGGAGGAGAAGGCACGGTCCCCGGCGGCGGTGACCACGACCGCGCGCACCTCGGGATCGGCGTCCAACTTCGGCCAGAGTTCACTCAGTTTGCCGCGCACCGAGCGCGAGAAGGCGTTGAGCCGTTCCGGCCTGTTGATCGTGAGGACAACGACATGCCCGTCCCGCTCAACGAGAAGTTCGTCCTCGGACGACGGTGCTTTCCCCATGGTCCTGCCACCTTCCCTCACCCAGCACCAATCATTAAGAGTGCACTCTATTGGTATCATGGCCGCCGTTCCCAGCAAATGGGCGCGACAGGAGTGAGCGCCGACGGTCGGCACGAGTACCGGAACCGAGTACTGGTTCCGACTGTCGGCATCAACTGCGAGACAGGAGTACGCACATGGGCGTCGCCGTCGTCACAGGAGCCGGCCGGGGACTCGGCCTGCAGATCGCACAGAAGCTCGCGAAGCTCGGCCACACGCTCGTCGCCGTCGACATCGACGAGGAGAGCGCCCTCGACGCGGCGGCATCCGTCGGCGGCCGGGGCTTCGGCTGCGACGTCGCCGACCGCGACGCCGTCAGGGCTCTCGCCGAACAGGTCGGCCCTGTCGACCTGTTGGTGAACAACGCCGGCGTCTGGCGCTTCGGCCCGCTGCTCGACCTCGGCCGCGACGCCGTCGAGGACGTCGTGCACGTCAACCTGCTCGGCACGCTGTGGTGTGTGCAGGCGTTCGTCCCCGCCATGGCCGCGTCCGGCAGCGGCGGGGTCGTCGTCAACCTCTCCTCCGGTGCGGCCCGCATGCACTCCCCGGGCACCGGCATCTACCCGGTCACCAAGAACGCGATCGAGGCGCTGACCGTCCAACTCGCCGTGGAGCTCGGCCCCTTGGGCGTACGGGTGAACGCGGTGGCCCCCGGCTCCATCGCCACCGAGGCCACCGCGCGGATACTCACCCCTGCCGACCGGGCGGAGCGCGAGCGGACCATCCCCGCGGGCCGGATGGGCCGCCCCGAGGACATCGCCGACGCGGTCGCCTATCTGACCTCGGACGCCGCCCAGTACGTGACCGGCCAGGTCCTCTACGTCGACGGCGGTCTCACCTCCGGCCGCGCGAACCGGAGTTGAGTAATACAGTCACGACATGCCTCCCCGGGCGTCGGACCTGATCAGGTCCGACGCCCGTTCGGCGATCATGACCGTGGGGGCGTTGGTGTGCCCGGTGATCAGCGTGGGCATCACCGACGCGTCCACCACCCGCAGCCCCTCCACACCCCGCACCCGCAGCTGCGGGTCGACCACCGAGGACGCGTCGCTCCCCATGGCGCAGGTGCCCACGGGGTGTTCGCCTCGCCACGCGTAGCTGCGCAGGTACGTCTCCCACTCCTCGTCGGACTGGACCTTCGGCCCCGGCAGGAACTCCCCCTCGACGTAAGGGCGCAGGGCGTCACGGCCGAAAATCTCGCGGGTCTTGCGGCACACGGCGGTCAGTTCGGCGATGTCGTCCCGGTCCGCGAGCAGCTGGTGCTCGATGCGCGGCTTGTCCTGCGGGCGCGCGGAGTGCAGCGTGACCCGTCCACGGGCCCGCGGATGGCTCACGGACGGCATCGCCATGCAGGTCGAGGTCTTCATGGGCCGCAGTTCGTTGACGTCGTGCCGGTACTCGACGCCCTCACCCGCGTCGGTCCCCGGCACCGAGCCGCTCAGCCCCATCGGCGCGAAGATGATCTCGTAGTCGGGGCGTGCGGAGTCCTCCCGCAGCCGCCCGAAGGCGATGGAGTGCGCCGCCGCGACGGTCACGGCGCCGCGCCCGCGCAGCGCGAAGTCGAGGCCGTGGCGCAGGAATCCGAGCGGCGTGAGCTCCATGTTGAGGGTCGGGACACCGACCGAGTACGCCATGGTCGCGTAGATGTGCTCCTGGAGGCCCTGGCCCACCAGCGGGCTGTCGGCGAGGACGTCGATGCCGTGCTCGCCGAGCGCGTCGGCCGGGCCGATGCCGGACAGCATGAGGAGCTTGGGCGAGGCGAGCGCGCCGGCCGCGAGGATGACCTCGCGCCGGGCCCTGACCCGCACCGTCCTGCCGTCCTTGCGGTACTCGACGCCGGTGGCCCTGCCGTTCTCTACGAGGATCCGCGCGGCCAGGGCGCCGGTGCGCACGGCGAGGTTGCGGCGGCGCCGCGCGGGCGCCAGATAGGCGCGGGCGGTGCTGTGCCGAAAGCCCCGTCGCTGGCTCAACTGCCCGTACCCGACGCCGTCCTGGACCGCGCCGTTGTAGTCGTCGTTGAACGGGAGTCCGGCCTGCTGGGCGGCGGCCAGATAGGCCTCGGTGAGCGGGTGGTCGAAGCGCGGGTACGAGACGTGCAGCGGACCCCGCCGGCCGCGCAGGCGTCCGCTGCCATCGTTGCCCCGCGCGCCCCGGAACGTCTCGGCGCGCATGAAGTACGGCAGGACGCTCGCGTGGTCCCAGCCCTCGCACCCGAGTGCGGCCCACGCGTCGTAGTCGGCGGCGTTGCCGCGGGTCCAGACCTCGCCGTTGATGGAGCTCGATCCGCCCAGCACCCGGCCCCCGCCCCAGTGTTCGACGATGCCGTTGCGGCTCGGGTCGGGCTCCGCCGTGTACCGCCAGTTGTACTTCTCGGCGTCCAGGAGCGCGAAGCCCGCCGGGACATGGATGAAGGGGCTGCGGTCCTCGCCCCCGGCCTCGAGCAGCAGGACGCTGCTCCGGCCGTCCTCCGAGAGCCTGTTGGCCAGGACGCAGCCGGCGGACCCGGCTCCGATGACGATGTGGTCGACATGTCCGTTCACTTGCCTTACCCCTTCTCTGCGGGCAACATTCGGCGAGTTGAGTGTACTCAATTAGCCCTGCGAGGAAGCCAGGGAAGCCAGTGAACGTACGGAACCCAAGGAACCTGAGGAGCCTCATGCGCGCAGCCGTGATGGAAGGTCCGGGCCGCCCCCTCGTCGTACGGGAGGTGAGAACGGCGGAGCCGGGGCCGCGGGAGGTCGTCGTGCGGCTCACCGCGAGCGGGGTCTGCCACACCGATCTGCACATGCTCACCGGTGATCTGCGGGCGCCCGTGCCCGCGGTGCTCGGCCACGAGGGGGCGGGGGTCGTGGAGCGGATCGGCTCCGCCGTGGAACGGGTGCGCCCCGGTGACCGGATCGTCACCGCGGCGGCCGGTTCCTGCGGCCGGTGCTACTACTGCGTGCGCGGCGAGGCCCACAACTGCGACGAGATCGCCGTCCGTACGACCACACCCCGTTTCCTCGACGCGGACGGCGGCACGCTCCAAGGACTCGCAGGACTCGGCACGTTCGCGGAGCGGATGACCGTGCACGAGTCGTCCGTCGTCCCCGTCCGCACCGACCTGCCCGACGACCAGCTCGCCCTGGTCGGCTGCGGCGTCGTCACCGGCGTCGGCGCCGTGGTGAACACGGCGCGGGTCGAGCCCGGCACGACCGTCGCCGTGGTCGGCTGCGGCGGGGTCGGACAGTCGGCCGTCCAGGCGGCGGCGCTCTCGGGCGCGGCGTGCGTCGTGGCGATCGACCCGGTGGAGTTCAAGCGCGCGGCCGCCCGGCACGTGGGCGCGTCCGTGGCGCTCGCGCCGGACGCGGGCCTGGAGAAGGCGATCGCCGAACTCACCGACGGGCGCGGGGTCGACGTCGCGATCGAGGCGGTCGGCTCCGCGGCGACCGTCATGAACGCGTGGCGGATCACCCGTCGCGGCGGAACGGTGGTCGTGGTCGGCGCCGCCGCACCGGCGGAGAAGGTCGTCCTCACCGCGGACGACATCATCCACAGCAGGAAGACCCTCAAGGGGTCGATCTTCGCAGGCGGCGACGCGCAGAAGCTGATCCCCGAGATCGTCCGGCTCGCCGAGGCCGGGCGCTTCGACCTGGCGTCGATGGTGTCGCGCACGATCAGCCTGGACCAGGTGGAAGAGGCCTTCGAGGGCATGCGCAAGGGGCGGGTGACCCGGTCGGTCGTCGTCTACGGCGACAGTGACAGTGACGGCGGGGACTGAGGGCCAGGGCACGTGCGCCAGGGTGTGCGACAGCGCAATGGCTCTGCCGCACACCCTGGGGCCAGCGCTGCTCCGCGTAGGTTCGTGGAGGCGTGTTCAGGCTGTTGGGAGGGGGCCGGCGGCGGGGATCCAGCCGCTCAGACCTGAGTCCTCGGCACGATGCCGTCGTTCCGGAAGAGACCAGGACGGCAGCCGATCGATACGGGATGAGGAAGGGGTCACGCTCCCGGTCGGCGTACCGCTCCCGCGCCTTCGCTCCGTGTCCCGACGGCACCCTCCGGCAGGTTCACCGACTTGTATTCCAGATAGGCGCCGACGCCCTCGGGGCCGCCCTCGCGCCCGATGCCGGAGCACTTGAAACCGCCGAAGGGGGCGCTCGAGGAGATGCGGAAGTCGTTCACGGTGACCTGGCCGGTGCGGATCCGCCCGGCCACGTCGATGCCTCGCTCGACATCCGTCGTGAACACCGATCCGGACAGCCCGTACGGCGAGTCATTGGCGATGCGCACCGCGTCCGCCTCGGTCGCGTACGGAATGATCACCGAGACCGGGCCGAAGATCTCTTCCCGGGCGATCCGCATCGCGTTGTCCACGTCGACGAACACGGTGGGCTCCACGAACCAGCCCCGCGACAGGCCGGCCGGACGGCCGCCGCCGACGGCCACCTTGGCACCCTGCTCCCGGCCGGACGCCAGATAGCCCTCCACCCGGTCCCGCTGGCGCGCGGAGACGAGCGGGCCGATGTCCGTCGCGTCCGCCCGCGGATCGCCGACGGTCAGCTCGGACACGGCGGCGCAGTAGCGGTCGGCCACCTCCTGGTAGCGGCTCACCGGCGCGAGAACCCGGGTGATCGCGGCACAGATCTGCCCGTTGTTCTGCATCGCGCCGTTGACCATCTTGGGGATGCCGCGTTCCAGGTCGGCGTCCTCCAGCACGATCGCGGCGGACTTGCCGCCGAGTTCGAGGGTCACCCGCTTGACCTGCTCACCGCAGATGGCGCCGATGCGCCGGCCCGCGGCCGTACTGCCGGTGAAGGTCACCATGTCGACGTCCGGGTGCGCCACGAGATGCTCACCCACCTCGCGGTCCGCCGGAACGATGCTGACCACGCCGTCCGGATAGCCCGCCTGCCGTACCGCCTCGCCGACGGCATAGCCGTCCAGCGGAGTCTCCGGTGCGGGCTTCACGACCACCGTGCAGCCGGCGAGCGTGGCCGGGAGCATCTTGGACAGGATCAGCCCGAGCGGCGCGTTCCACGGGATCACCGCGGCGACGACGCCGACCGGCTCACGGACCACCAGAGAGGGGCCACCGCCGCCCTGCCGCAGTTGCCGGAGTTCCACCGCGCGTACCGTCTCGATGTAGCGCTCGATCAGCCCGCGCACGACATGGGCGGTGCTCGGCCTGGTGAACCGGACGGGCGCGCCCATCTCGTCGGTCTGCAGCAGCGCCAGTTCCTCGGCTCGCGGGACGAGCTGGTCGGCGAGGCGGAGGGCGATCTCGGCCCGTCCCTCGAACGGCATGCGCGGCCAGGGCCCGGTGTCGAACGCGGCCCGGGCCGCCGCGACGGCAGCGTCCACGTCGGCCTTCTCCGCGGCCGGCAGCCGCCCCATCACCTGCTCGGTGGCCGGTGACACCACCTCACACCTTCCTGGTCCGGCGGGCGCACGCCACTGGCCGCCGATGAACAGCCGATCGAATTCGAGCATCGGATTGCCTCCTGCCGACTGGATCCATCCAAGAAGGAAACGTTATTCTTACACTCTTTATCGAGTCAATGTGCCCTATTTCTAGGAGACTTGCCACCCAACAAGCCCAATCAGTGCCCTATAATCGCTAGTTACTCCTGTCGGTGCTACGGACGACAAGAAGGACGCGGATGATGAACGCACGGCCCGCAAGCTTCTACCGCTACGCGCAGGCACTTCCGCAGCGGA
Organism: Streptomyces sp. NPDC107517; assembly: GCF_055582645.1. NCBI lineage: Bacteria > Bacillati > Actinomycetota > Actinomycetes > Kitasatosporales > Streptomycetaceae > Streptomyces > Streptomyces sp. NPDC107517. The sequence continues at coordinate 90,298 of NZ_JBVJPM010000019.1, read as the reverse complement.
CCGCTGTCATCGAGTCGGACGGGCGCAGGGTCACGTACGGCGAACTTCACCGGCAGGCGAACCGCGTCTCGCACGCCCTGCGCGCCTCCGGGGTCGAGACGGGCGCGAAGATCGCCGTCCTCGCCTCGAACACCTCTCGCTTCCTCGCGCTGGAGCTGGGCGCTTCGCAGATCGGCGTCCGTATGGTCGCGGTCAACACGCACCTTGCGCAGGACGAGTTGACGTACATCCTGGGCAACAGCGAGAGCAGGCTGGTCTTCACCGAGGAGTCGTTCGCCCACCAGGTCCGCACCGGCATGTCCGAGCTCGGCCGGTCCGCCGATGACCTCATCACGATCGATGCAGCGGACGGTCCGCGGTCCCTGGACGCGTTTGTCGCCGGTTGTCCCGAGACCGAGCCGGCGCACCGGGTCCACGCCATGCGGTCGATGTACACGTCGGGAACGACGGGGCGCCCGAAGGGCGTGGTCTGGCCGGTCGACATGAGCGCCACTCCCGAGGCGGGGGTCGCCGCGCTGGACTGGATCATGGAACAGCGGGGGATGCGGCACGACCCCACGGCCGTGAACCTGATCTCCGGACCGCTGCACCACGGGGCGCCGGGTTCCTGGGCGCTGGCGGGGCTGCACCGGGGGCACACCATCGCGCTGAGCGGCAAGTGGGACAGCGAGCAGTTCCTGCGCCTCGTCGAGGAGTACCGGGTCACCGTCGCCCAACTGGCGCCGATCCACTTCCACCGCCTGCTGCAACTGCCCTCGCAGGTCCGCACGTCGTACGACCTGAGCTCGCTGCGGATCGTCAGTCACGCGGGCTCGCCGACTCCGGTCGCCGTCAAGCGGCGGATGATGGACTGGCTCGGGCCGATCCTGTGGGAGTACTACGGAGCGACGGAAGGCTGGGGCACCACCATCTCGCCGTCCGACTGGCTCGAACACCCCGGCAGCGTGGGGCGCCACGACGCCGAAGGTGCCCGGATGAAGATCCTCGACGACTCCGGAAAGGAACTGCCACCGGGCGAACCGGGAACGCTCTGGGTGCGCAACCCGACCGGGGTGAACTCCGCGTACCTGGGAGATCCGGAGCGCACCGCGGCCAACCGGCGCGGGGAGTACTTCACCGTCGGCGACATCGCCTGTCTGGATGCCGAGGGCTGGCTCTACATCGTCGACCGGCGTACCGATCTCATCCTCTCCGGGGCGGTCAACGTCTACCCCGCCGAGGTGGAGGACGCCCTCCGCCGGCACCCGGCGGTCGCCGATGTGGCGGTCATCGGCATACCCGACCCCGAATGGCATCAGCGCGTCCACGCGGTCGTCGTGCCGGCCCCGGGAGTGGCGCCCACCGGTGATCTCGTCGACGAGCTTCGTGCCTTCGCCGGCGGGAGGCTGGCCCGGTTCAAGGTGCCCAAGCAGATCGAGTTCCGCGAGGCGCTGCCGTACACGCCGGCGGGCAAGCTGTTGCGGCGTGAACTGCGGGCTCAGGCAGCACGCCGGGCCGATCGTCGGAAATCAGGCTAGGTCCTGTCGCCAAACTCCCGCCGCCCCCCGAAGGGCGGCCCCGCGGCGTCTGTTGCCCCGAGACGAGGTCTCCCCTGCACGAAGTGCTCGGGGAGCGTGCCAGGCGTCGAGCGGGCGAGGGAAGTTCGACGACAGGACCGGGCCCTGTCTGGAGCTAGGGCCTGATGCCGTACCGGGGCTTGGGGCCGAGGTCGTGCCCCAGGCGCGGAATGGCTGCCTCCAGATAGCGGATCAGCAGCGGCCGGGTGTCGCGCGGGTCGATGACGTCCTCCACGCCGAACGCCTCCGCGATGGGGAACACACTCTTCATCCGTACGAGACGCGCCTCGATCTCTTTGCGCGCTTCCTCAGGGTCGGGTGCCGCGGCGATCAGGCTCCGGTAGGCGGTCTCGACCCCTCCTTCGACGGGCAGCGAGCCCCACTCCCCCGATGGCCAGCCCAGCCGGAGCCCGAGATGCGCCGGAGTGCTCGTGGCCACGCCGGCCATGCCGAAGCAGCGGCGGACGTGCACGGCCACCGAGGGCACGGTGATCTGGTGCGCCAGCCACAGGGTCCGCATCCCGGCCCGCAGCGTGCCCGACGCCTCGGCCTCCGGGCCGACCATGAAGCCGGGGACGTCGACGAAGTGGACGAGCGGGATGCGGAACGTGTCGCACAGCTCCATGAAGCGTGTCGTCTTGTCGGCTCCCTCCGCGTCGACCGCGCCGGCCTGGTACAGGGGGTCGTTGGCCACGATGCCGACGACGTGACCGTCGAGACGGGCGAACGCGGTGATGACGCATCGGCCGAAGTAGGGCTTGATCTCGAACATCGATCCTTCGTCCACCACCAACTCGACCAGCCGGCGCATGTCGTAGCCACGGCGTTCGTGCGGAACGATCGTCAGCAGCTCCTCCTCACGCCGGTCGGGGCGATCGTCGGGCTGGACGTAGGGTGGCAACTCCCACACGCTCTGCGGCAGATAGGACAGGAACGTCGCCATCTGAGCGAAGCAGTCCTTCTCGTCGGCCGCCTCGTTGTCGGCGACACCGCTCCTGCGCACGTGCACTCCCGTGCCACCGAGCTCCTGCTTCGTGACATCCACGCCGATCGCCCGCTTCACGATCGCGGGTCCGGCGGCGAAGAGTTCCGCTCCCTCCACCATGCACGTCCAGTGCGTCAGCAGGGCGTACGCCGCGATGCCACCGGCGACCGCGCCCGCGATCCCACCGATGACCGGCACCTCCCCCAGCAGCTGCAGCGGGTCGGTCCAGTCCTTGCTGTTCGGCAGGTACGAACGCCCGAGGCTCTCCATCGTGCGGATACTCGCCCCGGCCCCGTCGAAGAACTGCACCATCGGGACCCGGTACTCCTTGGCCATCGCATAGGCCAGGTCACGCTTGTTGCGCTGGCCCGGCCCGCTGCCGGAACCACCCCGGACGGTGAAGTCCTCACCGCCGACGACCGTGTTCCGGCCGTTCACGGTGGCCAGGCCGGCCACGTACGGGTCGGGGACGAACGACGTGAGCGTGCTCTGCTCATAGGTGCCGGTACCGGCGAGCTGCCCGAACTCGACGAACGAGCCGGGGTCGACCAGACCGTCGATCCGCTCACGGATCGTCAGGCGGCCGCGCTCGTGCTGGCGGGCCACCCTCTCCGGACCGCCCATGCCCAGCGCGATCTCGCGCCTTGCCCGCAGCGCCTCGACCTCGTTGTGCCAACTCATGACTCCTCCTTCGTCACCGGCGCGGCCGGAGCACTGTGCTCATGGCGCCCCCCTTCGACGGCGCGTCGGCGTGAGCGGAACACGACGAGCGCGTCCAAGGCCTCGGCTCCCGCGGGGGTGGCACGCAATGGGTTCACCTCGACCGAATCGAGCTCGTCACCGAGTTGCCAGGCCACGTCGGCGATGCGGCAGATCGCGGCCACGAGGGCGGCCCGGTCGACCGGTGGCCGGCCCCGCGCCCCGTCGAGCACCGCGCGGCCCCGCAGTTCGCCGAGCATCTCCTCGACGTCCGTCGCGGTGACAGGCAGCAGTCGCAGCGCCACGTCCGCCAGCACTTCCACGAACACTCCGCCCAACCCGACCGCGAGCACCGGGCCCCATTGGGGATCCCGGGTCACACCGGCCACCAGTTCCACACCGCCACGGCGCATGGGCGAGATCTGCACGCCCTCGACCCGCATGCCGTCGGGCGCGCCGATGCTGACGGCGCGCACCTCATCGAAGGCACGCCGGACAGCGTCATCGCCGGTGACGCCGAGGATCACCGCGCCCACATCGCTCTTGTGCGGCACGTCGGGCGAGACGAGTTTGACCGCGACCGGACCGCCGAAGCCCGCGGCGATCTCGGCCGCCTCGTCGGCGGTACGTGCCAGCCCTGCCGGAACGAAGGGCACTCCGCCCTGTGCAAGGAGCGCGCGGGCGGCCCATTCCGACAGCACGCGGTCGGCGGGGGCGAGAGGCGGCGCGGGCCGGACTGGGAGCGGGGGCCGGGCTGCGAGCGTGGGCAACCGCCGGGACCAGTGGGAGAGATGGGAGATGGCGGTGGTACCGAGCGCCAGGCCGGGCAGCGCACGCAGCCCGACGGCGTCGACGGCCGCCCGACCCGTGTCGTTCAGGTGCGCGAGGGTCTGGGACAGCAGGAAGGCGGGCAGGCCGATTGCCTCTGTTCCCCGGCCGATGGCCTTGAGGAGGCCGCCGATGCCGGTCGTCTTGCAGGAGTCGTAGGCCGGCACGTTGCTGAGGATCGCGACAGCACCGAACTCCTTCTGCCGGTCCACGATCCGGAGCACCCGCTCGAACTCGTCGCCGAGCGCCGCACCGGTGATGTCGAGCGGGTTTCCGACGCCGGCGAACGCGGGCAGCACGGCATCGATCTCCCGCGTCGCCGACTCGTCGAACTGTGGTAGTTCCAGGCCGAGTCGCTCGGCCTCGTCGGCGACGACGTCCACGGAACCGCCGCTGATCGACACGACGGCGATGCCGGGTGCCCGCAGCGGTCCTGCGGTGGCGAGGACACTGGCGGTGATCACCAGTTCCTCCGGCGAACGGACGCGGAGGGCACCGCATTGGCGTAGCGCGGCGTCGACGACGCGGTCGTCACCGACGAGACTGCCCGTGTGGGAGACGGCGTTGCGTGCGGCGATCTCGCTGGTGCCCGCCTTCAGGACGACGACGGCCTTGCCGAGCTCGCGGGCCCGGTCCACTGCAGCCATGAACCGCGCCGGATCCGCGATGGCCTCGGCGAACAGCGCGATGCTGCGGGTGTGTTCGTCCTCGACCAGGTGCTCGATCACGTCGGTGGTCGTCAGCATCGCCTCGTTGCCCGTGGTGACGACGCAGCTGAGGCCGACGCCGAACTCGGCGGCCAGATCGGCAAGGGCGTTACCCATTCCGCCACTCTGGGAGACGATCGCGACCGGGCCCGGCCGGACGCCGGGCGGAACGCTCGCGATCCACGCGCCGGTGCGCGCCGCCACATTCAGGAAGCCGAGGCAGTTGGGTCCGACGAGCGTGACGCCGAGCTCGCGAGCCCGCGCCACGACCGCGCGCTGCCGGGCCTCGCCTGCTGAACCGGCCTCCGCCCAGCCGGAGGAGAGCAGGACCGCGCTACGGACACCGGACTCGGCCACGTCGCCGAGAACCTCGTGCACCGCGTGCGCCGGAACGAGGAGGACGGCGGCGTCCACCGGCTCACCGATCGCAGCGCACGTGGACGTGGTCGCGAGGCCATGGGCGGGTGTGGCCGATCGGTTGACCGCGAAGATGCGACCCGTGAAGCCCACGCGCGTCAGGGCCTCGACCACCCCGTAGGACGACGGGGACGAGTCCTTCGCCCCGACGATCACCACGTTCCGGGGTGTCAGCAGCCGGGCGAGATCCCCCTGCCACTTTGTCCGCCACTCGGCATCATCGCTCACGGCACACCTCGGCGTCTGACATCTGCCCTCCTAGGCCGGCCATCCCGACAGTACTGTAATTAAGTGCACTTTTCTAGAAGAATTCTTATGCATAGAGGTGAGTTTGACGGCATTAAGGGCACTTAAAGCGATCGGCCCCGTAAGGCGGGAAGGGAGTCCAACGTCCGTGTGTGAAGACAGAGTTGGACTCCCTCGCGACGATGCAGGCCGTGCTCGGCTTCACCTCCGAGGCCAAGTGGCTCCGCCACGCCCGTTCCCGGGCGCAACGGCTCTGTCGCGCATCCAGGAGCTGGTCAGGTTCCGCTCGTGTCCGGCCCGCCCAGGTAGAGCTGCTCTATCTCGGCGCTGCGCGCGACGAGTTCGGACGACGGGAGTTCCAGGGCCAGACGGCCCTGGTGCATGACCACGGCGCGGTCAGCGACCATCGCCGCGTAGTGCAGGTGCTGTTCGACGACGACCACAGCGATGCCGTGGTCCGCGGCGAACCTCCGTATTCCGGAGAACAGCTGGTCGCACATGACCGGGGCGAGTCCGAAGGACAGCTCGTCGAGCAGGAGCACGCGCGGCCGCCTGCACATGGCGCGGGCGAGACTGAGCATCTGCTGCTCGCCGCCGGAGAGGTTACCGGCCCGTACGTGCAGGCGCGCTCCGAGGTCGGGGAAGACTCTCAGCACGTCACCCACCTCCACCCGGCCGACCTTGAGGTTCTGCGCGGTGGTCAGCGAGGGGAAGACGCTGCGGCCTTCGAGGACGAGTCCCACCTGGCGGCGCATGCGCCGGTGGGACGCTCCGACGACAGGGGTGCCGTTCACGGTCACCGTGCCCGTCGCCCGTTTCAGGAAGCCGCCGATCGCCATGAGTGCCGTCGTCTTCCCCACACCGTTGCGCCCGAGCACGGCGACGACCTCGCCCGCCGCGACCGCCAGGTCGAGGCCGGAGATCACCGGGGCCGACCCGTACCCGGCCGCCAAGTCGCGTACGTCGAGGCCGCTCACGCCCGCCGTGGCAGTCCCGGCCTGGCTCTCGGTCTGGGTCGCCATCAGTTCACCTCTTCCTCGCCGGCCAGCACTTCCACCTTCTGCGGCACTCCCCCGGTCCCGAGGTAGGCGTGCCGTACGACGTCCGAGGCGAGCACCTGCGCCGGGACGCCGCTCGCGACGACCGCGCCGAAGTCGAGGACGAGGACGTGGTCGCACAGTCCCGCGACGACATCGATGTTGTGCTCGATGAGCAGCACCCCGATGTGCAGCCGGTCCACGACGAGCCGCAGCGCCGCCGCCATCGCCTCGCGCTCGCTCTCGTCGAGTCCGGCCGCGGGCTCGTCCAGGCACAGGATCCTGGGCCGGGCCGCCAACGCACGGGCGAGGGCGACCAGTTGACGTGTCCCCTGAGGCAGGGTCCGGATCTCGCTGTCCAGCCACTCCTCAAGTCCGAGGAGTGCCACCGCCTGCGTGGCGACGCCGTCCAGGCGCGCGGAACCGGGGCGCACCCATCCGCTGAGGTAAGCGCCGATGCCACGCGGGTCCTGCGCCGCGAGGAGGTTCTCGCGGACCGTCATGTCCGAGAAGAGCTCGAGGTTCTGGAACGTCCTGCCGAGCCCGGCACGGGCGCGGCGGCGGATGGTCCACTCGGAGACGTCGACATCGCCGAGGCGGACGGTGCCGGTGCTGCGGCGCGCGAAACCGGTGAGCGTGTCGATGAGGCTCGTCTTGCCCGCGCCGTTGGGCCCGATCACCCCCACGACCTTGCCCGGGCGGACCTGGAGACTGACGTTGTCGACCGCGTGCACGGGGCCGTAGGCGAGGCTCAGGTGGTCTACGCGGAGGAGGGGTTCGTCGGAGCGCGGTACGGGTTCGAGTCCGGCGTCGGGTATCGCTTCCACGGAGAAGTCCTGCGCGGGCCCCACTCCGCCACGTCGGCCCTGCCGCAGCAGCCGCCCCGCCCGGTGCGTCAGCGGCGTCAACTGCCGCCGCAGCATGGGGATCATGCCGTCCGGGTCCTGCAGCATGATCTGGATGACGAGCAGGCCCGACGCGACCGCGAAGATCAGGTCGATCTTCGAGGACAGGTCTCTGAAGAGGTACGAGAGCGGGCCGCCCGAGCTGATGAGTCCGGCGTACAGCGCCCCGGTGACGTACCCGACGCCGCTGACGATCGTGAAGGCGAGCGCGAAGATCGACTTGAAGACGTCGAAGTTGGTGAGCGTGATGGTCCGGCTCTGGAAGACGGTGAGGGATCCCGCGAGGCCCGCCACCGCTCCGCCGAGCGCGAAGGCGGCGACCTTCACACCGCCGACGGAGATGCCGAGAGCGGCGGCTCCCCGCTCGTTGGCGCGCACCGCGAGCAGCCGGCGCCCCGCCACGGACCGGCGCAGGTTCGCGGTCCCGATCCCGACGGCCAGGAGCGCCGCCAGGCACAGGAGGGCGAACCGGCCCGGATGCTCGCTGGGATCGAGGTCGAGGCCGAACAGGCTCGGCTCGGGCACGATGATCCCGCCGAAGCTGTCGTTGCCGATGAACGTGGGCGAGATGAACACGGTGTTGGCGATGACCACGCCGAACACCAGCGTCCCGACGGTCAGGTCGATGCCACGGACCCGGATCGCCGGAAGCCCGATGAGCCACCCGACGGTGGCCCCCGCGGCGGTACCGAGGACGAGAGTCATCGCATAGCCGAGCCCCCACGATCCCGCCGCGTGCGCACCTGCCATCGCGCCGACACCCATCAGCGCGTACGTGGCGAGGCTGATCTGCCCGGCGTAGCCGGTGACGATGACGATGGCGAGGCTGACGAGCGCGGCGATCGCCGCGTTGGCGACCGCGCCGGACCAGCCGCTGCCCAGGCCGAGCGCGAAAAAGACGGCCACGCCGAACCCGATCGCGGCCGGGACGGGGCGCAGCAGCCCGGCGCCGACCCTGGGCAGCCGGCTCTCGGCGAACCCCCGGCCCGGCACGGCCGTGCCGCCCGCTACGAGGGCGACCAGGATGACCACGAACGGTGTCATCAGGCGAATCCATGTCGGCACGTCGTAGAGGATCATCACCGCTTCGGCGATGCCCATGAGCAGAGCCGCCCCGACGGCGGTGCCGTAGTTGCGGAACTTGCCCACGAGGCTCGCGGCCAAGGCGTAGTTGATGAGCAGGGTGAGCTGGGTCGGCGAGAGCCCGATGGTGGGGACGACGAGGATGCCGGCGGCCGCGGCGAGCGAGCCGCCCAGGGTCCAGGTGATGATGCCGACGGGGTGGGGTGAGATGCCGAGCGTGGCGGCCGCCACCGGGCGGCTCTGCAGCGCGCTCGCGGAGAGTCCGAGGCGGGTGTAGCGGAACAGCAGCGTGAGGCCGACGGCGAGGACGAGGACGACTCCGAGCACGATCGCGGAGTCGTAGCGCAGGGGTACGCCGAAGACGGGGAAGTTGCCGCGGCCCAGGAACCGCGGGATGACGACGGTCTCCGAGGAGTACATCATCAGCGCGGCGTTCTGGATGATGAGCAGCACACCGAGGGTGGCGATGACGCGCGCCAGCTCCGAGGAGTTGCGCAGGGGATACATCACCAGGAGATAGACGGCGAGTCCGAGGAGCGCGCCGGCCGCGATCCCGGCCGCCATGGCGAGGCCGATCGGCCACCGGGCCAGGGCCCGCAGTCCGTGGGTGGCGGCGCCGTCCTCGTACAGCTCCCAGAAGACGTACGTGCCCGCCATGCCGATGGCGCCGTGCGCGAAGTTGAGCACGCCGGAGCCGCGGTAGATCGTGACCACGCCGATCGCGGTCAGTGCGTACGCACCGCCGGCCGAGAGCCCGACGATGATGAAGGTCCACAGCTGGAACACTCCGACTCACCTCCCACTGGCGGTAGTTGGGGCCGAACAGCACTTGATGTCGTCGACTCCGGGGAAGACGGACCCCCAGAGGTCGGAGGGGGCGGTCAGCACCCCGTCCTTGGACAGCCGCGAGGGCTCGGCATAGACCTGCACGACGCGCGGGGATCCCGGTACGGGGCCCGGTTTGGTCCAGTCCAGCGGTGGCGTCGCCCCGGTCACGACCGGGTGCTCGGCGATGTAGGCCTGAAGGTCGGCTGTCTTGAGGGACTTGGCGCCGTTCATGACAGCGGCCAGTGAGCGGATGCCTTCGTACATGTTGAAGGCGTTGTCGCTGACGGTGTCGAGGTGCGGCGGCGCTCCGACGGACGGACCGTACTTCTGGATGGCTTCGAGCATCTGCGCGCGGGCCGCGTTCTCGGCCGGGTCGGCGGCCCAACTGCTGGCCACCCGCAGTCTCAGGCCGGTCTCCCTGGCCGCCTTGATGGACTGGGTGCCGATCGAGGTGCTCGGGGCGAGGACGGGGACGTCGACGCCCATGTCCGCCAGCGCCTGGAGCACGGGCGCGGAGATCGCGTCGCCCACCCCCATCACGACGGCGTCGTAGCCGTCGGCCAGGACCTTGGCCGCGTAGGGCAGGAAGGTGGTCGTGTCGGCGGGCCAGGTGACCTTCTTGAAGTCCGTGACGCCCTTGGCGGCGAGGGACTCCTTGGCGAAGTTGCAGAGTTTCGTGGAGACGGTGCCCTCGGCTGTCAGGCAGGCGACCCTCTTGAACTCGTGCTGCTTGACGAGGAGTCCCATGTTCTGGTGGGCGAAGATGCCGAGGCCGGCGGGGTACGCGAGCGGGCTGGTGGTGTCGTCCGGCCAGATCGGCACGTTGAACCAGTTGATGACGTCGGCCTTCTTGATGACCGGCCAGGCAATGTTGCCCTGCACGCCGACCGATTCGACAAGGGCCCTGACCTTGGTCTGGTTGAGCAGTTTGTCCGCGCACTTGGCCGCGACGTTGGGGTCGCCCTTGTCGTCGCAGTGCACCCACTTGAGCGGGCGACCGTTGATGCCGCCCTCCGCGTTGACGGTCCTGACGGCGATCTGTGCGATGTACGGGAGCTGGGGAAAGGTCGAGAGCGGCGCCGACACCGGGAACATCGAGCCGATGACGACCGGGTCGCCGCTCAGCTTCGCGTCGTCGGCCGCCTGCGGGGAGGCGGTCCGCGGCGCCTGTTCGACGCTGCTCTCCTGGACCGAGCACGCCGCCGCCGTGAGGACGAGACAGGCGGCGGCGCAGACACCTCGAAGCCTCCGATGTCGCCGGAGTCGCTGAAGTCGCTTGCCTAGGAGCATCGTGCCACCTCACTTTGGGCGAGCGTCGTCGCTCGCGCCTCGGGGGATATGACCTTTTCGGGCATGTCGGACGAAGTGCACATAGGAATTGAGTGCACTGTATTAATCCGCCGAGTGGCCGTCAATGTGCGTCGACGAGTAAGAAGTTGACGATCAAGCGATGTCAGGCAGGCTTCTACACGCCGGCGGCGCAACGTGAGCAGATAATGCGTGCACTGATTATGCGATCAATGCCTGCACCGAATACGGCGCCGAGCAGCCGTCGGCTCAGCTCAGCCCCGCTCCCCCATCGCGGTCGCGATCCGTTCGGCCGCCTCCACGAAGTCCTCGGCCATCCCGTAGACCACGTCGTGGGCCGACCGGACCCGGTCGATGAGCCCGACCCCCTGGCCGACGAAGTAGGTGGCCAGGTCCTGTGCGCCCGGATGGCCCCTCTCGGCCTGCGTGTCGACGTAGCGCAGCGCGCGCTCGGAGACCAGTGACTGGAGCGGCATCGGCAGCGGTTCCGGATTACCGGACCGCTCCCAGGCGTCGGTCCAGGCGGACTTGAGCTGCCGACACGACTTGCCCGTACGCCCCCTGGAGCGCACGGTGTCGCGGGACGAGGCCGCGAGCATCTTCTGCACCGTGTACGGCGCGGTCTCGGCCTCCTCGGTGGTCAGCCACACCGAACCGGTCCACACCCCGGCCGCGCCGAGGGCGACCGCGGCCGCCATCTGGCGACCCGTCACGATGCCTCCCGCGGCGAGCACCGGCACCTCCCGGATCGGGCGGATCGCCTCGACGACCTCGGGGACGAGGACCATGGTGGCGACCTCGCCGCAGTGTCCGCCGGCCTCCGTACCCTGGGCGATCAGCACATCCACACCGGCCCTGACCTGCTTGACCGCGTGTTCCTTGGCCCCGACCAGGGCGGCGACCGGGACGCCCGCCTCCTTGGCCCGGTCGATCATGTAACGGGGCGGCACGCCGAGCGCGTTGGCGATCAGCTTGATCGGGTGGCGCAGCGCGACGTCGAGCAGTTCCTCGCCGATCCCGTCGGCCGGCACATTGGCCATGGCCGGCCACCTGTCGCGGCCTCCGGTCTCCAGGCCGTGCTCCTTGAGGAGGCCGTCGACGAACGCGTGGTGCCCGGAGGGCACCCTGGCGGCCAGTTCCTCGCCCGTGAGGTGCTGCCCCTTGCCCTCGAACTTCTCGGGGATGACGAGGTCCGCCCCGTACGGCTTGCCGTCCACCCGCTCGTCGATCCAGGCGAGTTCGTGTTCCAGATCCTCCGGCGTGTGCGACGACGCGCCGAGGACACCGAAGCCACCGGCGTTGGTGACGGCCGCGACCACGTCGCGGCAGTGACTGAAGGCGAGGAGAGGCAGGTCGATTCCGAGCAGGTCACAGATGGGCGTCTTCATGACGGTCTCCTTCTCAGACGGCTGCGGACTGGATCCCGACTGGGTGCAGCCACCGGGCACCGTAAATCGGACGGAAACCGTTCAGCAATAGGCCCGAGCCGTTGCGCACCCTATTGCTGAACGGGACCCGTCGGTTTTATGGTCGGCACGCGGACGCCGTCCGCGGCACAGTTCGACGACGCTTCCGTCGTCCCCCATCTCCCCAGTCTCGACATGCCTTCCGGTCACCGCACCGGCACGTCCGAGAGGAGACCCCTGCCCGTGGTCACCGCCGTCACCCCGATGTCCGCCAAGGACGTCGCCGCCTTCGCCGACAGCGTGCGCGGCACCCTCACCCGGCACTGGCCGGACCCCACCGCCGCCGCTGCCGATCCAGGCCTGACGCCTCTGTGGTCGGACGCCGCCGAGCACGGCTGGTTCGGGCTCGCGGCGGACGGCGCCCTGGCCGCGGCGCTGGCCGCCGTGCGCGAACTGGGCCGTGCCGCCTGCCCGTTGCCGCTGCTCGACGGCTATCTGGCCGGACGGCTCTTCGCCCACGACAGCGACGTCACCGGCCGGATCACCGCGGGCGAGATCCGGGTCGTCGCGACGTCGCGGGACCAAGAAGCTGCCCCCGTACGGCACGTGGACGCCGCGGCGGACGCGACGCACCTGCTCACGATCCCGCCCGCCGGCGGCCAGGCGCTACTGCTCCCGGTGATGTCGACATGCCCGACTCCGGGACTCGCCGTCCCCGCCTGGTCCGAGATCACCCCGGGCGCCGCGACGGCCGCCGCGCCCGTCGACGCGGAGAGCGCCGACGAGGCCCTCGTCCTGCTGCGGCTCCAACTCGCGGTGCGCGCCCTGGCCGCCGCCGGTCGGGCGCACGAACTGGCCGTGCAACACGCGGTGAATCGCCGGCAGTTCGGCAAGGTGATCGGCTCCTTCGGCGCCGTCCAGCAGCGCACGGCCGACTGCCAGATCGGGGTCGCCTCCGGCACGCTCCTCGTCGACGAGGCGGTACGGGCGTTCGAGCACGGCACCGCCGACCGGCTGCTCACGGCCGAGATCGCCACGGAGCACGTCCGCACCCACGCGCCCGGCATCCAGCTCGGCGCCCACCACACCCTGGCGGCAGTCGGCTATTTCGAGGAGCACGCCGCGCCCTGGCTGTTCCGCCGTGTCCACGGCGACCTCGCGCGCCTGCGGGATCTGCCGCGCGCCGCGGGCTCCGTCGCCGATGCCCTGGTCGAGGGGACGGAATCGCTGCCGGCGGCCGACCTGGGCGAGAAGGGTGAGGCCTTCCGCGGCGAAGTGCGCGCCCTGTTCGAACAGTTCGCGGACCGTGCCACCCTCCACGGGGCACACCTCGACGCGGACGTCGTCGGCGTGCTCGCCGACCGGGGCTGGCTGGGCTTCGCCTGGCCGAAGGAAGCGGGCGGACGCGAGGCCACGCTGGCCGAGCAGGTGGTCCTCCACGAGGAGGCCGCCTATCACCGCGCCCCCGTCGGCCGGGCCCTGGGCGCGGTGACCCTGCTCGGCAACTCCATCCTCAAGCACGGCACCGAGAAGCAGAAAGACCGCTTCCTGCCCCTCATCCGCCGCGGCGAGATGGCCTTCTGCCTGGGCTACAGCGAACCGGAGGCAGGTTCCGACCTCGCCTCTCTCCGTACCCGTGCCGTACGCGACGGCGACAGCTGGGTGATCAACGGGCAGAAGCTGTGGACCACCGGCGGCCATCTCTCCAACTGGGTGTGGCTGGCGGTGCGGACGGACCCCGACGCCACCCCACGGCAGGCCGGGATCACCGTCTTCCTCGTCCCCATGGACACACCCGGAATCACGGTGCAGCAGCACACGTCCCTGTCCGGCGGGGTCTCCTGCACCGTCTTCTACGGCGACGTACGGGTCCACGACGACCTGCGCGTCGGCGAGGTCGACGGCGGCTGGCGGGTCATCACCGACGCCCTCGCCGGCGAGCGCATCACCATGGGCAACATCGCCGCCGCCCTGCACCGCCAGCTCGACGACCTCCTCGCCGTCGTACGCGCCGACCCCGACACCACCGTGGGGCCGCGCGGCTCCGCCCGGCGCGAGCGCCTCGGCGCGCTCGCCGTCGGTGTCCAGGCCAACCGTGCCCTGGTCGCGTCGGCGATCCGCGCCACCGCGGCCGGGACGGGCGCCCGGCTCGAGGCGCCGATGGCCGGCGTCATGGGCGGCGAACTCGCCGAGCAGTTCGGCGAGAGCGTCCTGGAGATCCTCGGCCCCGACGCGGCGCTGTCGGCCGCCGCCGCCCCGGTGACCGACGTGCCGGGCGGCGGTGCCTTCGAGCACGGGCTGCGCCTGTCGGTGATGTACGTCGTCGGCGGCGGCACCAATGACATCCAACGCGCTCTCATCGCTCGCGGTCTCGGCCTGCCGCGCTGAACTCCCGCGCGCGGGACACCCCGTACGAGCCCATGCAGGAGCCCACATAGGAGCTGTGAATGACCTCCTCCGTCACACCCACCCGTCTGCGCACCCTGTTCCGGCCGCGCGGAGTGGCGCTCATCGGGGCCAGCGAGAAGTCGCACTTCTCGGCCTCCGTCCACCGCAACCTGCGCGACTTCGGCCACGGCCCCCACACCTACGTCGTCAACCGGCGCGGCGGCACCGTGCACGGCCAGGCCGCCGTCACCTCGTGCACGGCGATCGGCGAGGAGATCGACGTCGCCTTCGTGATGGTCCCCCAGGCGGGCATGCACGACGCTCTCTCGGACGCGGCGGCGGCCGGCATCCGCAACGCCGTGATCCTGTCGGCGGGGTACGCGGAAGCCGGCGCGGCGGGCCATGCGGCACAGACCGAACTCGTGGCTCACGCACGGGAGTTGGACCTTCTTCTGCTCGGCCCCAACCACCTGGGTTTCGCCAATTTCGTCGACGGCGTCCCGGTCACCTCGATCCCGGGCCTGCCCCGCACCTCGGGCCCGATGGCCCTTCTGTCGCAGAGCGGTGCCAGCACCGGCGCGATGCTCGACTTCGCCGCCCTCAGCGACACCGGTCTGAGCCACCTGGTCACCCTCGGGAACGAGGCGATGATCACCGCGGGACATGTCCTCGACTACCTCGTCGACGACGAGGCGACCCGTGCCATCGCCGTCTACATGGAGTCCGTACGCGAACCGGAGACGTTCCGGCGCGCCGCCGCGCGCGCGACCGCGGCGGGCAAGGCGGTGGTGGTCCTCAAGACCGGCACCAGTGAACTGGCGGGCCGGTCCGCCGCCGCGCACACCGGCGCCCTGGTCGGGGACGACCGCATCGTGGACGCCGTGTTCCGACAGTGCGGGGTGATCCGCGTCGACAGCATCGAGGACATGCTCCTCACCGCGGGCCTCACCGCCCGCACCGGACCGCTCGGCGCGGACGCCACGGGGATCGGCGTGGTCTCGATCTCGGGCGGTGCCTGCGGAATCATCGCCGACCGCGCCGCGGACGCCGGACTCTCGCTGCCCGCTCTGCACCCGGACACGGAAAAGGCGTTGACCGCCGTCATGCCGGCGTACGGCACCGTGCAGAACCCTCTCGACCTCACCGGCGCCGCCATCATCGACCCCTCACTCTTCCCCAAGTCGATCACCACGGTGGCCGATGACCCGGCCGTCGGCGCCGTCGCCGTCATCAACGGCCTGCCGTCCTTCGGCGAAGGCCCCTGGAGCGGGCAGCGTTTCCTGGACGCGGTCGGCGAGGGGGCGGCGCGGGCGTCCCGGCCCGTCATCCCGGTCAGCCAGATCCTCCAGCCCCTCACGCCCTACACCCGCGCCGCGCTGGACCACGCAGGCCTCCCGTACGCGCTGCCAGGGCTCAAGCACGCCGCGACCGCCCTCGCGGGACTCGTCCACTGGTCGCGCGCGCACCACGAACTCACAGCCGCCACAGACGAACCGGCCCCCGCAAGGGCCACGTTCACGCTGCCCGCCCCCGACGAGCGTCATGGCACCTGGTCCGAGACCGCGGCCCGGGGCCTGCTCGCGGCGGCAGGCGTCCCCCTGGTCCCGGCGACCCTGGCCACTTCGGCCGCCGAGGCGATCGCCGCCGCGGACGGGTTCGACGGGCCCGTCGCCCTCAAAGTCGTCTCTGCGCAGATCGCGCACAAGAGCGACATCGGCGGGGTGTGCCTGGACATTCAGGGCCCCGACGCGGTCCGTCAGGCATACGGGGCGGTCTGCGACGCGGCCCGCCAGGTGCCGGGCGCCACCGTCGAGGGCGTCCTCGTCTCGCCGATGCGGCGCGACGGCACGGAGCTCCTCGCGGGCGTCGTCCGCGACGAACACTGGGGCCCGGTTCTCGCCGTCGGACTCGGCGGCGTCTTCACCGAAGTCCTCAAGGACACCGCGCTCGCCCCGCTCCCCGTCACCCCCGCGCAGGTACGTGAGCTGCTGCTCGGCCTGCGCGGCGCACCCCTGCTGCACGGCGCACGCGGGTCGGTCCCGGCCGACCTCGACGCGGTGGCGAACGTCGTGGCGTCCCTCGGCGATCTGGCGCTCGCGCTCGCCGAGGACCTGGAGGCGCTGGAGATCAACCCGCTACGGGTGGACGGCTCCACCGTGGAAGCCATGGACGCCCTGGTGACCTGGCGTCGTAGCTGAAGCACCTGTCGAATCCGGGCCAGATGCCTTGGGGCCCAGGGCTCTGCCGTCCGGCAGGGGTGACCTGTCCGGCCAAGCACTTGAGGCCGCCTCGCTCTTCAAACGAGTGAGCCGGAACGGTATATCGGCACATGTCGAACACGTCGAGAGAGGGAGTCGTCCTGCCCCTCCGGGAGCCCCTGGAGACTCGTCGGCGCCAGCCCCGGTCCCGCAACCGCGCCTGGGCCGCTACGAACGGGGATCCTGCGCGTCGGCGGCCGCTCGACCATTCACCGGGGATGGTTCAGGCGGCAAGCTCCGCGGCCGTGTTCACGGGGGCCGGGGCAGGAGACTCCGCCGTTGGGGATGCGCACGGCGGGGTGAGGAGTTGCGCCGCGGCCTCCAGGTCGCTGGTGAGCAAGCGGTCCGCCGTGCACGGGTCGAGAACGGCGGCGGCCCGGTCGTAGAAGGCACGCAGTGTGCCGTCTGCCGGAGGGACGACGCCTCGCCTGCGCAGTGCGCGGACGGCGGCGACCAGTTCGCAGGCGAGGACCAGGCAGAAGGAGTCCGTGGCCTCACGCAGCCGGATGGATCCCGCGGCGGCGAAGCTTGCGTGTTCCTCGGCCCCACGGGAGATCACGGCGTGGCCGAGCAGTGCGGGCTGTGCGGCGGCGCGCAGTTCCGCGAGGGCGGACTGGGCCGCGTACTCGGTGATCATCAGGCCACTGCTGCCCGCGGTGCCGTCGGACAGGAACGGTGTCTGGCCACTGATCCGCGGTTCCAGCAGCGCCCCGAGCCGGGTGGTGGACAGCTGGCCGGTGGAGAGCAGCGCGAGACGTAGCTGGTCCTGGGCGAGGGAGAGAGGGGCCTGGTGGAAGCCGCCGTGGTGGTGATAGTCCTCCGCGTCCAGGTCGAGCAGGGGGTTCTCGGCCGCCGCGTTGATCTCGACGGTGAGTGTCCGGTCGAGGTCGTCCCACGCTTCGAGGACGGTGCCGTGCACCTGGGGCAGGCAGCGCAGTCCGAACGGGTCCTGCACCAGTCCTGCGGGCCAGTCCGCGCCGGCCAGGAGGTGCCGCATCCGGGCGGCGACCCGCTGGGCGCCCGAGTGCGGCCGACGCTCGTGGACCACGGCGGCGTACGGCTCGCGCGAGCCCTGAAGCGCGGTCAGGGTGAGCGCCGCGACCAGCGGCACCTGGTCGAGGACGTGGCCCAGGCGGGTGGCGGCGAGCGCCGACCGGCCGATGGTCAGGGCGCTGCTGGAGATGAGAGGGAGGGCGTCCCAGCGGGTCAGGGCGAGGGGCGCCGGGGCCGGGCCGGTCCCGGCCCGCCAGGGCAGCTCGCCGGCGAGGGTCAGACCCAGTTCGGCGAGGGCGCTGAGGTCACCGGTGCCGATCGCACCGAGTTCGTGCACCGTCGGGAGGTGGCCGCCGGACAGCGCCTGGGCGAGGGCATCAAGGACGGCAGCGTCGATCGCGGTGCCACCGGCGAGCAGTTGGTTGAGGCGGACCGCGAGCATGGCCCGCACTTCGTCGTCCGGGGCGAGCGGGCCGAGGGCGCCGCTGTGGCTGCGCAGCAGACGCATGCCGAAGGTGTCCTCGGCCACGTCCGTGGGGACAGCGGCGGTTCGGTTGGCGCCGACGCCCGTGGTGTAGCCGTAGACGGGCCTGCGGGCGGCGATCCGCTGCCCGCTCTCGCGGGCCGCGGCGACCCGGTCCCGGGCCGGCCGTGCGACGGTGACGCCGGCCCGGCCGTGGGCGACCGCGGTGACATCGGCGGCGGTGAGGTCGGCGCCCTCCAGGGCCAGCGGGGTGGTGCGATCCATCAGTGGTGCCATTCCTCGGCGGTCAGGGTGTCACGGGTCTCCGGCGCCCAGGCGAGGCTCACCGCCCAGCCGACGAGGAGGACAAGCGTCATCCAGCCCATGGTCCAGCCGACCCCGAGGGAGTCCAGGCTGACCGGGAGCAGGAAGGTGCCGAGTGCGGAGGCGATCCGGCTGCTGCCATTGAGCAGACCGACGCCGGAGGCGCGCAGCGCGGTCGGGAACAGCTCGGCCGGGTACACCTGGGTGATGTTGGAGGCACCTGCCATCACGAACGTGTAGACGACGAACGGGATCATCAGGGCCCAGCTGCCGACGTCGCTGAGCACCGCCATGGCGCCGAGTGCGACGGCCAGGACAAGGAAGCTGTGCACGGTGAACGGGCGCCGGCCCATGCGCAGCATCGGCCACAGGCCGAGGACACCGCCGAGGAGCAGGGCCACGTCGATGACGATGTTCTGCGCGGTCGTGTCGCCGATGTCGAGGGTGCCGAGGATCTGCGCGGTGAAGGTGTAGATCGCGAAGTAGGGCAGCACCTGGGCGCTGTAGAAGATGATCCCGAACCACGTCTTGGTGGCCTGCCCCGAGGCGAACAGCTCCCGGTAGCGGACGGTGGGGGCGGGCTCCGCCGGGGTGGGCGGCGCGGCCTGCGGGTCGATGTCCTGCTTGAGGAACCTGCGGCGGATCTCGGCGGCCTCGGCGTACCGGCCCTGGGTGGCCAGCCAGCTCGGTGACTCGGGGATGCCGATACGCAGCACCAGGACCAGGAGCGCGGGCAGTGAACCGCTGGCGAGTAGCAGATGCGCGGCTTGGTCGGTGACGGGAATCAGGGCGCCGAAGATGTTGGCGGCCACGTAGCCCACGGTCCACAGCACAGTGAGCGAGCCGAGAAGCAGTCCGCGCAGCCGCTGCGGCGCGAACTCCGAGAGCAGCGTCGGGCCGACCGCGTAGTCGGCGCCGAGGCCGAAGCCGATGAGCAGGCGCAGCGCGAACAGCGCGGCCGGATCGGTGGCCCACATCTGGAGCGCCGAAGCGATCGTGATGAGGACGAAGTTGTACAGATAGAGCCGCTGCCGGCCGATCCGGTCGGCCACGCTGCCGAGCAGGACGCTTCCCAGGAAGAGTCCGATGAGCGCGGAAGCGCCGAGCAGCCCTGACCACGCGCCGGACAGGCCCATCGTGGTGTCCAGGATCGGCAGGGCCGCGCCGATGACGCCCAGGGCGTAGCCGTCCGAGAAGTTGGCGCCGAAGGTGGTGGCGGTCACTCGGAGGTGGAACCTGGTGAACGGTTCCGCGGCGCGTTCCCGCCGGGGCGTCTGCATCCCACCAGAGGGCGGAGTGTGCACGGCAGAGCTCAAGGCTGTCTCCTGGGGGTGGGAGGCACGGTGGGCGGCGCCGGTGACAAAGATCCATGACGACGCCGAACGTCAGCATGAATGATTAATTTCAATGAATCAATGGCTGAATGAAAAGAAACTGCAAGATCACACTCACCTCCCGCGCGTCCCGAAGCACTTTTCCGCTTCCTGTGAACGGTTCGCGATGCACGCTGCCCCGCCCCGGGACAAGGCAAGCCAAGGCAGGGCAGGCTGAGCGAAGACAGCTGCACGGCCTCGGCGCTCCCGGCGCCTCACGCAGCGAGGCGGACCGCCTCCGGGAGACGGTCCGCACTCAGCTGACGGGCAGCGGTTCGATCGCGGCGACGGCCGACGCCCTCTGTCACCACCGCAACACGGTCCAGCACCGTTTCGCCCGCTTCCACGAGCTGACGGCCGTTACGTCCGAGGCCGGACGACGCGCCACTGGTGCCAGTGGTGCTGAGGGCCCGCTGAGCACGCGGACCGGCTCGGGTCAGCTCCCGAGTCCCGATTCCAGCAGCCGCCCCACCGGCTTGCGTACGGCGAACAGGACCAGACCGATGCCGATGCCGCACACGGCGGTGACGGTGAAGTACGAGGCGTTGTCGATCACGGTGAACAGCTGCCCGAGGAGCCCCGCGAGCGACGACCCCAGCGCCAGCGTGAGGAAGTTCAGGCCGACCATCTGCGAGCGGAATTTCTCCGGCCCGATCCGGGTGGCCAGCGACAGGCCGATCGGCCCGATGAACACCTCCGAAGAACCGGCGGCCATCATGAAGAGCAGGATGAGGAACAGCGGGATCATCGCGTCGCCGGTGGCCTCGGAGATGATCAGCAGGAAGAGATACGCGCAGCCGATCTGGGTCAGTCCGATGGCGACCTTGGTCACCGGGCCCGGCTGGCGCTCCCCGAGGCGCTTCCACACCCGGGCGACGAGCGGCGTGATGAGGACCGCCGCCAAGGGGCTGACGGTGGTGATCCAGGCGACCGGGAACTTCCAGCCTCCGATGTGCAGATCGATCCGCTCGGTGATCAGGATCGAGATGGCCGTGAACTTCTGGAACAGGAATCCGAAGTAGACGCCCGAGGCGAGGAACAGCGGCAGATAGCCGAGGATGCGCCGGCGCTCGTCGCGGGTGACCGCCGACGATGTGGTCATCGTGAGGAAGTACGCGGCCGCGGCCACCAGCGCGGTGATCGTGACCACGGTGGACAGGTTCCCCGCCCGGAGCAGTCCGGTGGCGACGGCGCCGCCCACGCCCGCGACGCAGACGAGAACCAGAGCGGCCACGAGCGGCCGACGCCCCGTCGACAGTGGATTGTTGACGATCTTGGCGCGTTCCGGGAGACGGTTCATCGACACGACGTACTGGATGAGCGCCCCGGCCATGCCGATGGCCGCGAGCCCGAATCCGAAGTGGAAACCGAGCTCGTTCTGGGCGAGCCCGGTGGTGAGCGGGCCGACCACCGCGCCGATGTTGATGGCCATGTAGAAGTACGAGAATCCGGCGTCGCGGTAGCGGTCGTGGACGTGCTGGTCGAGGACGAAGCCGACGATCGACGTGATGTTCGTCTTGAGCGCGCCGGTGCCGAACACGATGAGGACAAGACCGGCGCCGAGGCCCGAGAGGCCGGGCGCGAAGGCGAGCACGACATGCCCCGCGGTGATGACGACGGCCCCGTACAGGACCATCTTCTGCGGGCTGACGAGCCGGTCGCCGAGCCAGGCGCCGAGGATCTGCGACAGATAGACCGCGCCGCCGTACCCGCCGACGATACCGGAGGCGACGGCCGGGTCGAGGGCGAGGCCGCCCTCCCCGATTGCGTACAGCAGATAGAACGAGAGGATGCCTTGGAGTCCGTAGAACGAATAGCGCTCCCACAGTTCCGTGAAGGCCATGCTCCACAGGCCGCGCCGGACGTCTCCCGCAGGCGGTGTCGTGGCGGGTGTCCCGGAGGACTTCTGCGTTGCCGGTGCCGTGGTCGGTGTCATGGGGGTTCTCATTCGCTGAGTCCTGCCAGTCGGGAGCCGAAACGGGCGATGAGCGAGGTGTTCTGTGAGTGCCGGCTCTCCTCCCACCGGTCGGCGACACCGAACAGCCGGTACATGCCGTGGACACCGATCCAGCGCAGGGGTTCGGGCTCCCAGCGTCCCGAGTCGTGGTCGTTCCACGGCAGCCGGGTCAGCTCGGTGTCCCGGCCCGCCGCCCGGTCGAGCAGTGTGCGGGCGGCGAGCTGCGTCGCGGTCACGCCGTGCCCGGCGAAGCCGCGGACGACGCCGACGCGGGTGGCGGGGTCGAAGTAGACGCCGGCGCACCAGTCACGGGTTACGCCGATGGCGCCCCGCCAGGCGTGCTCGACCGTGAACTGGACGTCGGGGAAGAAGAGTTGGAGCCGCTCCGCGAGAGTGCGCACGGTGCGGGCGTCGACGGCGCCGGTTTCCGGGGTGCCGGAGTTGAAGGCGTACGGCGTGCCGCGGCCGCCGATGGCGATGCGGTCGTCGGCGGTGCGCTGGGCGTAGACGAAGGTGTGGGCGGCGTCGCCCAGGCACTCGCGCTCCTGCCAGCCGATGCGCTCCCACGCCTCGGCTGACAGCTGATTGGTCACGATCATCGAGGAGTTGACGGGAATCACGTCCCGCCTGCCGAGCCCGGGGACATCGCCCTCGACCTGGCCGGAGTACGCCTCCAGGCAGGTCAGCACGGTCTTGGCGCGCACGGTGCCGCGCGAGGTGGCGACAGCACCCGCCGCGATGCGCGAGGCCCGCGTGTTCTCACAGATCCGGACGCCCTTGGCCTCGACGACCGCCGCGAGGCCGTGGACCAGTTTGGCGGGGTCGACGCGGGCGGTGGTACGGGTGAGGAGGCCGCCGAGCGCGGGCCCGATGGCGATGCGCCGCTTGACGGCGTCGGCGTCGAGGAGTTCGAGGTCCTCGGCCCGGTATCCGGCAGCGAGATCTGCGGCGTAGGTGCCTTCAAGTCGCTTCAGGGCGGCTGGAGTTGTGGCCACCCGCACATGCCCGCCGCGCCGCTGGTCGGCCTGGATGCCTTCCTTGTCGAGGATGCTCAGCGTGTCATCGACAGCGCCGTCCATCTGCCGCTGGAACGCGGCGATCGCGGCGGCACCGTCCTCCCCGCGCCGGCGCGCGCTCTTGGCGTACACGGCACGGTTGCCGGGGATGAGCGGGGAGAGCCAGCCGCCGTTGCGCCCCGAGGCCCCGTAACCGACCTCCTCGGCCTCGATCACGGTGATCCTCGCCGTCGGCTGCTCAAGGATCGCGTGGTACGCCGCCCAGAGGCCGGTCAGACCACCGCCGACGACCACGAGGTCCTGCTCCTCGTCGGGCAGTGCGGCGTCCCGGCGCGCCGGCGGGCCCGAGGGCTCGTCCGCGCGCCGGGACGCCTGTATCCAATGCGATATCTCACCGTTGCGGTACACGGTCATGCGACAACTCCAGTTGGACGCAAGGGAATCAGGGCGTCCGGGACGCGGTGACGGGAATCAGAAGGTGGCGGAGCTCAGAAGGATGAGGGCTGAGCAGGTGGGGGGGCAGCAGGTGGGGCTCAGTAGGTGGGGGGCGCCATCGCCCACAGGACCCTGGCCTCGTCCACGCCAGTCGTCTCGACGACGCGGTGCGGATCACTACTGAGGTAATGGACCGAGTCGAGGGCACCGAGCCGGTGGTGCTGGTCGCGGACCCACACCTCCACCTCGCCGGACAGCACGAGAAGGATCTCCTCGGAGCTGCCATGGGTGTACGGCTCCACACCGGTGGAGCCGCCAGGGGCGAAGTGACCGAGGAGCACTTCGAGGTGGTCGAAGGAGCCGGGGGTCAACTTGATCTTCGTGGCGCCGTCACCGAACGACATGCCGTGCGCGTCACGGAACCGCAGCACCGGGCTCGCGGCCGAGCCGCCCTGCTCAAAGAGGTCGCCGACGCTCAACTTCAGTACGTCACATAGCCGTTGCAGGGTACGCACGCTCGCGTTGACCTGGTCACGCTCGACCTGAGAGAGATATCCCTCGGTGAGCCCGGCCTGCTCCGCCACGGCTTTGAGCGTCAGATGGAGGGCCCGTCTGCGGCGGCGCAGCCGTGCCCCTATACCGGCGGCAGGGCCGGATTGATCTTTGGACATAGGCGTGAACCTAACAAGACTTCTACACCACCACAATGGTCTTGGTCGTCATCAAATTTTTCTTAGATACGTGGGACGGCGCGATCAGCTCGGCACTCATCGGCTGCCATCGGTGTCCTGCTCGGACATACGATTCCGAGACTGGCCTGCGAGTTCGGCGTCCGCGCAGGCACCGTCACCTTCGGAATCTCCTGCGTGAAGATCGACGACATGGCGACGATGCTCGATGCCCTCGAACGGGCTCTCCCCGAGCGTCTGCCCGAGTACCCGAGGCACGCTGCGCCCCGGCGGCACGCCGCGGCCAAGGACCTGGGCCTGTTACGAAAGCGCTGATCAAGCTCCTGTGAGCGGTGAAACGGGCCTCTGCTACCTCGCCATCGACGGCCACCGAACACCCCTCCTCGCCCCCAGTCACCCGGTCCACCACGCCGTAGGGATTTCCGTGGCCCCGGACATCTCGCACCGTGGGCTCACTGGGACCGGCCGGTGCGATGAGGGCGCCGAACCTCGGAGTTCAACTGAGTACGTTCGGCACTCTGACGCCCGTTGGGCCGCCTACGCCCGGAGCCTGGTCACCGAATGCGAGCTACGCTCCGGGCCAAGCGGCCCCAGGACACTGCTCTGCGGAGGGTCACAAAACTGCGATCTCCCGCGGCTCCGCGGCAACGGCCGGCTCTTCCTCCCGGTTCTGCGGGTCGGCCGGACTCTTGAGGAAGTGGGACATGACCGCTGCGGCGAAGTACAGGAGGGTGAAGACCCACACCAGGCCCTCCACGCCGACCAGCGGGCGGAAGACGGTGACCAGCGCCGGGCCGACGAAGGCGGCGAGGCCGGCGCACAGGCTGTAGACCGCGAAGGCGCTGCCTCGGTCTTCGGGACGGCCCATCGACAGCAGCAGGGCGGGGATGGGGGTGAAGCCGGAGAGGATGAAGCCCCAGAACATGGCACACACCGTGGCCACCCAGAAGTTGTCCTTGACCGCCATCGGTCCGTAGTAGACGGCCAGGGTGGCGACGGCGCATCCCACGCAGCCGAACCACGTCACGGTACGGCGCCACCCGATCCGGTCGCCGAGCGAGCCGAAGAAGAGTCCCGCGGGGAGGTTGGCCGCGAACATCAGCGTGACCATCAGCAGGTACTGCTGCAGGGTCAGTCCGATGGTCTTGGTGAAGAAGACCGGGAGGAAGACGAAGAAGCCGTACTGCGGTGCGGTGTTGATGACGCGGACCAGACCGGCCAGCGCGACCTTGGGGCTGCGCCACAGGATGTCGATGCCGCTGATCATCTGCCCCTTGAAGGTGGCGTTCTCCACCATGGGGCGGCGTCCGGTCGGTTCCTTGAGGCCGAAGGCGCACACCAGCGCGCCGACGATCACGAGCGTCAGTGCCACCCACAGGGTGCCGTATTCGCCCACCAGGGGAATGGCTCCGCTGGCCACGAGTGAACCGAAGGTGGGCAGCCCACCGGTGAACCCGAACCAGAACCAGCCGATGGCGGTGCCGACCCGCTTGGTCGGCGCGATGGCGATGACCCAGATGAGGAAGGAGAACGCGAACAGCGGGTAGCCGAAGCCGCGCACGGCATAACTCAGCATCACCACGACGTAGTTGTCGCTCGGCAGCGCGACCGAGAGGAAGACCACCTGGACGACGATCCAGATGCCGGCGCCCAGCATCATGACGCGCTTGGGCCCCCACAGCGCGGACAGGGTGCCTGAGAACCAGGAGGCGATGGCCGCCGCGACGCCGTACGCGGTGATGACGGAGGCCGCTTGCCCGTCGGTGAAGCCGCGGTCGACGAGGAACGGCGAGAGATAGTTGGATTCGACGCCGTCGCCGATCATGAACAGCAGCAGACCTATGTACCCGAGCAGCAGGGCTCTGGGCATGCCGAGGCGGGTCGTCCAGTGCGGGCGGTCGTGCGTCGGGTCCTGGGTACCGTTCGGTTCGGAGGCTGCCGATGCCACTGCTGCGATCGGTGATGCTGAAGTCCTGGACATGCTCGCTCCTTTGCGGGCAGGGCAGTTGGGGAGGGGTGAGCGGCGGGTTCAGCTCATGAACATGCCGCCGTCGATGTTGATCGTCTGGCCGGTGACGTATTCGGCGGCTTCACTGGCGAGGAAGAGCAGGACGTTGGCGATGTCGTCGGGGGTGCCCGCGCGGCCGGCCGGGATGCCGGCCACCCACTCCTTCATGAGCTCGCCAGGCCCGTAGTCGCCCAGCAGTTCGCCCCAGGCGCGGTCGTTGTAGTCCCACATGTCACTGCCGACGATGCCGGGGGCGTACGCGTTGACCGTGATGCCCTCGGCCGCCAGCTCCTTGGCGAGGCTCTGGGTCAGCCCCATGACGCCGAACTTGGATGCCGCGTAGTGCGGGGTGTAGATGAAGCCCTGCCGGGACTGTCCGGAGGCGGCGTTCAGGATGCGGCCTCGGATGCCATGGCGGCGCATGACGGCCGTCGCGGCCCGGGCGCAGAGGAAGACGCCCTTGGTATTGACCGCCATCACGCGGTCCCAGTCGCGGTCGGTGAGGTCTTCGAGGCGGTGGATGCTGATGACGCCGGCGTTCTGCACGGAGACGTGGACCGCCCCGAAGGTGCTTTCGGCCGTGGCGTACAGCTCGTCGACCTGGTCGGAGTCGGTGACATCGGTGCGCACGGCGAGCGCGCTGCCACCGCGCGAGGTGATGTGCTCGGCCGCCTCGTCGACCGCCGGGTCCAGGTCTGCGAGGACGACATGGGCGCCCTCGTCCGCGAAGCGTGCGGCGATGCCCCGCCCGATCCCCCGGGCGGCTCCGGTGACGACCACTGTCTTGCCCTCATAACGCCGCTCGGCCATGGGGATCCTCCGAATTCCTTGGTGCGGGTGGGGTGTTGTGCGAGTGCTGTGCAGCACCACGCCAGGGCGGCGGCGCATGCGGTCAGGTCCTGCCGCGCCGGCAACTGCGGCCTCGGCGTCACGCACAGGCGGAACGTGAGCTCGGGGCCGCCTCGACGGGCGCTGAGCGCCGAGCACAAACCATAGGTGAATTTCCATGCAGCATTGCGTGTCTATTCGCGAGCAGTAAAGCCCGCACGGTAGAGATCGTCAACCCCTCCCCGGACCTGAACCGCCACCCCGGACCCTGGCGCCCACCCTCACCACTTGACGCGAGCCGACGAGCGAGCTTCACTTCAAGTGAATCGACACGCAAGCCTGAATGGATATGCAGATGATGCTCGCAGCAGTCCCCGACGCGACCGAGCGGCTCGGGGCGATCCAACGCGAACTGAGCAGTGCGCTCCCCGGTGAACGCACCGCTCGACTGCGTGAGTTGGCGTACTCCATCCGCCGCGCCGACCTCGCGATGATCAACAAGGCCGGCCAGGGGCACATAGGTGGGGACTACTCGGCCGCCGACATCGTCACCACGCTCTACTTCGCCGTCCTCGAGGTCCGTCCCGGCGACCCACAGTGGTCGGAGCGCGACCGGTTCGTCCTCAGCAAGGGGCACGCGGCGGGAATCCTCTACTCGACGCTGGCCCACGCCGGCTTCTTCGACGAGGCCGAGCTCGCCACCTTCATGGAGCCGCTGTCCCCCCTGAACGGGCACCCCAACCGGCGCAAGGTCCCCGGCGTGGAGACCAACACCGGTCCGCTGGGGCACGGCTTCCCCGTCGCCGTCGGCATGGCCACGGCCGCAAAGCTCGACGGCTCCCAGCGGCGTACCTTCGTACTGACCGGTGACGGCGAACTGCAGGAAGGCAGCAATTGGGAGGCGGCCATGAGTGCTGCCCAGCAACGGCTCGGACGGCTCACCGTGATCGTCGACCGCAACCGATTCCAGCAGGGGGCAGCCACGGAGGAGACCTCGGCCCTGGACCCGCTCGACGCCAAGTGGGCTTCGTTCGGCTTCGAGGTCCGCACCGTCGACGGCCACGATCACGAGGCCCTGTACCAGGAGCTCAGCCAGGAGCGCGCGGCCGACGGCCGGCCACTGTGCCTGATCGCCGACACGGTCAAGGGCAAGGGCGTGTCGTTCATCGAGAACCGTGCCGAGTGGCACCACAAGGTGCCGACCGCCGAGCAGACCGCCGCCGCCCTCCAGGAGCTGAGCACCCGATGACCACCGTGACCGGAGCCACCATGAATGCCGAACTGTTCGACTGCCGCAAAGCCTTCGCCGAAACGCTCATCGAGCTCGCCGAGCAGGACGAGCGCACGGTGGCCGTGTGCAACGACTCCGTCGGTTCGTCCAACCTCAAGGGCTTCCAGGAGCAGTTCCCCGAGCGCCTCGTCAACGTCGGCATCGCCGAGCAGCTGATGGTCGGCGCGGGCGCCGGGCTCGCCAACGGCGGACGAATCCCGTACGTCTGCGCTGCCGCGCCGTTCCTCACCGGGCGTGCTCTGGAGCAGATCAAGGCCGATGTCGCGTACTCGCGTACGAACGTCAAGCTGTGCGCGATGAGCCCGGGCTTCGCCTATGGGCAGCTCGGTCCCACCCACCACGGCGTGGAGGACTTCGCCTGGCTGCGCACACTTCCCGAGCTCGTGGTCCTCAACCCGGCCGACCCGGCCGAGACCCGCGAGGCGGTGCGCTGGGCTCACGCGTACGACGGACCGGTGTACCTCCGCATCGGCCGCACCAAGGTTCCCGCGCTGACCCCGCGCGTGCCGTTCGAGATGGGCAAGGCGGCCCGCCTGCGCGACGGTGACGACGTCACGCTGATCGCCACGGGCACCACGGTGTCCGCGGCGCTGGACGCGGCGGACAAGCTGGCGGCGGACGGCGTCCAGGCCCGCGTGCTCAACTTCTCCACCATCAAGCCGCTCGACGGGCAGGCGATCTTGGACGCGGCCGGGCAGACTGGGCGGATCGTCACGGTCGAGGAGGCGAACATCGCCGGCGGGCTCGGCAGCGCTGTCGCCGAGTTCCTCGCGACGCGGCAGCCCGTTCCGATGCGGCTGCTCGGGGTGCGTGACGAGTTCACGCCGACCGGCAGCGCCGGCTTCCTTGCCCAGTACTTCGGCATCGACGCTCAGTCCATCGCCCGCGCCGCCGGTGAGCTGACCGCCGCGGGGCAGGGAGCGGCCGCGTGACTGCGGTGCGCGGTGCCCTGCTCGCTCTCGACCAGGGCACCAGCGGCACGAAGGGCCTGCTGGTCGCTGAGGACGGCCAGGTCGTTGCCACCGCGCACCGGCCGTTGACGCAGCAGTACCCGCAGCCGGGCTGGGTCGAGCAGGACCCGGCATGCCTGTGGCGCAGTGTCACGGAGGTCGCCGGGGAACTCGCGGCGCAGGCCGCCGCGCACGGCACACGCGTCGCCGGACTCGGGCTGAGCGTGCAGCGCGAGGCCGTGCTGGCCTGGGACCCGGCCACCGGCGAGGCCCTGTCGTCGCTGGTCAGCTGGCAGGACAGGCGCACCTCCGAGCGCTGCGCCAAGCTCGAGGCCTCCCCGCAGGGCGCCATGATCACGGCACGCAGCGGCTTGCCGGTGGACCCGATGTTCTCGGCGACCAAGGCCGAGTGGCTGCTCGACCGGATCGACCCCGGCCGGGAGCGGGCCTCGGCCGGCCGGCTACGGGTCGGAACCGTCGACGCGTGGCTGCTGCACCGCCTCACCAGCGGTGCCACCGACGCCACCGAGACCGGCTGCGCTTCCCGCACCCAGCTGATGCGCCTTGACCGGGCCGAGTGGGACGAGGACCTTCTGGAGGTGTTCCGCATCCCGCGTGCCGCGCTACCCAGGATCGCCGTGTCCGACGGTGGCGGCGCGGAGCTGGGCCACACCCGTGATGTGCCCGGTCTGGGCGACGGCCTGCCCATCGGCGCGGTGCTCGGCGACTCGCATGCCGCATTGTTCGCGCAGAGCCACGGTCGCCCCGGGGTCGTCAAGGCCACGTACGGGACAGGTTCCTCGCTGATGGTGCTCAATCCGAAGGAGTACGAGCCCGCTGACGGGGTGGCCGCCACCCTGGCCTGGCGGCGAGGTCGCGACGAGCGGGCCGCCCACGCGCTGGAAGCCAACATCGCCTCGGCCGGCACAGCCATCCGCTGGGCAGCTCAGCTCCTGGGCACCGACTCGGCCGGGATCGCCGCCCTGGCCGCGGATGCCCAGGAGGATCACGACGTCTATCTGGTTCCCGCGTTCTCCGGGCTCGGAGCACCGTACTGGGACCGCTCCGCGCGGGCCGTGCTGATCGGCATGGGCTTCGGTACCGGGGCGGCCGAGGTCGCCCGGGCCGCCGTCGAATCGATGGCGTTCCAGGTCGCCGACACCCTCGCCCGGTTCGACACGGCACTCGGGACCCCCGCTGCGGAACTGCGCGCCGACGGCGGGCCCACCAGCAACGAGCGCCTGATGGCCCTGCAGGCCGACCTCATCGGCCGACCTGTCCTGCCCGCGGGCCGCCCCGAGGTGTCCGCGCTCGGCGCCGCCCACTTGGCGGGCACCGCCCTCGGCGTCTGGGACGACGCCGACCTGGCCGGTCTGTCGTCGTCTCACGCCACGCGCTTCCTGCCGCGGCACGACGACGCCTGGCGCAACGGGCGCATGGCCGACTGGCGCGACGCCGTCGCCTGCGCCCGCGGGCGGCATGCCTGACACACCGCTCTGGCGAGCCCTGTCGCATGACAGGGCCCAGCCGCGTCGTCTCCCCCGAATCGCTCCCCCGGCGCCCGAAAAGAGAGCCGCATCATGACGTTCACCCCTCAAGCCTTCTCGCTGCAGGACAAGCCCGCCTTCATCACCGGCGCCGGAAGCGGCATCGGCCGGGCGATCGCCCTCGGCATCGCAGCCAGCGGCGCCGATGTCGCCTGCTTCGACCGCAACGAGGACGCCGCACGCGCCACCGCTGAGACCATCATCGCCACCGGGCGCAAGGCGGTGGCGCTCAGCGGCGACGTCACCGATCCCGAGTCGCTGCGCGCTGCTGTGACCACCGCGGTCAAGGCGCTCGGCCCGATCCGTACCGCCGTGAACTCTGCCGGTGTCGCCGGTGCCGCCGCCGCCGAGGAGATGACGGCCGAGGACTTCCGCCGCGTCGTCGACATCAACCTCACCGGTGTCTTCCTCAGCTCCCAGGCCGAGGCCCGCGTCATGCTGGAGCACGGCGGCGGCGCCATCGTGAACATCGCCTCCATGTCCGGCACCATCGCCAACCGCGGGCTGCTCCAGGCCCACTACAACTCCTCCAAGGCCGGCGTGATGCACCTGACCAAGAGCCTCGCCACCGAGTGGGCCGACCGCGGCATCCGCGTCAACTCGATCAGCCCGGGCAACACCCTCACGCCGATGAACGAGCGGCCCGAAGTCGCGGACAATCTCAAGGTGTTCGCGGGCGAGACCCCACTGGGCCGGATCGCGCGGGTCGAGGAGATGGTCGGCCCGGCCGTCTTCCTGGCCTCCGATGCCGCCGCCTACGTCACCGGCGCCGACCTGCTCGTCGACGGCGGTTACGTCTGCTGGTGACGCGGGCGGCCACGTCCCACCTCCACCGTCATCCGGGGGCCGCATCGTGTGCGGCCCCCGGACTCGTGTCACGCCAGCAGGGCCGCCGCGGTCTCCTGATCCGTCACCAGTACGTCCAGGAAGCCACCGGCCAGAGCACCACGGACCGCCGTGTGTTTGCGGCCGCCACCGGCGACGCCCACCCTGCGGCCCGCCGCAGCCAGTTGCTCCCTCGTGATGCCCACCGCGCGCATGTCCAGGTCGGACTCCACCGGCGCACCCTGCACGTCGTAGAACCGCAGGCACACATCGCCCACGGCCCCCATGTTCTCCAGTGCTGCCCGCTCCTCGTCGGAGAAGGTGTTCCCGCTCCGCGCGAGCGTGCTGGACGGTGTGATCTCTCCAATGCCCACGAGGGCAAGGTCCAGGTCGTCGAGTTCGCGCAGGGTGGCGGCCACATACGGGTCCTCCCGCAGGGCCCGGGCGCTCTCCACACTGCCTGCGAGCCCCGGAGCCTGAAGGAACACGGCCTCGCCGTTGACGAGCTGGGCCAGCTGACCGGAGAGCCGGGAGGCGTGCGCGGCTGCGGCCGGATCGCCCACGCCGCCCACGGCCTGGATGATCCGCACGTTCTTGAGGCTGGGCACAGGCTGCATGGCCTGCACCATGGCGAGCAGGCTCGCGCTCCAGGAGGAGATGCCCACCTTGTCCCCGGAGCGCAGCGTGGTCTGGAGGTAGTACGCGGCAGCGGCTCCCAGGTCAGCCAGCATCGTCCGCTCGGTGTCCGGGTCGGTCTCCACGACCAGCGCCAGGCGTAGCCCGTAACGCTCCTGCAGTCCGTCCTCCAGTTCGGGATACGTGCCCGACGGCGGAGTGACCGTGATGCGGACGATGCCGCGATCCTGAGCCTTCTTCAGCAGTCGCGACACTTTCGCCTGCGACAGGTCGAGGCGCGCGGCGATCTCCGGCTGCCGGATGCCCTGGAGGTGGTAGAGACGCGCGACATGCGTCATGATCCGCACTTCTTCGTCAGCACTCGAAACGGACACCACTTCCGGCCTCCCTCACGGACCCGCCACTCAGTGTGGTGAGCGACGCCCACACCCCTGCATAGATATTCGCACAGGTGGCCTGCGGCAAGACCATGGGCTGGGAGCCCTGCACGCGCGAGAGCGCCTCAGCGACGCGTACGGCGCTGAGGCGCGGGCTGTGAATGTCGTGTCAGCTCCGCACGGAGAGAGCGACTGCTTCGCCACGGCGGCCAGGGCGTCACCAGCCGTACGGGTCGGCCTCCGGCAGCGGGTTGTCCGCCGGCACGAACGACGACGCCTTGTCGATCATCGTGCTGTTCGAGCCCGCGAGGTCGATCGAGCCGCCCCACGGCTCCGGGATGAGCGGCTCAGTGGAGCAGCTTGCTGCCATACCTGGCCAGGGAGGCTGCGAACGCGGCCGGATCGGGGGCCTGGTCCTGGAAATCGGCCGGGGGGAAGGCGGACGGGTCGGGGACTGCGATGCCCGTCTCCATGAACCAGTTCTCGAAGCCAGCCGGAGAGCTGAGGACGAAGAAGCGTGCCTGCTCCGACTCCACACGGAAGGCGTGCGGCATGTGGCGGGGTGCGTAGGCGAGGTCGCCCGGTCCCAGTTCGAGGGTCTGTTCGCCCACGCGTACCGTGAGCTCTCCCTCGGCGACCATGAACGTCTCGTCCTCGCGCGTGTGGACGTGCATGGGGGGCGTATTGCCCTGCGGGGCGGTGAACTCGGCGAGCCAGAAGCGGCCCTCGGTCTGTGATCCGGTGGCGAGGAAGCGCAGCATCGCGCCCAGGTGCCAGACATGCTGTCCCTGGTCGGGGCCCATCCGAAACGGCTTGGTCATGGTCATACTGTTGGCTCTCTGTTCCCTTCGGGTGTGCGGTGGGTTGCTGGGCGTGGCCTCAGCCGGCCTGGAAAAAGCCGTTCAGTTCCCGGATGACGGTCTCGGGCTGCTCCTCGGCCACGAAGTGACCGCTGTCGGGTATCTCGACGACACGGGCGTTCTCCGCCTGTGCGGGTAGTGCCATACGCATCACCTGGTAGCCGCTGCTCTCGCCCCCGAGGCCCAGGACCGGGACGGTGAGGCGTCCGTACGTCTTCCCGTCCTCGATGTCCTGCGGGAAGGCTTGGTACCGGGCGTTTCCGGCGCGGATCGCGTCCGGTGCGGCATAGGCGTCCGCGAAGATCTGCCGGTCGCCGTCCGGGATGGATGAGGGGTCCTTGAGAAGGGTGTCGAAGACCGAGTCGATCAGGTAGCGAGAGCGGCCGGAGATCAGCTGCTCCGGCAACTGAGGCACCTGATTGAAGGCGAACCACCACAGATGGTGTCCGTAGAAGGCTTCGTCACCTGGTCGCGGCAGCATGCGCAGCTCGTAGAAGCCCTCGTTGGGGTGGGTGACGTCGAGGAGGGCGAGCTTGCGGGTGGCTTCGGGGTGGTTGGCGGCGAACGCGAACGCGACGATGGCGCCGATGTCGTGCCCGGCTATGTGGACGCTGCCATGGCCGAGGTGGCGCACCAGGGCGTGGATGTCCGCTGCCATCGTCTTCTTGTCGTAGCCGGACGCGGGCTTGTCGGAGCCGCCCATGCCGCGCAGGTCAACCGCGATCACGCGGTGGGTGCGGGCAAGCGCCGGCATGATCCGGTGGAACTGCCACCAGGTCTGCGGCCAGCCGCCGAGGAGCACCAGCGGCTCGCCTTCGCCGCCGGTCACGTAGTGCAGCCGTACGCCGTTGACCTCGGCGTGGGAACTGGTGAACCCACCTCCCAGCGATCGCGCGAGCTGGTCGTCGGTCGAGGTGCTCAGCATGGGGGTCTCCCTGGGTTTTCGGGGATGAGAGGGGCCAGTGGGCAGTGGTCCGCTGGGGTGGACCACTCATGGGTTGCGTGGTCGGTCCTTCAGGCGGCCGGGCGGCGGCCGAGCTCCTTGTGCAGGTCCTCGACGGTGTTCAGCTCGATGTTGGTCCGCCACCTTCGGAGTGAGGGCGATGGCCACCGCGGCTTCGCCGACCTGGTCGGCCGTGAGCCAGGAAGGGTTCCCGTGCGGGCGGCTGCGGTTGACCACGGGGCCGAGGATGAGGGTGTTGGCCCTGCGCTCGCCCCGCAGCTCGGTGCTGAGTGCTTCCCGCATCATCAGCAGGGCGGCTCCGTGCATGCTGATGATGCCGGCGCCCGGATAGGGGGTGTGGGCGGAGAAGCCGGTGATGAGGGTGTAGCTGCCGTCCACCGCCAGGCGCGGCACGAAGGCCCGGGCGACGGCCACGTGCGCGGTCGTGGTGTCGACGAAGTACTTCTGCCAGTCCGCCCCACCGGTGTTCCACAGCGGCGCGCCCATCCACCAGCCGCCGAGCGAGGGGACGACATGGTCGATGTGGCCGTGCTCGGACGCGATGCTCTCGGCCAGCTTCGCCGCTTCGTCGAAGCCGCCGTAGGCGCCCTGCGTCCCCTTGAGCCGGGTGGAGAGTTCGGGACCGACCAGGTCACGCAGGGTGGCGAGGCGCTCGTGGCTGCGGCTGGGCACGACGACGGTCGCTCCCGCCTTCAAGAAGCCGCGGACGATTCCTTCGCCGACATTCCCGGTGCCGCCGGGCACGACCGCGACCTTGCCGTCCAGGGGCAGGTTCGAGGGGTGGGCACTCATGATGACGCCTCCTGAATACGTGGGGGGAGAGACGAAGCCGAAAGTTCGTCGCCGAGTAACCAGGTTACATAAAATTACTTGATGCTGTGACGTGCCCTAGGTCTCGTATCCTGGGGGCATGCCTGAGACCCGCCTGCCGCTGCACATCTGCTCGTACACCGAGAAGGTCTTCAACCTCCTCGGCAAGCGCTGGATGGGCCTCCTGATCGACCTGCTCCTCCAGCGCCCGGCCCGCTTCAACGAGCTGCATGCGGCGGTGCCGGCCCTGTCCAAGCGCGTCCTCAGTGACCGGCTGTCGGAACTGCAGGAAGTAGGCCTGGTGGAACGCGTCGTGGACGCGGGCCCTCCGGTCGCGGTCACCTACCGGCTCACCCCCCATGGGGAGCGGCTTGGCCCGGCGATGGATGCCTTGCGGGTGTGGGCCGGCGCCCCGACGGACGAGGACGGCAACCCCATCCCCGAGGAGCTGCACGCCCATCAGGCGTCAGAACCGGCCTGACAGCGTCGGAACCCGGTCGCCCAGGGCGCCGACGCCGTGACCGGTCAGACGGCACTCACGACTTCGGCCTCCTGACCAGGCCGCTGCCCCTGCACCCGAGGGCGCACAGCCGGCATCGCGCCGAGCCGTGACGAACTCACGGTCTGGGATGAAGCGCTTGATGAGCTTGCTCAGGTACACCTGGGCCTCACACCTGGTGCCCTTCTCAACCGATGGTGACGACGCGTGCCCAGGACGGCGGGGTGTCCGGGACGTAGTCGGCGTCGTCCTCGTCCGTGGCGCGGGCAGGTCGCGGGAACAGGCCGACGACTGTGCGGCAGGGCGGCTGCCCGGATGGCCATGGCGTCTGCCCGTCGGTCAGGGCGACGATCACGTCGGGGCGGGGCCGGGAACGGAGCGCCCGGGCGAAACCGGAGCGCAGATCGGTTCCGCCGCCGCCGAGCAGCTCCAGGCTCTCGGCACGGCACAGAGGGACGGCAACGCCTGCCGCCGCGTCGCAGGAGATCACCGAGACCAGGTCGCGCCGCCCGCCGACGGCCCGCGAGATCGCTGCGACCTCGAGGAGTGCGCTGCCCAGCTCGGCGTCGCTCACCGAGCCGGAGGTGTCGATGACGACGCAGACGCGGGGCGGCGTACGGCGAAGGCTCGGCAGCACCACTCCGGGGACGCTCGACGAGCGGCGGGACGGACGTCGGTAGCTGTGGTTCTCCCCCACTCCGGGCGCACCCGCCGCCGAGCGGACCGCCGCGCTCAGCAACTGCCGCCACGGCTGCGGTGGTTGGAACGCCTCGTCGGCCCACCGCCGCCACCCTTCCGGCGCGTGGCCCGGTCTGCCCTTGATGCCCTCCGCGACCCGGAAGCGAACCGCGTCCCGCTGCTGCCGGGTGAGTCCGTTCGCCCCGCCGGGCCCCAGCTCCCATGACCGGTCGTGCCCGTCGGCACCACTGCCGCAGTCCAGCCAGGCCAGTTCCGCGGCGAGCCCGGACATCGACGCCGTCCGCAGGTACTCCTCCATCAGCAGGCCATCGGGCAGTCGCAACAGCGACGGCACGACCGCCCCGAAGGGCCGGGGCAGTCCGTCACCGTAGATGTCGTCGTTGATCTCGAAGTCGGCGGCGATGTTCCGACGCAGCCGCTCACCCGGCCCGGACTCCTCGAGCTCCCGCGCGTAACGCTCGCCTCGTCCGTGGTGGTCACGGAGCAGATGGGAGACCTCGTGCACCCAGACGCCCGCCAGTTCCTCCAGCGGTGTGCGGGCCACGAATCCGGGCGACACGTAGCAGCGCCAGTGCGCGTCGACCGCCATCGTCGGCACCGTACGGTCCTCCACCACATGCAGCGCGAAGAGCGCATCGGCAAGGTAGGGGCGGACCTTCACCGCGTGCAGCCGTGCGGAGAACAAGGTCCGGGGCTCCGGTCTCCATGGCCCTGACCAGCACGGCCCAGCCCGCCTCCCATCGGTGCCGCTCCGGCCGTGCACCGACGGCGGCCACCACCGCCTCCAGCGCCGCCTGCCGCAGATCGCCCCGCTCCGGCAGCTCGGCGGCGGCCGGATCGGCGAGCAGCGACTCCGGGTCCGGCAGGTCCATCCGGTCGAGGTGGGCGAGGAGTTCGAGCCCCGGCCCGTCCCCCACCGCGCCCCGCACCAGCAGCGCGAGGACGTCCCGCGAGACGGAGGCCGCCGTACCGAAGGCGAGCAGGGTCAGCGCGGCCTCCCAGCTCCGGGGCGACGGCCACGCACCGCCGCGCCGCGTCTCACTGGTCGGCAGCCGGTGGATCAGCGTCGGCCGGGCCTTCAGGAATCCGCAGACCGCGTGCCGGGCGAACGTCACCGCCTCCGCCAGCCGTTCCGGAGCGAGCCGGGGCAGCTCCGCCCGCGGCCAGACCCCGCCGAGGCCGCGTACCACCACGTCGCGGTCGTGCACCCAGTACAGGTGCACGAAGCGGTTGGCGAGCGGCGGGCTCAGCTCCCACCCGTCCGCTGCCGAGGCGCGCGGGTTGGCGGCGGCCACGATCCTTACGTCCGGCGGGAGTTGGAGCGCTCCGACCCGCCGCTCCAGGACTACGCGGAGCAGCGCGGCCTGGACGGCCGGGGTGGCGGTGGAGAGTTCGTCCAGGAAGAGCAGCCCCCGACCGGCGCGTACGAGTTCGACGGCCCACTGCGGCGGCGCCATCGGCACACCCTGTACGGCCGGGTCGTCGCCGACGATGGGCAGCCCGGAGAAGTCGGACGGCTCGTGGACGCTGGCGATCACCGTCGTGAGCGGAAGGTCGAGCGAGGTGGCGAGCTGCGTCAGGGCAGCGGTCTTGCCGATGCCCGGCTCGCCCCAGAGCAGCACGGGCAGGTCGGCGGCGACGGCCAGGGTGAGCGCTTCGAGCTGTTCGTCGGGGCGCGGCTCGGTGGTGGTCGTCCGCAGGAGGGACAGGAGATGGTCGGCGAGGGCCAGGTCCGTAGAGGTCTCGGAGGCTGCGGTGGCAGGGTCGGGGGCGGGGGCGAGAGTAAGGACGGGCAAGACGGTGCTGGAAGTCATGGGGCATCACCTGGGGTGGGAGAGGGGAACGGAGCGTGCCGTTCCTGAGGGCGTGAGGGCCTGCGGTGCGCAACGCACCATGCGTGAACGTGAAGGGGACTTCGGCGAGTCAGCCGATGAGTGAGTGCGGGCGGGTCAGATCTGACCAGTACGAGGCCGGCCCCGGCTGCCGCGCTTGCGGCGCACCACAAGGGACGTGTCGCGGCCGAGCCGGGGTCGGTGGCCCGCTTTCGTGTGCCGCGCTTGCGGCGCGTGCCCGCCCCGTGGTTCGCCGGGGCCGCTGGGTACGTCGGCCAGCCCTGCGCGGAAGAGCCCGTGGTCGATGCGGCGGACCGCGGCCGACTCCAGTTCCTCCCTGAGCGGCCCGTCGCGCAGCACCGCACCGGGACCCAGCAGCCCCTCGACCACGGCGAGCGCACCGGTGACGTCACCGTGGCGGAGCCGCTCCCGTACGGCGGGAAGCGCCTCAGGGTTGCGGTGCACCGCGTCGATCGCCCGCAGGCAGGGCAGCCCCGGACCCCCGAGCGCCACCAGCAGGTCCTCTCGGCGGAGTTGGTCCGGGTCGTGATCGACCGCGCTCAGCACCCCGTCGCGCAGCGCGATGCGGTGGACCTCTCCCCGGCACTCCACCCGGTGCGGGTCACCGGGCTCGGGGGCTCGGCCGGCCACGAACGGGGCGACTCCCGCCAGCGCCGGGGCCACGAGCGGATGCAGTTGTCCGACCTCGATCAGGCCGGCCCGCAGCAGTTCCAGATCCGGAAGAACCCGGGCAGCCGCCTCAGGCAGCACGGGCAGCACCGCCACTTCCTGCGGGGGCGGTGGCTCCCGCAGCGTCCGGAACGTCGGCGCATGGCTGTCGTCGGGGGCGACGAGTTCGAGTACGGCCCGACTGCGCGCCCCGAGCCGTACGGTGAAGGCGCCACGAGAACGCCCCTCGGCCCGCAACAGCAACTCCGCCTCGGCGGCCCAACTGCTCACCGCCCAGGGGGAGTCGTGAGCGGCGGGCGGGCCGGTGGGCGCCACGGACGCCACGCCTCCGCGCCACGCCAGTTCGCCACTCCTTCCCGAATCCCAGAGATGCCGGTGCAGATCGAGCCGGAAACGCCGGTCGGGATGCGGATGCGGATGGAGGTGCGCACGGTTCGCGGGACGGTCGTCCGCCGGCCCCTCCCACACGTCCAGCGACATCCGCTGTCCGGCGTCGGCTTGGGCGGGCGGTGTCCGCACCACGAGGTGCGGCGGTGTTCCGCCGCACCTCTCGTAACGGGCCAAGGAGATGGTGAGGCCGGACCTCAGGCGCCCGTCGGGGGCGGTCCTGGGCATGTGCCAGCGGAGCAGATCGGGCGCGAGCCTGCGCAGATCCGCACGGATACGGGTGGCGATATCGGTGCCGTGGCGGTCGCGCACGGCGCGCAGATCGAGGTCGACGTCGATCCGGGCGGCGGCACAGGCCCCCGCCCAGTCACCGGCCGCACGGCGCGCGGTCGCGGTCTCGATCATGGACAGTGGCACGGCGTACTCGCGTACGCGCTGCCACATCAACAGGTGGGACGGAATCTCCTGCGTGAAGTGAAGTGCCATCAGCACTCACCTTGCGCGGACGATTCCCCCGATCTCAAAGAGGAGAAGGTGTTCATCGCGGGCATGGTAACCACACCGAAGACGATCTGTCAGTCCCCTTTCGAACCGTGTGCCGCTCGAAAGTGGTCGGCGGAGGTCAGGCCGCGCAGCTGTACCCATTGATGAGGCCACCGGGGTTCCGGGGGCGCAGCAGTCTGGGGGTACCAGGGCTGTGCACTGCGGCGGGCGCCGTTACTGAGCGTGGGGCGGGGTTGGTCACGGGCCTGACGGGGGGCCGTGCAGGTGGTGGTGGAACTGGTAGGCGGCCAGGACCTGTCGCGTCTGCGCTTGTCCCACGACGAGGACGTGGTCGAGGACCTCACGCCGAGGAAGCGGTGACCGCGTTCGTCGATCATTCCGGCCCCACGAACCCTCCGGCCCCGCGAACGACCGCCCGGTGACGCCGGGTCGTGTATAGAATCCGCCCCCAAGATCGGGAACACGTGTCCGGGCCGCACAGGCGGCCGGGTACGGCCACGGGGAGGGGGCCTGGACCCGTATGTCCATAGCCGAACAGGGTCAACTGCACGCTCGGCCCCGGCAGGTTCGGGGACCTGCCCGGCTCCAGCCTCTGGCCGCCCTCCTCTGCACGGCCGCGCTGCTGACCGCCGGATGCACGGCCGAAACGGATGGGCCGGCCCACGGATCCCTACGCACCGGTGTGGAGGTGACGCCGTCGGGCTGTGCCACACCTCCCGCGGCACCCACTGTTGCCGCCCCGCCTGTGCGCATGAAGTCCGCTCCCGTCGCCGACTTCAATGGCGACAAGCTCGGAGACTTCGCCCTGGAGGGCTGGTATCGCCCGGTAGACGGCGGCAGTTGGCGGCAGAATCGGGCGTATGTCCTCGGCTCGAAAAATCCGGTCAGGGCGGCCGATGCCGTATCACTGAGCCGTGTCTTCCCCGGGATGCAGGACAAGAATGGCAACCCCCGCATCTGGGGTGCGACGATACGGACGCCGCGC
Source organism: Streptomyces sp. NPDC107517 (assembly GCF_055582645.1). Taxonomy (NCBI): domain Bacteria; kingdom Bacillati; phylum Actinomycetota; class Actinomycetes; order Kitasatosporales; family Streptomycetaceae; genus Streptomyces; species Streptomyces sp. NPDC107517. Next base: position 49,705 of record NZ_JBVJPM010000019.1, on the reverse strand, counting down.
GACCTGGACGGGGACGGGCTCGGCGATCTGGTCTTCAACGATGCCAAGGGGCGCCAGTACGTGGTGTGGGGCCATCGCGACGGCAAGCAGCGGGCCACCCGTCTGGACTCGGCGATCCCGCAGCTCAACTCGTATCCCCTGGGAGATGTCGACGGCGACGGCCATGCCGATATGGTCGGCATCCCCGACCGGCCGAAGGCCACCGGCTGCACGGTCGTCCTCTTGCGGGGCCCGCTCGGCCGCGACGGCCGGCCCGCCGGACTGTCCGGGCTCGATCTCGACCACAACGGCACACTGACGGTGCGCACCACCGTGAGCGGCGACTTCACCGGCGACGGACGCATGGATCTGCTGGTGGAGAGCCTGACCGGCGAGGACAGCATGGAGGGCGACTACCCGGAACCGTCCGACCGCGTCGATCTCTACACCGGGACCGAGCAGGGCCTGGCGTATGCGGGCCGCACCAAGAAGATTCCGACCCAGCTGACTTCGTCTCTCGTGGCCGACTTCGACGGGGATGGTGCGGACGATCTGTATCTGAACCCCGAGGACGGCCCGACGGCCCTCTACTACGGCGGCCCCACTGCGCTTCTGAGCGGTCCTCGCAGCGTTCCCCTGTCCAGGGGGTGGTTTCCGGCGGCGATCGGTGATGTGAACGGCGACGGTCTGGCCGACGCTCTGCAGGTGGACACGGGCCGCTACCACCCCGCCGGCCAGGTCACCTTGCAGGCGGGCGAACCCGAGGGTTTTTCGCTGTCCACCACCGTGAACCGCGACTCCGTGGGCCTGAAGGGCGAACCCGGCTTCGAGGTCGACAGCGACCACTTCGGGCGGAGCGTTGCCCTGGTGGATCTCGACGCGGACGGATTCGACGACCTGATAGCGAGTTACGTGGGCTACCACAAGCCCCGTGAGGATCAAGGCTATTGGGTCTTCCCCGGCAGCAAGGACGGGCTGTCCGGGAAACGCGCCTACTTCCTCAAGACTCGCGAGCTCGGCACCGGCTGAGGGCAGGGCCGGCCCGGGTGAGGTGCGCGCGTGCGAGCGTCCCAACTGGCGTACCCCACCGCCGCCCCCCGGGCGAGAAGTTGCGCCACGTCCTGCTGCTGGTGCGTGCGCCCGGAAACGCTGGTGCGCCGGCGCTCGGACCGAGGAACGCGGTAGCCGTGTCGAAGGCGCATCGAGGCCATGCCGGACCGGTTCCTGACGAACGGCGGTCACGAGGCCTTGGTGGTGTTTGAACACCCCTACATGAAGCGCCCGTTGGGATTCCGTCAAGGGGCCAGCGAACGCGCTTCCGGGATGGCCGGTCTGTCTGCTGCCCTTGCCTACCCAACTTGCCCGAGGTGAAGGAGTTCGTCGCAGTTGTGGCAGCGGACGCGTCAGATGCAGGTGGTGCAGGGGCGCGAGCACCAGTCCGACGGCATGGACGGGGCGCTACGCCAGTCGGTTGTCGCTGCCCACGGTGACCGCTCATTGGCCGACCAGCAGAGCAACACCCCGCGGGCGCTCTCCGCTCAAGAAATCTCTCGGTGCACAGTACAGGGAATCAAGTGATTATCGGAACAATCGGTGGGACAGTAGGAAATTCCGGTGACGACGGCATCGCTCCTGCGGGCCTCGTGCGGCAACCCGGCTCTTCATCATCAACAGCCCATCGAAAGGCAGCTCATGAAGCGAACGTTCACGATAGCCACCGCACTGGTCGTCACCGTGCTGTCGCTGACACCGGCGCACGCCGCGGTCAAGAAGGCCAAGCCTCCGCTCAGTTGCGAGTCCCGGACGTTCACCTCCAGCCCGGGCGCGCGCTTCAACGACCCGGAGGATCCTGCCGCCCAGATGGAGATCATGGGCCCGATCATCGAATCGATCAACAGCGCCAGCTGCGGGCAGACCATACGCGTCGCCATGTACTCGATCAGCGGCGCACAGCCGGGCCCGGACTTCGCCAACGCCCTGATAGCCGCGCACCAGCGCGGGGTCATCGTCAAGGCGCTGATGGACGCTCACAGCGACAATGCGATCTGGCAGTCGATGGTCACCGAGTTGGGCAACGACCCGCAAGCCTCCAGCTTCGCCGCGCTGTGCCCGGGCGGCTGCCTGACCCACTTCGGCGGCTCCGCCCTGCACGCGAAGTACTACATGCTCAGCGGCGGGCTCGATGCGAACAGGACCGTGACCGTCAGCAGCGCCAACCCCACCTCCGCCCAGGCCAACACCGCGTGGAACAGCAGCGCCACCGTCAAGGGCAACGTCGACCTGTACAACTCCTACGTCCGCTACTTCACCGCCATGGCCAAGGGGGCGAACAACGGCCCGGGCCCGCTGTCACCCGACTACTACGACTCCACCAGCGGCACGGCCGCCAGAACACTGTCTCCGCCCTCCTACCAGTGGCCCAAGGCGCGCACCAGAAGCGACACCTGGGTCGACTTCCTGAACAACGTCAAGGCGCCTGCCACGATCAACGTCGCCATGTTCCAGTGGACCTCTCACGGCGAGCCGGGCGACAAGAACTACCTGGAGCTGCCGAAGAAGCTGGTAAGCCTGGCGAACACCGGCGTCAAGATCCACATTCTCATCACCGCCGGCCAGGTCGATAACAGCGTGCAGAGCTATCTGAAGAACCGGACGAATATCGACGTGCACGACACCAGTACCGGCACCGACGCGAACGGCAACGCCCTGCACTACACGCACGACAAGTACATGATGGTCAGCGGCGGTTACGCGGGTGCGACCAACTCCAGGGTCGTGTTCGTCGGCTCCTCGAACTGGACGAGCAACGGCGTCTGGCACAACGACGAGTCGGACCTGAAGCTCGTCGGCCAGTCGAACTACGACACGTTCATGACGGACTGGCAGAACCAGTACGACCGCTGCTGCGGGACCGCGGCGCGGCAGCAGAGCGCGGAGCAGCGCGCCGAGAACACGGCACGAGAGATTCCGATCGATCCGCGGCAGGTCGAAGAATAGGCATTCTCGGCCCGAACAGTGCCAGTGGGCCTCAACAACCTGGCTGGTCTGGCAGATAGTTGGGGTGAGTGGTGTGTCATTCGGACATGAAGACGCTCTTGGAGACGAGGTCACGTCACGACCAAGAGCGCCTGTCCACCAGGAGGTTCCGCGTGGTGGTCTGCCCAGCCGGGCGTCGATCGCCCACGTCGGCTCTGTACTTCCTCGCCCGTGAGCCAACTGCGACCCTGGGACAAACTCACCCCAGGGTCAGCAGGACGCCTGTTGAGCCAGTGCCTCCCCAAAGAACACAACACAACCGACATACCGACGCCGCCGATGCTGTGGCTTCCCGTCTACTGCCGGCCGCAGGAGTTGTCCGCGAACCTTCCCGGACTTGTCCGTGATCGGTAACGGATGCATCCGTAGGTCCTCGCGTCTCGTCCTGCCCAGTGATCGCAAGGTGATCGGGGCCGGTGGGGCACTGCGTGAAGGGGACGGACATGGGGCGGCGGAGCAACGGGCGAGGCTGGAACAGCAAAATGGTCGGGGCCGCGCTCGGGGTGACGTTGCTCGCCACCGGTGCCTCGGTGTGGACCGCACAGGCCGGTGAGGCGGACGGCTCGTCACCGGAGGCGGCAGCCCCGGCCACACCAGGCAGTGACGTGAGGCCGACTGCGGTGACCATCGCACACGCCTCGGACGCGGGGACCCGTGGCATCAACATCACCATCGACGATGGTCCCGACCCCCAGTGGACCCCTCAAGTGCTGGACGTGCTGCGGGAGTACGGCGTGAAGGCCACATTCTGCATGGTGGGCCCGCAGGCCCAGGCGCACCCGGACCTCGTGAAGAAGGTCGTCGCGGCCGGGCACCGGTTGTGTGACCACTCGGTGTCACATGACACCGCCATGGACAAGAAGTCCGAGACCTACCAGTCGCAGCAGATACTCGACGCCGAACGCATGATCACCAAGGCCTCCGGGGGCGTACGGCCGATGTACTACCGGGCACCCGGTGGAGCCTTCACCCCCTACAGCCGCAAGCTCGCCGCTTCCCGGGGCATGCGTCCGCTGGGCTGGAACGTGGACAGCAAGGACTTCGAGCGTCCAGGTACGGACACGATCGTCGCCACGGTCGAGCGGGAGCTGCCCAACGGACCGACGGTCCTCTTCCACGACGCGGGCGGCGATCGCACCCAGACTGTCGAGGCCCTGCGCCGCACTCTCCCCCAGCTCAAGGAACAGGGCTACTCCTTCGGCTTCCCGGTGCGCTGAGCTTCGGCCCTGGCTCGGCACTTCGGGGAAATATTGCGTCTGGCCGCCCGGCGATGCCGGTTGCACGGCTCCGCATGTTCAGGGGCCGAGCTCAGAAGATCCTCAAGACTTTCACCTTGGATGCTACGAGCGCCGAACGGCGTGCCATGGTCATCCCACGCGAGAACCCGAGCGCGTATCTGCAGGCTGTTGCAGCCACTCACGAGGGAGACGCACATGTTCGGAGCAATGCCCTTGGGCGCCAAGATCGCTACGGCTCTCACGATCATCGCTGTCGTCGGACTGGCCATCGCCGCGATCCGCTTGGTCAAGGCACAGAAGAGGTAGGCCGGGCCGCGCCCGGGACGTGATCGAACTTACGAGGCACGTGTGGGCGGTCAAAGCGCAGTCGTCGTGTCCACCCGCGACCTCCCGCGCCCTCGGCCACTCGGTCAACTCCACGGACCAGAAGGGTGAGTCGCCGAACCTGATGGCCAAGCGGATCGCGCAGGCGTCGCTCAAGTAGCCACGGCGAGCGGCACAGGCGAGGTGAGTGCCTCCAGCCGCTTGATCTTCCTGCGGACGACGTACAGCGGGATCACCCCGAAGACCCCGAAGGACATGTCGATGACCGACCACCAGAAGGGGATGCCGCGGAGCGGTCCGCAGATCAGGGCGAGCGGGACGATGCCGGCGCAGGCGATCATCGCGAACTCGACGACCCAGATGTTGCGGACCGGCTCGCGGTAGGGCCCGTAGAAGGCTACGGCGATCACGAGGTGCGCGAACGCCAGCCAGTCCGTGCCGTACAGCAGGAAGGGGTAGTCCTCGTCGGCTGCGTCGAGCCCCTGCCGTACGCGCTCGATCCAGTCCATGAGCGCGGGCAGGTGCTCCGGCACGGACGAGGACCTCAACAGATCCTCGGCCCAGTGCAGTTCGTGCACCAAAGGGAATGCCGTCGCCCCGCTCAGCACGAGGCAGACGACGAAGAAGACCAGCCACGCACGGATGCCCTTGAGAAGGGCGACTCTGTCACCACTGTCGCTCATGGCAGGAGCCTACGCCCTACTTGAACGTGTTCAAAACCCGTCGCGCGCGACCAGGATCGATAGTTGGCATCAGGCAACGTTCGTGACCTGCCCTGATGCCAACCAGTTTCGCCGGACTGGAAGCGCGGCCCTTGGAGAGGCTGCGGGAGATCGGAGTCGAGGCCTCTCCCCGCTGATTTTGAGCCAGCACTCTCACAGTCAACACGCCCACTATGGCAAGAATTACGAAGTTACCGCCACACAAAAGGACGCCTTCAGAGGTGGCTAGCCACCTCTCTCTCCGAGGTCCATCTCATGGCTTCCGTTCAGCTGCATGATTCGGTTCCAGCTTCTCAGCGCAGTTGCTGTGCCAGTCCGACGATGGTGCCCTCCGGGCCGCGGACGTAGCAGAGCAGATAGCTGTCCTCGAACCGGGCGATGTCGCCGACGAGTTCGGCGCCGTGCGGGCGCAGGCGGGCAACGGTGTCCTTGAGGTCGTCGACGGCGAACATGACGCGGTGCGTGCCCAGAATGTTGTGCGGCCGGTTGCGCGGCCCAGCGCTGATGACCTCGGGCCTGCGGTACTTCGCCAGCTCGAGCCGGCTGTGACCGTCCGGGGTCCGGACCATCGCGATGTCACAGCGGACGCCGTCGAGTCCGGTGCACTGGTCGGCGAAGAGGCCCTCGACCTCCGCCCTGCCCTCCAGCTCCATACCGAGTTCCACGAAGAACGCGATGGCGGCATCCATGTCCTCAACCACGATGCCGACGTTGTCCATGCGCTGAATCGCCATGCTGTCTTCTCCTTCTTCCTCGTGCGACCGGTGGTGGCCGCTGATGCCCCTGGGACGGAGCCGGTGGCACGTTCTCGACATCGGCATACACCAACCCACCGCCAGCACGATGAGAATGGCTCCCACGAAGGCCCACACCGTGGTTGTCGCGCTGTGTGAGGTATAGATCAGAGCAAGCACGCCCAGCCTCAGCCCTCAGCCAGATACCCGGCAGGGGCGTCCATAGGGGGCAACGGTTCGCATGGCCCCATACCGTCGGTTCCGGATATGGGGGGGGCCGCGCGTCCGCCAGGACGTGGCCTTCGGCCCGGCCGCGGCGGGCGTCCGGGGTGCTGACCTGGAGGCGGTGCCCCTGCGCGCTCTGGAGAAGGTCGGGATGGCGGGCTTCGCCGACCGGCCCCGCACCACCTCTCCCTCGGGCAGCGCCGCCGGGTCGCCGTCGCCACGGCCCTTGCCATGGAGCCGGAGAGCCTCGTCCTCGACGAGCCGTCCTCCAACCTGGACCCGGCCTCGCGCCGCGAACTCGTCGACATCCTGCGCTCCCTGGACGTCACCGCCCTGATGGTACCCACGACCAGCAGTACGCCCCGGAGCTCTGCCCGCGCTCGGTCGTCCTCAGCGAGGGCGTCATCGCCGCCGACGGGCCGACGGGCCGACGGGCCGACGGGCCGACGGGCCGACGGGCCGACGGGCGGGATCGTCGCCGACGAGGAGCCCATGGCCCAGCGTCGCCTGGAGCTGCCGTTCGCCTTCGTGCCGAGCTCCGCCGCCTGACTTTGGTCCGACCGGCTGGATGTGCCGGTGGTTCGTGCCGGGGTGCTCCGCGGCGCGGCGGAGTCGAGGTTATGAAGTGCTTCGAACGAAATCGGATGGAAGTTCACCATCCGGTCATTCCCGAACGTCAACCTCAGGAGTCGCATGATGCGCCCCATCAGAACGGCCGGCCTCGGCACGGCCACGCTGGTCACCCTCCTCGCCTGCACCCCCGTCGCGGCCGCCGCGACGGACACCGGTTCCGCCCAGGACAGGGATAAGGCCCGGATCATCACTGTCCTGGCCGAGGTGCAGCAGCTGACCCGCTTCCCCGTCCCCCCCGTCACCCCCGGCGACCCCGGCGACCCCAAGCAGGGCGATCGAGTCGTCGTCCGCTCGGTCCTCAAAGACGAGCACGGCAACGAGGTCGGCGAGACCCACGGCACCTGCACCACCACCCGGGGCGGCGACAATGAAGCGGAGCAGTGCGTCGTGACCTACATCCTCCCGGGCGGCCAGCTCACCGTGCAGGGGCTGTACTTCAACTACCTCGACCAGGGCCCCTTCGACAACGCGATCACCGGCGGCACCGGGAAGTACGAGAAGGCTCGCGGCTCGGTCCACTCCGTCACGCTCCGCCCGGACCCCACGAGGCCCAACACGATCGTGAGGCGCTTCACGATCCGCCTCGTCTGACCGACCCCGACGTCCACCTGGCCCCGGAATCCGGCCTTCTCCCCTCGCGTTGCACCGTGGGAGACGGTCGTACGAAAGGAAGTGTGGGGCAAGGGGACGTCCAGGGCGGCTCACCCTTCAGATCGTCAAACGCACCGACGACATGAGCGGGTTCGTGGTGCTTCCATGCAGGTGGGTGGTGGAGAGGATGCTGAGCTGGCTGATGCGCTCGCGGCGCCTTGCCCGGGACTGCGAGACCGGCCCGAAAGCAGCGAAGCCGCCCTCCTGTGGTCGATGACTATGCTCATGGGACGCCGCCTCGCCCGCCACCGGAGCCGAAACGTCACCTGGCAGCCCGCCGCCTCGGCGTGACCACCCCGGGACGCTCCTCGGCCAGCCAGCCCCGCTCCACCAGCCGCTTCACCTTCGACCGCACCCCCTCGACCTTCGCCGGCACCGCTTCCAGGCCCAGCCGCCCGGCCAACTCCCGCGCCCGCAGCCCGGACCCGCCCGCCTCGGCCTCCAGCTCGCCCACCAGCCGCTGGTAGTCCGGCGCGAGCACCTCCATCGTCGGGCCCACCCGCCAGTGCGGCACCACCGACCCCGCCACCGGGGCCTCGGCAACGGCCGGCGCCGACTCCTGCGGGTGGTCGGCCTCCGGCTCCGGCTCCCTCCCGGCCAGGGCCTCGGCCAGCTCCACGCGGGCGATGGCCCGCCGCTCCAGCACCGCCTCCGCCTTCGCAAGCTCGGCCAGCACCCGCCCCGCCTCCTCGCGGAGCTCTTCGACCCGAACTTGCGCGGCCATCTCGCGCGCTTCCAACAAGCCCATGACCGAAGCCATCGACAACCTCCGTGTCATAACCGACAGACGTGGCAGCAATCACCGCGCTGGTCCGCAACCTGATGGCGCTGCCCGGTGCCGTGCTGCACAGCCGGGTGGCCAAGGACGCGGAAGTGCTGGCGTTGCGGCATGAGAACGGTGGTGCTGCGCCGTCAGATCCGTCGAGTTCCCAATGCCCTATGAACCCGCCGACCGGATCTTGTTCGCCATCCTGTCCCGACCGGTCGCACGTGAGCGTTGACGGCAGGTCTTCGCGGTGACCCCGACCACGTTGCTGCTGGCCCGACGACAGCAACTCCGCCTCTGCAAGCGGACGTTCACCCGACACCACCACCTCGGCAGTCCCTCAGCCGCGCCCAGGGGCAAGGCAACTCGCCCTGCGACCAGCCAGAGGGAACTGCACCTGGGACGCCGCCGGAGACAAGGCACGCTGAACAGCAACGCCGCAGGCCACAGCGCCAAGTCGTATTTTTGAGCGGTACAGGCGATGAGACCCTCCACGCCCTCGGGGGCACGCTCAGGGGTGGAGGGTCTCGTCAAGCGGCGAGGTCAAGAGCACGATGCGGCACCCGAGCGACTACGCGGGCACGCCCGTGACCGCGTGTCTCCTTACAGCTCCACGGCGTACGGCGGCTCCGCCCCGGCCCGTGAGCAGGTGACGGCCGCCGCCCGCGCCGCGAACCGCAGGACCTCGTTCCATTCCGCGGGTCCGAGCCCCGCGAGTCCCTCACGGGACAGGCAGTCGCGGGCGGCGAAGGCGTGCAGCAGCGCCGCGTTCACCGTGTCGCCGGCCCCGATCGTGTCGACGACACCGACCTCCACGCCAGGCACCGAGCAGGCGCCACCCCCGGCGGTGAAGGCCGTCAGGCCTTCACCGCCACGGGTCATGACGACAGCCGAGGGTCCGGCCGTGAGCCAGCCGTCGATGTCGCCGCCGAGCCACTGCGCGTCCTCCTCGCTGAGCTTGAGCAAGGAGACGTACGGCAGCCAGCTCTTGAAGCGTGCCCGGTAGGCGTCCGCGTCCGGGATCAGATCGGCGCGGATGTTCGGGTCGAGGGCGACGAAGACGCCCCGCGCGGACTCGCGCCGCATCAGTTCCTCGTACGAGCTCGCGCCCGGTTCGAGAACGAGCGAGCAGGTGCCGACGGACAGCGCCCGTACCCCGGTGGGCAGTTGAGCGGGGGCGGTGAACAGGCGGTCGGCGCTGCCTTCCGTGTAGAAGGTGTATGTCGCCGAGCCGCCCTCTGCGACGCAGGCGACCGCGAGCGTGGTCGGCTCGGGGCCGCGCTGGACGAGGCCGACCGCCACTCCTTCCTTCTCCAGACGGGACACAAGCGCCTTACCGAAGGCATCGGTTGAGACGCGGGAGCAGAACGCGACGTCCGCGCCCAGCCGCCCGAGCGCAACGGCCGTGTTGTACGGACCGCCGCCGAGTGCCGGCAGCAAGGGAGCGAGCGGGTCACCGGCGCCGCCCCGCGGCACCAGGTCGATCAGGGCTTCACCGGCGACGACGATCACGCCAGGGCTTCCTTTCCGGTCAGGGCGATCCCCTTGGAGTCGGGGCGCAGGGTGAGCACGGAGACGGCGGTGACGGCGGCGACGCAGCAGCCCATGATCGCGTACGTGCCGCGGTAGCCGATGCTGTCGTAGCCGAGGCCGGCGAGCGGGGAGATGACGGCGGCGCCGAGCTGCGTGGCCAGCTGGAAGCCGACCAGGTAGATCGTGGACGACAGCCGCGGCTCGAAGTGGCGGTTGATGTACTTGAAGATCGCGATCAGCATGATCGGCAGCTCGGCGGAGTGCAGCAGCTTCACCGCGGAGATCGCGATAGCGCCGGTGACCAGACCGGAGAGCAGGATCCGGGCCGCCATGATGCAGCCGGAGATGAGCAGCGACTTCTTCGGCCCGATGCGGTTGACCAGGAACGGTGCGAGCGCCATGCCGCCCGCTTCGAGGAAGACCTGCACGGAGTTCAGGTCGGAGAACATCTGGTTGCCCTCGGCCTCGGTGGAGAAGAGCGAGGTGAAGTAAGAGGGGAACATCGCGTCGTACGTGTTGTACGTCGCTGTCACCGCGACCACGAAGAGCAGCAGGCCCCAGAACGCGGGGTAGGCGAAGAGGGACTTCACGTCCGCGAGAGAGACGGAGGAAGCCGCTTCGTCGACAGCCGCGGCGCGGCGGCCGTCCGTGACCCTGATCGCGACGATCAGGCCGACGAACACGGCGGCCGCGACGGACGCGGCCCAGAAGTTCAGGTTCGGGTCGATGTTGAACAGGCGGCCCGCGAAGAACGTCGCGGCGGCCCAGCCGAGCGAGCCGAACATCCGGGCCCGGCCGAACTCGAAGCCGTGGAAGCGGCCGAGACGTTCGGTGTAGCTCTCCAGGGTCGCGACGGCGACGGCGAAGGCCATGGCGAGGTAGGCGGAGCCGACGACGAGGCCGAGGACGAACTGGTGCTTGAGCAGCGGCCCGTACACATAGATGTACATGGGGCCGACCAGCAGCATCAGGCCGCCGATCCAGTACAGGAGGTTCTTGCGCAGGCCGAGGCGGTCCTGGAGGTATCCGTAGATCGGCATCGTGATCAGACAGCCGATGGCGTTGGCGCTGATCACGAGCGAGCTGCGGCCGGCGCTCAGGCCGATGTCCTGGGTCAGCCAGATCGAGAACAGCGACCAGGACAGCGACCACGTCACGAAGAACATGAAGAGCGCGGCACTGGCCAGGGTGAAGTTCACCTTGCGGCGACTGTGCCTGGCGGCTGCCCCTGTGTCCTGCTGGGTGTGGCCGCCGGCGGCGGACGATGTCGCCGCTTCCTGCTGCGTGGTCATGTGTGCGCTCCCTCGCGCCGGGCACCGCGTCGAGCGCGCGGGCCGCCTCATCATGCCGGAATGGAGTGTTCCGAATCCAGCCCCTAACACGTGCTAGGGCGGCACAACTATTACGTGTTAGGTTCCGTTTGACAAGAGGCCGGACACGCACCGGCAATGCGCCCGACACAGAACGATCAGCGCAGCGAGATCACCACAGCGATCAGCAGAGCGATCAGCACAGCGATCAAGCAGAGCGCGCCCTACGACAGGAAGTGACGCCGCCATGGCCGACCGGAACACACCCCGCCTCCACGTACGGCCCGCCGCCGGCCAGTGGTGCAACGACCCCAACGGCCCGCTGTTCCACGACGGCCGCTACCACCTCTTCTTCCAGCACAATCCGGCCCGGCCCGTCTGGGGCGACATCCACTGGGGCCACGCCTCCAGTCCTGACCTCGTGACCTGGACCGACCACGGCATCGCGCTCACCCCGACCCCCGGCAGCCGCGACGCGCTCGGCGCCTGGTCCGGCTGCGCGGTCGTCGAGGACGGCATACCCACCGCCGTCTACACCGGCATGGACCGCACCGACGGCATCGGCTCGGTCATGCTCGCCCGCGCCACCGACGAGGCCATCACGACGCTCAAGGCCGAGCCGGAGCCCGTTGTCCCCGGCCCGCCCCCCGGCCTGGACCTGCTCGCCTTCCGCGATCCGTTCCTCTTCTCCTACGAGGGCCGACGCTGGGCCGTGATCGGCGCAGGGCACCGCACACCGGACGGCGGCCGCCCGGACGTGCTTCTCTACCGCGTCGACTCGCTCACCGAGTGGACCTACGCCGGCTCGCTCCTGGACGCGGCCGGCCCGCTCGCGGCCCGTCACGCCGCACCCGCCGACGCCTGGGAGTGCCCCGCGCTGCTGCCCACCGGAGACGGCCGCTGGATCCTGCTCCTGTCACTGTGGGCCGCCGACATCACGTACGCGACCGCGTATCTGATCGGTCACCTCGCCCCGTCCGGGGCCGGGTTGACCTTCGTACCGGCATCGGGCGGCATGCTCGACCACGGCCGCGACTTCTACGCCCCCACCGCCCTCGTCGAGGGCGACCGGTCCCTGCTGTGGGGCTGGAGCTGGGAGTCGCGTACCGAGGAGGAGTCCGTGACCGCCGGCTGGGCGGGCTGTCTGACGCACCCGCGCGAGATCGGCGTCCACGAGGACGGCACCCTGCGGCTCGCACCCGCACGGGAGTTGACGGGGCTGCGGGGCACCGAACTAGGGGTAGGGGACTCGCTGCCCGCCGCGTACGAGATCGAGCTGGACGTGGCCGTCGGTCACCCCGACTCCGAGGTCGAGCTGCGCCTCGCGGACGCGGTGACGCTGCGCCTGAACCCGACGCGCGGGCTGGCCACCCTCGACCGGACCGGCGCTCCCGCCACCTCGCGCCATCCGCTGCCCAGGACCGCCCAGGCCACCGCCGTCGTGCCGGGCGCGGCCCGGGCACGGCTGCGGATTCTGGTCGACGGTCCCCTCGTCGAGGTGTTCGTCGACGAGCGAGCCATGCTGACGGAGAAGGTCTACCCCGCGCCCGAAGGGACGCTCGGTGTCGAGGTCGTGCGCGGCGCGGCCGAGGTGCGGATGGCGGCCTGGGAGCTGGCCGAGCGCTGAATCTGCGGGCGGGTCACGGGGTCACGGAATCCCGTTCGCTGCCGCGTCCACCGCGTGGCTCGGTATCGATCCGCCCGCCCAGGACATCTGCCGGTGAGGACCGATCCCCTCCGGCGACGCAGAGGTGGTCCCGGGGCAGGGCCCCGGGACGTCACTCCCCGGCTCACCGCAGCTCCTCACGACAGGGTCCCCGCGACCGGAGCCCAGGGCACTTCCGCCGGAACCCAGTGCACTTCCCCCGGGAGCCCAGGCCACTTCCGCTCGGACCGCCTCCGCCACCGACGGTTCCAGGTTCAGCCCGCCCCCGCCGCCAACGGTCCCAGGTCCGGCCCGCCCCGGCCACCGACGGCTCCAGGTTAGCTCGGGCTGTGTACCGACTCCCGCTCCACCACCGGGCAGTTGAGGCGCAGGCCCGCCGATCGGTCGACCTCCTGCCCCGCGTCCGCCGCGTCGAGCAGCACGCGGACCGCCTCCGCGCCCATCTCGTAGTGCGGCAGCGCGACCGTGGTGAGGGCCGGGACCAGGTGGGCCGCCATTTGGTCCTGGTCGTCGTAGCCGACGAGGGACAGCTCGCGCGGCACGTCGATGCCGAGCCGGGCGGCCGCCAGCATCACACCCGCCGCGACGCGGTCGTTGGCGCAGACGATGCCCGTCGGGCGGGGCTCACCAGGCCGGTCGAGCATCCGCATGGCCGCCGCGTAGCCCTCGTCGATCTGCCAGCCCACCCGCATCGTCCACCCCTCGCGCGCCGTGAGGCCTGCGGCGCGCAGGCCATCAGCGAATCCGCGGGCGCGGTCGGATGCCGCGATGTTGCCGGTCTCGCCCGCGAGCAGCGCGATGTCGCGGTGGCCCGCCGCGATCAGCGCTTCCACGGCCGAACGGCCGCCGCCCCGCTCGTTCGCCACCACGTACGCGTACGAACTCTGCTTGCTCGGGATGCAGTTGGCGAGCACCGTGCCGGCCGGGTCCAGGCCGTCCGGGACCTGGGCGCGGCGCATCGACATGGCCGCGTAGACGACGCCGTCGACCCGGCGGGCCCGCAGTTCGGCGATGGCCTCCGCTTCGGCGGCCGGGTCGTTGCGCGACTCCAGGAGGAGGACCTGGTGGCCGCGTTCGCGGGCCGCGTCCATCGCGCCGAGCACCATGCGCCCGGCGAACGGGCTCGTCGCGATCTCGTCACTGAGCAGCCCGATGACCGCGCTGCGCTTGCGTCGCAGGGAACGGGCCACCTCGTCGGGGCGGTAGCCGAGTTCGTCCGCCGCCTTCTTGATCCGCTCCTGGGTTGCGGCGGAGAGGTTGCCCGCCGCGCGGCCACTGAAGACGAAGGAGACGGCGGCCCGTGACACCCCGGCGAGTTCGGCGACGTCGCGGGCGGTGGGGCGGCGGTTCACGGTGTCGTCCTCGATTCGTGGGGCCCTGGGTCGCGCCCCTTCCGGTGCGCGGCCCGTGCGTACGTCCAGTATCTCCCTACAGGTCACGGGCGTCGTCGATAGGGTGCCCGCATGGCGGACAGGGGTGGGGCGGGCGGCAAGGGCGTCGACGGACGGGAGCGGAACGCTGCCGGTGCCAGCGGCGCTTCGGGCGCCGGTTCCGGTGGCGATGAAGGGGTGGCTCTTCCGGGCGTCTCCGCGCGGCCGACCTCCCGTGACGTGGCGCGGCTCGCGGGCGTCTCGCACACCGCCGTGTCGTTCGTGTTCAACGGCCGCGCCGAAGGCAATCTCTCCGCCGAGACCCAGCGCCGCATCCGCGAGGCCGCCGCGCAGCTCGACTACCGGCCGAACGCCGTGGCACGCGGCCTGCGCAATCGCCGTACCGCCGTGATCGGTCTGGTCACCGACCACATCGCGTCGTCGCCATTCGCGGGCGCGCTCCTGCGCGGAGCGATGGAGACGGCCTGGGAGCACGAGCATCTGCTGCTGACCGTCGACTCCTCGGGCGACGCGGCGAAGGAGGACGCCGCCGTCGCCGAGCTGGTCGACCGGCGGGTCGACGGCATCGTGTACGCGGCGATGTCGCTGCGCCGAGCGGAACGGCTGCCGAAGGGGCTCGGCCGTACACCGGTCGTGCTTGCCAACTGTCTTCCGCCGGAAGGGAGTCCGTACGCCGCCGTGGTGCCCGCCGAGCGGGCCGGCGGACGGGCCGCGGCAAGGCTGCTGCTCGACGCCGGGCACCGGCGGCTCGCGTTCGTCGGCGGGCTCGACGACATCGCGACCGCCGAGCGGCTGCGCGGCTTCCGTGATGCGCTGCGCGGGGCCGGGCTGCGCGCGGCGGCCGAGGACGTGGTGCGCACGGGCGGCGAGATCTCGGCAGGGCACGAGGGCGCCCGGCGCGTCCTCGACCGGCCGCGCCCGGACCGTCCGACGGGCATCGTCTGCTACAACGACCGGGTCGCGGCGGGGGTGTTGCATGCCGCCGCCAAGCTCGGTGTCGACGTACCCGGCGAGGTGTCGCTGGTGGGATACGACGACCAGGAGCACATGGCCGCATTCCTCGAACCGCCGTTGACCAGCGTCGCGCTGCCGCATCGCGCCATGGGCGAGGAGGCGGTGCGGCTGCTGCTCGACGCCATCGGCGCGCGGCGCGCGCCCGAGGCGGAGGTGCGGAAACTGGAGTGCCCGGTGGTCGTGCGGGAGTCGGTGGGGGGCGGGCCGGGCGTCGGACGCTGACCGGGCCCCGGAGATCCGGATGCCGGGAACGGCCTGTTTCGGACTGCGACCTAAATCGTGTCAGGAAAGTGGACTCGGACCCTTCCAACCTTTAACGAGTTAGGTCTACAGTCCTCGTCACCCCCCCGCCCGTCAGTGAAGCTGGGAGAACCAGGACCGATGACGCCCCCGATGAACCGCAGGACCCTTTTCCGCACGGCCATCACCCTCGGCTCCAGTGCGGCGCTGCTGCCGGCCGCCGCGCCCGCGCAGGCCACCGCCCCAGAAGCGCGCAAGAGCAAGCCGACGGGCGCCGGCTACCGCGACACGTACCACTTCACGGTCCCCGACCAGTGGAAGAACGACCCGCAGCGGCCGATCTGGATCGACGGCGAGTACCACTACTACTACCTCTACAACCCGGACTACCTCACGGGCGGGACGGAGGCCGGGACCACCTGGCGCCTGGCCACCAGCCACGATCTGGTGTCGTTCCGCGACCGAGGTGTGGCCGTACCCAAGGACACGACCCCGAACGGGGATGTGTGGTCGGGGTGTGCGGTGATCGACACCGACAACACGGCGGGGTTCGGTGCCGGCGCCGTCATCGTCGTCGTCACCATGGAGCCGGACAGCACCGCCAACACCCAGGCGCAGTACCTCTATTACTCCACCGACGGCGGCCGCACCTTCACTCCTCACGGCACCGATCCGGTCCTCCCCAACCCCGGCGTCAAGGACTTCCGCGACCCGAAGGTGATCCGTGACGAGGAGCGCGGCCGCTGGGTGATGGCTCTGGCCGAGAAGACCAAGGTCGGCATCTACCACTCCGACGACCTCAAGTCCTGGACGTACGCGAGCGGCTTCACTCACGACGGCCTCGGCACGCTGGAGTGCCCGGACCTGTTCCACCTCACCGGCGCCGACGGCGCGGCCACCTGGGTGCTCGGCGTGAGTGCCAACGGCAAGGCGGCCGGCCTGCCCAACACGTATGCGTACTGGACCGGTTCCTTCGACGGCACCACCTTCACGCCGGACGACGCCGACCCTCAGTGGCTCGACCACGGTTTCGACTTCTACGGCGCCGTCACCTTCGACAAGCATCGCGCAGACGGCACGCTCGACCCCGCCATGCGGTACGCGATCGGCTGGATGAACAACTGGGACTACCCCAACACGACACCCACCATCGACTCCGACGGCTTCAACGGCACCGACTCGATCGTCCGCGAGGTGACCCTGCGCAAGGACGCGTCCGGCACGCTGTTTCTCGCAACCAGCCCGGTCACCGCGCTCGACGACCACGTCTCGAAGAACGTCGACCTCGGCGATCTCACGGTCGACGGGCAGCTCGCGCTCTCCTACACCGGTATCTCGTACGAGCTGACCTGCGAGATCACCTGGGACGGCGCGCTCACCGGAGCGGGTGTCCAGCTGCGCAGGTCCGTCGACGGCGGGCGGCACATCGACGTGGGCGTCTACGACGACTTCGCCTTCGTCAACCGCCGTGGCGTGCCGAACCCGGACGCCTCCGGGAAGTACCAGGAGAGCCACACGCCCTTCGACGCGACTACACGGTCGGTGCGGCTGCGCGCGCTGGTGGACCGGACGACCGTCGAGGTCTTCTTCGACGACGGTCGGTACGTGCACTCGATGGAGGCGTTCCCGTACCTGGTCGACACCGGAGTCACGCTGTTCACCACCGGGGGTGTGGCGGTGTTCCGCAACACGGTGATCCGGGAGTTCACCGTCTGAGGCCGGACGGGGTGGGGGTGAACTACCGGAGGGGCCTTGCCCCAAGGCCTCCCGCGCATCGTCACCCACCACCGCCCCACCACCTGAGGCACAGCTCGCGTCGGCCCCGCCGCAGCCCGTTGGCTAGCACCGCCGTGAGCACTCCTCCAGTGCATGCAAATGAATTTGCATATATGCTTTCTGATGCAGGCGCATTTGCTTGTGTCGTCATACTGATCCGTGTGAGGAGTGTGGGGCGCCGTGACCATGCATTCGGCGACCTTGGCCATCAATGAGACCCTCCAGGCCCGCCGAGCGGCAGGTGAGAAGGTGTTGCACCTGGGATTCGGGGAGGCCGGGCTGCCGGTGCCCGACCCGGTCGCGGCGGAACTGTCGGCGGCGGCCGGGCGCAACGGGTACGGAGCTGTCGTCGGATCTCAGGAGGCCCGTGAGGCCGCCGCCGGGTGGTTCGCCAGGCGGGGTGTGGAAACTCGAGCGGAGCAGGTGCTGTTCGCGCCCGGCAGCAAGGCGCTGCTGTTCGCGCTGCTCGCCGCTCTCCCCGGCGACGTCGTGCTGCCGTGCCCGGCGTGGGTCAGCTACGCGGCTCAGACCGCGCTGGTGGGGAAGAAGACCATCGGCGTGCCCATCCCCGCAGAGGCGGGCGGCGTTCCCGACCCGGACCTGCTGGAACAGGCTCTTCGGGACGCGCGCGCGGCCGGTGCGAACCCCGGGATCCTGGTACTGACGGTGCCGGACAACCCCACCGGGACGATCGCCCGCGACGAGCACCTCCGCGAGGTCTGCGCTATCGCCGACCGCCACGGACTGGCAGTGATCTCAGACGAGATCTATGCCGAGGTCTGTCACTCCGGGAAGGCCCCCAGCGCGCTGGCTCACCTGCCCGAACGCACCATCGTCACCAGCGGGTTGAGCAAGTCCATGGCCCTGGGCGGTTGGCGCATCGGGTTCGCCCGTGTGCCGTCGGGACCCTGGGGGGACCGTCTGATGCAGGACCTCATCGGGGTGGCCAGCGAGGTGTGGTCCAGCCTGGCCGCGCCGATGCAGGCCGCCGCGACGTACATCCTGCAGGACCCGCCCGAAGTGCTGGCGCACATCCACGCCGCCCGCCGGCTCCACGCGACCGTCGCCACGGCGGTGCACGCCGAGTTCACGGCGGCCGGAGCGGTCTGCCGGCGCCCCGAGGCGGGCTTCTATCTCTACCCCGACTTCGAACCGGTGCGCCCGGTCCTCGCCGGCCGGGGTATCGACACCGGCGCGGCGCTGGCCGCGACCCTGCTGGAAGAGCACGGCGTCGGGGTGCTGGCCGGTGAGGCCTTCGGAGACGTCGCGAGCGCACTGCGGGCCCGGGTGGCGACCAGCCTGCTGTACGGGGAGTCCGAGACCGAGCGCTGGGAGGCGCTGCGCAGCGACGACCCGCTCGCACTGCCGTGGATCGCGGCGTCCCTCGGCCACCTGCGCACCGCACTCGGCACGCTGACCGCTCAAGGCTGAAGTACATGGCAGGCCGCCGAGACTTCGGTCTGTCGCGCGACGGCCGCCGGGTCCACCGCACAGCGTCGTGCGGTGGACCCGGCGGCCGTCTGCAGTGTCAGGCGTGGGTCTGCGTCGAGCTGCTCGCCACCAGCGTGAACCCGTGGATCAGGGCTGCGCTTCACTGCCGTGATCCCGTGGATCAAGGTTGAGCCTCGCTGCCGTGATCCCGTGGATCAGGGCTGCGAGTCGCTGGTGTAGACGCCGAACTCCTCAAGGAGCTCCTCCTCCTGCAGGAGCGTCGAGCGCACCTCGTGGCCGCGCTGCTGGGCGACGCCGGCGGCGAGCGCCTGCACCAGCGAGGTGAACGCGGTCAACGACCGCAGTACAGAGGGGCCCGAGGCGTCGACGTAGAAGACCTGCTCGGCCGAGGCCACCAGCGGTGAGGACGGGTTGTCGGTCAGCGCCACGCAGCGTGCACCACGGGAGTGGGCCCAGGCCGCGGCCCGGACGGTCTGCGCGCTGTACCGGCGGACCGAGAAGGCGACGAAGCAGTCGCCCTCCCGCACCCGGCGCAGGTCATCGGTGAGCGTGCCCGCGCCCAGCGTGACGGTCTCGACCTCCTCGCGCAGCATCTGCAGCAGGTATCCGAGCAGATAGGCCGGCGCGTGGCACTTGCGCAGGCCCATGACATGCACACGGGGGGCCTCGGCCAGCGCCTGGACCGCGGCATCCCAGGTCTCGGGGTCGATCCGCGCGAAGGTACGGGCGATGTTGGCCCGGTCCAGCGCGACCGTACGCTCCAGCAGGGTCCCGCTGTCGGCGCTCAGCTGCTCCAGGTTGTCGTAGCGGCGGAGCAACTGGGCCTGCTCGCGCAGCCGTTCACGGCAGAGCCTGATCAGTCCCGGGTAGCCGTCGAGGCCGAGGCTGCCGGCGAACCGCACCACGGTGGCCTCATTGACGCCGACGGCCGACGCCAGCTCCGAGATGGTCATGAACGCCACGCCTTCCGGGTCAGCCATGACGCGCTCGGCCAGGAGCCGTTGGGAGCGGGTCAGTGCCGCTTCGGGGTCCTGAAGTTCGGCGACGAGCTCGTCGTAGGTCTGCGGAGGGCGCCGCGGTGCTGTGGCCATGGAGCGAATTCTCTCTCGAAAAGGCCGTGGTGCGGCCAGAGGCCGCGGACCGGCCGTGGTGCGACCAGGCGGTAGCGGACCAGACGCGGTGCGGCCAGGCGGTTGCGCGCCCGCCCAGGTGTAGCAGGCGGAGCTGCACACCGGCCATGGCGTAGCTCGCGGGTTACCTACCGGCCATGGCGTAACCCGCGGGCTGTGGACCGGCCCTGGTGTGGCCCGCGGGCTACGGACCGACCCTGGTGTGGCCGGCGGCTATGAGCTGACGGCGCCGGCTTCCCCGCGGGCGAAGTCGGACAGCAGCAGGGCGGCGGTCTTGCCGGCCGTTCCGCGCACCGTGATCCGGTCATCGGTGAGGTCGGCGGCCACCGAGCAGAGCGTCATCAGCGGGTCGGTACCCGCGGCCGTGCGGTGCACGCCGTTGGGCAGCGGAGCCGAGGTGAGGATGTCGAGGAACCACCGCGCGTCGGGGTCGTCGGCCGGAAGCTGCAGGCCGGTGAGGAACCGGCCCCGCGCGACGCTCTCCTCGTACTGGCCCAGGCTGCGGGCCGCTCGCGCGCCGTCGTCCGCCGCTGGGACCGCCGTGGGCGCGTCCGGCGGATCGGGCAGATGGCGCAGGTGGTTGGTGTGCCAGTGCAGCGGGTGATCCGTGTCCGCCTCCACGACGGCGGTCCGCCCCGCGGCGCTCTCCACCACGACCACTCGCCCGTCGGCCCGGTCGCCGATCGTGTAGGCGAAGCCGCCGGCGCTGGGCCGACGGCGCAGATGGTCCACTGCGGCGTCCAGGGTGGGCGCCTGCTGCATGGCGCGGGCGACGAAGTGCCGTCCCGGGGCTTCGGCCGGGCGCGCCACCTGGACGTGGTTGATGCCCCAGACCAGTCCGTGGCCGGTGGCCGTGAACGTGTTGGCGGGCAGGAAGCCCGGATACCACTGGACCGTCACCGGCGTATCGCCCTCGACGAGCAGGGTGAGCAGCATGAGGTGGCCGTCGAGGGCGGGTGCCCCGTCCTCGTTGTGCGCGACGTAGGAGTTTGTGCCGTGCCAGCCCAGGTCCGTGCAGCCGGTGCCGTCGTCGGCGCCCAGGTCGCCGCGGAAGTTGGCCAGGAGCAGGTCCTCGAAGTCGGCGCCGGCGCCGGCTGCCAGGGAGTGAAGTTCGCCGAGCTGGGGGCCGCACGCCGTGCGGGTGGCGTCGAGCAGTCGCTCGACCCGCATCCGGCCGCGTTCGGTGGCGGCCCAGCTGCGCAGCGCGTGGCGCTCGGGCATGGCTTCCTGAACCGCGTGGACGTCGGCACGGGCCACCTGGCCGAGAGTGCGGAAGGCGTCGTCGCGTTCCCCGGAGACGACCAGCCAGCGCAGCCCGGCGAGCTCCTGCTCACGGACTTGAGCACCCATTCACGACCTCCTGGACGACATGACCGGTCAGGTTTCCCACCGGCCGCTCACTGCCACAACCCCTTGACGTAACTCCAATTGCAAGGTTACTACATGATGCAACTTAGGTTGCATGACTGCGATCGTCCCCTCCCCCGCTCCTGTCACGGTCAGGAATCGCCTGTGAAATCTTCTGTCCACGGAAACGGCCCGGCCCAGCTGCGCGGTGCGCTGGGCAACCGGCAGATGTCGATGATCGCGATAGGCGGTGTTATCGGTGCCGGGCTCTTCGTCGGAAGCGGCAGCGCCATCCATCAGGCGGGCCCCGCCGTCCTGTTGGCCTACGCCGCCGTCGGTGTCGTGGTCGTACTGGTCATGCGGATGCTGGCCGAGATGGCCGTCGCCCAACCCGAGACCGGCTCGTTCTCCAGCTACGCCAGCCGCGAACTCGGCTCCTGGGCAGGGCTGTCGGTCGGGTGGCTCTACGCCTACCAGTGGTGCATCACCGTCGGCTTCGAGGCCATCGCCGGCGCCGCCATCACCCACTCTCTGCTGCCCGCCGTACCCACCTGGCTGGCCGCGCTGGTACTGATGGTCGCTCTGATAGCCGTCAACTTCGCCCGTGTCGAGTCCTTCGGCGCGTTCGAGTTCTGGTTCGCCATGATCAAGGTCGCCGCGATCGTCGCCTTCCTGTTCGTCGGGCTCGCCGCGGTACTGGGAGCGGCCCCCGGCACCGACGCCCCGGGCACCGCCAACCTGACCGGCCACGGCGGCTTCGCGCCGAACGGCTGGCTCTCGGTGCTGCAGGCGTCGCTGGTGGTCTTCTTCTCCTTCTTCGGCACCGAAGTGGTCACCATCGCCGCCGGCGAGGCCAAGGACCCCGTGCACGCCGTGCGGCGCGGTATCAACACCGTGGTCTGGCGGATCCTGCTCTTCTACGTCGGCTCGATCGCCCTCGTGGTGACCCTGCTGCCGTCGAACTCCACCGCCGTCACCGAGAGCCCCTACGTCGCGGTCCTCAGCCACCTCGGTGTTCCCTTCGCCGGCACCGTGATGAGCTTCATCGTCATCACCGCCGTCCTGTCCTGCCTGAACTCCGGGATTTACTCCTCCTCCCGGATGCTGCACTCCCTGGCCGAACGGGGTGAGGCGCCACGGCTGTTCGCCCGTACGACCCGGCAGGGCGTCCCCGCGGCCGCGGTGCTGGCCGCCTCCAGCGCCGGTCTGCTCACCGTGGTCGCCAACTTCTTCCTGCCGACCACGGCCGTCTACCAGTTCCTGCTGGACTCCTCCGGCGCCGTCGCCGTCGTGGTCTACGTGTGCATCACGGTGACCCAACTGCGCGGGCGGGCCCGGCTGGTGCGGGAGCGGCCAGAGACCCTGACCGTCCGTATGTGGGCCCACCCCTGGCTGAGCCTGCTCGTCCTGGCCGTACTCCTGACGATCATGGCGGGCATGGCCATCACCCCCGACAGCAGGCGATCTCTCATCCTGACGCTCGCCGTCACAGCCGTCGCCGTAATCGCCGGACTGATCCACCAGCGGACCCGGCGCGGGGCCGCTGCTGATCCCGAACCGATTCCCTCACACAGCCTCGGCTGACCGCACCGATCCCCTCATCAAGGCCCTGCATGCTCCGGCCCGAGGGCCTGCCTGATCGAACTCCGGGTCAGACGGGCCCTCGGGCCGGAGCAGACCATGGTCGGCCTCGACCCGGACAACCACCAGGTGCGAGTGCGACCCACTGGTCGCGTGAACCTCTACCACCTCGGCGAACTCACCCCGCGGACCCGCAGCAGGTTCGACCGCCCTCCACCCAGATCACCCGTGGTGTCCAACTCGACCTCCTCGAACCACTCGGGATCGAAAGCACACAAAGCCGCCGGCCACAGACCTGAAACGGTGAGCCGCGAAGTACGGGACCAGCGGCCAGGCGTACTGGTACCCGTCGAAAGCCCGGCCTTCATGTCGTTGCTGCCACACTCCGCGGCCTCCGTCGCACCGCGCCGATTCTTCGGGCGCGAGCTCGGGCGACATCGCCGGGCACCTCCCTCGGACAGGCCCTGCTTCCGACACCAGGTGCGGACGCACTCGCACACGCGCTGCGATGGGCCACTCGGGTGAGGCCATGACCACGGTCGGGCCGTCATGCGCGATGCCATGAACGATCGCGTCCCGACGGAACCGGCGGTCCTCTCAGCAGTGGAGCACTCGCCCTCGCGCAGGACGCCGTGCCCGACTCGCGGCTCGCGGTCTGGCTGGGGCTCATCCTGACGGTCGACGCCGGTGGCGGTTGACCTGCACAGGATGGTTTGCTCGTGGTGATCGAGACGGATTCCGGCATCCGTACGGAGAGCAGGCTTACCTCGTGAGCACTCCGCAACACCCATCCGGCCTCACGGGGCCGCGCCTGGACGACGCCGTGCTGGCGGCGTTGTTCTCACAGTCGCCGATCGGCCTGCAGGTCATGGACACGGAACTGCGGCTGGTGCGGGTCAATTCCGCCGCACGGTTCATCAGGCAATTCCCCCTCGAGCGGATGCTCGGCCGGCCGCTGCTGGATGTGCTGCGCGCCTTCGGCGTCGAGCGCCCCCAGCACCTTGAGAGCCTGGCCCGCAGCGTGCTCGAAACCGGGAAGCCCGTGCTCGATGTGCGGTACGGCGTGCGCAACCCCATGGACCCGTCGGTCGAGCACGTGGTCTCCGCGGACTGTTTCCGCCTCCAGGGCGCCGACGGAACCGTGCTCGGTCTGGCCAGCGCCGTCAGCGACATCACCGAGCGGACCAGGGCCGAAGAACGGCTGCGGCTCCTGAACCGAGCCCGCGCCTCGGTCGGGACCAGCTTGGACGTCTTCCGCACCGCGACGGAACTGTGCAAGGTGACCGTGCCGGAGCTGGCCGACACGGTGGCCGTGGACGTGCTGGACTCCGTGCTGCACGGCCAGGCCCCGACTCTCGAAACGGCGTCAGGGAATTTCACTCTGCGACGGGCGGGATTCCGCTCCAGCGCCGCCGGCGTCCGGCACGGAGTCCCCCGGGTCGGTGAAGTGAGCGCCTACTCCTCCGGCAGCCCGTTCCGCGACGCCTTGTCGAATCTGGAGCCGCAGTTGGTCCGCCGTCTGGAGGACGAGGCGAAATGGCTCGATCCGGCGTGCGACCGCGACGCTCGCCTGCTCTCGGCGCAGGCCCACTCGATGATGGTGGTGCCGATGTGCGCCCGCGGGCTGGTGCTCGGGCTCGCCTGCTTCTACCGATGGCGCAACACGACCCCGTTCGACGAGCAGGACCTGTCGCTCGCACGGCAGCTGGCCGCCGACACCGCTCTGCGCCTGGACAACGCCCGCCTCTACGGCCGTGAACGCTCGGTCGCGGGGTTCCTCCAACGAGGTCAGCGGCCGTCCGAGCCCCGGGCGTACACCGCTGTGGAGACGGCGCAGAACTCCCTGCCTGCCGGGGCGGGCACCAGTTGGGCCGATGTGATCCCGCTGTCCGGAGCCCGCGTCGCACTGGCCGCGGGCGACACCGCCGACCACAGCATCGCGGCCGTCGCGGCGATGTCAGAGCTCCGCGCCGTGATCACCGCTCTGTCCGACCTGGACCTGCCGCCGGACGAGCTACTGCGGCGGCTGCACGACCTGGCGAGCAGGCCGACGCGGGAACCGCGGGACGCTCCCCACCCGGATTTCGACGCGCGGGTCCGGAACGTCAGCTGCCTGTACGCGATCTACGATCCCGCGACCCGTCGTTGCACGGTGGCCCGCGCCGGACATCCGCCACCGGCGGTCCTCCGCCCCGACGGCGACGTGAAGGTACTCGCCGACACACCCGAAGGTCCGCCCCTGGGCCAGGGGCTCGCCGAGTACGCCGTCGCGGAGCACACGCTCCCGGAAGGCAGCATCCTGATCGTCCACAACGCCGCCATGCTCCCGGCCGGCCAGGAACACGCCCACCTGCCACTGGAACCCGTCCGCCACGCCCTCCGTTCCGCGACACCCTCGCAGTCGCTCCAGAAGACGTGCGAATCGATCTTCGACGCGGTGTCCGCGGGACACCCTCAGCAGGACGCCCTCCTCCTGCTGGCCCGCACCCGCGCACTCGACTCCGGACACACCGCCTCCTGGTCGCTGGCCAACACCCCCGAAATCGTCGCCGAGGCCCGGAAACTCACCGCCGCCCAGCTCGGGCGGTGGGGCCTGGCCGAGCTGGAGGACACCACCTCACTGATCGTCAGCGAGCTCGTCACCAACGCCGTGCGGTATGCCGACGGCCCCATCGAACTGAGACTCATCCGCGACCGGGCACTGACCTGCGAGGTCACCGACGACAGCAGCACGGCCCCGCACCTGCGCCGTGCCCTGGACACCGACGAGGGCGGACGCGGCCTGTACATCACGGCGCAACTCACCGACCGCTGGGGCGCCCGCCCCGGCCACCGCGGCAAGACCATCTGGGCCGAACAGGCCCTGTCTGGGTCGGCCCCAGGGGTGACCGACTGACACCAGGTCGGTGCGTCTCCCCCGACACGCTGCTGTGTTGGCACCGCGACGTGCTGCGCCGCCGCCACGCCATGGCCTCACGCCCCAAGCATCCCGGTCGACCGCGGACCGTGCGTTCTCCGCGTCTTGGTGCTCCGGCTCGCAAGGGAGAACTCGATCTGGAGGTACCGGAGCATCCCCGGCGAACTCGCCGCTCTCGGCATCAAGATGGCCGCCTCCACTGTGTGGAACATCGCCAAAGAACACGGCATCGCCCCCGCGCCCGAGCGTAAGAGCACGACCTCAGCGGCATTCCTGCGTTCTCAAGCACAGGCAATGCTCGCCGCAACTTCTTCCAGACCATGCCCCTGGCCGGAACGCCCCTGTACGTCCTCGCGGTGATCGAGCACGCCACCCGGCGCGTGCGAATCCTCGGCGCGAACGCGCACCCGAACGCGGCCAGGGGGACGCAACTCGCCCGAGCCGCGGTCATGGACCTTCAGGGCCCGGGCACCAAGGTGAAGTTCACGATCCGGGACCGGGAAAGGTATCGAGGTCGCACAGACCGGCGTCCGAGCCGACTCCAGAAGCCGCTTCGTGAGCTGCTGCAGCAGACCTCCCTCCCGCCGGTCAACCGAGTCGGTCACCGCGGACACCAGTGGAAGGCAGGCAAGGCACACACTGCCGTACCACCCGGGCCCCGCTCCCGTATCTCACTTCCTGCATCGGTCTGTGACCGTGCGCATGCGAGCACTCCAGGAAATTGAAGGCAAGCGCACAATTGACGTATGCGCGGATTCCGCATCCGCCCCGGTTCTGCCCCGGACGCTCGAATCACGGGCAGTGGCACCAGCAGCCGGCGGAAGGGGCCGCCTTCGGTGCTGAGTGTCCGCAGCGTCGTCGGCCAGATGTTCGTGCTGCAAGTGGCGGTCGTGCTGCTACTTGCCGTCGGAGCCGTCGTGATGCTCACAGTGACGGCCCAGCGCGAGAGCACCCACGCGGCCGGCAATCAATCACTCGCTGTCGCGCAGGGCTTTGCCAGCTCTCCGGGGCTCCTGGAAGCCCTGAAATCGCCCGACCCCACCGCAGTGCTGAAGCCACGGGTCGAGGATGCCTGGAAGGGCTCCGGCGTGGACTTTCTGGGCGTTGTGAACCGGGACGGGATCTACTACGCCCTTTCCTCCCGTACGGGTCGCCCCGGCCGCCACACCGCTACCGACATGGCTCCTTTGTTGGCCGGCCGAACCGTACGCGAGCAAGGCGTTGGCTCTCTCGGCCCTCAGGTTCGGGTCTTCATCCCCGTCAAAGATCCGTCTGGGTCGGTGGTCGGCGCGGTCGGCGCCGGGATCACGCTCGAGCATGTCGGCAACAGGGTCACAGAGCAGTTGCCGGCCGTGGTGGGCGCTGCGGCCGGCGCGGTGGCCGTCACCACGGGCGGAGCGGCGGTTCTCAGTCGACGGCTGCTGCGTCAGACCCGCGGCCTCGGCCCGGCCGAGATCACACGCATGTACGAGCACAACGACGCGGTACTGCACTCGGTGCGGGAGGGCGTGCTGATCATCGGTGGCGACGGGCAGCTGCTGCTGGCCAACGACGAGGCACGGCGACTGCTCGACCTGCCCGCGGACGCGGAGGGGCACCATGTCACGGCCCTCGGTCTGGAGTCGCCGATGGCCGAATTGCTGGTCTCCGGGCGAGGGGCGACCGATGAAGTGCATCTGGCGGGCGACCGTCTGCTGGCGGTGAATGTGCGGCCGACCGGCCCCTACGGAGGGATCGCCGGGAGCGCGGTAACACTGCGGGACACCACCGAGCTGCGGGCGCTTGCGGGCAAGGCGGAGGCGGCGCGGGAGCGTTTGAAACTGCTCTACGACGCGGGCGTGCGGATAGGCACCACACTGGATGTGGCGCGCACCGCCCAGGAGCTCGCCGAGGTGGCGGTCCCGCGCTTCGCCGACGTCGTCACCGTCGAGCTGCTGGAGCCGGTTCTGCGGGGCGACGAGCCCCCCGAGGGGAGCACCGCCATGCGGCGCGCAGCCGTCAGTGGCGTCCGGCAGAACTCGCCGTTCCACCCGGTGGGCGAACTCATCACACTCGCGCTCATCGCTCCGATGGCGTCGGACGTGGCGAGCGGCCAGGCAGTCCTCGAGGCCGACTTGCGCACGGCGGACCGTTGGCGGACCCAGCATCCCGAACAGGCCCGGCAGATCCTGGACTATGGCGCCCACTCGCTGATCAGCGTGCCGCTGCGGGCCCGCGGCATGGTCCTGGGGGTGGCCGACTTCTGGCGCGCCGAGACCCTCGAGGCCTTCGGGGAGGAGGACCGTTCCTTTGCCGAGGAGCTGGCCGCCCGGGCGGCGGTGGCCATCGACAACGCCCGTCGCTACACCCGCGAGCGCACCATGGCCGTCGCTCTGCAGCGCAGCCTGCTGCCGCGGAGGCTGCCGGATCTGAGCGCCCTGGAGGTCTCCCATCGCTATCTGCCCGCGCAGGCGGGGGTGGGCGGGGATTGGTTCGACGTCATCCCGCTGCCCGGCGCCCGGGTGGCCCTGGTCGTCGGCGACGTCGTCGGTCACGGAGTGCACGCGGTGGCCACCATGGGCCGCCTGCGCACCGCCGTGCACAACTTCTCCGCCCTGGACATGGCCCCTGACGAACTGCTGGCCCACCTGGACGAGCTGGTCGCCCGAATCGACGCCGACGAGGCCGCCGAGGAGAAGGGGCAGCAGATCACCGGTGCCACCTGCCTGTACGCGATCTACGACCCGGTCTCGGGTATGTGCACCATCGCGCGCGCCGGCCACTTCGGTCCCGCCCTGGTCCAGCCCGACGGCACCGTCACCTTCCCCGACACCCCCGTCGCACCACCCCTCGGCCTCGGTGGCGCTCTCCCGTTCGAAACCGCCGCACTGCGGCTGCCCGAGGGCAGCCGACTGGCCCTGTTCACCGACGGGCTGCTCGAGGACCACGACCGCGATCTGGACACCGGCCTGGACCTCCTGCGGGGCGCCCTGTCCCCTCACGACCGCACCCTGGAACAGACCTGCCAGGCAGTCATCGACGCACTGCTGCCCGAGCGCCCCCGCGACGACGTCGTCCTGCTCATCGCCCGCACCCGGCTGCTGAACCCCGACCAAGTCGCCGACTGGGACATACCCTCCGATCCAGAGGCCGTCTCGCGCGTCCGCGCCGGTGTCACCCATCAGCTGGAGACCTGGGGCCTGGACCAGCTGGCGTTCACCTTCGAACTGATCGTCAGCGAGCTGGTCACGAACGCCATCCGGTACGGCGCCCAGCCCATACGACTGCGCCTGCTGTACGACAGCAGCAATCTGATCTGCGAGGTCGCCGACGACTCCAGCACCTCGCCGCATCTGCGCCGGGCGGCGGCCACCGACGAAGGCGGCCGAGGGCTGTTCCTGATCGCCCAGTTGGCTGGGCGCTGGGGCACCCGGTACACCGCCCACGGCAAGATCATCTGGGCAGAACAAGCCCTGCACGACGGAGCCGCAGAACCCGGCACCGACCTGGCCGACATCCTCCTCGGCCAATGGGACGAATGAGCGGGCGACTGGCGCGACCAGTACCGGTACGGGCTACGGGCTCCCACCGAGGGCGAGTTGAGCTGAGCACGGTGGGTGAGGTTCACCGCGCAGACCTGCATGAGCGGTGTCGATCTGCGCTGGGACAGCGGCGCGCTGTGCGCGATCCGCGAGGGCACTGCTCAGCAGGTGATCGAGTGGGTGCAGATGTACGAGGGCCAGATCCCCGCCGAGGCGCGTTGGTTCGCCGAATCGGTCGCGGCCTCCGGGGCACGCCGCTCCTGGTTGCCGTGCACGACAGGGACGGGCCACGGGTACTGGGCCATCGACCTGCTGATCCCGGCGGTGCCGGGGCTCGGGTGGACGGCCCGCGTCAAGAAGGCGTCCCAGCACGTCAAAGGGTCGTCAGGGAGTGGGGCCGGACCTTGTACGGGAGGTCTCCCCCGGCTTCCATGGACACCGTGAACAGCGAGTGGCTCCTCATCGACCGGCCGCCTCATCAGGCGTCCCGCCGTGTGCCCCGCTGTGCGGAAACGCCCGCGTCCGTCGTCCGCTGACGCGTCTTCCGCTGCCCCAGGGGCGCCGCGACCCGTGTCCGGCGCCCCTTTCCCTTGCCCGTACGCAACCGTCGTACGCAGGCCCGAGCCGTACGCGAAGCCGTACGCGCAACCCCGGATGGATCATGTCTGACACCACCCTTTCGTCCCGTACCGTCCTCGTCACGGGCGCCACTTCCGGCATCGGCCTGGAGACCGCCCGGCGGCTCGCGGAACGCGGCGCCACCGTGCTGCTGCACGGCCGCACAGCCGAGGAAGCGCGCGCCGCCGCCGACCGCCTGATCACGACGGCCGGCATCGACGCCGACCGACTGTGCACCGTGGGCGCCGACTTCACCCGCCTGGACCAGGTCGAGACCATGGCGGCCCGTGTCGTCGCCGAGCACCCGCACCTGGACGTCCTGGTCAACAACGCGGGCATGGCGGCGCCCGAACGGCACACCATCACCGCCGACGGCAACGAGATCGCCTTCCAGGTCAACTTCCTCGCCCACTACCTGCTGACCTGCCTGCTGGAACCGGCTCTCACCAGCAATCCGGGCGGTCGCGTCGTGAACGTCTCCTCCTCCCTGCACCGCACCGGCTCCATCCAGTGGAACGATCCCAACCGCGCCCGCCGCTACTCCCGGCTCGCCGCCTACGCCCAGTCGCAGCTGGCGCTGACCGTCTTCGCTGCGGATCCGCGCGTCACCGCGGTATCGGTCCACCCGGGTGTGTGCGACACCGCGCTGCTCCCCCTCTACGCCCACGACGGCGTCACACCCACCGAGGGTGCCGCGCACGTGGTCCGCCTCTGCGACCCGTCGGTCGAGATCGTCAACGGCGCCTACTACGACCGCTCCGAGCGCGTCGACCCGGCGCCCGCCGCCACCGAGGACCGCACGGTCAAGCGCCTCAACAAACTGGCCGACCTCCTCGTCGGCCGCACCGCTTGAACACGCCCACCCCATAACGGAGTCACCACCCATGTCGAAGCGATCCCGCAAGAAGAAGGCGCGCCGCAAGAAGAAGGCGAACCACGGCCGCAAGGCCGGCCAGCGCTGACCCGACCGGAGGGGCGGGCGGGGCGACCGGACCGGTGACACGCGCCGCCCTTCGCCCCGCCCGCCCCTCCCCCTCACTGCCCCACGGAGAAAGTCGGTGATCGAACTCGAACCCCGCCAACTGCCGCCACTCACCCGCTGGTTCCCGGCCGGCGCCCCCGGGCCGGCCACGATCGGCGAACACGTCCTCACCACCGGCGTCGGCCGCTGGTGGGCGGACCGAGCGGACCAGCCGCGCATCATCGCCGTTTCCTGTGCCGACCATGTCCTGCTGCGCGGCTCCCCCGGCACACCCGAGGACCTGGCATCCCTGGCGGGCAGCCGCATCGACGCGCCCGCCCGTTTCCTGCCGGCCCTCGGCGCGGCCTTTGACCGCCTCACCCCGTGGGAACGCATGGTGTGGACCCTGCAGGCCGAGCCGCAACCCTGCCCGACTCCGCGCGGCGTGAACGTCCGCCGCCTCGAACCCGCCGACACCGACACCCTGCATACCCTTGGTGCCGACTCGGCCTGGATTCACGCCAGTTGGGGTGGCGCCGAAGGCCTCGCCGGCTCCGGTCACGGCTGGGCCGCCGTGGACCGTGGCGGACAGGTACTGGCCATCGCCTGCACGTACTTCCGCGGCACCCACTACGAGGACGTAGCGGTCTTCACCGCCCCTGACCACCGTCGCCACCGCCTCGCCCTGGCCTGCGTCACCGCCCTCGTCACGGACATCACCGCACGCGGCCACACCCCCGCCTGGAACTGCTCCGTCCTCAACCGCGCCAGCCGTCTCCTGGCCTGGACAGCCGGCTTCCGTCTGGTACGCGAATACGTTCACTACGCGGTCGGAAGCCCAGCACGACGAAACCGCCTCGCCGCCTGAGTCCGGCCCCGCACCCGAGCGCCGAGTCATTGCGCCGATGAGGGGTGGGGAGCGTAGGGCAGCAGGTCGCGTTGCCCGCCACCGCTGCGCTCCGCGTTCTGGGACGGGCCGGGCGGGGCTGGACTGGTCCGGGCGGGGCTGGACTGGGCTGGGCTGGGCTGGGCTGGGCTGGGCTGGGCTGGGCTGGGCTGGGCTGCAGGAGCGTGCTCGCAGTGTTGACCACCATGCGATCGCGCCGGGGGGCAGTCCGCGGCCGTGCAGCATCCGGGCCGACCTCACACGTGACGTGCTCGACAACGGTCAGGCCCGGGCCCCGGTGGCACGAGGGCAGGCGACCCGGGCAGTCGCACCCCTGCGCCCAGTAGGCGTGCCCTCAACTACCGTACGCGCCACCGAAGTTTCGGGCTCACATGAGGCGGCCAGGGCGGCGGGTGGACGGCGGGGGCTACTTCCCGGCGGCGGACGTGGCGGCGTTCTCGAAGTAGTCGCCGACGAGGTCGCCGACCAGGGTGCCGGCGGTGATGTCGCTGTTCACGTGACCGGCCATGTAGAGGCGGGAGTAGAGGACCTGGGCGGCCATCTCCTTGTAGTCCTCGGCGCGGTGCGGGGCCCAGCCGCCAAGGAGGGTGACGGCGGCGGACTTGGCGGCGTGCCGCGAGGGGTAGGAGTAGGGGCCCTTCTGCCCGGGCGTGACGTGCTTTTCGGGGCGCAGGGACGGGTCGAGGACGTATGGCGCGGGCTGCTGGTCGCGGGCGGCGACCTTCTCGGTGATCGCCTTGGCGAGCTTGAGAGCTGTCTTCAGCTCCGTCTTCTCCACGGCCCCTTGCTCCTTGGGGAGGAGTTCGCGCTGGTCGTGGCCGTAGAGCTTCCAGATGTCGCTCTTACCGTGGGCTTCGAGCCAGGTGGCGGCCTTCTTCCCGGCGGCGGTGCGGGTCTTGGCGAGGCTCTGCACCTGGTGCAGTTCGACGGTGCGGGCGACCTTGCTCGGCGGGGCCGGGACCTGCTGCGCGGCCCAGGTCAGGAAGGCCTTGTCGTCGCGGGTGGAGCCGTGCGCGGCCTTCCACTTGGCGAACAGGGCGTCCGCGGTGTGCTTCTGCGCCCCCCCTGCTGCTCGGCGACGTCGGCGACCTGGGCGTCGGTGAAGAGCACGGGCGGCGGGTCGGCTTGATCTGGTCGGTCGCGCCGGGCTTCTTCTTCGCCGAGGCGGAGGAAGCGGCCGGGGAGGCGTCGGTGGTGTGGGCCAGACCGAAGGTGGCGGCGTCGGCGGCGACGACGGCGGTCAGGGGGTACTGCCACTGCAGGCGGCGGGGGCTGTTCATGCGGGGGTGTTCCTTCCGGCGCGGGGCGCTTTGGTGCGCGGGACGGTGTGGAAGCGGGCGCGGGCGAGGCGACGGACGTTGTTGTCGGGCAGTCCCGGTGCGAGCAGAGACAAGCCGACGATGTACTTGCTGATGGACACCGGCCTGGCGCCCAGGCCGAGCAGGAGCCGGTCGGCGGCGGCAGGCCGGGCCGTGCCCTTGGTCTCGACAAGGAAGTAGCCGGGGTCCAGCTCGGCGCTGCGGCCATCGCGGTGGCAGGAGAGAGCGCCGTCCAGGGTGAGACGGGTGCCGGCTTCGAGGTCGGCGAAGGCGGCGCGGAGATAGCGGATCTCTCCGGCCGGGGCGAGTTCGGCGGCGGTGACCTCTATCCCGCTGTCGCCGAGGACACGGTCGACGAAGGCGGCGGCCTCGGTGCCGGCCTCCAGGCGCCCGTAGGCGTCCGCTTCGACGGTGTGCGCGTGCTTGACGGTGGCGCCGCGGCCGTCCGTTGACGCGAGTGGGCTGATACGAGGCCGGGGCGTCGATCACCAGGACCGCGATGATCAGGGGAACCCGATGCCGGTGATCATCCAGGTCTCGCGCTGCGGCAGCCCGTTGCTCAGCGCAATCACCAGCGCGATGAACGCGTACGCGACGTCGCGGACCGCGAAGGCGGCGCTGCGCAGCCGGACCAGAGAAGAGGATGCCGAACAGACCGAACCCGACACCGGAGGGGAACTTGCCCGCGCTGATCGCGGTCGTCGCGGCGAACAGACCGAGGTTGAGCGCGGCCAGGGCCAGCGGCATCTCCGGCACGGACCGGCGGCGCCGGTACAGCCAGCCGACCAGCGCCAGCAGCACCAGGACATCCAGGCCGGCGCGGGCCATCAGGTCTCCCGGCGTGAGTGCCGAGGCGAGGGACTTGTCGGCGAGGCAAACCGCCGCGCCTGCCCCGGCGGCAGCGGCGAGCAGTCAGCCAGTTCACCCATCCAGACCGGGGCGAGGCAGGCGAACCGGCAGGTCGGCGACCGCCGTTGATGCATCGGTGCGCCATCGCCGCCGAAGAACTGCGGATACGTCGTCAGGTACTGGCGCAGACGCTCCCGGTAGACGTCGGCGCGGGCGGAAGAGTCCGCGCCGGGCGTGGTCTCGGCCATCCGCGCCCACAGCAGAGGACGCACCTGCATCGTCCAACCGCAGCAATAGTCGAAGTTCTTGCCGTCGCCGTCGGTGCACCGGCCGTCGGCGTACCAGCCGTCACCGACCCACCAGTCCTCGATCCGCTCCAGGGGAGTCGTTATCGTCCTGGGAGAACGGGCCGCCCACTGAGGCGAGGACGGTCCAGACACCACCTGGAACAACTTTCAGTTGCTGTCAGGGGATTGGGCCCCGACAAAGCCAGAGAACCAGTCCACCACCCGCTCCTGGACACGGGAGTCCAGCCTGCCCCACAGCCAACTGCACGTCTCATGCAACCCGATGGCGATCGAGGCGGCATCGACCATGAGATGGGACAGGACCGTAACGGCGGGCCACGCGTCTGGGCTCGCGGATTCCGCGCCGGCCGTGAGCCCGTCGACGTACCGCTCGATCACTCCCTGTGGCGCCGCGCCCTGTGCCCCGGCGATCCGGCAGGCCGCGATCAGGAACGAACGCGCTTACCTCTCAAGGCCATCGGACACCACCCCCGACCTGCTGCTGAGCGTCCCGGCAGCCGATATGGGGCGCCGCCCGAGGTCGCGCACGGGACGAGCACGTCGAGGAGGTGGTCGGCTGTGGCCACGTGCAGCAGCCGCCGACGATCCGCTGCTGTACGGGCTCGGCGCGGCGGTTCCCGCCATCGAGCGGCACGTCGACGCAGTCGCCGAACTCCCGCCGGGATCCGCCTGGTTGGCGTACAGATCCGACAGCTGCCCCGGCAACTGCGACGGCACCGTCTCGTCACGCCCGACACGAATTCGCGGTGCCGCCGGCTGGTGACGAAGAAGTGGACGTACCCGAACCGGACGGGCCGTCCGCCGATCGACCGCCCCATCGCCGACCTCTCTCACGAGCGGATCAAGCGCCGGCCGATCCTCGGAAGCCTCGCCAACGAGTACGAAGGAGCGACGTAAAGATGCAGGTCATCGCCAGTGGCCGCGTTCTGGAACCCCACACGGCCCGTGGCACCGTCCGTCACAGGGGACGTTGGCGCGGGGGCGGGCGAGGCGTCATCCATTCGGCCCGCAGTGATTGCCGTTGGACGGAGTTCGGGGTGAGCTGTGAGTGCGCCGGGCGACAGTCGCTGGCGCCAAGAGGGCGGGGCGCCCGCTGCCGAACGGCCGGGGCCAGCCCTCATCGACCACACGAGATTTGGAGATCCCCATGCCTTACCGCAAGGGACAGCACGTTGAGTACCGCGACCAGCAGGACGAGCTTCAGCGGGGCGAGATCCGCAGCACCGAGGGCAGCGGGGCGCAGGCGCGCTACGCCGTCCAGAACGAGGCGACGCTGCGCGAGGACAAGGTAAGCGAGAACCAGATCGAGCGTGAGGTGTAGTAACACCCCGCCGACGCAGCCCGCCGTTGCACCGAACCAAGGTGCAACGGCGGGCTCCTGGATTCCTGCGACAGCGGCGGCGGCCGGTATTCCGGGCAGACGTAGTCGAAGTCAAGGTCATCGACGTCACTGAATTCCACAGCCAGTGTTGTCCGCCGTGGTGAACCCGAAACGCGCCCCATCCCTTGTGTTACCGGTCGTGGTCGCCCCACCGGCTCACCTCAGACAGCTACCTGCCTCGGGTGTCAGCCGCCTTCGTGGTGCTCCCACCAAGCACATCCGGTCAGGCCGCGCGCGCCACCGCATCGTGCCAACGGGCTTCAAAGCGTTGTGTGTGCCGATGATTACGCCCGAGCAGGTCACCGTAGTCATGGCGTCCATCGCACGGCGCGGCGGGATGGTCACTCGTACTGCTCCGTGCCCGCCTACCTGACCGCTCGCCGTGCCCCTGCTGCGCACCACTACCGCGGGCGCCGACCAACAGCCCATCGCCGTGCACGCACTCGAAGGCCGCAGCCTCCTGCGCGCCCGCGTCCCTGACAGCGTCATTAACGAGTACCGCTAAAACTGCCATGCCGCTTGACCTGCAGCGACGGCCTTCTGAGCCCCGCACGGTGCAGTCAGGTCGCCGGCCGAGCCAACGCTGACGGCCGAGCACCGGCGCGGGCACAGAGCGATGTACGACGCGGTCAACCTTGGCTGGTTGGGGCCGGCGCCGTCTGCGGTGGCTGCTTGCCTCCACCCTGCTGCCGAGAGCCACCGGCGGGCGATTCGTCCTCGCGGTCGATGCGAGCAACTGGCTGCGGCCCGACGCCCCTTAGGTGTCGGCGGAGACCGGTGAGTCGGTTCGTGTGGCGACCGAGTCGTGGGTCGCGGATGTGGGGATGGGGCGGTCGTCGTGCAGGGCCTGCCAGACCTGGTGGGCTGCTGTGGGCAGTGGCAGGACGCGGCCGGCGTCTCGGGCGTCGTAGCGGACGGGCAGGGTGATCATGTTCATGTGGTCGGGGCTGATGCCCTTGAGGTCCTTGGCCAGGCCGAGGAGTTTGTCCGCGGAGGCCAGAGCGGTGTCGGCGCTCACGGTCTTGGTCGCGGTGTCGGCGAGCACATAGGCCCGGGCGGGGTGGGACAGCACGTCGATCGATTCGGCGCGGTGGATCAGTGCCTTGATGAACGTCTGCTGGAGCTGGATGCGCCCCAGGTCGCTGCCGTCACCGACGGCGTGCCGGGTCCGCACGAGCGCGAGGGCCTGTTCACCCTTGAGGGTGTGCTTCCCGGCGCTCAGCGACAGGTGGCTGCCGGGGTCCTTGATGGCCCGCTGGGTGTGGATGTCGACACCACCGAGCTCGTCGACGAACTTCTCAAAGCCCGTGAAGTCGACCTCGAGATAGTGGTCCATGCGCACACCCGACATCTTCTCCACCGTCTTCACGGCGCAGGCCGGACCGCCCACCTGGTAGGCGGCGTTGAACATCGACTGCCGCTCGCCCGGCGTCGTGCCGCCCGACGGCTTCGCGCACTGCGGCCGGTCGACCAGCGTGTCGCGGGGGATGCTCACGACGGAGGCCATGGTGTGGCTCTTGTCGACGTGCAGCACCATGGCGGTGTCCGAGCGGGCGCCGGTGACACCCGTGCCGTAGGCGCCGTGTGTGCCGGCGCGCGAGTCGGAGCCCAGGAGCAGGATGTTCATCGCCCCGTCGTGGCCCGCGGCCGGGCGGTCGCTGCCCAGCACGGCGTTGATGTCCGTGCCCTTGAGGTTCCCGTTCAGGTGCGACCACGCACAGGCGACACCACCGGCGCCGACGAGGACGGCGCCGAGCGCGGTGAAAGTGATCACGCGCAGTCGCTTCGTGCGGGACCTGCCGCGCGAGCCGTGCAGGCTCGCCCACCCGTAGCCGATCTGGTCAAGGGCGTCTGCCGAGGACGCGCGCCCGTCGTCTGCACTGTGGTGCGACATCAAGGACTGCCCTCCGTTCGCTGGGTACGGCGTGCCGTGGAGCAGTGATGGCGTGTGGTGACGGCGTCTCAGTACGCGGAGTTGACGTTGTCGATCGAGCCGTAGCGGTCGGCGGCGTAGTTCGCGGCCGCGGTGATGTTGGCGACCGGGTCCGTCAGGCTCTTGGAGGTGCCGTCGACGTGGTAGGCGTCGAAGGTCGGCTGGATCACCTGCAGCAGGCCCTTGGACGGGGTGCCCTTGGCCGCGTTCACGTCATAGCCGTTCACCGCGTTCGGGTTACCGGAGGACTCACGCATGATGTTGCGGTGCAGACCCTCGTAGGAGCCGGGGATGCCCTTGGCCTTCATGACCTTGAGCGCCTCATTGATCCAGGCATCCACGTTGTTCCCGTCCGTGGCCTTCTTCGTGGAGACCGAAGAAGCGGCCTTCACCGCCGCGGTCGGCTCGGCGGCCTGCGCCGGCGACCCGGCGAACGTCAGCGCAGCGCCCGCGAGACCGGCGGCGGCCAGGACCGTGACGGTGGCGCGCTTGAAGACGGTGGGGCGGGCAGCAGCGGTGATCGGGGCGGAGAAGGTCATACGGGATTACCTCTTCATGCTCGGGGACATCGTGCGGCGCCGGCCGGTGCGGTGGCGCTGGGAGCGGAATCGAGTTCCGCGCCCTGTCCCTGGGGGGTTCGAAGCGAGCGTCTGGCTCGTGCTCCGACCCGCTCACCGGGACGACAGCCATAGTTAGCGACGGCGGAACGGGGGCGCAAGGATGTGACGTACTACCCCACATCGGAGAAATGTCCGAAATGACCGAATAGAGTGGCTTAGGGTGGCTTCCTTGAGCCGCCAGACGACCCCGCGGACCACTACCGCCCCTAGTATGTGATCTGGCCCCTATGGGCCGCCTCACAGCCCCAGGCCCGCCGACGTTACCCACGTCACGCGCCCAGTCCGACCCACGGGCCACGATCACGCCCACGAAGGGCGACTCCCTCAAAGGGCAACTGATCTGGTTGCAGGGTGATTCGTCAGTTCTGAGAGCGATCACGGAACGAGTGATCGCCGGCAGGCTTCCGGCCGCGAGGTGCCAGACGGACCATAGAAGGGAGCCCGGACTGCGGTCGGGCGCGCCACCTGTCTCCTGTCGGGGGTGATGGCGATGAAGGGTTTGTTCCGGATCGGGAGCGTGCGGGGAGTGGCGCTGCGGGCGCACTGGAGCGTGCCGTTGATCATGCTGCTCTTCGCGTACGGTCTGGCCGGCCGGACCCTGCCCGCGTACGCGCCGGGCTGGGCGCCGGTGGCGTACGCGGTCGCCGGAGTGGTCGGGGCTCTGCTGTTGCTGGCGAGTCTGGTCGTGCATGAGGCGGCGCATGCGCTGACGGCCCGCCGAGCCGGGATATCGGTGCGGGACGTGACGCTGTGGGCACTCGGTGGAATGACCCGGATGGACCGGCCGACGACGGCGCGGGCGGCGTTCACAGTCGCCGTCAGCGGTCCGCTGGCCAGCCTCGTGCTCGGCGGGGCCGCCATCGCAGGCGCGGTGGGGGTACATGCGGTGCTGGGCTGGCGGATGCCGGTCGCCCTGCTGGGCTGGCTGGGAGGCATGAACGTGCTGCTGGGCGTCTTCAACCTCTTGCCCGCCACGCCCCTGGACGGGGGCCGGGTGCTCCAGGCCGTGTTGTGGTGGCGTACGCGGGACCGGGAGCGGGCGCAGCTGGCGGCGGGGCGCAGCGGACAGGTCATCGGCATGACGCTGGCCGTGCTGGGCTGGTTGGCGTTCGTACGCGGGGCGTCGGGCGGACTGTGGCTGATAGTCATCGGCGTGTTCGTGGCGGTCACCGCCACGGCCGAACGGCGGTGGGCCCAGCTGTCCATGGCCGTGCGCGGCCTGCGGGTGACTCAGGCGATGACCAGCCCGGTGGTCACCGGTCCCGAGTGGCTGACCGTGGACCGCTTCCTAGCCGACGTGGCGGCTCAGACGCGACATTCGGTGTTGGCGCTGGTGGACTTCGAGGGCCACCCCAGCGGGGTCGTGCAGCTACGCAGGCTGACCGCCGTGCCCTCCGGGCGGCAGCAGGCGCTGCGGGTACGAGACCTGGCGATCCCGCTGTCCAAGTGCACGGTCGCCGCATCGGACGAGTTGCTGACAGCCGTCCTGGAGCGCCTCGGTTCCGGTGGCGGACTGCCCATCCTGGTCATGGACGGCGGCCGCCTCGGCGGTATCGTCACCGCGCACGACATACAACGGCTCTACCAGCGGAATCCGGAGGGGCAGGGCCGAGCTGCACCTCCCGGCGGCGGTGAGGGCAGCCGCCCCGGTATCGATCCGTAGCCGTCACGCCCCCGGAGAAGCTGGCCGCGGCGCGATGCGGTCGTGTCATTGCGTCCCTGTCGTGGACCGATCCGCCCACCAGCGTGATCTGCCGGGTCCCCACCCGACCCGGCAGCACCCGAGGGCACCGCACACCTTTCTCAACCACGCCCGCACCACCCTCGCCCACTGCCCGCAGCTCGAGGCATTCGTCGGCGTCCCGCCAGGTCCCCTGAGGCCGGGCTGCCTGCCCCGCACCCACCGCGACGCCGGACAGCGGCCAGTAGAACGAGTAGAACGAACTGACTGTTGACAGGGGCCCTGCCAGTACGTGGCACAAGCGCGGTGAGAGGGCAGGAAAGCGGTGGGTGCGGCGACGTTCAGGCAGTCGGTGTGCCGGTCAGGTCTCGATCACGGCATCGCAGTCGGGGCAGACCACGGATGCGTATTCCGCGGGATACCAGGGCGCTCCAGGGTGCTCGGAGGGCTTCCGGCTCGCCTCCATCGCGAAGGTGTCCTTGCCGCACAAGGTCCTCGGTCCCACCGGGATGGGCGCCCCTGGCGTGGCGGGCGCCGCGTGCACCTTGCGGATGTGCCGGTCCTCACCGCTCGGTGCATCCGGGGAGGAGCGCGTGGCCACCGGCTGGTCGAGTTCGTAGACAACGACGATCTCGCTCATGCCTCCACGGTAGGCGTTCGCGAGGCCGAACCGCCAGCAGCCTCAGGCCGGGGTGGCCGCGATCGGCAAGTGAGGGTCTCGTGCTCGGGCCGCTCTCGGCGGCTGTCCGGGCCCGTCGGCCGGTTCGAGCCTGGCGGCATCACGCGCGCAGATACTGCCGTGGCGTTGGCCGGGTGTCAGCAGGATCGCGAGCGGGCGTCCCATGCCGTCGCAGGCGAGATGGATTTTGGTGGTCAGGCCTCCTCGGGATCGGCCGAGGGCGCGATCGCCTGGTTCGTCCGGCCGGTGGATCCCCCTCTTCGGCCGGTGGCGGCAGCGTGCTGGTGGGCGCGGACGATGGTGGAGTCGATCTGGACGAGCCAGTCGATGTCGCTGACCGCGTCCGCATGAGCCTGGATCTGCTGGAGAGCCCGTGTGAACACGCCGTCCAGCGCATAGCGGCGGAAGCGGTGAGACCGTCTTCCACGGTTCGTAGCGATCTGGCAGGTCACGCCAGGAGATCCCGGTCCGGATCTTGTAGGCCACCCCGTTGACGACCTGCCGATCCTCCACACACGGCCGACCCGTCGCGGCATGCGGTATGAGTGGAGCGAGTAACTCCCACTCCTGATCGGCGAGTTCATAGCGACGTATCACCCCACCCAGTCGGTCACCGTCGCGTCAGAGCCGACTCCGCCATCAACAACCGCGTCGACGCCGCCCGCCACATCCACTCGGTCACATGGCGCCTCGCGGCACAGCCGGCTGTTCTCCCGAGCCACAGGCCCCAGCAGGCCTCGGACGCAGTCCTGCTCGTCGTCTTCCCGTCCCCATGACAGACCCTGGCGACTGTCGATGCATCCGCGGTTCATGCGCCGAGCAGTAGCGTGGCGACCGCCTCGGGTGCCTCGTGCATGGCGTCGTGGCCGGTTGGGAGGTCGTGGACCTGCCACTCGGGATCGGCTTGGAGGCGGGTGCGGAGTTCGGCGAACGGCGTCCGGTCCTCCCACCCCGAGCAGTAGATGAACTCCCGGCGAGGGACCTGGGCGAGCGTGCCGGTGAGCCGGATCGTTTGCAGGAACGAGGCGAGGGGATGGGGGCGGCGGCGCGGATCGCCGCCGTCCGGTGGTCGGATGGCGTAGCCGGTGGCCGCAGCGCCAGCAGCAGCCAGTTCCCGGAAGTACTCGTTTGTTGACGACCACCACGACTCGCCGTTGCGCGGTACGAAGGCGTCGAGATGCACCAGTCGTGAGATCCGGCCGTCTGCGCGATCGGCGGCGGCGGCGATCACCATCCCGGCGTAGCTGTGGCCGACCAGCGTCGCGCTGGTGATGTGGTTGCGGTCGAGGTGCCGTATTACGTCGTCGGCGTGCGTGTCGAGGTTGGCGGTCGCGACCGTCGCCTCGTCGTCGTCCGGCCGCAGGCCGGTCAAAGTCAGGGCGTGAACGGCATGACCGGCACGCTCCA
Organism: Streptomyces sp. NPDC107517; assembly: GCF_055582645.1. Classification (NCBI taxonomy): domain Bacteria; kingdom Bacillati; phylum Actinomycetota; class Actinomycetes; order Kitasatosporales; family Streptomycetaceae; genus Streptomyces; species Streptomyces sp. NPDC107517. The sequence continues at coordinate 7,856 of NZ_JBVJPM010000019.1, read as the reverse complement.
GCAGCGGAATCACCGCCTCGTACGACCAGGAGCCCTTCCAACCGCCAGGTACGAGGACGAACGTCGCCATGCGCTTCTCCTTCTCCCTCAAGCCGCGGCATCGAGGCACGCTGCCTCGACGACATGTGGTTCGGCCGGGCACTCCGCGCGACCGAAGACCAGTCCACATGGAGGAAGTCTCGCCAGTTCACGGTGTGGCTTGCTACCGCTACGCTGCCAACTGATGCCTGCTCGCCGCCAACCTCGCCAGACCACCGGTGTGACCTCACATATGTGGCCGTCCGGCGGGCGCCACCTGTGGCCATCCGGCGAAACGAGCACGGTGCAGTCGCACGCACGGGGACACCTGGTCTACGCGGCCAGCGGCGTCCTGGCAGTTCATACCGAGCGCGGCACGTCGATCGTTCCCGCCAACCGGGTCGCCTGGACCCCCGCCCTGTTCACGCACTACCACCGCGCTCACGGCGACACCGACATGCGGATCGTCTTTCTCGTGCCGTCTCTCGCCCGGCTCATGCCGGACCGCCCCGCGGTGTTCCTGGCCTCCGACCTCGCCCGCGAGGTCCTGCTCGCCGTGACGGGCGCCCGCAACTACGATGACACCGCGCCTGGTTACAGCCGCTCCGCGCGGTCTCGTCTCCTTCGAGTACTCGTCGATGAACTCCGCGAAGCACGCGAACGGCCACTGCATCTGCCGGAGCCACAGGACGACCGGCTGCAAGCCATTGCCCGGATGCTGTACGAGACGCCGGCAGACAGCACCACGCTGGTCGAACTCGGGAAGACGATCGGAGCCAGCACCCGCACCCTCAGCCGACTGTTCCGCGACGAACTCGGCATGACCTTCTACGAGTGGCGCACGCAACTACGCGTCTACCACGCGCTCGTGCTCCTCGCTGACGGCCACGACACCACCCAAACCGCCTTCGCCTGCGGATGGGCCAACCCCAGCAGCTTCATCGCAGCGTTCACCAACATCATCGGAACGACCCCGGGCCGCTACCGAACCGGTCGCCAGACCGCCGCCCACGCATCTCGACCCCCGACAGTGGTCGACTCCTCGGACTGATTTGTACTCGCACCCGGACCGATGGGGTCCGCGCGCGAACAGGAGATGCCCCCGTGTGGCTCGCACTTCCCGCACAGCTACAGCGGCGGAAGAATGTCGCCCGCGGGCTACTGTCCGTCTCCCGGTTTTGTTGCGCCGCGACAGCACCAGGACCCCGAGTTGCTTGATCTCCGCCGTGAGAATGCAGTGCTCCTGGGCAGGTGGGACTACGACGTCCGGCGCACCCTCACAGGACGGCCGCCGGCCACGGCGGCGCTCAAGAAGCCGATCCTGCAGCCCGACCGATCCCCGGCTCTGCAGGGCCATCGTGCACAGCCTCACCTTCGGCGGCGGTGACGCGAAAGAATCGCTGCATGCCGATACAGAAATCAGCTGACGAGTCGTGGTCGATGCTCGACGTGCCGTGGCGGGCAGCCATGGAGATGGCCTGGGATTCCTACCGCCAAGGCGGCATCGCCGTCGGTGCCGTTCTGACTGACGGAACGGAGAACATTGTCGGTCGCGGACGCAACCAGCGCTTCGGGACGAAGTCACCGCGTGGCCTTCTCGCTCATGCGGAGATGGAGGCGTTAAGCGTCGTTCCAGCACAGAAGGACCGTGCACGCGGCAGCGTGCTCTACACGACCTTGCATCCGTGTCCCATGTGCCTCGGCGCCATCATCGTGGCACGCGTCGGCCGGCTTCATTTCGGCGCGTTCGACCCGACCTGGCAAGGGATCGAGCAGTTGCGCCAGCACAACGACGAGGTGCGGCGTCGATGGCCGGAAGTCACAGGCCCGCTGACCGGACCACTCGGCGAGTGGCTCGCGGTACTCCCGTGCCTGAATACGAACGGCACCCTGGTTCGAGCAATGGAGTCAACGGCACCGCACCGCACGAGACTTGCCCGTGCCGTCGCACAGCGACTCGGAAGCGGAGGCAGACTGCCTGACACCGCCGACCAAGCCCTGGAGCAGGTCTGGGATCTGCTGACTGAACGCCGAGAGTAGGACCGCAACCGGGACGACGATGGCTGGTCCACGCGACTCCGGCAACGTCAGCGGCAACTTGCACCGGCCCCGGCGCTACCACCATGACCTGCAACGCGTCTTCTACACCTCCGCGCTGATCAGCATCCGCAGTTGCGACGCATCGCGGCGCTTCTACGAACGCAAGCGCGCCGAAGGCAAGCGACACAGCCAGCCCGTCTTTGCGCTGGCCCGACGAAGGGTCAGCGTTCTGTGGGCCTTGATTCGTGACGGACGGTGCTACCACCAGGATCTCCCAGTCACTGCGGCGGCTTGACAACCTCATGAGGAGGTGGCGGTCGCCTCGGCCGGAGGAGGCGGGCAGAGGCGCGGCGCCGCACACGTGGGCGAAGGTGTCTCGGACCGCAGGCACTCGGCGTTGTCGCCGACGGTCGCCAGGATCCGCCAGTTCGACCTGACCCGGCGGGTGTACGTGCACGACCGGCGCCCGGTGATCCGGGCGCCGACGCTGGTGATCGGCTGCACGGACGACGCGCTGATCCCGGTCGTAAACGCCCGCGGCGTCCACGCGGCGCTCCCTGGCAGCGAGTTCGCCGAGCTGGGCTGCGGGCATGTCACCCGCGTCGAGCGCTAAGGCGAACTGGTTGCTCTGGTTGTCGACTTCCTCGGCAGGGAACCCGCGCGTCGCGCTTGGCCGCTGTACTCCGCGGGGCGTTCTGCGCGGCGATGTGCTCGGTGTGCCGCGTCAGGCCAGTATCTCCCGAAGCCAGGACCTTTCCGCGCGGCTGGTCGCGCGGGCGATGGTGAGCATGCCTCGCCGGTAGGGGTCGTCTGTGTCCTCGGCCCTTTGCATGCGGTCATCGTCGTGGAAGAAGCTCGCGGGCTGCTCCAGGAAGTCCAGCCGGCGGCGCAGTACCGCGTGCTGGTCAGCAGTGTCGGGCAGGTGGGAGAGGAAGGCCAGAACCGTGAAGAACCGGGTGCTGTCCGTGATTTCCACGCCGTCGGCATCCCGCAGTCTGCGCAGTAGCTCACGGTGGCCGGCGTCGGTCAGGCTCAGGACGTGCCGCTGAGCGGCAGAGTCGCCCGGTTCGGTCCGCCGGTCGAGCAGTTCGGCCTTGACCATCCGGTTGATCGCGGGGTAGAGGCTGCCGTCGCTGACCGGCCTGGCATGGCCGGACAGGTGAGCTATCCGGTGGCGCAGTTGGTAGCCGTGCAGCGGCCCTTCGGCCAGAAATCCCAGTATCGCGAGTTCGAGCATGCTGCTACTCTCGCACATCGAATCGAGGTATTTCGGATCGAGGGATGTCGGAACGAGGTACGTCGGAACGAGGGAGCAGATGGGATGACGTACAGCGAGGATTGGGTGACGTCACGGGCGCGCGACGCCTATGAGAGCGGCCAGGCATCGTTCGACATACGGCCCGAACGGACAGCACTCCTGGTCATCGACATGCAGGACGAATTCGTCGAGCCCGGTTCGAGCCCCTACTGGGTGCCCGCGGCGACCCGGATGGCGCCCCGGCTGCGGGAGTTGGTCGAACACTGCCGAAGCGCCTCGGTCCCGGTGATCTGGACCATCTTCGACGACACCCATCTGGGACTGGACCGGCCGCACGCCCTGCGTTTCCTGCCGCACGCGGAGAGCGACTGGCGCCGACCGGGCCCTGCCGCGGTGTGGGGCCCGATGGGCCACCGTCCCGACGAGATCCTGATCCGCAAGCCGTCCTACGGGGCGTTCTACGACACACCTCTCGACACGATGCTGCGCAACCTCGGCCGGGACACGGTCATCGTCACGGGAACCCTCACCAACTACTGCTGTGGGACCACGGCCCGGCAGGCATACGAGCGCGGCTACAAGGTCGTCTTCGGATCCGACGTCACGGCCACCGACGACCAGTCCCGGCAGGAACCGGAACTCGCCGTACTGCGCAAGGGTTTCGCGCTCGTGCTGACCGCCGAGAAGATCGCCGATCGACTGACTGCGGCGACTGCGGCCGCTTCGCCAAAAACCGCCAGCGATGTATAGCGCTGCGGTATATCGAATGGAGCGAGGAAGGGAATATGCGCAGTGCCCAGGTGACACCCGGTGGGGCACAACTCCCTTGGGTGGAGATACGGGGTGGACTCCAGCGACCCCGGGTCCACCTGCACGGGTTCGGCGCCTGCTCCAGTCCGTACTTCGCGGCCGTCGCCGTCCACCCCACTGTCGCCGCTCGCTCTCTCCTGATCGACATGCCCGGCTTCGGCATCAGCGACCGCCCGACGAACTACGGCTACGCCCTGGAAGACGACGCCGACACTCTCGCTACGGCCCTTGATGCGGCGGGCGTCCATGGAGCTGAAGTCGTTGGGCACAGCATGGGCGGGCCGGTTACCGTCCTGCTGGCCCATCGCCACCCCCAACCTGCTCTCCGGCCTGGTCCACGTCGACCCCAATCTCGACCCCAATGTCCCCGCACGCGGAATGACGGGCTCACGTGGCATCGCCGCCTACACCGAAGAAGTGTTCCTCGACGGAGGATGGAGGAGGTCCGCGAAGCCGCCGGAGCGCACTGGTGGTTCACGATGCGGCTTGCCGGGTTTGAGGCGCTCCGTCGCAGCGGGGTACACCTCGCCCCTGGCACCGAGCCCACCATCCGTGAGCTGCTGCGGAACGTGACGATTCCCCGGACCTGCATGCGATCCGAAGACGACGACGAGCCGTTCGCCGCAGAGACGTAGCTCGTCGACGCAGGGTCGCTCTCATGCACATCCCGAAGCTGCGGACACAACATCACGCTGGACAACGCGGATGCGTTCGCCCGGGAAACCGCTCGTGCTCAGCAGGGCACCTCACCCACCGGAGTCGGAAGGATGACTCTTGCGACACTACGTTGCGGTGTGGCGGATGCCGGGTGCGCCGTTGCTGCTCGTGGCCGGTGTGGTCGCCCGTCTGGGCACAGGGGTGACGCCCTTGGCCCTGCTGCTGTCGGTCGCAGCGGCGACCGGTCGTTACGCATCAGCAGGCGTCGCCGCCGGCAGCTACGCACTGTCGGGCGCGGTTGTCAGCCCGATCGCCGGACGGCTTGCGGATCGGCTGGGCGCGACACGGGTGCTGCGTGTGTCCGCGGTCGCCCATCCGCTCGGCCTGGTCGCGTTCCTGTTCGCCGTCCGCGGCGGGGCGCTGCCACTGATCTGCGCGGCTACTGTGTCCGCAGGCGCGACCTATCCACCGCTGACCTCGGCGATCCGCAGCGCGTGGATCGGTCTTACCGAGGACGGTACTGCCGGGCATCACCTGCGTGGCGCGGCGCTGGCCGTGGAGACCTCGCTGTTCGAGCTGGTGTTCGTGGCAGGCCCGCTGCTGGTGGCCGTCGCGGTGCTGATCGCCTCCCCGGCTGCGGCGATCGCGGGATCGGCGGTCGCGACGCTGGTCGGCACGCTGCTGCTGGCCCGCAGCCCGGTCGTATGCGACCAGCGTCCGGCCTCGCCGGACGACAGAACTCGTGGGCTGGGTCCACTTGTGGTGCCCGGCTTCGCAGTGGTGCTGGTCTGCGTGGGCAGTCTCGGGATGGCTTTCGGCGCGATCAGCGTGACCGTGCCGGCGTTCACGTCCCACCACGCGGGGACCGGCGCCGATCAGCTGGCCGGTGTCCTGCTCGCGGTATGGGGACTGGGTTCTGCACTGGGCGGTTTCGGGTATGGCCTTGCACGGCCGCACGTCCCGCTGCCGCGGCAGTTCACATGGTTGCTCGGCGCCGTCTGCTTGAGTACGGCGGTACTGGCGGTCATGCCGGGCCCACTGGCGCTGGGCATTGCGCTCGCGGTCGGCGGCATCACCGTAGCCCCGACGCTGACCGTCTACACCGCCATCGTCGGGCGTATCGTGCCGGCCGGTATGCGAAACGAGGCCGGTACCTTGCTGGTGACCCTTCCGATGGCGGCCAACTCGGCCGGCGGTGCGATGGCCGGGCTGATCGTCGATCAGTCCGGTTGCATATTGTGGTCGTTCACGATTGCGGCGACGGTCATCGCCGTCGCAGCCCGGCCAACCGGCTCGATCGCTCGCGCCGACGCGGCTGTGACGAGCAGCGCCCGAGGCGGGGTTGCTGTTCCCGTGCGACGGACATGCGAGTAGAGGCTCTCGCCGCGCCAGACTCGTTCCCAGCAATCGATGCTGCCGAAGGTTTGACGGTCCGGGAGGGTGTCCATCTTGGGTATTGCGCCATAGCCGGCTTCAGTAACGCGCGCCGGAAAGGATCTCGGACTGTGTCGCTCAGGATCCTCAAGGCCCGGAAGATACCCCGGCACCTGAGGGGCCACGAAGTTTCCGGACAGGCACCCAATAGGGTTGTCCTGAACAAGGAAACGAGGAAGAAGTGGCGCCACCCAGTAAGTACTCGCCGGAGTTCCGCGAGGAAGCCGTCCAGCTCGCGTTGAGGTCAAGCAAGACGATCTCCGAAGTCGCCCGGGAGCTTGAGCTGAACTCGGAGACGCTACGCGGCTGGGTGAAGAAGTACCAGAAGCAGCAGGAACCAGCCCTCGATGCGGAACTGACGGTGAACGAGCGGGCGCGCCTGAAGGAACTCGAACGACGCAATCGCGAGCTGGAGATGGAAGTCACCTTCCTGAAAAAAGCCGCAGCGTACTTCGCGAAGGATACTCGGTAGCAAGCAAGTACGAGTTCATCGACGAGATGCGGCTCGACAACGAGAAGTACGCGTACAGCGTCGAGTTCATGTGCGGCCGACTCGGCGTCTCCAGATCCGGCTACTACGACTGGCGATCCCGCCCGGAATCCGCGACAGCTCAGCGGCGCGAAGAACTGAAATTGCTCATCAAAAAAGCGTTCGACATGTCCGACAGCACCTACGGGCACCGGCGCATCCAGGCCCAGCTGCACCGCTGGGGCGTCGCCGCGGGCGTGGAGTTGGTCCGCCGCCTCATGCGCGAACTGGGCCTGGTGCCCTGCCTGCCACGGCCGAAGAGGTTCAGCCTCACTCAGGCTGCGGCCGGCCAGGTACCGGACCTCGTCGGCCGCGACTTCACCGCGGATGCACCTGGCAAGAAGCTTGTCGGTGACATTACCTATATCGCGACCGGGGAAGGCTGGCTGTACCTCGCAACGGTCATCGACTGCTGTACGAAGGAAGTCATCGGTTACGCGATGGACGACCACTACCAAACCTCACTGATATCCAGGGCAATCCGTAACGCGGCTCGGAACAAGAACCTCTCGGCCGACGCGATATTCCACTCGGATCGTGGAAGTAACGGCGGATTCAACCGGTCGTTGCAACACCTCGTCCTCGGAGGTGTTGATGGGCAGGCCAGCAGGGTGGATGGCGGCGTTGACCGGGCGTTCGCCGATGAAGTCGCCAGGTGCGCCGGCGCTACGGCGGGAAGTGGAACGTCAGTTCTGGCGGGAGATCGCGAACGGACTGCTCCCGGAGGAGGCGGCAGCTTCGGTCGGCGTATCCCAAGCGGCGGGGGGAAGATGGTTCCGCCACGGTGGCGGCATGCCACCCATGGATCTTGGCCCGCAGTCCGGCCGGTACCTGTCCTTTCACGAGCGTGAAGAGATCGCGATCCTCAAAGCGCAGGGCATCGGGGTCCGGGAGACCGCGCGTCGTCTAGGCCGTGATCCTTCGACGGTGTCCCGGGAACTGCGGCGCAACGCCGCGACTCGTGGCGGCCGACTGGACTACCGGGCTTCGGTTGCCCAGTGGAAGGCCGATCTGGTGGCCCGGCGCCCGAAGACCGCGAAACTGGCGGCTCACGACCGGTTGCGGGACTACGTACAGGAAAGGCTTTCCGGCCAGGTCAGCCGCCCCGAC
>NZ_JBVJPM010000018.1:0-169320 GCF_055582645.1 Streptomyces sp. NPDC107517 | reverse complement strand
GGCAAGTCCGTCTCCCCGCAGCTCTACATCGCCAACGGGATCTCCGGCGCGATCCAGCACCGGGCCGGCATGCAGACCTCGAAGACCATCGTCGCCGTCAACAAGGACGCCGAAGCCCCCATCTTCGACCTCGTCGACTACGGCGTCGTCGGCGACCTCTTCGACGTCGTCCCCCAACTCACCGAGAACGTCACCGCCCGCAAGGGCTGACAGCAGCACGAAGGCCGGAGGCCCGGGACCGATGTCGGTCCCGGGCCTCCGGCCTTCGTGTGTATGCCTCAGCCGGCGCGGCGGACCCGCGCGGCCTTGCGGGCGTCGGCGAGCTGGCGGGCCTCGGCCGTGCGGCGCGAGTCACCGCCGGCGCGGCCCGGGCGCGAGCCCATGCCGCGGAACGGGGCACCGCCGCGCTTGGGCCGCTCGGTCGCCGGCGCAGGACCGGCGATGGGGACGCCGGAGGGCGCCTGAGCACCGGTGATACGGCTCAGCTCGGCCTCGCCGGACCGGACCTGGGTGATCTGCGGCCGGATACCGGCGTCGCGCATCAGCCGGCTCATGTCGCGGCGCTGGTTGGGCAGGACGAGGGTGACGACGCTGCCGGACTCACCGGCACGGGCCGTACGGCCGCCGCGGTGCAGGTAGTCCTTGTGGTCGCTCGGCGGGTCGACGTTGACCACGAGGTCGAGATTGTCGACGTGGATGCCGCGCGCCGCGACGTTCGTGGCGACGAGCGCCGTGACCGTACCGGCCTTGAACTGGGCCAGGGTGCGGGTGCGCTGCGGCTGGGACTTCCCGCCGTGCAGGGCGGCGGCCCGCACGCCGCTGCCGAGCAGGTGCTTGGTGAACTGGTCGACGGCGTGCTTGGTGTCGAGGAACATGATGACCCGCCCGTCGCGGGCCGCGATCTCGGTGGCGGCGGCGAACTTGTCGGCGCCGTGCACATGCAGTTCGTGGTGTTCCATCGTGGTGACGGCGCCCGCCGACGGGTCGACGGAGTGGACGACCGGGTCGTGCAGGTAGCGGCGCACCAGCAGGTCGACGTTGCGGTCAAGGGTGGCCGAGAACAGCATCCGCTGGCCCTCGGGGTGCACCAGGTCGAGCAGCTCGGTGACCTGCGGCATGAAGCCCATGTCGGCCATCTGGTCGGCCTCGTCCAGGACGGTGATCTTCACCTGGTCCAGGCGGCAGTCCTTGCGCTCGATGAGGTCCTTGAGGCGTCCGGGCGTCGCGACGACGACCTCGGCGCCACCGCGCAGGGCGCTGGCCTGACGGCCGATGGACATGCCGCCGACGACGGTGGCCATCCGCAGCTTCAGCGACCGGGCGTACGGGGTGAGCGCCTCGGTGACCTGCTGGGCGAGCTCTCGCGTGGGGACGAGGATGAGGCCGAAGGGCTGCTTGGCGTCGGCGCGCCGGCCCGCGAGACGCGCGAGGAGCGCGAGCCCGAAGGCGAGGGTCTTGCCGGAGCCGGTGCGGCCGCGGCCCAGGACGTCCCGGCCCGCGATCGAGTTCGGCAGGGTGGCCGCCTGGATCGGGAACGGCACGGTCACGCCGAGACCGGTGAGCGTCTTGAGGATCTCGGCCGGCAGGTCGAGCTCTGCGAAGGTCTCCACGGCGGGGAGAGCGGGCGTGACGGTGACGGGCAGGGCGAACTCACCCTGCGGCGCGGCGGACCTGCGCCCGTAGCCACCGGAGCTCTTGCCTCCGGTGCGTCCCTGGCCCTGGCCCTGGGGTCGAAAACGGGCGCCCCGGTCACCGCCGGCGGAGCCCCTGCGAGGGTTGGAGTAACGGTCGTTCGTGCGAGCTGAACGGTTCATGGAGAACCTTCCTCGATATGGCACGTATCGAGGAATTCCCGGAGTTTGAATGCCGGACGAATTGCAAGAACGAGCCGAATAGCAGACTGAAAATCAGCCGGCGCGCCGGTACGGAGAATGGCGACGCCTGACGTAGGAATGCTTTGATTCCACTGCGACAGGCGGCTCTCGGACGGGCCGGATCAATGGGGTGCGGGGGTCTTGGTGCCCCGCCGGGGCGGTGTGCCACCCGGTGGTCGTGCCTACCCGGGCGGGATGCCCCGCAAACAGCAACGAGCTGGCGCCCGTACCACTGGGGTACGGGCACCAGCTGCGCTCAACGCTTCAGCGTCAGGCGGGAACGATGTTCTCCGCCTGCGGGCCCTTCTGGCCCTGCGTGACATCGAAGTTCACCTTCTGGCCTTCCTGAAGCTCACGGAAGCCCTGGGTGGCGATGTTCGAGTAGTGGGCGAAGACGTCGGGGCCGCCACCCTCCTGCTCGATGAAGCCGAAGCCCTTTTCCGAGTTGAACCACTTCACGGTGCCAGTAGCCATATGCAAATTCTCCTTCGGGGCAGTGCCCGTGATCCGCACTGTGCGAACCTCGGCGTCGCCGCAATGATTGCCCCGCCCGGAAAAATGCATCCGGAAATAGAAAAGCGCCCGGCAACGTGAAGTTACCTAAGGCACTTGAAGTATCTATGGGAACCACAACTGCAACTGAGATCAAGACTAGCACGAAACGAGCTTCGCGGCACGGTGAGCCAGGATATTTCGCGCGTCGCCGCGAACCTTCACCCCGGCTTGAGCAAATCCCGGCACCCCGGGCCCCGAATATTCACTTCACCGGCGGCTGCCGGACAGGAACGGATAGTCCGTGTAGCCGGTCTCTCCTCCTACGTACATCAGGTACCTGTCGCGGACCTGGTTGAGCGGCGCACCCACGCGGAGCCGCTCGACGAGGTCCGGGTTGGCCAGGAACGGGCGGCCGAGTGCCACCAGGTCGGCGCCGGCGGCGAGGAGGCGCTCGCCCTCGTGCCTGCCGCCGTCGGCGGGAATCCGGTCCTGCGGCAGCACGGGGTTGGCGATCAGCGTGCCGGCCCAGCGCTTGCGGAGATCCTGGAAGAGCGGGTTGTCCGGGTCGGCGAAGACAATGTGCAGATAGGCAAGATCCAGATCCGAGAGGGCGTCGACGAGTGCCGGGTAGATGTCGTCGGTGTCCGTCTCGTCCATGCCGTTGACGGTGAGTCCCGGAGAGATCCGCAGGCCCACCCGCTCGGGGCCGATCGCGCCGGCCACGGCGCGGACCACCTCGACCACGAACCGGATGCGGCCCTCGACGGTTCCTCCGTAGGCGTCGGTGCGGCGGTTGGTGCCCTGGCCGAGGAACTGGTGGAGGAGATAGCCGTTGGCGCCGTGCACCTCCACTCCCTCGAAGCCCGCCGCCACGGCCTTGCGGGCGGCCTCGGCGAAGTCGGCGACGGTGGAGCGGATGTCGTCGGGCGTCATCTCCTTCGGGACAACCGCGGGCTGGTGGCCGGTCGGGGTGTGGATGGTGTCGGGGAGCGGGACGGGCGAGGGGGCCACCGGGGTCAGGCCGCCGCTGTTGTCGGGGTGCCCGATCCGGCCGCCGTGCTGGAGCTGCAGGAACATCCGGCCGCCGGCGGCGCGGACCTCGTCGGTCACGTGCCGCCAGCCCTCGACGTGGGCCTCGTTGTGGATGGCCGTGATGTTGGCGTAGGTCTGTCCGACGGCGTTGGGCGTGGACGCCTCGGCGATGATCAGGCCCGCGGTGGCGCGCTGCGCGTAGTAGGTGGCCATGACGGGCTGCGGGACGCCGTCCGCAGTGGCGCGGTTACGGGTCATGGGCGCCATCACGAGGCGGTTGGGCAGGGTCAGCGTGCCCAGGCGAGCGGTTTCGAAGAGGCGGGACGTCGTCATGGCGGTGCTCCTTGAATCGGGGTGAGTGGCGTGACGGTGTGCGGTGTGGCCGTTCATGACGTCCTCGCCGTGCGGCGGGCGGGGAATCCGTGGCTGCGGGCGGCGACGACCACGGCGAGTACGGGAATCAGGAGCAGGAGGACCGTCCAGGGGAAGGAGCGGGATCCGGCCAGGTCGAGGAGGATCCCGCCGGCGATTCCGCCGCCGGCCATGGCCACGTTCCAGAGGGTGACGAGCACGGCCTGGGCCGCGTCCGCCGACTCGCCTCCCGCGTCGCCCGCGGCGGTCTGCAGGAGCGTGGGGGCGCCGCCCCAGCCGAGGCCCCACAGCGTGACGGCCGCGTAGACCAGGGCGGGACTGTCGGACAGCAGAGCGAGTACGGCCGCCGCCGCGGCGACCAGCAGGGCTGCTGCGACGGTCAGGGCGCGCAGGTGCCGGTTGATCACGACGCCCGCGATCCAGATGCTCGCCAGGGACGCGGCTCCGAAGACGAGCAGGACGAGATCGGTGGAGCTCCCCATGCCCACGTCGTCGAGGAACGTCGCGACGAACGTATAGAGGACGGTGTGGGCCAGGACGAAGACGAGGGTGACGAAGAGGACCGGGGACACGCCGGGCACCCGGAGCACCCGCAGGATCGGCGGCCGGGCCTCCTGCCGCAGTCCTGGCTGGTCGGGGACGGCCGCCGCGATCCATCCGAGCAGGGCGACGGTGAGGACGGTCATGCTCAGGAACGCGGTCTGCCAGTTCACGGCCTTGCCGAGGAACGTGCCCGCGGGCACGCCCAGGGACAGTGCGACCGGGATGCCCGCCATCGCGATCGCGATGGCCCTGCCCTGGAGGTGGGCGGGCGCGAGGCGCCGGGCGTAACCGGCGAGGAGCGCCCAGGCCAGGCCGGCGGCGACTCCCGCCCCGAACCGCGCGGCCATCGTGAGGGGGAAATTCGTCGAGACGGCGGTCAGCGTGTTGGCGACGCCGAACCCCGCCATCGCCGTCATCAGCAGCCGCTTGCGGCGCCATCCGGCGGTGGCCGCGGTGAGGGGCATCGCCGTGAGGGCGGTGCCGATCGCGTAGACCGTCACGGTCTGCCCGGTGGCCGATTCTCCGACGCCCAGGTCCCGGCTCATCGCGGGAAGCAGGCCCGCGGGCAGTGTCTCCGTCAGGCTCGTGACGAAGACGGCGGTGGCGAGCGCGAGCAGGGCAGGGAGGGGCAGTCCGCGCGTGTGCGCCGGGCCGATGACGGCGGCGGTGGCGGGCGACCTGTCGGTCGGCTCCGCGCTGGTGACGTCTGTTCCGTTCATGCGACGAGAGTGCAGGTCGGGGCTTCGGGAACGCTGATGGTCCGCTGACGGTCGGCGGCTGCGGCGTGTGTACCGTGCTCTCATGCGGTTCGGGGTGCTCGGTCCACTGACGGTGCGGGACGGCGACGGGGAGCCGGTCGCGGTTCCCGAGGTGAAGGTCCGGGCCCTCCTCACCGCACTGCTGGTCCACGAGGGGCGGCCCGTGTCCGCCGACCGCCTCATCGACGGGCTGTGGGGCGACGACCTTCCTGGAAACCCCGCCAACGCCCTCCAGGCGAAGGTCTCCCAGTTGCGCCGGGCGCTCGGCCGGGACCGTGTGGTGCGCCAGGCGCCCGGTTACCGGCTCCGCCTCGACGAGGCCGGTGACGACGTGGACGCGCACCTCTTCCTGGACCTGGTGGACCGGGCAGGATCCGCGGCGGGCCCGCGCGAGCGAGCCGAACTCCTCACCGAGGCACTGGAGTTGTGGCGTGGCCCGGCGTACGCAGATTTCGCGGACGAGGAGTTCGTGCGTACTGCCGCGCAGCGCCTGACGGAGCAGCGGCTGGCCGTCCTCGAGGAACGGGCCGAGGCGCTCCTCGATTCGGGCGATCTCACGCTCCTGACCGGGGAGCTGGCGGACCTCGTCGCGCACCATCCGCTGCGGGAGCGGCTGCGCGCCGTCCAGCTGCGGGCGCTGTATCTGACGGGTCGACAGAGTGAGGCGCTGGCCTCGTACGCGGAGCTCCGGGGCCGGCTCGCGGACGAACTCGGGCTCGACCCGAGCCCCGAACTCGCCGCGCTCCACGAGGCGATCCTGCGCCAGGACCCTTCGCTCGCCCCTCCCCCGGCCTCTCCTGCGGGCGCCGTGCCTCGGTCCGCACCTCCCCGGTCGAACCTTCCCGCCCCGCTCACGGAGCTCGTGGGCCGTGACCGTTCACTGGCCGAGATCGCTCAACTCCTCGCCACGGAACGGCTGGTCACGCTCACCGGTCCGGGCGGGGTCGGCAAGACGCGGCTCGCGGTCGAGGCGGCGCGGCGGACCCCGGACGCACCCGACGGGGTGTGGCTGGTCGAACTCGCCGGTGAGCGCGGGAGCGTGGCCGATCTGGCGCAGGTCGTCTCGGCGGCGCTCGGCCTGCGGGACGACGCGCTTTCGGGGCCGCCCGGGCAAGGCGCGCCTGCCGCGCCCGAGCAACGGCTCGCCACAGCGCTGCGGGACCGCAGGTCGCTGCTCGTCCTGGACAACTGCGAGCAGGCCGTCGAGTCGGTGGCGCAGCTCGCCGACACGCTGCTGAGCCGCGCGCCGCACCTGCGGCTCCTGGCCACCACGCAGGAGCCGCTGTGCGTCGCCGGGGAGACGGTGCATGCGGTCGAACCGCTGCCACCCGAGGACGCGGTACGCCTGTTCACGGCGCGCGCCGCGGCGGCCTCCCCCGGCTTCTCGCTCGACGAAGCCTCTCCTGAGACGTGTGCGGCGGTACGGGAGATCTGCCGGCGCCTCGACGGCATCCCGCTCGCCCTCGAACTGGCGGCGACGCGTGTACGGGCCCTGGGTGTAGCGGAGTTGGCGGCCCGGCTCGAGGACCGCTTCCGGCTCCTCACATCCGGGCGACGGGGTGCCCCGCCGCGTCAGCAGACCCTTCGGGCGGTCATCGACTGGAGCTGGGAACTGCTCAGCGCTCCTGAGCGGACCGTGCTGCGCCGCCTGACCGTGCACCGCGAGGGCTGCACTCTGGAGGCGGCGGAGGAGGTGTGCGCGGGCGGCGAGGTGCGCCGCGACGAGGTTCTCGACCTCGTGACGCGCCTGGTCGACCGGTCGCTGGTCGTCGTGGTGACCGGCCCCGGAGGTACGGGCCCGCGCTACCGGCTCCTCGAGTCCGTCTCCGCATACGCGACGGAGCGCCTGCACGGGACCGACGAACTCGACGCAGTACGCGACCGGCATCTGCGCCACTACACGGAACTGGCCGAGCGTGCCGAGCCCCGGCTCCGTGGGCGCGGGCAGCGCGAGTGGCTCGGCCGGCTCGACGCCGAGACCGCCAATCTGCGGGCGGCGCTCGACGAAGCCACGCGGCGCGCGCCGACGGGTGGTGCGGCCGGTGACGCCGTGCGCCTGGCGACCGCCCTGTCCTGGTGGTGGCTGCTGCGGGGCCGGCTGAGCGAGGCCCGTCGCGCCTTGTCCGCCGTGCTCGCCGTGGCGCCGACCGCGGGCGAACTCCGGCTACTGAGCGATGCGTTCGGGCTGATGACGGGAGAGCGGCTCTCGGCGACGCCATGCCCGGACACCGCGGTCGCCGATCCTGTGCGGCGGGGGCGCGCCGTGTGGTTCTCCGCGTACGGCCTGTTCAGGTCGGGTGACCTCACCGCCAGCGAGGAGGCCGTCTCGCAGGCGCTCGCCCTCTTCGCCGCCGAGGACGACCGGTGGGGTACGGCCGCGGGCCTCGGGCTGCGGGCGATGCATGCCCTCATCCGCGGGGACCTGGACGCGCTCGGGCGCGACGGGCTGCGCAGCGCGGCGCTCTTCCGTGAACTCGGGGACCAGTGGGGCGAGTTGCAGACGGTGGAGCCACTGGCGGCGCTCGCCGAGATCAAGGGTGAGTACGCCGAGTCCGCCCGGCGCCACGAGGAGGGTCTGCGTATGGCGCGGGAACTCGGCCTGGACGCGGAGGTCTCCGCCCGGCTCTCGGGCCTGGGCCGGCTCGCGCTGCTCGACCGCGGCTGGGGCCGGGCCGCCGATCTGCACGAGCAAGCCCGGCGATCAGCGTCCGAACAGGGCTACAAGTACGGGGAACTCCACGCCGAGATGGGCCTGGCCCTCGGCGCACGCCGCTCCGGCGACCTCGACGCGGCCGAGGCGCATCTGTTGCGCATCCGCGACGAGTTCCGTGACGTGTCGTCGGAGGCGGGCGATCATCTGCTCCAGGCGGAACGGGGCTTCGTCGCCGAACTGCGCGGGGATGCGGGCGGGGCGGCGGCCCACCATCTCCTCGGCCTGGACGTCGCCTGCTCCATCGGCGAACCTCGCGCCGTGGCCCTCTCCCTGGAGGGTCTGGCGGGCGCGGCGGCACTCACCGATGCCGCGGTTCGGGCGGCCGAGCTCCTCGGGGCCGCGGACGCGGCCCGCCGCAGCGCGGGCGCCCCGCTCCCGCCCGCGGAACGCGGCGACGTGGACCGCATCACGGCGAGGGCGACGGCGGCGCTGGGCGAGACGGCCTTCGCGCAGGCGTACAGGAAGGGCGCGCAGCTGTCCCCGGAGAAGGCGGCAGACACCGCTCGGCTCCACTTTCACGCTGCCGCGTCGGACCGAGTTCCTGGGGACTAGGGAGCGCCGGGGCGAGGTCCACGTCGCTGCGTGCCGCGGGCCCGGGGTGTGTGACGCGCTCGCGGGTGCGCACCCGGCGCCTACCAAGTGCGCAGTCCTGACCTTCGGCGACGAGGCCGAGCCGAGGCCTTCCGGCCGCCGAGGTTCACCTCTCGCCCGTCGCCAGCAGGCGCCGCTCCCCCGCCTCGCCGTCATGATGGATCGGTGTGCGCGAGGTGGTCAGGGGTGCGCCCGTGCCGCCCTGCCTCGACGCGATGATTTCCGCGGCGATGGACAGGGCCGTCTCCTCGGGTGTGCGGGCGCCGAGGTCCAGACCGATGGGCGAGTGCAGGCGCGCCAACTCCTCGTCGCGCAGGCCGACTTCGCGCAGGCGGCGGTCGCGGTCCTCGTGGGTGCGGCGTGAGCCCATCGCTCCGACGAACGCGACGGGCAGCCGTAGCGCGATCTCCAGGAGCGGGATGTCGAACTTCGCGTCGTGGGTGAGCACGCACAGGACCGTGCGTTCGTCGGTTGTGGTGCGCCGCAGGTAGCGGTCCGGCCAGTCGACCACGATGTCGTCCGCCTCGGGGAAGCGGGCCCGCGTGGCGAAGACGGGGCGGGCGTCGCACAACGTCACGTGATAGCCGAGGAACTTGCCCGCACGGACCAGCGCCGCCGCGAAGTCGACGGCACCGAACACGATCATCCGGGGCGGCGGCACGCTCGACTCGACGAGCAGCGTCAGGTCGGCGTCGCAGTGGGAGCCCTCGGCCGAGAGGTCGAACGTACCGGTGCGGCCCGCCGCGAGCAGAGCCCGCGCCTCGGCCGCCACGGTCCGCTCAAGGCCCGAGCCCGCGTCGAGCGCTCCCTCGTACGAGCCGTCCGCCCTCACGAGCAGCGCTCCGCCGCGCAGTGCGTCCGGTCCGCGGGCCACCCGGACGAGCGCGGCCGTCTCGCCCCGGGCGGCGGCCGCGAGCGCCGCCGCGAACACGGGCCTTTCCGGCGCGTCGGCGCGCGCCGGCGTGACGAGGACCTCGATGACCCCGCCGCAGGTGAGACCCACGGCGAAGGCGTCCTCGTCGCTGTAGCCGAACCGCTCCAGGACGGATCCGCCGTCCTGGAGCACCTGCTCACACAGTTCGTAGACCGCCGCTTCGACGCAGCCGCCGGAGACCGAGCCGATGACGGTGCCCTCGCTGTCGACGGCGAGGGCGGCGCCGGGCTCGCGGGGTGCGCTGCCGCCCACCGAGACGACGGTGGCGACCGCGAAGTCCCGGCCCTGCCCGGCCCACCGGTTCAGCTCGTCGGCGATGTCAAGCATCGCCGTCACCCGCGGCAGGGGCCCCGGCCGACAGTACGCGGTCGGGCCGGATCGGCAGGTGCCGGTGGCGGACGCCGGTCGCGTGCCAGACCGCGTTGGCGACGGCCGCCGCCGCGCCCACGATGCCGATCTCGCCGATGCCCTTGATCCCGACGGGGTCGTCCGCGTCCGGGTCGTCGACCCAGTCCGCCTCGATCAGGGGTACGTCGGCGTTGGCGGCGAAGTGGTAGCCCGCGAGGTCGGCGCCGACGTGACCGCCGGTGACCTGGTCCCGGACCGCCTCTTCGTGCAGCGCCATGGACAGTCCCCAGATCATCCCGCCGATGAGCTGGCTGCGTGCGGTCAGCGGGTTGACGATCCTGCCGGCCGCGAAGACGCCGAGCATCCGCCGTACGCGCACCTCGCCGGTGGTGACGTCGACGGCGACCTCGGCGAACTGGGCGCCGAAGGAGTGCCGTTCCTTCGCGGTGAGGGAGCCCACGGCGGCACTGGTGTCGGATCGCACGGTGATGCCCTGCGGCGGAATGTCGCCGCCCAGGGCCAACTGCTCCCGCAGGTCTCGCCCCGCGGCCGTGACGGCCCAGCCCCAGGAGCGGGTGCCCATCGAGCCGCCCGAGATCGCCGCCGGGCCGAAGTCGCTGTCGCCGATGCGCACATGGACGCGCTCCCCGGGCACGTCGAGCGCCTCCGCGGCGAGCAGGGTCAGCGCGGTCCGCGCCCCCGTCCCTACGTCCGACGCGCCGATCCGCACCGTGAAGGTGCCGTCGGCCTCAGCGGTCACGGCCGCCGTGGACGGTGCCACGATCACCGGGAAAGTGGCCGCCGCCGTGCCCGTGCCGAGCAGCCAGCGCCCTTCGCGCCGCACGCCGGGACGTGGGTCCCGGTCCGCCCAGCCGAACCTGCGGGCCCCCTCGTCGAAGCAGGCCAGCAGGTTGCGGGAGCCGAACGGCAGCCCGGAGACCGGGCCCACCTCCGGCTCGTTGCGGGCACGCAGCGCGATCGGGTCCATGCCGCACCGCTCGGCGAGTTCGTCGAGGGCGGACTCCAGGGCGAACGAGCCCGGAGCCTCACCGGGCGCGCGCATGAAGGTCGGCGTCGGCACGTCCAGGCGCACCACCCGGTTGACGCTGCGGTGAGCGTCGGCGGCGTACATCGGACGCCCGAACCCGGCGCTGGCCTCGACGAATTCGTGGACCGTCGACGTGAGGCTGTGCGCCTGATGATCGAGAGCGCGCAACCGCCCGTCGGCGTCGGCACCGAGCCTGACGCGCTGGGCCGTGGGGCTGCGGTAGCCGACGAGCGAGAACATCTGACGTCGCGTCATGACAACCCTGACCGGGCGGTCGAGGACGGTCGCCGCCATCACGGCGAGGATCTGATGCACACGCACACCCTTGGACCCGAAGGCACCGCCGATGTGCTCCGACCGCACCCGCACCGAGGCCGGGTCGAGCGAGAACAGTTTCGCCAGCTCCTGCGCCACCCACATGCTGCCCTGGTTGGAGTCGAAGACCTCGAGGCGTCCGCCGTCCCAGCGCGCCATCGCCGCGTGCGGTTCCATCGAGCTGTGGTGCTCTTCCGGGGTGGTGTACTCCGCGTCCACGACATGGACGGACGCGGCGAGTTCGGCCGCGAGGTCACCCTTCTCCGCCAGCATGCCGTCGCCGTCCGGTGTGTAGATGCCGGCGTGCCCGGCGGAGAACGCGACGTCGTGCGGCTCCTCGTCGTACCGCACCACCAGCGCCTCGGCGGCCTCCCTGGCCTGCTCGGTGGTCTCAGCGACGACCAGTGCCACCGGCCAGCCCACGAACGGCACCCGGTCGTGCTGGAAGACCTCGACGATCGGGTCGGGCCGCCCCAGCATGCCGATGTAGTTCCCGTCGACGCGCGGCGCGTTGCCGTGGTGCAGCACGGCCAGGACCCCGGGCATCGCGCGGACGGGGTCCGACTCGACCGCGCGGATGCGGCCGCGGGCGACGGTGGACAACACCAGCCAGCCGTGGGCGAGTTCGGCGGCGGGGACGTCCCCCGCGTACCGGGCTGCCCCGGTGACCTTCGCCAGCCCCTCCACCCGGGTGTACGAGGTGCCGACGGTGCCCGTCACCGGGACTGCCGTGGTCGTCGTGGTCATCGGACGGCCTCCTCGGCGAGCTCGGTCAGCACGGCCACGACGAGATTGCGCATCAGCGTCACCTTGTATCCATTGTGGGGCAGCGTCTCGGCGGCCGCGAGTTCGGCGTCCGCGGCGGCGGCGAAGGCCTCGGCGGTCGCGGGGCCGCCGGTCAGGGCGCGTTCGGCCTCGTGAGCGCGCCAGGGCCGGGACGCGACCGCCCCGAAGGCGAGGCGCACTTCGTGGACCGTTCCGTCCCGGACGTCGAGCGCCGCGGCGACGGAGCCGATCGCGAACGCGTAGGAGGCGCGCTCGCGGACCTTGCGGTAGCGGGACAGGGCGGCGACGGGCGCCGGTGGCAGGATGACGGCGGTGATCAGCGCGCCGGGCGGCAGCGCGGTCTCCACGTGCGGGGTCTGCCCCACGGGCGAATAGAACTCCGCCAGCGCCAACTCGCCGGGGCCGTCGACCGTTTCGTAGGAGACGACCGCGTCCAGCGCGGCGAGCGCCACTCCCATGTCCGAGGGGTGGACGGCCACGCACTGCGCGGAGGCGCCGAGGATCGCGGCGTTGTGGTGCTCACCCTCGATCGCGGGGCAACCGCTGCCGGGCGTGCGCTTGTTGCAGGGTTTGGCCAGGTCGGTGAAGTAGCCGCAGCGCGTGCGCTGGAGCAGATTGCCGCCGACGGTGGCCATGTTGCGCAGCTGGCCCGAGGCACCGGCGAGGACGGCCTGCGCGAGCATCGGGTAGCGGCGCCGCACTTCGGGATGGGCGGCGAGGTCGCTGTTGGTGACCGTCGCACCGATGTGCAGGCCGCCTTCCGGCGTCAACTCGATCTCGCCGAGCGGCAGTTCGCGCACGTCGACGAGCCGGGCGGGCCTCTCGACACCGGTCTTCATCAGGTCGACGAGATTGGTGCCGCCGCCCAGAGCGCGCGCGTCGGGGTCCGCGTCGAGCAGGGCGACCGCGGCGGGCACGTCGAAGACGCGCTCGTAACCGAACTCCTTCATGCGACAGCCTCCGTTCCTGCGGCGCGGGCGACGGCCTTGACGATCGACACGTAGGCACCGCAGCGGCACAGGTTGCCGCTCATCCGCTCCCGGATCTCGTCGGCGGTCAGCGCCGGAACGCCCGCCTCCGGCCGTACGTCGGCGGTCACGGCGCTCGGCCAGCCCGCCGCGTGCTCCTCGATGACCGCGAGGGCCGAGCAGATCTGGCCAGGAGTGCAGTAGCCGCACTGGTACCCGTCGAGATCGAGGAACGCCTGCTGCACCGGATGCAGTCCGTCGGCGTCGGCCACGCCCTCGATGGTGGTGATCTCACGCCCCTCGGCCGCCACCGCGAGCTGCAGGCAGGAGACGGCGCGGCGGCCGTCGAGGAGGACGGTGCAGGCGCCGCACTGGCCCTGGTCGCAGCCCTTCTTCGTGCCCGGCAGATCGAGGCGCTCGCGCAGTGCGTCGAGCAGGGTGGTGCGGTGGTCGACGGGCAGCGTGTACTTCTCGCCATTGATGTTCAGCGTGATGACGCTGGACGTCGATGGGGCCATGATCAGCCTTCTTTCGCTCATGGGGTGAGAGGGCTGTACGTAGAGAGAGAACTTCGGGGTTGTGCGGCTGTCGGGCGCTCGGCGGCCGAAAAGTCGCTTGCGGTGGTCACCGGCTCTCCACTCGAGCCGGGTCTGCCGCTATGGTGGAGCCAAGCGGACAACTGTCCATTACGCCGACGCTAACGGACGACTGTCCGCTTAGCAAGGGCATACCGGTTCTTGGCACCGGCGTACGGATTCGCGATTCCCGGAAGGGGGACGGGTGCAGCCGAAGAAGGAAGCGCCGCTCCGCTCGGACGCGCAGCGCAATCGCGACCGCATCCTGGAAGTGGCGCTGACCGAGCTGACGCGGTCGGCGGCCGCCCCGCTGAGCTCGATCGCGAAGAAGGCCTGCGTCGGCCAGGGCACGTTCTACCGCAACTTCCCCAACCGCGAGTCCCTCGTGCTCGAGGTCTACCGCTACGAGATGCAGCAGGTCGCCGACACCGCGTCCCACCTGCTCGCCACCCGCGCGCCCGACGAGGCCCTGCGCGCGTGGATGGACCGCCTCGCCCAGTACGCCATGGCGAAGGCCGGTCTGGCGGACGCGCTGCGCCAGGCCACCACGCGCGGCAGCCTCGCCGCTCTCGGGCACGGCCCGGTGACGTCGGCCATATCGCTCCTGCTCACGGCGAATGAGGAGGCGGGCACGATCCGGCCCGGGGTGACACCGGAGGACTTCGGTCTCGCCATCGCCGGGCTCTGGCAGATCGACCCGCACGGCGACTGGCAGCCGCGCGCCGGGCGGCTCCTCGACCTCGTCATGGACGGCCTGCGCGCCGGAGCGCCGGGAGCCGCCTGAGGCGGGCGGGTCGCGCGCGGCCTCGGGCCGACGGACCGGTCAGGGTGTGGGCGGCCGGGGCCGCGGGGGTCCGGGCCGTCCGTCGTCCAGCGCGTCGGGGCTCGCGACGGGTGGCCAGACCGGCCGGTGCGTGGGAGGCAGCGACAACAGGGCCTGGCCGACGGACCGTTGGGCGGGGAGGAGATCGACACTGCCCGTCTGGGTGAGCAGTTCGGTCAGCCGGCGCCCCGCGCCCGCGAGGAGGAGCTTGCCGCCGCGGCGGTCCAGGAGCCACCGCATGGCCAGCAGGCAGTAGAGACCGCGTGAGTCACAGAAGGAGAGCGCGGTGACGTCGAGGACGAGGTACGGGTGACCCGCGTCGACGCAGGCGCCGAGCGTGCCCAGGAAGAGTCCCTCGGCGCTCTGGTCGAGTTCGCCGCTGACCCGCAGCACCGCGCAGCCGTCGCAGCTCGCCAGCTCGGTGATCATCAAACGATGGCTCTGCGTGGACATCACACCTCCATCCGGCCGACGTACGAAGGCCCTTGGCGTCGAGCCTCGCACACACCGGCGCCGGTTCCCGAACCGGACAAGTGCCCCGGGGCGGCACGGTCGGACCGTGCCGGGCCCCGGTTCACGGCCGGCGCGGGTGCCGGGCGGCCGTTGCGGTGAGGGTCTCCCACCATGCCCCCGATCGCGCGTGACGTCACGGGTCCGGCGGGGACCAGCGTGGGCGCGCACCCCGCCGGCGTGCGGCCGACGGGGTGCACGGCGGGCCCGCGCAGGTTCCTTCAGCTCTTGCCGAGCATCTTGTTCATCTGCTCGATCTCGGTGGTCTGCGCGGTCACCACGTCTGCGGCGAGGCGCGTCGCGGGGCCGTACCTGCCGTCGGACTTCTCGGTCCTGCCCATCGCGACGGCGCCCTCGTGGTGCTTGACCATCATCGCGAGGAACTTCTTGTCGAAGTCGTCGCCGGACGCCTTCTTGAGCTCGTCCATGTCACCGGCGCTCATCATGCCGGGCATGGACGAGGACATGTCGTGACCCATGCCCGACATGTCGGCGGGGACTTCCTCACCCCATGCGGTGAGCCAGCCGGACATCTCCTCGATCTCGGGGTCCTGGGCCCCCTTGATCCTGGCGGCGAGGCTCTTGACGTCCTTCGACGCGGCGCGGCCCTCGGCCAGTCCGGCCATCTCCACGGCCTGCCGGTGGTGCTGGATCATCTCCTTGGCGAAGGAGACGTCGGCGCTGTTGCGGCTGCCCGCGTTGCTGTGGCCGTCGGCCTGGGCCGACGCGGCCGGACGGGAGCCGGACTCCTTCGCGCCCGTGTCGTGTCCCCCGGCCGGCTTGTCACTGCCGCATGCGGCGAGGACCAGGGCGGCCGCCCCTGCGGTGGCGGCGACAAGGGCGCGGCGGACGAACAGGCGGTGTGCGGTCATGCGGTGTGCGGTCATGCGGAACTCCTGATGCTGATCTCGGTGAAGGGCTCGCGCGAGCGCGGCGCCGCCCCTTGGGGCGTGCGGTACCGCGCGGGCCTTTCTAGATCCGCAGGAGTTGGAGTGCGGAGAGTGACGGCGGGGCACGGCCGCCGTCGGGGCAACTGCCGGCCGAGGAAGTACGGGCCTCGGGGCGGGCGGGGCAGGTGATCACGTCGGGGAGCAGCACGGGGGCGACGGCCGGGGAGCCGGCGACGGAGGCGGCGGCGCAGACCGAGTCGGCGTGCGCCATGTGCCCTGCACAGCCGCCGTCTCCGTGGTCGCACATGCCGGGAGCGGAAGCCTTGACGCCGTGCCGCTCCAGCCCTGCATGGTCAACCGCGTCAGGGGCGCCACCCGCTCCCGTCGCGGGCGCCGCCGCCGGGTGCGTCTTGCCGTGCGTGCCTGCCGGTACGGGTCCCAGTCCGTGCATGCCGAGCAGGCCGAGGAGTACGGCGCCGACGAGGAGCCCGAGGAGCCGCAGCGTCAACTGCGGTCGCGTGGGCTGTCCTCGGCGGGTGGTCACCGCTGCATCGTAGGCAGAGGGGACTGGCGTGCGCGCTCCGGGGCCGCCAGAGATCTGCCGTTCGTGGCCCGCCCCGGTTCACCCGGAACCCCGCAAGGACTCCCCGTGAGCGCTCGCCGTGAATGAGTGCGGCCGGAGGCCGGGGACAGCTTCGTCCCCGGCCTCCGGCCGCACTTGTGCCGGGAGCCTCAGGCGGCGGCGGGGGTGGCCTGCTCGCTCAGGCGGCCGACGACCTCGGTCAGCGCGGTCGCGACCTCGGAGTCGTCGGCGGGGTGGGTCTCGGCGAAGCGCGTGACGGAGCCGGGGATGGACAGCTTCACGTCCTCCAGGACCGCGGCACCGGCGATGCCCGCGGCCTTGCGCACGTCGTCCTGCGCCCACACGCCGCCGTACTGGCCGAACGCGGTGCCGACGACCGCGACGGGCTTGCCGGAGATCGCGCCGGCGCCGTACGGGCGGGACAGCCAGTCGATGGCGTTCTTCAGGACGGCCGGCATGGTGCCGTTGTACTCGGGCGAGAAGAGGAGGAAGGCGTCGGCCCGACCGGCCGCCTCACGCAGGCGCGCGGCGCCGGCGGGGACGCTTCCCTCGACGTCGATGTCCTCATTGTAGAAGGGCACGTCGGCGAGGCCGTCGAAGAGCTCGATGTCGACACCGGCGGGCGCGTGCTTGGCGGCGGCCTCGGCGAGCTGACGGTTGTGGGAACCGGCGCGGAGGCTGCCGACGAGGGCGAGGATGCGAACAGACATGGCATAACTCCAGATAAGGGCGTACGGATCTCATGCACGGTCCAACCGGACCGAAGTCCGTTTAAAGTTGTACCACCTATCCGGACCACGGTCCACTTGTCCGTTCCCGGCGCTACTCTGAAGCCATGACCGGCCCCATCCCTCCCCTCGTCACGACGCCCGGCACCCAGGGCGGACCGACCGACCTCGCCCTGACACCGGCGGGCGAGCGGCCGGCGCTGCGCGCGGACGCGGCGCGCAACCGCACCCGCCTGCTGGAGGCCGCGTCGCGCCTGCTGTCCGAGTGCGGGGCGGCGAACCTGACCATGGAGGCCGTGGCCACGGCGGCCGGAGTCGGCAAGGGAACGGTCTTCCGGCGCTTCGGCGACCGCACCGGTCTGCTCATCGCCCTCCTGGACCACCGGGAGCAGCAGCTTCAGGCCGCGTTCCTGTCGGGCCCGCCGCCACTGGGCCCGGACGCGCCCGCCCTGGAGCGCCTGCACGCCTTCGGCCCCGCCCTCATCCGCCACGAGCGCGACCACCACGAGCTGATCCTCGCCTCGCGCACCGACCCCCTGCGCAACTACGCCGTCCCGGCGAGCCGGCTGCGCCACACGCACGTCATGCTGCTGCTGCGCCAGGCGGGCACGGAGGGCGACACCGATCTCCTCGCGCACACGCTGCTGGCCGCCGCGGACACCGCGCTCGTCCGCCATCTGACCGTCGAGCGGGGCATGCCGCTGGACCGCGTGGAGGCGGGATGGCACGACCTGCTCGACCGGCTCGCGCGAAAGTCCTGACCGGCATACGCGAACACTCTGACCCGGCTTACGCGAACACCCTGACCGGCTCGCTCAAACGCCGGACGGGCGACCCGTCACTAGGCCTTCTCCGGCCCGTCCGGTCCCCAGTTCTCGGGCCCCGCACCGTGCCAGTCGATCAGGTCCGGGTCGTCGACGGTCGTGTCCGTCTCGGGAAGGCCCGCGGCGCGCAGGAATTCGAGGACGTCGAGCAGGTTGTAGGCGGTCCCCACGTCCTTGCCGCGAATCGTCACCCGCCGGCCGCCGTCAGGCAGGGGCGGGTGCACGGTCACGGGCGCACCTTCGGACATACCTCCAGAATGGTCCCGGCAACCCGAAAACGCACCCCCAACCGAACGGATATCCGAAAACTGGGCGTCGCCTATGCCGCCCTCGCCTGCCGCCGGTAACCGCCCGGGGCGAGCCCGTACTCCCGCTTGAACGCCTTGGCGAAGGCGAACTCGGAGCCGTATCCGGTGCGCGCGGCGACCGCCGTCAGGGGCGCGTCGGACTCCCGCAGCAGCCGGGCCGCCGTCGTCATGCGCCAGCGGGTCAGATACGCCATGGGCGGCTCCCCCACCAGCGCGGCGAACCGCCTGGCGAACGCCGCGCGGGACAGCCCCGCCCGCTCGGCCAGCCCCTCGACGGTCCACTGGGCCGACGGGTCGTCGTGCATCGCCGCGAGCGCGGGCGCGACAGCCGGGTCCCCGAGCGCCGCGGCCCAGCCCCGCGCGGCCGAGGCAGGCTGATCGTCCAGCCAGGCGCGCAGGATGTAGAGGAGCAGCGAGTCGATCAGGGTGGGCACGATGCCGTCCGAGCCGATCCGCGGATTCTCCAGCTCGGAGCCGAGGAGCTGGACCGTGGCGCTCAGTTCCGGGTGGCGGCCGTGCCGCGTCGGCAGGTGGACCACCTCGGGCAGCTGGCGTACCAGCGGGTGCGGGCGGCCCTGGTCCAGGTGGTAGTTGCCGCACAGCAGGCTGGTCTCGGGGCCGTCCCCGCCGAGCGTCACCGAGCCGATCGGCGACCCCTCCCGGAAGTGCTCGGCCCTCGGCTCCTCGACCTGGCTGGAGGGGTGGTCGGCGAGGATGTGGCCCCGCCCGTCGCGCAGGAAGACGACATCGCCGGGGCTGAGCGGGATCGGCTTCAGATGCGGGGCCGCGTCCTCCAGCGGGACCAGCCAGCAGGTCCCGTACAGCACCACGTGGAATCCGGCGCCGGCGACCGGGGGCAGCCGCAGGCCCCAGGGGGCGCGGCCGTTGGTGCGGACGGACGCCGGGCGTCCCGTGCGCATCGAGGCCAGCGCCTCGGTGAGGATGTCCATCCGGCCTCGCCCTCCCCTGGTGCGGCCCGTCCCGGTCAGACCGTCAGGACAATCTTGCCCTGTACATGCCCCGAGGCGAGAAGCTCGTGCGCCTTGCCCGCCTCCGCCAGCGGGAACGTCGCCTCGACGTGCGGACGGATCGCGCCCGCGTCGACGAGTTCGGCGATGGCCTCGAGCGCGGCGTGGTCGGGCTCGACCGAGATGCCGGCGAAGCGCCGCCCGGCCGCCTCCACGCGCGCGGCGAGCTCCGGGTCGCGGTGCTCCAGGAGGCTGATGAGCACGCCGCCGGGACGCAGCGCCCCCAGTGACCGATCCCCCTGGGCGAGCGAGTCGAGGACGATGTCGGCGTCCTTGACCACGTCGGTGAAATCGGCGGTCCGGTAGTCGATGAGTTCGTCGGCGCCGAGGCCGCGGAGGAAGTCGTGCCGGGCCGCACTGGCGATCGCGGTCACCCGGGCGCCCCGCGCCTTGGCGATCTGCACGGCGAAGTGGCCGACACCGCCTGCCGCCCGCTGGATCAGGACCCGGTCACCCTCCTTCACGTCGGCGGCCTGCACGAGGCCCTGCCACGCGGTGAGCGCTGCGAGGGGGACGGCGGCGGCGTGCACGTGGTCGACCGACGCGGGCTTGCGGGCCAGCTGGTGTGACGGGGCCGCGACGTACTCGGCGTAACCGGTGGCGGCACGGGGGAAGAACGGCATCCCGTAGACCTCGTCACCCACGGCGAACCGGCTGCCGGGGGCGGCCTCCTCGACGACCCCGGAGATGTCCCAGCCGACGCCGAACGGGGGCTCGCCGAGCAGCGGGAAGGCGCCGGACCTGACGGCCACGTCCACCGGGTTGACCGCGGCGGCGTGCACCTTGACAAGGACCTCACCGGAGAGCGGCTTCGGCCGTTCGGTCTCGACGACGTCGAGAACCTCGGGACCACCGAAGGTCTTCTGAATGACTGCACGCATGGCAACTCTCCCTGTTTCAGGCGTAGTTGAGGATGCCGACCCCGGATCCGGCCCGGCCCCCCGCTTGATGTCCTCAACCATAGGGAGATCGAATGAGCCGCTGAATAGCCTTCCGTCTCGGCTGCATGTCCCAGCGTCTCGATGATCGGGATCCTCGGGCATGCGCGAGCGCCGGTTCCCCTACGCACGTTGCCAGACGACGACCGCGAGCGTCATCTGCAGCGCCCCCGGCGCGGCCGTCACCGTGAAGGAGGCGACGCGCCCGCCCTCCGTCCTGAGACAGCCCATGGCACCCTCCTGTACGTCCAACTGGCGTTGCCCCACTTGCTTGTTGAGGAGATCAGCGCACTGGCGGGCGCTCGGCGCGCCCTTGCCGGACCAGCGCGCCAGCGCGTTGCCCGCGACCGCGTTCGACCCGGCGAGGCCCAGGTCACCAAGGGGCGCGCGCGACGGTGGAACGGAGTCGAGGAACCACCCCGTGGTCATGTCCGTGCCGTCGCCCCGCGTCTCGCCGTTCAACTGCACCGAGCCGTGCCAGCGCACGCCGATCACCGGCGGGGGCACGGGCGTGGAGTCGGCAGGGGGCCCGGGCGGCGGGGTCGACTCCGGTGCACGGGAGGGCGACGGGGCGGGGGAAGCAGACCGGGACGGCGATGGCGAGGCGGACTCGCTCGTGGCCGGGCCGGCCGGCGGAGGATCATCACGCTGCGGCGATGGCGAGACTCCGGGCCCGGCAACTGCACCGCCCGGCGTCGAAGCCGACGAACTGTGCACGAACGCGACGAGGCCCAGCACGAGAGCGACAACTCCGATGAGTGCGACGGGAATTCGCGTCTTGCGCGACGTGAGCGCGGGCAGCTCCCAGCCGCCCAGTCTCACGGTCTCCCCGATCGCGGCGGCTACCAGACAGACAAGGCCGACGACCCACAGCATCACCACGTTCGCCAGCACAACCGACCCCCGTCGCCCCGTTGACCGAGCCATCGAAGGTAGCGCGCGCACCATCCGCCGGGCCAGCCTTCAGTCCCGCCCCGCGCCCCGCTCTGTGACAGGGGTGTGACAGCGGCACCATTGCGGTCGTCGACACGCACTCGTGATGATGGGGCTTATGTCTGAGTACGGGGGCGAGTCGGACGAGCGGCCCGGGAACTCGATTCCGAGGTCACGCCTCGCTGACTACGCGGATATGACTGAGGCGCCGGCGACACCTGCACGGAGACCGCCGGCTTCACAGACGGTTCCGGAGCCGGTTCCGGCCGCTCAGGAGCCCGAGCCCGATCCCGAGCCGGACGCGCGGCAGGCTCAGCCCGTCGCACAGGAACCCGTGCCCGAGGATCCTGAAGTCACCGCGCGGCGACGCGAGTTCCTCCGTCTGCTCGGCGAGTTCCGGCGTACGGCGGTGCTGGTTCCGCTGGGCGACCTCCCCGGGCCCGAGGACGAACGCGGCCTGCTGACCGCGGATTTCAACGGCATCCATTTCATCCTCGCGTTCTCCGACGAGCAGGCACTGGCCCGTTACGCCCGGGCGCGCGGCGAGTTCAGCCGGGAGTGGACCTACCGGAAGGTCCTCGGCGCCAGGTTGCTCGATGTGGCGGTACCGGCGGCGGGAGTGCCGTGCGGGGTGGCGCTGGACTGCGCGGACGGGCCGGACGGCATGGTGTTTCCGCCGGTGCGGGGCATCGTGCCGGACGAGGCGGCGCTCGACCGTGACGAGGGCGAGAGGGGCAGCGCATGACCGGCGATGGCGGTGGCGGTGGCGGCAAGGATCTGAAGACCGGCGGCCTGGCTCTGATCGCCAAGGGCCTGACCGAGGCCCTGGCCGAGCTCAAAGAGCTCGGCATGGTCGGTGAGGCCGGGGCCGGGCGCGGCTTCGGGGACATCGCCCTGTCCGGCCTGGAGTTGGGGCACGAAGGGCTGACCGGGGAGTTCAAGTCGTTCTGCGAGCGCTGGGAGTGGGGCGTGCGCTCGCTGGTGAACGAGGGCAACGGGTTCGCCGCGAAGACCGGCCTGTCCGCCGGTACGTACTACGAGACCGAGCAGTACGTCGAGGGATCGTTCAAGGTCGTCACGAACGCCGCGATCGGGAACCCGTACGCCTCCGAGGAGGAGGTCACCCAGAAGGGCTGGGGCGACATCGCCACGTCGGGCGCGTACGGCGGCGTGGACTACAGCAAGGAATCCTTCGACCAGGCCATGGCCAACAGCGGCCAGGGCTGGAAGGACGCGGGCCGCGACGTCATGACGTCGCACACGCTGGGCCCCGCGGGCCTCAACCCCGAGAACCTGCACAACGCCCTCGGCGTCTCGGACGGCGAGTACGACCAGATGCTCGACGACACCTTCGGCCCCTCCCCCGAGGAACGGGCCGAGGCCGCCGGACAGCAGCAGGGCGGAGGTGAGGGCTGATGGGTCTCGGTGATCTCGTCGATGGCGTCAAGGGCGGTATCAACAAAGGGCTTTCGGTCGGTGAGGATCTCATCGACGCGGGCAAGAAGAAGGTCGGCGAGGGCGTCGACTACGCGACGAACAAGGTCGGCGACGGCCTGGACCACGTCGGCCTGCACGACGCCGCCGACGCCGTGGAGGACTGGGGCGACGACGTCGCGTCCGACCTCGGCGCCACGCCCGGCGAGCAGCAGCTCGGACAGACCGAGGAGGCCAATGAGCTGGTCCACGGCAACCCGGACAAGATCCGCGAGTCCTCGAAGCATCTCAAGGACTTCCACACCGCGTTCGACCATGTCTCCCAGGGGATGAAGAAGATCGACTCGTCCGGGTGGGCGGGCGAGGGCGGCGACGCGTTCCGCAAGAAGTTCGGCGTACACCCCACCAAGTGGGCCCAGGCCTCCGACGCCTGCGACAAGGCGGCGGGTGCGCTGGACGCGTACGCCGATACGGTCAAGTGGGCGCAGAGCAAGGCCAAGGAAGCCGTAGAGCTGTACAAGAAGGGGCAGCAGGCGTCGAAGGACGCGGTCGACGCGTACAACAAGAAGGTCGACGCCTACAACGCCAAGATCAAGGCGAACGAGGATCCCGGCGCCAGGCCCGGCCCCTTCCAGGACCCCGGCACGGCCGACATCAAGAAGGCCCACGAGACGCTCACCGAGGCCCGCAAGCAGCGCAACACCGCCGCGTCCGACGCCCAGGGCAAGGTGAAGGCGGCCCTCGCGCACGCTCCCGCCGAACCCCCGCCGCTCGACCGCCTCGGCAACGACCTCGTCGACGGCTACCAGGCCTACAACACCGAACTGACCCATGTGGTCGGCGGCGCCCTCAAAGGCACCGCCGGCCTGCTCAACTTCGCCCGCGGCCTCAACCCCACCGACCCCTACAACCTCACACACCCGGCCGCCTACATGCAGAACGTCTCCATGACGCTCTCCGGCCTCGTCTCCACCGCCGCGCACCCCGAACGCATCGTCACCGCCGCCGTCGACGGCTTCAAGAAGGACCCCTCCGAATTCGTCGGCCGCCTCATCCCCGAACTCATCGGCACCAAAGGCGCCGGACTCGCCCGCAGCGGCCTGCGGCTCGGGCTCAGGACGGGGGCGAAGGACGTCGCCGAGAACGCGGCGCGCAGGACGGTGCGGGACAGTGAGCGCGCTGCGGGTCACGCGGACGGCCCCAACCAGCACGGCCGTACCGAGAATTCGGTGGAGAACAAGGGTTCCGACCCCATCGACATGGCCACGGGCCGGATGTACCTGCCGCAGACCGATGTCGTGCTGCCCGGAACCCTGCCGTTGGTCTTCACGCGGCGCGTCGAGTCG
This sequence comes from Streptomyces sp. NPDC107517, assembly GCF_055582645.1. Lineage (NCBI taxonomy): Bacteria > Bacillati > Actinomycetota > Actinomycetes > Kitasatosporales > Streptomycetaceae > Streptomyces > Streptomyces sp. NPDC107517. The sequence continues at coordinate 145,623 of NZ_JBVJPM010000018.1, read as the reverse complement.
GGCTACCGGCTGGGCAGGTGGTTCGGCCCGTCGTGGTCGTCCACCGTCGACCAGCGCCTGGAGATCGACGGGGAGGGCGTCGTCTTCGTGACGGAGGACGGCCTGCTGCTCAGCTATCCGCACCCCGCCCCCGGCGTCCCGGTCCTGCCGACGCACGGCCCCGCCTGGCCCTTGGACCGTGTCGACGGCGGCTACACGGTCACCGACCGCCGCACCGGCCGCGTCCGGCACTTCGCGGACCGGGCCGAGGGCCTGGCGGTGTTGGAGCAGATCGACGACCGCAACGGCAACTGGCTCACCTTCGAGTACGACGAGCAGGGCACACCGCTCGGCATCGTCGCCTCCGGTGGCTACCACCTGGAACTCACCACCGCCGACGGCCGTGTCACCACCCTGCGCCTGGCCGGACCGTCCGGCGCCAAGCATGTCGTCAAGACTTACGGATACGACGCGGCGGGCCACCTCGGCGAGGTCCTCGACTCCTCGGGATCCGCCCTGCGGTTCACCTACGACGAGCGCGGCCGCGTCACGTCGTGGACGGACAGCAACGACCGCTCCTACACGTATGCGTACGACGAGCAGGACCGGTGTGTCTCCGAAGGCGGGTCGGAGGGGCACATGAGCCTGCGTCTGTCCTACGGCGAGGCGGACCCCGCGACGGGTCACCGGGTCACCACGACCACGACGGGCGAGGGCCACACGCGCCGCTTCCTCGTCAACGGCGCCAGCCAGATCGTCGCCGAGACCGATCCGCTCGGCCACACCACGCGCTTCACCCGTGACCACCGCAACCGGCTGCTCACCGCCGTCGACCCGCTCGGCCACACGGTCGACCACCGCTACGACGACGACGGCAATCCGGTCCTCGTCCGGCGCCCCGACGGACGCGAGACGCACGCCGAGTACGACGCGTCCGGGCGCCTGACCCGGCTCAAGGGTCCCGACGGCGCCACGCACCGCTACGCCTACGACGAGCGCGGCAACCGGATCTCGGCCACGGCCCCTTCTGGGCAGACCACGCACTACGCCTATGACGAGGCGGGGCACCTCACCGCGGTCACCGACCCGCTCGGGCACGTGACCCGGGTGCGCTGCGACCGCGCCGGGCTCGCCGTCGAGATCACCGACGCGCTCGGCTGCGTGACCCGCTACGGACGCGACGCCTTCGGCCGGCCCATCTCCCTCACTGATCCGACCGGCGCGACGACCCGTCTGGAATGGAGCATCGAGGGACGGCTCACCCGCCGCGTCCGGCCCGACGGCACCGCCGAGTCATGGACGTACGACGGCGAGGGCAACTGCGTCACCCACACCGACGCGCTCGGCGGCGTCACACGCCACGAGTACACCCACTTCGACCTGCTCACCGCCCGCACCTCCCCGGACGGCGTCCGCCACGAGTTCGAGCACGACGATGAGCTACGGCTCACCAAGGTCACCAACCCGCAGGGCCTGACCTGGAGTTACGTCTACGACCCGGCCGGGCGCCTGACATCGGAGACCGACTTCGACGGCCGCACCCTCAGCTACGCCCATGACGCCGCGAGCCGGCTCGTCGCCCGCACGAACACGCTCGGGCAGACGACATCCCTGGAGCGTGACGCGCTCGGCCAGATCATCCGCAAGGACGCCGACGGCCAGGTCACGACCTTCCGTTACGACGTGACCGACGAGCCGGCCGAGGCGACGGGCCCCGACGGCTGCCATGTGAGCATCCTGCGCGACCGTCACGGCCGGGTCCGCTCCGAGACCGTCGACGGCCGCGAACTCACGTATAGATACGACGAGTTGGGGCGTCGCACCGGCCGCGCCACTCCTACCGGCGGTGTCACGGCCTGGTCCTTCGACGCCGTCGGCCGCCGCACCGACCTGGTCGTGTCCGGTCGCGCCGTCGATCTGCGCTACGACGCCGCCGGCCGCGAGACGGCCCGGCACATCGGCGCGACGATCACCCTGGAGCAGGCCTTCGACCCGCTGGGGCGGCTGTCCGCCCAGTCGGTGACGGACTCGGACGGCCACACGATCCAGCACCGCGCCTACAGCTACCGTGCCGACGGCCACCTCACCGCCGTCGACGACCGGCTCGGCGGCGCCCGCCGCTTCGACCTGGACGCGGTGGGCCGGGTCACCGCGGTGCACGCGGCCGGCTGGACCGAGACGTACGCGTACGACACCGCGGGCAATCAGACCTCGGCGTCCTGGCCCGCCGAACATCCGGGCCAGGAGGCGACCGGCCCCCGCGCCTACCGGGGCACCCGCATCGCCCGCGCCGGGAACGTCCGCTACGAGCACGACGCGCTGGGCCGTATCACGCTGCGGCAGAAGACCCGCCTCTCCCGCAAACCCGACACGTGGCGCTACACGTGGGACGCCGAGGACCGCCTCGTCTCGGTCGTCACACCGGACGGCACCAGGTGGCGCTACACGTACGACCCGCTCGGCCGGCGCACGGCCAAGCTGCGCATCGGCGAGGACGGTGCGACCGTCGTCGAGCGCACCGTCTTCACCTGGGACGGCAGCACACTCTGCGAACAGACCACCAGCGCGCCCCAGTTCCCGCACCCGGTCACCCTGACGTGGGACCACGTGGGCCGACGCCCGCTCGCCCAGACCGAGCGCATCCACGCGGCCGACGCGCCGCAGACGGAGTTCGACTCCCGCTTCTTCGCCATCGTCACCGACCTCGTCGGCACCCCGAGCGAACTCGTCGACGAGCAGGGCCGGGTCGCCTGGCACGCGCGCAGCACCCTCTGGGGCACCACGACCTGGACGGCGAACAGCGCGACGTACACGCCCCTGCGCTTCCCCGGCCAATACTTCGACCCGGAGACGGGGCTTCATTACAACTACTTCCGCCACTACGACCCGCAGACCGGCCGCTATCTCACCCCGGACCCGCTCGGCCTGACACCGGCGCCGAACCCGGCCGCGTACGTCGACAACCCGCACACCTGGAGCGACCCGCTCGGCCTCGCGCCGGAGTACGACGGTGACGGGCCGAAGAAGCAGCCGCAGGGCGGCGACCATCCCGACGATCCGCGGGGCTACACCAAGCCGTCCATCGGCCGCTACGACTACTCCTGGTCGAACTACGACCGGGCCGTCAGCGCCGCCAGGGAGCACGCGGGCGGCGATCTCGGCGCGGACTCCATCAAGATGTACGACCACAACCCGAAGACGGGTGAGGGCACGGGCACCTTGATCGGCGAGCAGACTCCGGACAAGATGCGTGGCTGGCGGATCGACGGGCCGGACGGCCACGTCAACTACTGGGACTGGTCGGGTGGGAAGAAGGGAGCCGGCGGCGTGTACGGACACGACTGGTATCCGGACGACCCGACCACTCCCGGATCCCGCTACATCGGCTGGGCACCCTGGCAGGACAACGCCGGGAACTTTCTGGAAGGTAACTGAGTAAGACATGCCACCCCGTCTCACCGCCACGCTGGAATCCATCGGGGCCGCGCCCGACCTCGGCGCGTACGAAGAGCTGCTGGCCCTCCTGGGAGGGACACTCGCGCCGCTGGCCGGTGTGCCGCGGCAGGCCTCCGGTGTCGTCGACGTCTCGGAGATGACGCTGCCACAGACGTGCGCGCTGCTGCGTGCCGAGCTCGGCGACGTCGAGGGCCAGGTGCTGGCCGCGTGGCCCGGCGACGGGGTGGCGGTACGGCTCGCGCCCGAGCGGCTCCTGGAGCACTTCGACGACCTCTGGTACCCGGCCATGGACGACCTGGTCCTCGTCGGGACCACCGGCGAGGGCCGGAAGCTCGTCGTCCTGGACCACGAGGAGCGACTCGCCTCGGCCCCGCTCAGCGCCGTCGTCGACCGGCCTTAGGGACTTTCGTCTCGACACCTCTCGGCGCCGGCCCGGCCTGATCCGGACGAAGGGCCCTGGGACCTGGGTCCGTGGCCGGGATCACAGGAGGGCGCGGCGGGCCTGCGGAATGTCATGGGGGCCGGAACGGTTGGCACACGCGGATTACATGCTTGTGCACATACCGACTGGTACTGAAGAGGAGCACTCCGTGACTGATGCCGCGTCGCCCGTTTCCCGCGCTGCCGAGATCCTGTCCCGCCCGATCGCGCTGAACGGCCTGAAAGTCCCGAACCGCATCGCGATGGCGCCCATGACCCGCATGTTCTCGCCGAACGGCATCCCGGGTGAGGACGTTCGGTCCTACTACTCCCGACGTGCCGCAGCGGGCGTGGGCCTGATCGTCACCGAGGGGACCTACGTCGGCCACGACTCGGCCGGCGAGAGCGACCGGGTGCCGCGCTTCCACGGTGAGGAGCAGCTGGCCGGTTGGGCGAAGGTCGCCGAGGACGTGCACGCCGCGGGCGGCACGATCGTGCCGCAGCTGTGGCACATCGGCATGGTGCGCCAGCAGGGCAAGCCGCCCTTCGCCGAAGCCCCGGCCGTCGGCCCCTCCGGCCTGCGCATCGACGGCACCGAGGGCACGGGCAAGGCGATGACCCAGGGCGACCTGGACGACGTCATCGGCGCGTTCGCGCAGGCCGCCAAGGACGCCGAGCGCATCGGCTTCGACGGCGTGGAGGTGCACGGCGCCCACGGCTACCTGCTCGACCAGTTCCTCTGGGCCGGCACCAACCGCCGTACCGACGGTTACGGTGGCGACGCCGTGGCCCGCACGACGTTCGCCGCCGAGATCGTCGCCGCGATCCGCGAGAACGTCTCCCCCGAATTCCCGGTGATCTTCCGCTACTCGCAGTGGAAGCAGGAGGCCTACGAGGCGCGGCTCGCCGAAACCCCGGAGGAGCTCGAAGCGATCCTCGCCCCGCTCGCCGCGGCCGGCGTCGACGCCTTCCACGCCTCCACCCGCCGCTACTGGAACCCGGAGTTCGACGGCTCGGACCTGAACCTGGCGGGCTGGACCAAGAAGCTCACCGGCAGGCCCACCATCACGGTCGGCTCCGTCGGTCTCGACGGCGACTTCATCCGCGCCTTCATGGGCGAGGGCTCCGCGGTCAAGGGCATCGACGACCTCCTCGACCGGCTGGAGCGCGACGAGTTCGACATGGTCGCCATCGGCCGCGCCCTGCTCCAGGACCCGGAGTGGGCGGCGAAGGTCCTGGCGGGCCGCTTCGACGAACTGAAGCCGTACGACGCGGAGGCGGCGCTCAAGACACTGAGCTAGAGCCCGAGGCTTCGGGCTGACGCCCGTCGTCACATCCGCCGGGTCCGCCCTTGGGGCGGCGGACCCGGCGGCTTCATGGGGCCCCGCTCGGCACACGCCATGCGTCGCCACACAGTCGGGATCGGAGGAGCTTCCCGGTCCACGCCGGGGCCATGATCGCCGCAATCGCGCTCCACGTGCCGGGGCTGCGTGTGGCCGCCACCCCGGAGGGCCGCCGCCAGGTCGACGGCGGCATCTGGCCGCTCGCCACCCTGCTCGCCGTTCTCCTCCTGTCGCACTACGGCGAGTTCGGCCCGCTCGGCCACCTGCCCCTGCCGGGCCCGTACGACCTGCTCGCCCCGGTCGCACTTTCCCTGGCCTGCTACGCCTGGGCCCTCCGCGGCGGCTTCCGCACCCGGCAACTCGACCGCACGATCGCCGAGGACTGTCCCGGGACGCTCACGGCGGCGGCATCCGAGGAACGGCGGCCCGAAGGCGTATGACGCGGGCCGGTGTGCCGATGGAGCTCGGCCCGACGGGGTGCGCGCTCCTCGAACACTTCGGGCGGCATCCCGGCCGAGTCCGCCCCCGGGTGGACGTCAGGCGCGCAGACCGGGATGGATGCGCGGGCGGGGCGGGGCGCCCGGCTGCTCCTGCGGATCCGTGAACAGCTCCGGATGGCTCGCCCGGATCGTTCCGATGTCGTCGAAGACGCCCTGCAGGTGTCCGCGCAGCGCGTCCTCGGCGCGCGCCCCGTCCCGCCGTTCCAGGGCGTCGACCACCGTGGTGTGCTCGTCGACCAGCGTCTCGATCCGGTGCGGCAGCGGCAGACTCAGCCGGCGGGCCCGGTCGAGGTGCGCCTTGGCGGTCGCCACCGTGCGCCACAGCGTGCGATGGCCGCTCGCCTCCATCAGGCGGCGGTGGAAGGCCTCGTCCTGCTCGAAGAACGCGTCCGCGTCCCCCGCCTTCAGCGCGGCCCGCTGAGCGTCGAGGATGGCGCGCAGCGCGGTGATGTCCTGCGCGCCGGACTTCTTCACCGCCTCGCGAAGCGCCGCCAGTTCGAGCGCCTCCCGCATGAACTGGGCTTCCAGGACGGCGTCGACGCTGATCCGCGAGACGAACGTACCGAGCTTGGGAAAGACGTCGACCAACGATTCCTCGCCCAGCAGGATCAGCGCCTCGCGTACCGGCGTGCGGCTGACGTCCAGCTCCCCGGCCAGCTCGTTCTCCGACAGGGGCGCGCCCGGCAGGAGCGCGAGGGAGGTGATCCGTGCCCGCAGCAGGGCGTGCACCCGGGCCCGGACCGACTCGCGCGGACGCGGTGCCTCCGCCTCGGTCCCTCGTGTCTGTCTCGTTTCCCGCCGCTGAGCTGCCATGACGCTCACTTTCTCACCTCAGCTGCGAGGATACTTACATACAAGGCTTGTATGTAAGTGCGGACGAGGGTAGAAAATGACGCGGAGGCCAACGGAACCCCTGACCGCACCCGTGTCCCTGTCCCCGCTGTGGACACTCCTGTGCCCGGTCTCGCGAACCGCCTACCGTCACATCCGCACGTCCGCCTCGACCGGAGGTCAACGATGACCACCCGCTCCGTCACCGAGAGTGAGGCGCCGGCTGCCCCGCCCGGCATCTCACTCCCCGCCCGCCCGCGCGGCCGGGGGAAGAACGTCCGCTGGGGCATAGCCGTCCTGTGCTTCGGCGGCCTCGCGGTCAACTACCTGGACCGCTCCACGCTCAGCGTCGCGCTGCCGTCCATGTCGGACGACCTGCACATCGGTCCCGAGACGCAGGGCTTCATCCTCAGTGCCTTCTTCATCACCTACGCGCTGTGCCAACTGCCCGCCGGGGCGCTCCTGGACAAGTACGGCGTGAAGCGGGTCTTCGCGATCGGCGCCATCTGGTGGTCGGTGGCCACCGTCGGGATGGGCCTGGTCCGCGGCGTCGGCTCGCTCGTCGGCGCCCGGATGCTGCTCGGCGCCGGTGAGGCCGCCGGCTATCCCGCACCGGCGAAGGCCGTCTCCCGCTGGTTCCCCCGCCACGAACGGACCCTCGCCAACAGCGTCTGGGACAACGGCGCGCGCGTCGGCACCGCCATCGCCCTGCCGCTGGTGACGATGCTGGTCTCCGTGTTCCACTGGCGGGTCGCGTTCATCGCCTGCGGCCTGCTCGGCTTCCTGTGGATCATCGGCTGGTGGCGGCTCTACCACGAGCCCGCCGACCACCCGAAGCTGACCGCCGAGGAGCGCGCCTACATCGAGGCGGGCGGCGCTCACACCGACGAGACGCCCGCGCAGGGGGCGGACGCGCCCAAGGTGCGCTGGCGGGACCTGTTCCGCTACCGGACGGTCTGGGGCATGATGCTCGGCTTCTTCTGCCTCAACTACGTCATCTACTTCTTCATCACCTGGTTCCCCAGCTACCTCGTCGACGAGCGCGGCTTCGACCTCCTCAAGCTGGGCTTCTTCGGTACGGTCCCGGGTCTGGTCGCCATCTTCGGGTCGCTGCTCGGCGGATTCACCGCCGACCGGCTGCTCCGCAAGGGCTGGTCCACGACCAAGGTCCGCAAGACCTGCCTGGTCTCCGGCACGCTGTGCTCGTCCGTGATCGCACTCGCCGTCGTCGTGCCGACCGCGTCCGGCGCCCTCGCGCTGCTCTCCCTCAGCTACGCCTCGCTGACCTTCTCCACCGCGTCCGTCGCGTCGCTGCCCGCCGACGTGGCGCCGACCGCCGGGCACGTCGCCTCGCTCGCCGGTATCCAGAACTTCGCCTCGAACGTGGCGGGGATCCTCGGCCCGATCGTCACCGGATTCCTGCTGGCGTCCTCCGGGGGCTCGTATCTGGTGCCGCTCCTGGTGTCCGGCGCCCTGTCCGTCGTCGGCGCCCTCACCTACGCGTTCGTCATCAAGCGCGTCGAACCGCTGCCGGTGCGCTGAACCGCCCCCGGTCCGCTCCATCCCCGTACTAAAGAAGGGACGCCCCGTGGCCCAGTCGGTCGAGTCGGCCCAGTCGGTCGAGCCCGTCGAGTCCATGCATCGCGCCGCCGTGCTGCACGGCCCCAAGGACGTGCGCGTCGAGGACCGCCCGGTGCCCGAGCCCGGGCCGGGTCAGGTCCTGGTCGCTGTCCGTGCCGTCGGACTGTGCGGGTCCGACCTGCACTACTACGCCCACGGCGAGAACGGCCCGAACGTGCTGCGGCAGCCGACCGTCCTCGGCCACGAGCCGGCCGGCGTGGTCGTCGGTCACGGCGCGGGCGCCGACGACCTGCCCCACGGCACGGCCGTGGCCATCGAACCGGCGCACCCGTGCGGCACGTGCGCGCTGTGCCGGGCCGGGCGCTACAACCTCTGCCCGGAGGGCACCTGCTTCGGTTCGCCGCCGACCGACGGCGCGCTCGCCGAGTACGTGTGCGTGCCGCGGGACTTCGTGCACCCGCTGCCCGCGTCGACGGACGTCCGGCTCGGCGCGCTGATCGAGCCGCTCGCCGTCGCCGTGCACGCGGTGCGCCGCGCCGCGCTCGCCCCCGGTCACCGTGTGCTCGTCACGGGGGCGGGGCCCATCGGTGTGCTGGTCGCACAGGTCGCGGCGGCCGTCGGTGCCGGGTCCGTGACGGTGTCCGATGTGGCAGCCGAGCGGCGGGAGTTCGCGGCGCGGCTCGGCCTGCACACGGTCGACGCCGCCGGCCTCGCGCCCGATCCGGAGCGGTCCCACGCGCTCGCCTCGCCGTACGGCTACGACGCCGTCCTCGACTGCTCCGGCGTGGGGCCCGCCCTGGTGTCGGGGATCCGCGCGCTGCGCCCCGGCGGCACCGCCGTGGTGGTCGGCAATCCGGGCCGACCGCTGACCGAGCTGCCGCTGGCGTGGATGCAGCGTCAGGAACTGTCCCTTGTGACGTCGTTCCGGTACGGGGCAGGGGACTTCGCGGCGGCCGCCGCGCTCGCGGGGCGGGTCCGTCTGGCCGAACTGGTCACCTCCACCTTCCCGTTGGAGCGGGCGTCCGAGGCGCTCGAGGTCGCGCTGACCGACCCGTCGCAGATGAAGGTCCTCGTCGAGCCGGCGCGGGAGGTCTGACGATGACCTTGCGCACCCGGCCGCGCCTGTCCCGTACCGCGCTCCCCGTGGCCGGCCTCAAGCTGCCTCCGCCCACCCCCGAACCCGGCATCGTCCACCTCGGCATGGGCAACTTCCACCGCGCCCACCAGGCTGTCCACACGGCCGACGCCCTGCGCCACAGCCCCGGCCCCTGGGGCATCACCGGTGTCTCGACGAGCGCGGCCCGCGGTCCGCGCCCTGTACTGACCGGCATGGCGGAACAGGACCAGCTGTACACGGTCCTCACCCTGCGCCGCGACGCGGGCGTCGCCGCGACCGTGCCCGGGGTGCACCATCCGGGCCTCGTCGCCGACGGACAAGGCGCCGAGGTCGTCGCCGCGATCGGCAGCCCCACCACACGCATCGTCTCCCTCACGGTGACGGAGAAGGGGTACACCTTCGGCGCCGACGGCCGCCTCGACCTCGACGACCCGCTGGTCCGCGCCGACCTCACGGGCGGCACACCCCGCACCACCGTCGGCCTGATCGTGCGCGGGCTCCAGCACCGGGCCCGCGCCGGCGGGGCGCCGGTCACCGTGCTCAGCTGCGACAACCTCATGGACAACGGGCACCGGCTGCGCGCCCTCATCGACGAGTTCGTCGCCGCGCTGCCCGCCGCGGAACGCCCCGAGCTGGAGACCTACGTCGCGAACTCGCTCACCACGCCGAACAGCATGGTCGACCGGATCGCGCCCGCCACCACCGACGAGCACCGTGACCTGGTAGCCCGCGCCTTCGGCGTCCGCGACTCGGTACCGGTGCCCGCAGAGCCGTACCGACTCTGGGTCATGGAGGACGACTTCCGCGCCGGACGCCCGGCCTGGGAGCACGCGGGCGCGCTGTTCACGGACGATGTCGCCCCGTACGAACTGATGAAACTGCGGCTCCTCAACGGCGCCCACTCGCTCCTCGCCTACCTCGGCCTGCTGCGCGGACACCGCTGCATCGACCAGGCGGTGACGGACGAACTCCTCGGCGGTGCGGTGGAGTTCGCGATGCGTGAGGAGATCCTGCCGACGGTCCCGGAGCCCGAGGGAATGCCGGGCGAGGCCTACGTCACCGAACTCCTCGACCGGTTCGCCAATCCGGCGCTCGGCCACCGCACCGCGCAGGTCGGCTCCGACGGTTCCCTGAAGATCCCGGTCCGCTGGGCGGGGGTGCTCGCCGAGTCGCTGGCGGCGGGACGCGTCCCCCGCGTCCTCGCTCTCGGCCTCGCCGCGTACGTGCGCGTCATGACAGCCGACGACGCATACGACGAGCGTGCGCTCGGCACGGTCCACGACGGTGCCCGGTCGCGCCTGGTCGAGCTCGCGGCCCGTGCGAGCGGCCCCGCCGACGCGGCCCGCCTGCTGCTCCGCGAAGGCGAACTGCTGCCGCCGGAGGTCGCCCAGCACCCCGAACTCGGCGCTGCCGTCGGCGAGTTCGCGCACACGCTCGCCGTGCACGGCATCGAGGCCGCGCTGCGTTCCGCGCGCACCTGATCCAGGTGCCGGCCGCCGGACCCGCGCTCCGGCCTGCACCTCCCCTGCCCCGCGCTCCCCCATCGAGAAGAACGGCACCCCATGGCCACCATCACCTCGGCCGAGGTCTTCGTCACCTGCCCCGGCCGCAACTACGTCACCCTGAAGATCACCACCTCGGACGGTGTCACCGGCATCGGCGACGCCACCCTCAACGGCCGCGAGCTGTCCGTCGCCTCCTATCTGCGCGACCACGTCTGCCCCGTCCTGATCGGCAAGGACCCGGCCCGCATCGAGCAGGTGTGGCAGTACCTGTACAAGGGCGCCTACTGGCGGCGCGGCCCGGTCACCATGACGGCCATCGCCGCCGTCGACGTCGCCCTGTGGGACATCAAGGGCAAGGTCGCGGGCCTGCCCGTGTACCAGCTGCTGGGCGGCGCGGCCCGCGACGGCGTCACCGTCTACGGCCACGCCAGCGGCAACACGGTCCCCGAACTCCTCGACGACGTACAGCGTTTCCTCGACAAGGGCTTCCGCGCGGTGCGCGCCCAGGCGGCGGTGCCCGGTCTGGAGCGGGTGTACGGCATGCGCAAGGGCGACGGCGACACCTATGAGCCCGCCGACGGGGCGCTGCCCAGCGAGGAAGTCTGGGACACCGGCGCCTACCTGGACTTCGTGCCGGCCTACATGTCCGCCGTCCGCGAGCGGTTCGGCTACGACTTCCACCTGCTGCACGACGTGCACCACCGGCTCAGCCCCATCGAGGCGGGCCGCCTGGGCAAGTCACTCGAGCCCTACCGCCTGTTCTGGATCGAGGACCCCACCCCGGCCGAGGACCAGGAGGCCTTCCGCCTCATCCGGCAGCACACCACGACACCGCTCGCGGTCGGCGAGATCTTCAACTCGATCTGGGACTGCCAGCACCTGATCACCAACCGCCTCATCGACTACATCCGCACCTCCGTCTCGCACGCCGGCGGCATCACGCACCTTCGCAGGATCTTCTCGCTCGCCGAGCTGTACGGGGTCCGCTCCGGCTCGCACGGCGCGGGCGACCTCTCCCCCGCGTCACTCGCGGCCGCGCTCCACGTCGACCTGTCGATCCCGAACTTCGGCATGCAGGAGTACATGGCCCATCTCCCGGGCTACGAGGCGGTGTTCGAGACGTCCTGGACGTTCGAGGACGGCCTGATGCACCCCGGCGACCGCCCCGGCATCGGCGTCGAGTTCGACGAGAAGGCAGCCGAGCGCTTCCCGTACGAGCGCAAGTACCTGCCGGTGAACAGGCTGCGGGACGGATCCGTGCACGACTGGTGAGGCGAGGCGCCACGGCGGCCGCCCGCCGTGGCGCCTCGGCGGCCCACGGCCGGGAACCCGGGGCCGTCACAGCGGCCCGCTGCGCCGCACCCCCGCGGCGTATGCTTGCGCAGGTCAGGGGAGGAGGCACCATGGGGCGGATGCCGTCGGCGCAGCGGCGCAGGCAACTGGTCGAGGCTGCCATCCGGGTCATGGCCCGTGACGGCGTCGCGAAGACCACCACGCGGTCCGTCGTGGCGGAGGCGGGCGTCTCGCTGAGCGTTTTCCACTACTGCTTCGACTCCAAGCAGGAGTTGCTCGAAGCGGTGATGGACACCATCTCCGAGCACTCCGAGTCGGACGTCCTCACCACGCTCACCCGCAGGCCCACCCTGCGCGAGACGATCCGCGCCGGGCTCCAGGCGTACTGGGACCACGTACTGGCCAATCCCGGTGAGCACATGCTGACGTACGAACTCACCCAGTACGCCCTGCGGGAACCCGGCTACGAGCATCTCGCCCGGCGGCAGTACGAGCGTTATCTGGCGGCCCACACCAAGGTGCTCCGTCAGCTCCCCGCGGCCCTGGGCGTGGACCTGACCGTGCCCGAGCCCGCGGCCGCCAGGTATCTGGCCGCGCTGACCGACGGGCTCACCCTCAACTTCCTCGTCCTGGGCGACGAGGAGAAGGCGGGCGACGTGCTCGACGTCGTCGCGGACCAGATCCTGACGTTGCTGCGGGAGTAGCTCAGCGGCCGTACACGGCCGCCTCGTTGATCGAGTAGCCGTACTTGGTGGCGCGGGTCACGCCGTGGATGCGGACGTACCGCGCCTGCACCGGGCTGAACACCGCGTTGTCCAGACCCCCGTCGCCGCTGTCGGTGGACCACACGGTCCGCCAGGTGCTGCCGTCGTCGGAGACCTCGACCCGGTAGGCCCGCGCGTAGGCCTTCTCCCAGTCGAGGGAGACCTTGCCGACGGTGCGGGAGCCGCCCAGATCGAGCCGCAGCCACTGGTCGTCCGACCAGCCGCTCGCCCATCTCGTGCCGGTGTCACCGTCCACGGCCCGCCCCGCGGCATAGCTGGTGAACGGGTTCCACTCCGTGGAGCTGGCGCTCGCCGGGGCGCCGGCGGCGAGGTCGGGCGCGGGCTTGTGGAGTTCGGTCGCCTTCCAGGTGCGGAGGTAGGACTCCGCGCCGCCCAGCAGATCCTGCACCGTGTCCTTGCCGCCGCTGAGCCGCATCTGCTCGAGCCAGTCGGGCACCATGCCGACCTGGGCCGCACCGTCGGTGTTGAAGTCCCAGGTGCGTTCCCCGGTTCGCTGACGGTCGATGACGGAACCGCCGTCGGAGCTGCGGAAGGGGTACTTGACCGCGTTGGGGGCGTCGGGTCCGACCGGTCCCGGCCAGCCGCCGACGCCGTTCATGTCGGTGCCGTAGCCGAGTCCGACGCCGTACTTCTGGCGCAGCGCCCTGGTCCCGGCGGACTCCTTGGCGAAGCTGTCGGCGCTGGACATGTACGAGGCCTTGAAGCCGCCGAGTCGGTAGACGCGCTCCAGCCAGCCGTCGTCCATCCAGCTGTGGCTGGAGAGCACGCCGGGGTAGTCCGCCGACTCCAGCAGGTCCAGGGTGCGGCCGGCCGCCTTGACGCTCATGTGGTCGACCTCGACCATCATGTTGCGCTTCATCAGCCCCTTGACCGCGTACTCACCGAGGCGGGTCAGACCGCGGCTGTTGCACTGCGCGTCGCTGTCGTACGTGGGCACCTTGGTGCCTGCGGGGAGCAGCTTGGTCACCTCGGCCGGTGCGGCCGCGTTGCCGGTGGGGTTGTCGTGCTGCGGACCGCTGCACTTCTCCGTGTTCCAGAAGGTGCCGGTGGAGAGGAACTGACCGATGTCCACGGCCGTTCCGATGGTGCCGGAGTCCATCCGCACCCCGCACAGGGCGTTGTCGAACTTGTGGCACAGGAACATGCTGCGCACACCCAGCTTGTACAGCTCGTCCAGACCGCTGTCGATGTCGGCCTGGCTGCACTGCGGGACGTCGAGGATCTGCTTGCAGCCGAAGGGCTCCGAGGTCTCGACGCCGAGCACCACGGCGAGCTTGCCCTCCGCGACGACCTGACGGGCCTGGGCGGAGTCGGTGACGATACGGAAGAAGCCCTTGCCCTTTCCGCCGTAGATCTTGTCGATGTAGTCCTGCATCTCGTAGGACTTGCGGGCCTCGAGGCGGATGGCGTCCATCTCGTTGCAGCCGCGGTCCCTGACGTAGATCGAGCACAGCAGGCCGTTGGTGACCAGGTCGTTGACCAGCACCCGCTGGCCGCCGCGCCAGGCGCGCTCCAGCCACGCGTAGTAGTTCTGCTGGTGACTGAGGGAGTCGTGGGCCGGCCAGTCCTTGAACGTCGGCCAGCCCACCGGGTCGTGGTGGCCGTCCGCGCCGCCGGTGACGTTCTCGAAGAGGGCGAGCGAGCCGTCGGGATAGTGCTCGGGGCAGTCCTTGAGGGCGTCGGCGATGCCCGCTTCGGAGAACGGCTTGCCGCAGATGATGCGGCCGCCGAAGCCCTCGTTGGACATCAGGTGATCGTGCGCGTCGACGAAGCCGCGGACCCGGCCCTGGCTGTCCGTGCCGTGGAAAGGTTCGCCGGTGACGTTGATCTGGGAGTCGGCGGCGGGCCGCGCCGTGGGCTCCCACCAGGGGGTGTCGGCGCCGACGGCCGGAGGGGAGCCCACGCCGAGAGCCAGCAGGAGGGTGACGACGACGGCATACAGGCTGCGTCTGCGGAGGAGGGTCATCCGGGCTACCTTCGCTGTCCGGGACGGGCACGCGCTAACTTACTCGCGCGTAGGTCCCGTCGAGGATGGCGTGGACCTGACACCGAGTCAATAGTCCGGGACAGATGACCTATTTGATGCATCGTCAGCTCCCCTGGCTGAAAAAGACCCCTGACCTGGTCGGAGAGAAGAGCCATCCAAAGGGACGCTTCTGGAGGGCGCATCGGAGGGCGCATCGGCGACCGAGACGGCGGAGCGTCCCGTTCATGAGCCACCACGACCTGCGCACGGCCGCTCCCGATGTCAATCTGGGAAGCAGGTCGGTCCCGGTGCTGATTCCTCAGCGCCGGGACCGACCTGCTGTGTGGGGCCGTCGGGGAACCGTCTGGCTGTCCGCTACCGGTTGCGGCTGCGGGGGCCGTTGTACTGCTGGTCGGTGACGGGCTCGGCCCACACCGTCTCGGGGGTGTCGTCGCCGGTGCCTTCCCACATGGCGATGTGCTCCATGAACCGGTCGGGTGCGGCACCGTGCCAGTGCTCCTCGCCCGGCGGGCAGGAGACGGTCTCGCCGGGGTGGGCCTCGAGGAGTGTGCCGTCGCGGGTGCCGATCAGGGCGATGCCGGAGACCACGTGCAAGGTCTGTCCCACGGCGTGGGCGTGCCAGTTGGTACGGGCGCCCGGGGAGAAGCGGACGAGGTTGGCTCGCATGCGGGAGGGCTCCCGGCCCGCGACGATCACGTCCCACCAGACGTCTCCGGTGAACCAGTCGGCCGGGGCCTTGCTGGTGGACTGCTGCTTGATGAACTCCATGACGGTTCCTTTCGGTTGGGCCCGGTTCAGTGAGGTGAGCGGGTCATCGGGCGACATAGCCGCCGTCGACCGGGAGTGCGACGCCGATGACCAAGCCGGCTCCGGACGAGTCGTCGGAGCAGGCGGTCACGGCCGCCCGCGGAACGGCCGGCGGGACGGCCGGGCCAGGGCCCGGCGGGCTGCGCCGTTCCTGAGGGTCATCCGGCGAAGACGTCAGTCGGGCAAGGGCTCGGCGTAGTGCCGGAAGCCGCCGCGTTCGGTGTGGAGGGCGTACAGGCGCTCGGCCAGGACGGCGGGGCTGCTGTGCTCGGCATCGGGCCGGATCGCTCCGGGGATGATCAGCTGGGCGGCGTGGATGTTCTCCGGGGCGAGCGCGTCGTGCAGCATCTCCGCGTAGGCGCTCTCGGCGGCGAACGCGACAGAGGTGCCGGCCCGCTCGGGGTGCGGCCGCACCGCACTGCCGCCGTTGACGAACAGCAGGGTGCCCCGGCCGAGTGCCCGCATCCCCGGAAGAACGGCGTTGACACAGGTCACCGGGCCCTTGACCGAGAAGGCCAGCGGGTCTTCGAGATCGTCTGCGGCGACGTCGAGAACCGGCTTCATGAAGTCGGCGCGCGGCACCGGGCTGTACTGGAGGATCTCGATGGGCCCCAGCGTCTCGGCGGCCGTGTGCAGAGCCGCGGTCAAGGAGTCCGCGTCGAGGACATCGGCGGTGAAGCCGCGGGCCGCCACTCCTTCGCGGTCGAGGCCGGCCCTGAGGGTGTCCAGGTGCTCGGCGCTGCGGGACAGGAGCGCGACGCTGTGGCCTGCGGCTCCGAAGCGGCGGGCAGTGGCGAGCCCCAGACCGGGGCCTGCGCCGACAAGAGCGAACGTGGTCACGGTGAGTCCTTCACAGAAGTGGCAGGGGCCGGGGCGCATGCGCTGCCCCGGCGGGGGTGGGGCGGTGGGTCAGGGGGTGAGGAGGGTCTTGATGGCGCGGCGTTCGTCCATCGCCTGGTAGCCCTCGGCGACCTGGTCGAGGGGCAGGGTGAGGTCGAAGACCTTGCCCGGGTCGATCCGTCCCGACAGGACACGGTCGATGAGGTCGGGCAGGTACCGGCGCACAGGGGCAGGACCGCCTCGCAGGCCGACGTGGGAGAAGAACAGCTCCTGCCCGTCCACGGCGACGCCGTGGGGCACGCCGACGAAGCCGACGCTGCCGCCGGGCCGCGCCGAGTGCAGGGCCTGCCGCATCGACTGTGCGGTGCCGACGCACTCCAGGACCGAGTCGGCGCCGATCCCGCCGGTCAGTTCCTTGATGCGGGCCGCGCCCTCCTCGCCACGCTCGGTGACGATCTCGGTGGCGCCGAACTCCAGGGCGAGATTCTGGCGCGCCTCGTGGCGGGACATGGCGATGATCCGCTCCGCGCCCATCTCCTTGGCGGCGATCACCCCGCACAGGCCGACCGCGCCGTCGCCGACCACCACCGCGGTCGAGCCGGGCTTCACCTCGGCGGCCTCCGCGGCCCACCAGCCGGTGCCCATCACGTCGGAGACGGCGAGCAGGCCGGGCCAGAACTTCTCGTCGGGGTGCTCGTCGGTGGCGACCAGGGTGCCCTGGGCATGAGGGACGCGGACGAGGTCGGCCTGGCAGGTGGACATGAACTCCCGGTGCAGGCAGCTGGACTGCCAGCCGTTCCGGCAGTTCGCGCAGGTGTTGTCCGAGGTGGCGAAGGAGCCGACGACGAACTGGCCCGGCTTGACCGAGGTGACCTCGGATCCGACCTCCTCCACGAAGCCGACGTACTCGTGCCCCATCGGGTGGGGGTCACCTATGGGCTCGGCGCCCCGGTAGGGCCACAGGTCCGAGCCGCACACGCAGGTGACGGCCGTGCGGATGATCGCGTCGGTCGGGTTGAGGATCTTCGGGTCGTCGAGGGTCTCGAAGCGCACATCGCCGGGGGCGTGGATCACTGCTCCGCGCATGAGGGGTTCCTTTGCGTGCTGAGGCGTGCGCCGCCGGGAAGGGCGGCGCCGCCGAGTGCAGGTGCGGTCCGGTTCGTGGGCGGCGAGCCGCGCACGAACCGGATGCGGGCTTCCCGTCAGCCGCCTCACAGCCGGCTGGAAGCACCACGTCGTCCAGGTAACCCGCTCTCCGCGCACGCAGCGAGTCACCGTCAAAGGGTGTACTGGCAGTACATCCCTTCGGACGCATACGGGACGTACGGTCGAGAGGTGGACAACCGTGAAGAGGTCCGCGAGTTCCTCACCTCGCGGCGCGCAAAGATCACCCCGGAGCAGGCCGGCCTGCCCCCCGGCAGCCGGCGGCGCGTCCCCGGTCTGCGCAGGAGCGAGGTCGCCGCGCTCGCCGACATGAGCGTCGAGTACTACGCCAAACTCGAACGCGGCAGCCTCGCCGGCGTCTCCCCGGCCGTCCTCGAAGCCGTCGCCCGCGCGCTCCGGCTCGACGACGCCGAACGCGCCCACCTGCTGAACCTCGCCCAGGCCGCCGACGGCTCCGACGCCCTCACCCGCCCCGGACGCCGCACCGCCCGCCCATGGGCACCCCACCGCAGCCTGCAGTGGACCTTGGACGCCATCACCGCCGGACCCGCCTTCGTCCGCAACGGCCGCATGGACATCCTCGCCGCCAACCAGCTCGCCCGTGCCTTCTACGCCGACGTCTACGCCTCCGCGCACAACCAGGCGAACCTCGCCCGCTTCAACTTCCTGGACCCCGCCTCCCGCCGCTTCTACCCCGACTGGGACCAGACCGCCGACATCGCCGTCGCCATCCTGCGTACCGAGGCCGGCCGCAGCCCCCACGACAAGGATCTGCACGACCTCGTCGGTGAACTGTCCACCCGCAGCGACGAGTTCCGCACCCGCTGGGGCGCCCACAACGTCCGCCGGCACGGCACCGGGACCAAACGCTTCCACCACCAGGCGGTCGGTGAACTCACCCTTGCCTACGAAGGGCTGGACATGACCGCCGAGCCCGGCCTGACCCTGACCATCTACACCGCCGAACCAGGGTCCGCCTCCGAAGAGGGCCTGCGCCTGCTCGCCTCATGGGCCGCCACCCAAGAAGCTCCTTCACCCACACAGCAACCCACAACACGCTGACTCGCTTCGACGACCCGCCGGAAGCCGCCGAGTCCCGTCATCACGGAGGCGCGCAGGGGGCGCGCCGTCGTGGCGCGGCGGTCACGCGTCGAGGCGGCGCTCGGCGAGCCAGGTGACGATCTCGGGGTCGTGGTGGTCGAAGAACAGCGAACTGCCGCTGTCCAGGGTGGCGATCCGGGCCATCTGCTCGTCGGTGAGTTCGAAGTCGAGGACGTCGATGTTCTCCGCCATCCGCTCGGCGCGCACGGACTTGGGGATGGCCACGACTCCGCGCTGGGTCAGCCAGCGCAGCACGACCTGCGCGACCGACTTGCCGCACTCCTCGCCGATCTCGGCCAGGAGCGGATTGGTGAACAGGTCGTTCCTGCCCTCGGCGAAGCCGCCCCAGGACTGGATCTGCACGCCGTGTTCGCGCATGAGGTGCTGGTAGTCGGCGCGCTGGAAGAAGGGGTGGGTCTCGATCTGGTTGACCTGCGGGGCGATCTCGTTGTTGACGATCAGGTCGATCAGGCGGTCGGGGTAGAAGTTGGCGACGCCGATCGCCCTGGCCGCCCCCTCGCGGTTCAGTGCCTCCATGGCGCGCCACTGGCCGTAGACGTCGCCGAAGGGCTGGTGCATCAGGTACAGGTCGAGGTGGTCCAGGCCCAGCTTGGTCAGCGACGTCTCGCACGCGCGCCTGGTGTTGTCCTGGGCGGGGGCGTCCTGGACCCACAGCTTGGTGGTGACGAACAGGTCCTCGCGGGCGATGCCGCTGGACTTGATGGCGCGGCCCACGGCTTCTTCGTTGCCGTAGGCGGCCGCGGTGTCCAGCAGGCGGTAGCCGGCGGCCAGCGCGTCGGACACGGCGCGCTCGGTGTCCTCGGCCGGTATCTGGTAGACGCCGAATCCGAGGAGCGGCATCTCGACGCCGTTGCTCAAGGTCACGTACTGCATGGGGGATGTTCCTTTGCTGAAGGTGGAGTGAGGGTGTCAGGGAGTGATGAGGGCCTTGAGGACCTGGCGGTCCGCCATGGCCCGGTAGGCGTCCGGCGTCCGGTCGATGGGAACCGTCCGGTCGAAGACGCGGCCCGGGGCGATGGTGCCGTCCAGGACGTCGGGCAGCAGCTGCTCGATGTAGGCGCGGGCGGGGCTGGCACCGCCGGTCAGCGTGATGTTGCGCATGAACACGGCGGGTCCGACGGGCCCCTGCTCGTACTGCGGGACGCCGAGCCGGCTGATGGTGCCGCCGTCCAGGGCCGCGCCCAGGGCGGTGTCGAGGGCTTGGCGGGTGCCTACGGCCTCGATCACCTTGTGCACGCCCCCGGTCAGCTCGCGGATGCGGGCGACGCCCTCCTCACCGCGCTCGGCGACGACGTCGGTGGCGCCGAACTCCCGGCCCAGGCCGGTTCGCGCTTCATGGCGGCCGGCGAGGACGATCCGCTCGGCGCCGAGCCGCTTCGCGGCGATCACCGCGCACAGGCCGACCGCGCCGTCACCGACGACCAGCACCGTGTCCCCGCGGGCGACACCGGCGGTGACCGCGCCGTGGTGGCCGGTGGTCATCACGTCCGACAGTGCCAGCAAGGACGGGAGCAGCGCGGAGTCGGCGGCCACCGGCAGCTTCACCAGCGTGCCGTCGGCGTAGGGGACGCGGACGGCTTCGCCCTGCCCGCCGTCGACGCCGTCGAAGCCGTACCGGCCTCCGTTGCGGCACGAGATGTGCAGTCCCTTGGCGCAGTAGTCGCAGGTGTTGTCGCTGTAGGTGAACGGGGCGACGACCAGGTCACCCGCCTTCAGCCCGGTCACCTCGGCGCCGGTGTCCTCGACGACCCCGAGGAACTCGTGTCCCATGGGACGGCCGGTGTCGGTGGCGGGCATCGACCGGTAGGGCCACAGGTCGCTGCCGCACACGCACGAGGCGACCGTGCGGACCAAGGCGTCGGTCGGCTGGACGATCTTGGGGTCGGGCCGGTCCTCGACGCGTACGTCACCGGCTCCGTACATCACTGCTGCGCGCATGAGGGTGCTGCTCCAAACGGGGGGTGGGCTGAAAAAGGGGTGGGCTGAAAAGAGGGGCGGGCTGTCGCGAGGGGGCGGGTCAGCGTTCGAGCATCTGCGCCTGCGCCTCGGTGTGCGTGTCGCCCGCAGCGGGCGGCAGGCTGCTGAGCTTGTCGAGTTGCTCGCCGGTCAGCGTGACGGTGTCGGCGGCGGTGTTCTCCTCGACGCGGCCGACGCGCTTGGTGCCGGGGATCGGGGCGATGTCGTCGCCCTGGGCGAGCAGCCAGGCCAGGGCCACCTGCGCGGGCGTGACACCGACGTCGGCCGCCACACCCTGCACCTCGTCGGCGATCGCCAGGTTGCGCTGGAAGTTCTCACCGGTGAAGCGGGGGTTGTCACGCCGGAAGTCGCCTTCGGCGAACTGGTCGGTGGCGCGGACGGTGCCCGTCAGGAAGCCGCGGCCCAACGGGGAGAACGGCACCAGGCCGACGTTCAGCTCACGCAGCACGGGAAGGACGCTCTCCTCGATCCCGCGCGTCCACAGGGAGTATTCCGACTGGACCGCGGTGACCGGCTGGACGGCGTGGGCGCGGCGGATCGTGTCAGGGCCGGCCTCGGAGAGGCCGAACGCGCGCACCTTGCCCTCGGCGATCAGCTCGCGGACGGCGCCTGCGGTCTCCTCGATCGGCGTGTTCGGATCCACCCGGTGCTGGTAGTACAGGTCGATGTGATCGGTGCCGAGCCGCTTCAGGGACCCTTCGACGGCCGTACGGATGTTGGCCGGGCCGGAGTCCAGGTTCCACGCGCCGTGGCCGGCATGGGAGACCAGGCCGAACTTCGTGGCCAGCACCACCTGGTCCCGGCGCCCCTTCAGCGCCCGCCCCAGCAGCTCCTCGTTGGTGTAGGGGCCGTAGATCTCGGCGGTGTCGATGAGCGTGACGCCCAGCTCCAGCGCCCGGTGCACGGTCCTGATCGACTCCGCCTCGTCGGTACCGGCACCGGTGTAGCCGTGGGACATCCCCATCGCACCGAGACCGATCCGGGAAACCTCCAGGTCACGCAGCTTGATGTAGCGCATTTCGCCCTCTCCGGTTCGTGGCGTCGCCCGGCACCCTCGCTCTCGCCCGGCCGGCCAGTCGTGTCTGGGGGCTCCGGCCTTGTTCCGGGGTGTCGGCGTCTTGCTCCTTCACCTTCACGCGGATTGCCCCGGTGTGGCAGGGCGGGCTCTTCAGGGGTAATGACAGGGCCCCCCTCCGGCCTGCGCGGCTGGTCCTGAGCGGGTGAGACTGGAGTCATGGCATCCGAGAGCGCGCACAGCGAGGGCGCCGAGCTGGGCCGCTATCTGCGCGCCCGCCGCACCCAGACCAGCCCTGGACACGTCGGCCTCACCGTCGGCGCCGGCATCCGTCGCACCTCCGGCCTGCGCCGCGAGGAGCTGGCCACGCTCGCCGGCATCAGCATCGACTACTACGTACGCCTGGAACGCGGCAAGGAGACCCGCCCCAGCCCCGCCGTCCTCGACTCGCTCGCCCGCGCCCTGCACATGGACGACCAGGAGCACCAGCACCTGCGCGAGCTCGCCGCCCGCGCCGCCCGATACATCCCCGAACCGCCGCCCGCTCCCAGCCGCACCGTGCGCCCCCACCTCAAACTGCTGCTCGAATCACTGCGGCCGAACCCGGCCTACGTCATCAGCCGCAGCATGGACATGCTGGCCTGGAACCCCGGCGGCCTCGCCCTCTACGCGGGCCTGGACGACTGGCCCGTCAAACAGCGCAACCTGGCCCGCTACCTCTTCCTGCACCCTGCGGCCCGCGGCCTCTTCCCCGATTGGGACCGGCAGATCACCGCCTGCGTCGCCCGGCTGCGCGCCGTCGCCGGCACCGCCCCCGACGCACCCGACCTCACCAACCTCGTCGGCGAACTCCTCCTCAAGAGCCCCGACTTCGCGGGCCTGTGGGAACGCTACGAAGTGACCGGACGCAAGCCCGCGCACAAGACGTTCCAGCACCCCCTCGTCGGGACGGTCACCCTGACCTCGCAGTCCCTGCAGGTGGAAGGCACCCCCGGTCAGCGCATCGGTGTCTACACCGCCGAACCCGGCAGCCCGGACCACGACGCTCTGCTCCTGCTCGACATGACCGCGGTGCGACCGGCACAAGGCCCGTCGCCCGCCACCGAAGCCACCGGCCGGCAGCCGTAAGCAGGTCCCGAATCCGGCCTGCACTACAACTACTTCCGCCATTACCACCCCGAGACGGCACGCTAGGTATCGCCCGATCCGCTAGGCCTGACTCCCGCACCCAACCCGTCCACCTATGTGGACAACCCCCATGCCTGGTCGGACCCGCTCGGCCTGGCGCCGGAGTGTCCGCCGAAGGGCGAGCACTCCAACCCCTTCGAGCGCCGGGAGGACGCCGAGAGGGCGGCTTTCGAGGTGGCGGGCGTCCCCTACGGGGCCGCGCCGGACGCGCAGTGGGTGGTGACGCGGGACAAGACCCTCAAGCACATGCCCGGGCACGTCTACTCGAAGGAACCCACCCACTGGGGCAACTTCCGGCAGTTCGAGACCTCGGACGGCTCCAGAGTGGTGGTCGAGCACAAGAACAACTGACGGACAAGGACCACAGTGAACAACGACGACATCACGGATCGCTTCCGCCAAGCCGGACTGGGCGTCGGGGAGTTCCTCGACGACGGGACGAGTCCGACGGTCACCGAGGCGTTCCGGGTGACGGCGAACATCGACACCGTGCCGTCGGCCCGGGTGCCGAAGCGCGACGAGGACGCCCTGCGCCGGGCTCAGGACCTGTGGCTGTCGGCGGCCCGGCAGCGGGGCGTCGTCACACCCGACGGCGCCTTCCTCACGGCCGCCGGGCTGAACGAAGGCTGGCTCCACGTCACGCTCACGCCCGACACCGACCTCTCCCGGCTCACGGATCCCTCCGGCGGCATCGAGTTCCTCACCCGCTCACCGGACGATTCCCGGCTCTGCGCGATCTCCACCGAGGGCGGCGAACACTGGGTCATCGACGAGGCGTACCCGCCGGCGGACGACGAGGACGACTGACGCACGTCTCACCATCGACCCGACGCACGACGGCACCAACGGCACGGGACCGGCCACCGCCGTTGCGGCCCCGAGCAGCACGCCCTGGTGAGACGCATGCCCTCGACGCCGTCCCGAAGGAGGGAGACATGAGTGACCGTGATGATTCCGACGACGACCTGAGCGACCTGACCGATTCACTGCCGGAGGATGAGGATCCGAGTGGGCACGCCGACGGTGACGACGGCGACACTGAGCCATCTCTCATCGAGGAGCTGCGGGCCTATCTCGAGTGACCACGGTCTCCGGTGACGTCTCCTTACGACGACGAACCACGGCGGGCGCCATGACGTACCCGCTGTACGTGCTCCACGACGAGGTCGGGTACACCGCGATCCGGGCGTTCCACCACGACGTTCCGCGGTGGCCGCTGCTGATCGCGCTGGTGGTGGGACTGCTGACGCTGTCCTGCGCGGTGGCTCGATGGGTGGAGAAGCCGGTGGGCAGACGGCTGCGCCGCTTCCTGGAGAGCGCCCGCTTGCCACTGCCCACCCGCGCCCGCAACTGAGCCCGGCGCGGGGAGGCGTCCAACTGGGCCCGGGCGACTGGGCCGCCGTCCGTCCGCCCCCAGCCGCGGCCGAATGTCTCTATGACCGCAACGTCTCCGAAGGAGACTCCCCGAACTGCTGGCGGTACGTGAGTGAGAAGCGGCCTGGGTGCAAGAAGCCCCAGCGGGACGCGACGGCGGTGACGGTCGTGGCACCCGGGTCGGAGGTCAGGAGTTCCTTGCGTACACGGTGCAGGCGGACCTCGCGCAGGTACGCGAGCGGTGTCGTGTCGAGGTGCCGGCGGAAGCCTTCCTGGAGGGCCCGCACGCCGACGCCGACACATTCCGCGATCTCAGCGACCGTGAGGGGCTCGGCGGCGTGACCCTCGATGATCTCCATGGCGCGTCGTACCGCGGGCGGTGCGATGCGCGGCTGTTCGCCGAGCAGCGCCGGCGTGTAATTGCTGGGCTGGGCCATCAACAGCTGGGTCATGAGGAGTGATTCGAGCTGTTGTGTCACGACGGGCCGGTTTGTCATGCCGTCAGGCCCCTCCGCCTCCCGACGCATGAGGTCGACGATGTTCAGCCAGGAGCGGGAGCCCGGTGTGGTGAGGTCCATACCGAGCGAGAAGGAGATCGGGCGGCGCACAGTGCGGCCGAGCAGACTTCCCAGGTGTGACTCCAGGGATGATCGGTCGAACCACACGATCAGCTGCGGATTGCCACCACCCCAGCGCATGTCCAGCTTTCCGGTCGGAGAAGGGACGGAAGCGAGTTCGGGGGAGGAAATGATCTCCTCGCGGCCGCAGGTGATTTCGGCGTGACCGGCGAGCGGGATCTGGACGAGGAAAAAGCTCTCCAGGTCGCCCGGCGTGATCCGGACCTCCGTTCCGTAATCGAGGTAATACAGACCTGTCCGGTCAAAGGGTGCGCCGTGCAGCCGGGCATCGAGCGTCGCCGAGCGCTGCATGATGCGCAACTCATGTGGACAGAAGGCGCGGCCGACCTCGGACCGCGCCTCCCAAATGTCCGCTGTATGAAGCCGCTGGTGATTTGCGAGGGGAGGCACTTCAGCGGGCACGCAAACCTCCACCGCCGAGACGCGCGATCAGGACAGCAATCCGCGTGATCCGGATAGCAAAGATGATCTTTCCATACCAAGGTTGATCCCCGGCACGTCGATCAGAAACCAAAAAATCAACAATGCAGGGAGTGCCGGGCCGGACTGCGGCTGTCACGGGAGCGGAGCCAGGCCCAGCGGCCGGCCCGTCGCATGCGCGCCGCGCGTGCTTGCGCGCGACCTGCGCGGAGAGGGCCGCCGAGGCCGTACCCCCGCGCGTCGCGGCGCCCTTGCCTCTGCCCTCCGGCTCACCGAGTCGGCCGGTCCCCTACGGGTGACCCGGCCTCCCGCGGCTGCCCCCGGCCCCCTCCGGGGGCAGCCGTATGCCATACGTGCGCCCCCACTCATTGACGCCGCCACCTTGCCGGAACGCTGTTCCAGCGCTCGGCACCGCTCACAACCGCACAATCCGACCCCCGGAGGTCCCCCCATGCGCAAGATCACCATCGTCGGAGCCGGCCAGGCCGGCCTCCAGCTCGGTATCGGTCTGCTCGGCCACGGTTACGACGTCACCGCCGTGTCCAACCGCACCGGAGACCAGATCCGCGAGGGCCGGGTCATGTCCAGCCAGGCCATGTTCGGCACCGCGCTGGCCCACGAGCGCAGCCTCGGCCTCGACTTCTGGGGCGACGCCTGCCCGCCGATCGCCGGGCTCGGCGTGAGCATCGCCGACGGCCAGGGCGGCCGGGCGCTCTCCTTCGACGCCCGCCTCGACGCCACGGCCCGCTCCATCGACCAGCGCGTCAAAATGCCGATCTGGATGGGCGAGTTCGCGCGCCGCGGCGGCCGTCTGGTCATTCACGAGGCCGGCATCGAGGACCTGGAGCGCTACGCCGCCGAGTCCGACCTGGTGATCGTCGCGGCGGGCAAGGGCGAGATCGCCGGACTGTTTCCGCGGGACGCCGAGCGTTCCCCGTACGACGCTCCGCAGCGCGCGCTGGCCCTGGCGTACGTCACCGGCATGGCGCCGCTGCCCCACCGCCCCGGCGTCAGCTTCAACGTCGTCCCCGGTGTGGGCGAGTACTTCACCATGCCCAGCTTCACCACCAGCGGCCCCTGCGACATCATGTTCTTCGAGGGCGTCCCGGGTGGCCCGTTCGACTGCTTCGACGGACTCACCCCCGCCCAGCAGCCGGCGAAGTTCCAGGAGCTGCTGCGGACGTACGTCCCGTGGGAGGCCGAGCGCTGCACCGATGTCGCGCTCACCGACTCGAACGGCACCCTCGCGGGCCGCTTCGCGCCGACCGTCCGCAAGCCCGTCGCCACGCTGCCCTCCGGCGCGCAGGTGCTCGGTCTCGCCGACGTCGTCGTCCTCAACGACCCCATCACCGGCCAGGGTTCCAACAACGCCTCGAAGTGCGCGGCCTCCTACCTCGCCACCATCCTGGACCACGGTGAGCGCCCGTACGACGCGGCGTTCATGGAGCTGGCCTTCGGCCGCTTCTGGGACACCGCGCAGTCCGCCACGACCTGGACCAACGCGATGCTCGGCGCCCCGCCGCAGCATGTCCTGGAACTCTTCGGCGCGGCGAGCGTCAACTCCCGTATCGCCGCCCGATTCGTCAACGGCTTCGACGACCCGCGCGACTTGTTCCACTGGTTCATGGACCCGGTCGCCGCGAAGAACTACCTGACCGAGGTCCATGCCTGAGGCTCCGTCAGGGTCAGCGAGTCAGCGACTGACAGCGCGTCAGCGGTACGTACGTAACGAGAGCAGGACAGCAGGACCATGAGAAGGATCGCGGTGATCGGCGCCGGGCAGGCGGGTGCCCAACTCGCTCTGGGGCTCCAGACGCACGGCTATGACGTCACCCTGGTCACCGACCGCAGTCCCGACGAGATACGTCGCGGCCCGGTCATGTCCAGTCAGTGCATGTTCGACACCGCGCTGCAGAGCGAGCGCGAACTCGGTCTGCACCACTGGGAGGACCGGGCCCCGGACATCACCGGCATCGCGCTCTCTCTCATCGGTCCGCACGGCACTCCGGAAGTCTCCTGGCGCGCGCCGCTGGAAGGGCCCGCCCACTCAGTCGACCAGCGGGTCAAGTGTGCCGCCTGGACGGAGCAGTTCGCGGACGGCGGCCGCGGCGAGATCGTGCTGCACGAGGTGGGCGTCAACGACCTCGAGTGGTACGCCCGTACGCACGATCTCGTCGTGGTCTCCACCGGCAAGGGCGAGCTGAGCCGCCTCTTCCCGCGCAACGCCGAACTCTCCCCGTACGACGGGCCGCGCCGTGCGCTGGCTCTGACGTACGTCACGGGAACGGCGCCTCGGGAGGGCGAGGGGGAAGCAGCCGTCCATTACCGCATGGTTCCCGGCGTCGGCGAGTACTTCTCCTTCCCCGCCCTCACCACCACCGGCCCCTGCGACATCATGGTCTTCGAGGGCGTCCCCGGCGGCCCGATGGACTGCTGGGACGACATCGTCACCCCCGAAGCCCACCTCACCCGCTCGCTGGAAATCCTCCACCGGTTCTTCCCCGACGAGTACGAGCGCTGCCGGCACGCCCAACTCACCGACACCGGCGGCGTGTTGCGCGGCCGGGTCACCCCGACCGTCCGGCATCCCGTCGCCCGCCTCGCCTCCGGCCGGCACGTCCTCGGCATGGCCGACGCCGTCGTCCTCAACGACCCGATCACCGGCCAGGGTTCCAACAACGCGGCCCAGGCCGCCACCCACTACCTCGACAGCATCCTCCGCCACGGCACCGCCGAATTCACCCCGCAGTGGATGCAGCGCACCTTCGACAACTTCTGGCGCGGGTGGGCCCAATGGGCCGTCGGCTGGACCAACTCCCTCCTGACCGACCTGCGCCCGCACCACCGCGAACTCCTTTCCGCAGCGGCCGAGATCCCCTCGGTCGCCGGCGCCCTTGCCGCCGGATTCGACGACCCGCGCACCCTGTACCGCTGGTGGTTCGAGGAGGCCGAGGCGCACCGCTTCCTCGCCGAGAAGCGCGCTCAGCACGCCGCCCGCTTCGACGGCCGCGAACTGCGCCGCGCACTGGGCCAGTACGCCACCGGCGTGACCGTGGTGACGGCCCGCGCCCCCGACGGCCGCAACGTCGGGATGACCGCGAACTCCTTCACCTCCGTCTCCCTGGACCCGCCCCTCGTCCTGTGGTGCCCCGGCAAGAACGCCCCGAGCCTCCCGGACTTCACCGACGCCTCGCACTTCGCCGTCCACGTACTGGCCGCCGACCAGCACCACCTCTCCCGCCAGTTCGCCACCCCGGCCGACGACAAGTTCCGCGGCACCCCCATCACCCCCGGCATCGCCGGCACCCCCCTCATGGACGGCGCCGTCGCCCGCTTCCAATGCCGCACCGTCCAACGCCTGGACGCCGGCGACCACATCATCTTCCTCGGCGAGGTCGAACAGTACGAGGCCGACGGCGGCACCCCTCTGGTGTTCCACTCGGGGTACTACCACGTGGCGACGAAGCATCCGGATCTGTGAACGAGCATGCGGAACTCCGCCGAACCTCATTCAGGACGACGAGGTCGTGGGTTCACGCACTGTCACCCGACCGTGCAGAGTCCCTGGCCGAAGAAGCTCAACCGAACCTGGCGGTTGGCATTGTCCCGGTTCGTGTCCACCAACCTCCGTTAGGACAACCGCCGAGGTGCCCGATCGCGCCCTCCACCTCGTGAGTCATCGAAAAGGTGTCCACTGAGATGGAATCAGGAAAACAGCCAGGTCAGGGGCACCCTTCCAGCCCCTGTTGGTCGGCCGCTCGGGACGCGGAGCAGGGCCTCACGGATGACTTCCTGGCCGTCTGCGACCGTCTCGCCCGTCCATACGCCGACCCAGTCGGTGCCGGTGGGCAGGTGGACGGTGCGGTCGCGCGGTGGCAAGCGGTGATGCCGGCGTTGACGGAGTGGCGGTAGTCGTCCCAGGTTAAGTCCTCATCCCGGATCTCTCGCGTGTGCGGTGCTGCTGAGAGCGATCGCGGACGTATGCGCGCTCGGAGGCGGACGGTGGCGATGGTCCCGTCGGGACAACCTCCGCCCAGCCGGGGCCGTATGCGCGAGAAATGATTCAAACTGGCACAGCGAAAGGGCGTTCACGGCCCGGGCGGGATGCAGGCGGAATGCGGAGCGACACCGGGGCACCCCGTCGCATCCGACGTCGTCGGTCGAACCGGGTGTGGGACGCCGCCCCGCCGCGGCGCGTACCGCCTTGCGGCGGTGAGCGGGAGGGAGGGCTCGGGGCGTGACGGAGGTTGTGGCGGCGGGGCGCGCCGAGGGACTCGACGGACTGTTGCGGGAAGTGCGACGGCAGGCCGCGCGCGGGGCCGAGCCGGATCTGTCGCGGGTGCTCGACTGGTTGCACCGGCAGAGCGGCGCCCACGTCGGGCTGGTCGAGGGCGAGTCGGGCGCCGTGGGGCCGGGCACCGTCAGGCCGGCCGCCGAGGTGGACGTGGCCCGTCGCACCGTCGTGCGACACGCCCGCGAGGCCTACCCCACCGCCCTGCCGGCCGCAGGCGGAACTCCCGGCACCGTCATGGCTGCCACCGATGGCTTCCCCCGCACCGTGCTCGGCCCTCTGGCCCCGCTGCTCGCGCGCATGCACGGCGGGGAACTGGCCGCGGCCGCGACCCAGGTCGGTGACTTCTCCGTACGGTGCGAGGCGCTCGGGCCGCGCGAGCCGTGTCCGGTCCTGGTGGCGGTCGGCGGGCACGAACCGGTGGGTGAGGCCGCGACGTTGCTGCCGTACGTCGCGAGTGTCCTGGGGCTGCTGTGGCGGGCCGGGGAGAGCGACCGCACCTGGGACGGTTTCCAGCAGAAGGCGCGACAGGTGCGATTCGCCGTGTTGACGGCGCTGCTCGCAGGAGAGCCGATGCTGGCCCGGCGCATGACGGTCGGGGTCGTGCCACCGCTTCTCGACGCGCCTCGGCTCCGCGTTCATCTGCTGCGTTGCCCACCGGGCGAGCGCGAGCGGATCGTCCGTGCCCTCCAGGACTCCGCTGGGTATCACGGGCCGGACCTGATGGTGCAGTGCCCGGTCTTCGCCGACCACCTCATCTGTCTCATCGCCGACGTGGACAACGAATACGCCGGCAGTGGTGACAGCGGTGGCAACAGCAGGATCACCGACCTCGGCACCAGTGGCGGTGACTCGGCGAGCCGGGCCGAGGACCTGCGGCGGCTGGTGCGGGACGATCCCCGCTGCTCGATGGGGATCAGCGCCGCGCACCCGCTCGGCGCGGCCGCAGACGCGTACAGTCAGGCAGCCCACGCACTGGCGGCGGCGCATGTAGCTCCGGGACGTATCGCCTCCCACCACGGCCGGACCATGCTGGACGGTGTCCTCGTGCGGCGGCAGGCCGTCGGCTGGGCCCGCGCGTTGCTGCGGCCGCTGGAGGCCGCGCCGAAGCCCACCGCCGACATCACCCGCCTGTCCGTCGGCATGCCACGCTCCGCCGTGGCCAAGCTGTTGGGCCTCAGCCGCAACACCGTCTCCGCACACCTCGCCCGCGCGGAACACGCCCTCGGCCAGGACCTCGCCGACGTCCGCAGCCGCGCGGCCGTGCACCTCGCCTTCGCGATCGGTAGCTGGCGCACCGAAGACGAACCCGATGAACCCGACGAACCTCAAGACCCCGTGGCTCTCGACGACTTGCTCCGTACCGAGCAGGCCACGGTCTGGGCCCGGGCGCTCCTGGGGCCGCTCGGTGACCGGCACCGGCGCACCCTCCAGGCGTGGATCCACGCCAACACCGACGCCCGGCAGGCGGCCCGGCAGCTCGGGATCAGCCGCAACACGGTCCGTTCCCACATCCGCGCCGTCGAGACCCGGCTCGGCCTCGATCTGCTGACCACGGGCATCGGGGTCCATGACGTCGTGCACGCCCTGAGCATCACAGACGGCCGGAGCGCGTGAGCACCGCGCCACATCCATGTCCGAGCCGCCGAGCGTCGTGACACCAGCGTGCCCGCGCCGGTGAACATCCGCGCAGCGCACCTGCGTACGCAAGCACCGTGCACCCGCTGCACCCGCTGCACCCGCTGCACCCGCTGCACCCGCTGCACCCGCTGCACCCGCTGCACCCGGAACCTGCGTAGCGGATGCCGCATGCCACACGCCGCGTACCCACGTTGCGTACACGAGCAGTTGAGTAGTTGAGCACGTGAGCACCGTGCACAACCGGGGCCCGAGGCTGCGCAGCGTGCACTCTGGCCCGGGTTCGAGGCCACTCGTACCGTCTGACATGGCCGTGCGGCGCCCATGGCGCGGACCATGCCACAGAGGCAGGCCGACCTGTCGGGGGAGCGGCGCCGCACGGCCTGAGCGCCGAGGCCGGCGGCGTACCGGGGCAGACAAACGGGGGGCAGGAATGAACAGGACGATCACAGACGTGCGAGCACGCTCTGTGGCGGTGATCGGCATGGCGTGCCGCTTCCCGGGCGCCACGGGCATCGAGCAGTTCTGGGAGCTGTTGCGCGACGGCGTGGACGCCACCAGCGAGACACCACGGGGCCGGTACGGCACCCGAGGCGACGGCCGCTACTCGTACGACGGCCGATCCGACCACGACTCCGACACCGACGCGTGGGATGACCTGTACGCGCCGATCGGCGCGGCGGGCACGCTCGGCAGCCGCCGGGCGGGCCATGTCGAGGACATCGAAGCGTTCGACCAGGAGTTCTTCGGGATGTCCGCCGGGGAGGCCTCCGTACTCGATCCGCAGCAGCGGCTGCTGCTCATGACCGCCTGGGAGTCGCTGGAGGACGCGGGACTGCCCGCGGACCGGCTCGCCGGCAGCCGGGCCGGCGTCTACGTCGGCAACACCCGCGGGGACCACCTGGAGGGTCAGTTCCGCAAGGGCCGTGACCGCATCTCCGCGTCGTACTACGAGAACTTTCGCGCGATGCTCCCGGCACGTCTCTCGTACGCCTTCGACCTGCGCGGGCCGAGCCTGCTCGTCGACGCGGCGTGCGCGTCCTCACTGATCGCGGTGCACACGGCGGTACGGAGCCTGCAGGCGGGCGAGATCCCCTTGGCGCTGGCCGCCGGAGTGAACCTCGTACTGCGTCCGGACGAGGGCGTCATGATGACCCGCGCGGGCACCCTGGCGGCGGACGGGCGCAGCAAGTTCGCCGACGCGAGCGCCGACGGCTTCGCGCCGAGCGACGGTGTGGGCGTCGTCGTCCTGAAACCGCTGGCCGCCGCGCTCGCCGACGGCGACCGGATCCGGGCGGTGATCCGGGGAGGCGCCGTCGGCAATGACGGCCGTACGGGCGGCACCTTGCTCACCCCTTCGGCGGACGGGCAGGAACAGGTCCTCACGTGGGCCTACGGCGACGCCGAAGTGGACCCGGCGGACGTCGACTTCGTCGAGGCGCACGGCTCGGGATCCCCACAGCTCGACGCGGTGGAACTCGCCGCGATCGGCGACGTACTGGGCAAGGGGCGGTCCGCGGACCGGCCGTGTCTCGTCGGCTCGGTCAAGACGAACATCGGGCACTCGGAGGCGGCGGGAGGCATCGCCGGCCTGATGAAGACCGTACTCGTCCTGGAGCACCGCCAGGTGCCCGCCAGTCTGCATCTGCGCGCCCCTCATCCGGCCCTCGCCTGGGACAAGTTGCCGGTGATCGTGCCGACGAGGCTGCGGGATCTGCCCGACCCCGGCAGGCCGCTGTACGCCGGTGTCAGCGCGCAGGGCGCCTCCTGCCACAACGTTCATCTGGTCCTGAGCCAGGGCGACTTCCTGAGCCAGGGCGAGTCGGGTGCGTCGCCCGGCATCGTCGAGGACCGACCGTACCCGCTGGTGCTCTCCGCCCGCTCTCGTTCGGCGCTCGGCGTGCTGGCCGCGACGTACGTCGAGTACCTCGAACCCGGCGGCCGGGGCGCCGGATTCGCCGTGCGCGACATCTGCTGGTCGGCAGCGCTGCGGCGCCAGCACCATCCGTACCGCCTCGCGGTGGCAGGCGCCTCGCACGCCGAGCTGGCGGCGGCGCTCGACGGCGGACCGGACCGAGCGGTCGCCGAACCGGCGGACGTGGTCGAGGCCTGCGAACGGTACCGCCGGGGCGAGAGCGTGAACTGGCTCGAACTCTTCGATCCGCCGGGCCACTTCGTCCCCGTGCCCGGTCACCCCTGGCGGACGCGCTACTGCGGGCCGCGCGCCCCGGAACCGGCGGCGCACGAGGCGGCGGCCGGTGACCTGGTGACGGAGGTCCTGCGCGAACATGCCAGGACCCGCTACGAGGAGCGTTCGCCGCTCGACGAGATCGGCATCGACTCGCTCGCCAAGGTCCGGATCGTCGTGGAGCTCTCGCAGCGCTTCGGCCATGAGGTCGATGCCGACGCGTTGACACGGCTTCGGACCGTCGGTGACCTGCGCCGGTGGCTGCGGTCCCTGGAAGGACGGGCGGAGTGAGTCAGCCGCGGAGCCTGTACGGCTGGTTCGCTCGCAGCGCCCGGCGACTCGGTGACACGCACACCGCGCTCGAAGTGGGCGACGAACAGCTGTCGTACGCCGCACTCCAGAACCTGGCGGAACGGCTCGCGGGTCGGCTGACCGAGGCCGCCGGGGACACGCCACCGCGCTGCGTCGGCCTGCTGGCGAGCCGGTCGGTGACCGCGTACGCCGGCTTCCTCGCCGCGCTGCGGACCGGCGCCGCAGTCGTACCACTGCACCCGGACGCGCCGACGGCACGGAACGCGGACGTCGCCCGGGCAGCGGGCGTGGACCTGGTGCTCGCCGACGGGGTGGGAGCCGCCCCGAACCTGGGGGAAGCGATCGGCGTGCCGGTACTGGCGGAGGCGGTGGGCGGGGCGAACGGGCCGAAGACGACAGGCGCAGCGGATGAAGTCGCGGGGCCGCGCGTCCGACAAAGGCGCCCGGCTGCTCCGTCCGGCAGCGGCGTGGCCGAGGACGACGACGTCGCCTACATCATCTTCACCTCCGGCTCGACCGGCAGGCCCAAGGGAGTGCCCACGCTGCATCGCAACATCTGCGCCTATCTGTCGCAGGCAGTGCCGTACAGCGGGGCCGGGCCCGGCAGTCGGATGTCCCAGGCCTTCGATTTGACCTTCGACGGAGCCGTGCACGACCTGTTCGTCGCCTGGGCGTCGGGAGCGACGCTCGTCGTCCCGACACGCGGCCAGCTCCTCTCACCGGTCTCCTTCATCAACGCGCGCCGGATCACGCACTGGTTCTCGGTGCCGTCGGCGATCTCCTTCGCCATCCACCTGGGGACACTGGAACCGGGCGCAATGCCGACGTTGCGCCACAGCACGTTCGGCGGCGAACCCCTGCCCCTCGACGCGGCCCGCCGTTGGCAGCGGGCCGCGCCCGCCGGACGGCTGGAGAACCTGTACGGTCCGACCGAACTGACCGTCGCCTGCACGCGATACCGGCTCCCGCGCGACCCTGCCGACTGGCCGCGCACCCCCAACGGCACGGTGCCGATCGGCGCCTGCCTCCCCGCCGTCGAACACCTGCTGCTCGACGACGCCGGCGGGCCCGGGACCGTCGGCGAACTGTGTCTGCGCGGCCCCCAGCGGTTCCCCGGTTATCTCGACCCGGCCGACAACACGAACCGCTTCGTGCGGCTCGACGCAGCAGGAGCCCACGGTGTGCGGTTCCTCGGGGACCCGACCGACGACGACTGGTACTGCTCCGGAGACCGGGTCACCCACCACGACGGACACCTGGTCCACCTCGGACGCACCGACCAACAGGTCAAGATCCGCGGGCACCGCATCGAACTCGGAGAGATCGAGTCTGCTCTCAGGGAACTTCCCGGCGTACGCGAGGCCGTCGCCCTGGAGGCACGGGTCGCGGACGGGGAGCGCGAACTGTTCGCCGCGGTCAGCGGAACCGCCGTGGAAGCCGAACTGCTGTATGCGGCGCTCGGCAGGCGACTCCCGCCATACATGCTGCCGCGCCGGATCACCGTCCTGGAGCGGCTGCCGCTCAGCCGGAACGGCAAGATCGACCGGCGAGCGCTGCAGGCCGAGCTGACGTCGCGACAACACCCGTAGCCACCCCCGCCCACGTACTCCACTCCGCTTCACTCGACTCTGTTCCACTCCATGTCGCTCCACCTCACCTCCCTGCAGCTCAATTCCCGGAGTTCCCTCATGTACGACGCCATCGTGGTGGGCGCGCGCTGTGCCGGGTCACCCACCGCCATGCTGCTCGCCCGCGCCGGGCACCGCGTGCTCCTGCTCGACCGGGCGTCCTTTCCCTCCGACACACTCTCCACGCATGTCGTCCATCAACCCGGTGTCGCCGCCCTGGCCCGATGGGGGCTGCTCGACCGGGTGCGCGCCTCCGGATGCCCGCCCGTCGACCGCGTGGTCTACGAAGTGGCCGACATCCGGATCACGGGCGGCGCCCGAGGCGTGGCGGGGCAGCGCGCCTGGTACGCGCCACGCCGCCACGTGCTCGACGCCGTCCTGGTGGAGAGCGCCGTCGCAGCCGGCGTCGAGTTCCGTGCCGGCTGCACCGTACGCAACCTGCTCCGGGACGCCACGGGGCGGGTGAGTGGCGTCGAATTCCGGCACCGGGGCCGCACCCACCGGGAACACGCCGCGCTCGTCATCGGCGCGGACGGCATGCGCTCCACCGTGGCCCGGCTCAGCGCCGCCCCGTACACCGTGCGGCATCCTCGGCTCACCTGCGCGTACTACACGTATTGGGACAGCGTCGGTACGGACATGGAGCTGTACGAGCGGCAAGGGGGCTGGGTGGCGACCGTTCCCACGCACGGCGGCGCGTCCCTGGTGCTCGCTTACTTTCCACAGGAACGTTTCGACGACATCCGCGCGGACAGCGGGCCCGCGTACGCCGAACAGATCCGGGCGACGGGCCCCGGCCTGGCCGCACGACTCGTCGGCAAGAGGCCCCTCGAACGCCTCAGGGGCAGCGGCGACCAGCGGAACTTCTTCCGCCGTCCGGCCGGTCCGGGCTGGGCGCTGGTCGGTGACGCGGCACACCACAAGGACTCCATCACCGCCCGCGGCATCACCGACGCCTTCACCCAGGCCGAAACCCTGGTCCGGCATGCCGGTCCCCGGCTCGTCGGCTCACCGTCCGGACTCGACCGAGCCCTTCGCGCGTACGAGCGGGAGTGCGAGGCCCTCCTGGCGCCCGGCTACCGGGCGACCCTGTCCGCCGCCCGGCTGCACCTCCCCGAGCAGCGACTCTCCGTGCTGCGCGCGGTGAGCTCCGACCCCGAACTCACATCGATCTACCTGGACGTGTTCGCCGGCATCACCACCGCCGAGGCACTGTATGTGCCCAGACTGTTCACGCGGTTGTGACCGGGGCCGGGGGACGTGGCGCAGGTCAGGTTCGGACACACGACCCGAGTGACCGGTTGGCACGGCCGGGCTGCGCGACTGTCGTGCAGCCGGACCGACTCACCCTCCGAAGAAGCTCAACCGGACGCGCCGGTTGGCGTTGTCAACGTTGGTGTCCGCGAAACTCCGTTAAGACAACGGTCAGCGTAGCCGTGAAGTGTGGACGACCGCTCGGGACTTCCTTCGGGACGAAGAGGTCGTGGGTTCAAATCCCGCCACCCGACAGAGAAATACCAGGTCAGGCCCGGTACTGAGAGATCAGTACCGGGCCTGATGTGCGCTGAGAGGGGGCCATTTGGGGAGAGCCGACTGCGAGATCCGGCTCCCAGAAAGGCTCCCGACTTGGCCGCGTGGGGGCCGGTCCCGAGGAGCGAGTGTCCGTCAGATCGGGGTGCTCAGGTTCTGGGCGAGGGTGCGGGCTTAGGACGGAGCGGATCGCCGTCCGCTTGACGATGCTGCGCCGCCTGCCACGAAGTAGGTGAGCAGCCGACTTCGCTGCTCGTCGCCGAGTCCGGCACGGCCGACGCCTTGGGAGCCGATCGGAAGCAAGCTCCCAGATCAGGCTCCGGCATCTCGCGATGCTCAAGCAGCCAGCTCCGTCGCCGGGACCGAACCCTCTGGAGGATCGAGGAGCGTGAACGCGCAGTCGACGAATGCGCAAGCAGATGATGACCGCGAGCAGCAACGCCACGTTCAGCGTCAGGGCCATAAGCGGCCGGGCCTTCTCGCGTCAGAGCATTACCGTCCGGCGGCGTGGCGGAAGGTCGTCGTGGAGCAGGGCCCACAAGGGGCGAATCACGCGGCCCATTCGGTGAGCAGGGCGCGGTCGACGAGCTAGCTGCAATGCTCACCGCCCCAAGAAATCGTCCGGCGGACAAGCGGCCGCTGGTGACGCCACAGCCGCGACTGGCTCACGTTCTTCCAACTATCCAGCTGTACAACAGATCTGAACCCGGCCGAGGGCATCTGACCACTGCTGCTGCGACGCGGGTCCACCGCCAACGTCGCCTTCACAATGATGGCGAGAGCGCTCTCAGTCCCACTGCCGCAGAGCGTCGCCCCGCGCACTTTCCGCCAAGTCCCGAAGACCGTACTGGCTGGAATCACCCCTCCAACTCTCTTCTGTGTTCACTCTATTGACACCCAGGTTCGCGCGGCCATACGTTCCGCCCACTTGAGAGCGCTCTCAAGCACGTACGACCGTGATGAACCCATGAACCACCCCGAACCACCCCTCCCGGCCGTTGCGCGGCTTCCCCGCCACGCCGGCCGTCGTGCCGAGCCGCCCTGTTCACCGTGAGACACGAGGTGCTGTTCATGCCAGTCGCCCGAAGACGACCGGCCGCCGTGCTGGTCCTGGCCGCCGCCCTGGCCGCCGTAGGAATCGTTCCGGTCGCCTCCCCGGCCGCCGCCGCCAACGTCCCTGTGGGATCCGGCAGTTACTCCGACACCCGGCCCGCCGGCACGTCCGGCCCCACCACCAACACGGGTACGCCGGTCACCCCCAAGGTCACCGATGCCGCGAAGGGCAAGCCCGTGCCCACCAACGACTGGTGGTCCTCGCTCGCCTTCCAGCGCTACGGCGACAACCCGTACTCGACCCCGATGTACGGCCATCCGCTCACCTACCAGGCCGTGTCCGGCGGCCTCGAGGTCGGCTATCCGACGTCCCCCGCGATCGTCGGCGACGGCCGCCAGTACGAGTACGCCCACAAACGCGACCTGACCCTCGGGCTCACCGGGCTCAACTCGCCCGACACCAAGGCCGATGCGTGGTCCGACTGGACCGTCACGCCCTACTGGTCCGACGGCACCCGCACGCTGCGCACCACGATCGGCCACGGCATGCCGTTCGTGTACGCCAAAGGCTCCGGCGGCGACGCCAGGATCACCACGGCCGCCGCACCCACCGTCTTCGCCGACCAGGGCAACGTCCTCGGCATCACGGTCGCCGGGCACCACTACGCCCTGTTCGCGCCGAGCGGCAGCGACTGGGACGTCTCCAGCTCGACGATCACCGCGAGCCTCGGCAGCAAGGACTACTTCTCGCTCGCCGTACTCCCCTCCACCGACGCCCTCGCCACGTACCGGAAGTACGCGTACAGCTTCGTCACCGGCTCCACCACGGACTGGAGTTACAGCGGCGGGACCGTGCGGGCCACGTACACACTGGCCACGGAGGCCAAGGAGGGTACCGAACGCGGCACGCTCCAGGCGCTCTACCGGCACCAGTGGCTGCACACCGCCGATCCCCTCACCTCGTACACGTACGTCTCCCCGCGCGGCACCATGAAGGTCCGCGAGTCGGCCTCCTTCTCCACCGCGCAGAAGGCCTCCGCGGTCCTTCCCGGGCTGCCGAAGTCCAGTGGTGTCGACACCGACCGGCTGCGTACGTATCTGAACGAGGTGGCGAACTCCTCCGACCCGTTCTCCGGCGCGACCGACACGTACTGGACCGGCAAGGCGCTCGGCAAGCTCGCCCAACTGGTGCCGCTGGCCGACCAGATCGGGGAGACCGCGGTCCGCGACAAGCTGCTCGGGCTGCTCAAGGGGCGCCTCCAGGAGTGGTTCACCGCGGGCGGGGCGAGCGAGTTCTCCTACGACTCCGCCTGGAAGACCCTCACCGGCTACCCCGCGTCGTACGGCAGCGACACCGAGCTGAACGACCATCACTTCCACTACGGCTACTACGTGTACGCCGCCGCGATCGTCGCCCAGTACGACCAGGCCTGGGCGGCGGACTCCGCCTGGGGCGGCATGGTGAAGACCCTGGTCCGCGACACCGCCAACCCGAGCCGCACCGACGGCTCCTTCCCCTTCCTGCGCGGCTTCGACGTCTACGCCGGGCACAGCTGGGCCTCCGGGCACCAGGGCTTCGCCGCGGGCAACAACCAGGAGTCGTCGTCGGAGTCGACCAACCTCAGTGCGGCGCTCGTGCTGTGGGGTTCGGCCACCGGCGACAACTCCCTGCGGGACCTGGGCACTTACCTCCTCACCACGGAGTCCGAGTCGATCGCGCAGTACTGGTTCGACGCCGACGAGCAGGTCTTCCCGTCGTCCTTCGGGCACGACACGGTCGGCATGGTCTGGGGCAGCGGCGGCGCCTACTCCACCTGGTGGACCGCCAACCCCGAGGAGATCCACGGCATCAACGTCCTTCCCGTGACCGGCGGTTCGCTGCACCTGGGCGGCGAGAAGGCCGCGATCCGGCGCAACCTCGCCGAGATGGAACGCGAGAACGGCGGACCGGCCCAGGAGTGGCGCGACATCCTCTGGGAGTTCCGGTCCTTCGCCGACCCCGCTGCCGCCAAGTCCCAGTGGGACGCGGGCAACTCCTCGTACACCCCCGAGGCGGGCGAGTCCAAGGCGCACACGTACCACTGGATCACCACGCTCGACACCCTCGGCGCTCCCGACGCGACCGTCACCGGCGACATCCCCACATCCGCCGTCTTCACCATGGGCACGACGCGGACCTACGCCGCCCACAACTACGGTTCCTCCGCGCGCACCGTGACGTTCTCGGACGGCAAATCCCTGACGGTGCCCGCCCGTTCGACAGCCACGGGCTCCGGAACCGGCGGCGACCCGGACCCGGACCCCGATCCGCCGACCGGAAACACCTTCCAGCTGCGCACCGGCGGCACCCTGACCACGGCGACCGGCGGCACCGCGGGCAGCG
This sequence comes from Streptomyces sp. NPDC107517, assembly GCF_055582645.1. Lineage (NCBI taxonomy): Bacteria > Bacillati > Actinomycetota > Actinomycetes > Kitasatosporales > Streptomycetaceae > Streptomyces > Streptomyces sp. NPDC107517. The sequence continues at coordinate 105,258 of NZ_JBVJPM010000018.1, read as the reverse complement.
ACACGATCGCCTCGGCGGGCGGCACCAACCGCGACGGCACGCCGTACCAGCCGCTCGTCTACGAGGTCCGCGGCGTCAACGGCACCTACGCCTCCGGTACGTCCACGGCGTTCCGCCTCCAGGTGGACGCGGGCACCGCGGTCGGCCTCGGCCAGCAGGCCAGGGTCAGCTACGACCTCACCGGCGACGGCAGCTTCGATCGCGTGGAGACCTACCAGTACTTCGCGACCGACCCGGTCACCGGGTGGGAGGAGTACGCCCAGTCACGCGGCCTGAAGTCGGCCACCGGCAGCCTGGGGAAGATGACCGGGGGCACCGTCCGGCTCGAGGTGTGGAGCGCCATCGGCAACGGGGCGTCGAAGCTCCAGACGGGTACGGACAAGTCCGTTCTGGTCATCCCCTACAGCTGAGCGCCGCACGGCGCACGAGCACGCGGCGGGCATCGGAGGTCAGGCCGATGCCCGCCGCACCAGTTCCGTCGGGGTGATCACCGATGCGGGGACCGAGCCATCGGTCTCGTCGAGCAGCCTCATCAGCAGCCGCACCATCAGCCGGCCCATGCCCTCGATGTCCTGGTGCACGGTGGTCAGCGCCGGTTCCGTCGTCCCGACCACCGACGCCACGTCGTCGAAACCGACCACCGCCACGTCCTCGGGAACCCTCGCCCCCCACTCCCGCAGGGTCCGCAGCGCGCCCGCCGCCATCAGGTCGTTGGCGGCGAAGACGGCGTCGAGATCCGGGCGCCGGTCGAGGAGTTCGGCCATCGCCCGGGCTCCGCCCTCCAGCGTGAAGTCACCCCGGGACATCAGCGCCGGGTCCGCGTCGATCAGCACATCGCGGTACCCGTCGACCCGGTCCACCGCGGCCATCAGATCCCGTGGGCCCGCGATGTGCCCGATGTGCCGACGCCCCAGCGAGACGAGATGCCGTACGGCCTCCCGGGCACCGCCGCGGTTGTCACAGTCGACATAGGGCACGGCGAGTTCCTGCCGCGCCGGCGGGCGGCCGCCGAACACGGTCGGGATCCGGGCCCGCATGATCAGAGCGGGCAGCTCGTCGTCATCGTGCAGGGAGAAGGCGAGCGCGCCGTCGACATGTCCGCCACCGAGATAACTCGCGATCCGGTCGTACTCGCCCGGCCCCTCGGCCCACAGCAGGACGAGCTGCGTGTCGTGCGCGGTCAACTCACGGCTGATGCCCCGCAGTTGCCGCTCGAAGAACGGGTCGGAGAAGATCCGGAACTCCGGCTCCGCGATGATCACACCGACCGCGCCGTTGCGCCGGGTCACCAGTGTGCGGGCGGCGCGGTTGGGCACATAGCCGAGCTCCTCGACCGCCTGACGCACCTTGTCCGCCACCGGGGCCCGCACCCCCGCGCCGCCGTTCACCACCCGGGAGACCGTGGCGCGGGAGACGCCGGCCCGGGCGGCGACGGCCTCAAGCGTGGGGCGGGGCCCCGTGGTCGGTTCGGGCAAGGCAGGCGCTCCTCGACTGGCGCACCGTCGGTTCGGTGATCTGTCCGGCGTCCAGGATATCCGGCGCCCTTTCCGCTTGAGAGCGCTCCCGGGAACGAATGAGACCGGTCCGGCGCAATTCGGCCGTGGACCGGGCCCGCTGAAATATGATCACGCCATGCCCGACATGACTGAGACAACGCCCGGGTGACTGGCTCCGGACGGACTGGAGCTGGTCCGTGCCCGGATGCCGATCCTTTAGGTCGAAGCCGTGCCGGTGCGGGTCACGGACAGCGGCGAGGTGAGCAGCGTCGGCCTGCTGCTCCGCATCGGCCCCGACGGCACCGTCAGCCGCACCCTGGTCTCCGGCCGCGTGCTGCACCACGAGCGCGTCCGCGACGCCCTCCTGCGCCACCTCGAAAAGGATCTCGGTCCGGTGGCACTGCCCCGCTTGCCGTCCTCCCTGCAGCCCTTCACCGTCGCCGAGTACTTCCCGACACAGGGCGTCACGCCGTACCACGATCCACGGCAGCATGCGGTCTCGCTGCCCTACATCGTTCCGGTGTACGGGGACTGTCAGCCCCGGCAGGACGCGCTCGACCTTGTCTGTTTCAGCCCCGAGGACGCCGTCTCACCGGCCGTGCAGAGCGAGATGGTCGGCGGCCACGGCGCCCTGCTCGCACAAGCGCTCGCCCACACCGGCTTCGTCGGCTGACTCGGTCCGCGACCGCCGATCGCCGCCGTCACGGCTGCGGCGATCGGGTCCGGACCCGCACTCGGTCGACGGTGCGGGACACGCGGCGGGATAGGCCCGCCCTCATCCGCACAGTCCCACGATCAGGGTCATCATTACCCTCTCCGGATATCAGCGACATTCACGGAGTGCTCCCCGCAAGATCCGGCATTCATCATCATCACAGACCGCACATGTTCCGGCGGGCACTGATCGCGGTCGCTGGCGCCCTCGGTGCGGTGGAAGCTGTCGCCCTCGCGTCCACCCAGCCGGCCGTTGCCTCTGCCCCGACTTCCCCGTCGGCCTGGGACCGAGTCTCCCTCGACGACTTCAACGGCTCCACGGGCAGCAGGGCCAACACCGCCAACTGGCAGCACGGGAACGGAACTTCGTATCCGGGCGGCGCCGCCCGTCACCAGCCGAACCGCACTCGGTGAGCTCACTGCACCACATCGTGGGGCCCAAGTCCGATGCCGGCCAATGGCAGACCACTCAGCGTGAACCAAGCTCGTTTGGTCCGGCCGTACTTCCGGCCTACAGTCGGGCACCGTCGTCAGGCAAGGAACGACAACCGGACCTGCCGCCGTGGATTGTCCTTGTTGGTATCCGCGAAACTCCGTTAAGACAACCGTCACCCTAGGCCCCGAACCACGTCTACGGGAACGTGGCCGGCGCCGGAGACTGACCCCTCGGTACTGATTCGCGATACTGGCCGTAAGGATGAAGCGCCGCGCTCCAGGTGAGTGCGGCGCCTCGTCCGTGGCCGGCGTGAAACAAGGAGCGCAAGGTATCCGGGAGCGGTCATACGCGCACGCCGCACCAACCCGCCCGACAGCGTGCCAGAGCTCCTGCTGGGCTCCCTCGCCGAACGCGCGGCGCAGTGCCGGCCGGCAGGGCTCGAAGTCGGCGACGTACTGGACGTGGTTGATCTGGACATGCCCGTCCCCCCTCCGGTCCGATGACGACGCCGCCGCTCTCAAGTACCGCGACGCCGGCGTGACCGCCGTCCTCGAACCCGAAAAGCAGCGTGACCCTGCGCGTCCTCGGCCGCCACGCCGCCCCGGGCCGAGCCTGATACGCGGCCGCCGAGCGCGATCCGGATGGACACCGAATGACCACCGTCCTCGGCCCCCACCTCCGCACCGTCATGACCGGCGGCTGGTCCCGCAGCCTCGGCGTACGCCAACTCCGCACCGAAGCCTGGAACAACGTCGCCTCTCCCCCGTGCACGAAGCCGGCTGCCGAGGAGCCGCGCTCCTGGCCGGCGTCGCGAGCGGCGTCTACGCGTCACCTGAGGAACTGCCTGCCGCGATCGCCGACGCATCTACCGGTCACACGACTCCGTAGCCACCGCCGGCATTCGGATCACCGTCCATGGCGAGACGCCGAGCGGCGGCGGCGCCCACACACCGGCAACTGCCCGACGCAGCGGTCGCCTTGGGTCGCCGTACGGGCGTCCCACTCGGTTCTTCACATCGTGATCACGCGCAAGCGGTTCAGCCCGGTCGGGCGCTGCCCTCGTGCAGGAACGCGGTGCTCACGTGGTCACCGCCTGCGGGGCGAACCTCTGGCGCAACTCTCGCTTGAGGACCTTATGGCTGGGGCCTATAGGCAGCGACGGGAGCACCTCGATGTGCCGCGGGTACTTGTGGCGGCCCAACCGTTCGCGCGCCCAGGCCGCCAGCTCGTCGGCGTCGAAGGGAACGTCACCCGTCGCGACGGCGGGGACGACGACCGCGCAGATCTCCTCTCCCCGCTCCTTGTCCGGCAGGCCGATGACCGCGACCTGCGCGACCGCGGGGTGTCGCGCGAGGACTTCCTCGACCTCCCGGGGGTAGACGTTGAACCCACCACGGATGATCAGGTCCTTCTTGCGGTCGACGATGCTCACGAACCCGTCCGCGTCGACCTGGCCGATGTCGCCGGTGCGGAACCAGCCGTCGACGATCGCCTTCGCTGTGGCGTCCGGGTCGCCGAGGTAACCGGCGAACACGTTGTGTCCACGAATCACGACCTCACCGAGCTGACCGGGCCCGAGCAGCTCGATCCGGTCCTCGACGGCTTCGTCGGCGATCTCCACCTCGACGCCCCACAGTGGGTGCCCGACAGTTCCGGCGCGGGTGCCGAACCAGGGCTGGTTGACCGCCGCGGTGGGGGAGGTCTCCGAGAGGCCGTAGCCCTCGAAGACGGTGGTGGCGAAGGCGTTCTCGAACCGCTCGATGACCGCGACAGCGAGGGGCGCGCCGCCTGAGACGCAGTCGCGCAGGCGTGGCATCCCGACCGCTCGGGGCGCTGCCTCGAGCAGTTGCACATACATCGTGGGTACGCCGAAGAACATGGTGGCGCTCTCGCGATACATCAGCTCGATGGCGTCGTCCGGCGCGAATCGAGGCTGCAGCAACAGCGTGGCCCCGACCCGGAAGGTCGCGTTCATGGCCACGGTCTGCCCGAAGGTGTGGAAGAGCGGCAGGCAGCCCATCACCACGTCGTCCTGGCGGATCGGCGTGGTGTCGAACGCGTTGACGGTGGCGTTCAACACGAGGTTCAGATGGGAGAGTTGCGCTCCCTTGGGGCGTCCTGTCGTGCCGCTGGTGTAGAAGATGACGGCGATGTCCTCGGCCTGTCGGGGCTCTGCCACCCGGAGAGGTTCGACCCCCGGAGACCACAGGTCCACGATCTCCCGGGCAGATACGCCGGCGCTCGCCGCGGCGGCGTGGGCGAGCGCGCCGCAGGAGCCGTCGTGGAGCAACGTGGTCGCACCGGAGTCGGCGAGGAGAAGGGCTGCCTCGTCGGCCGTGAGCAGGGTCGGGACGGGGACGACGACCCCGCCGGCGGCGAGGATCCCGTAGTACGCGCGCACGAAGTCGGACACGTTGGGCGCGAGCAGCGCGACCCGGTCCCCGGGCCGCACGCCACCGAGTTGCAGGCTCGCGGCGCACTGGCGGGCCTGGCGCCACAGGTCGGCGTACGTCACCCGGTCCGGGCCCTGCACGAGGGCGAGCTTGTCAGGGGAACGTCGGGCGGGCTCGGCAAGCACGGTGGCGAGCGACAGGAGGGTCATGGAGTCTCCGGGATCGTGAGGGCCGGGGTGGACGAGGGGCGGCGGAACGCACCGACGCCGGTCTCGGTTCGGCCGAGGAGCAGCTTCCGGGGCTGCGAGGTCCTGTCATCACGCGCACATCGCGCAGGCGCTTCCCCACCGGATGCTCATCGACGAGCCGTGGTCGCCGAAGGCCGGCAGCGCACCCGATTGCGGCGCGCGCTGCCGACTCAACGGCGGTCAGATCGCCGAGCCGCCGTTCGGGCTGATGACCTGCCCGACCAGGTAGTGCTCGGCCGCTGCCAGATGCAGCACGGTGGCGGCGTACTCCTCGACCGTGCCGAAGCGGCCTGAAGGGCAGGACTGCCAGAGCCGGTTGCGCCCCTCCTCGCCGATCTGCTCGAGGTAGCCGTTGAACGCGGGCGTCGCGACCCCGCCGGGGGCCAGGGCGTTCACGAAGACGTTCGCGCCGGCGACCTCGAACGCCACCGAGCGGGTGAACGCGATCACCGCGCCCTTGGTCGCGCTGTAGTGGGGACTGTGCGCACTCCGGGACGAGATGCCCGCGATGGAGGCGACATTGACGATCCGCCCGTAGCGCTGCGCCTCCATCAGCTTCAGTGCCTCGCGGGTGCAGTAAAAGACACCGTGCACGTTGACGTCCCAGTAGCGCAGCCACTCCTCGTCGGTGATCGCGCTGGTGAACCCCAGCGATCCTCGCGGAACCGGGGTCTGCAGGTAGGCATAGAGTTCGTTGCGCCGCTCGGTGTCCACGGGGCGGTTGGGGGTCAACGCCGCATTGTTGATCAGTGCGTGCACGGTCCCGAACCGATCCGCCGCGGCGGCGAACAGGTCGGCCACCTCTCCGCTCGAAGACACGTCGCAGTTCACCGGGAGGCATTCACCCCTGACCTCCTCCACGGCGTCGCAGGTCTCGGCGAGCGAGGTGGCGTCCACATCGCAGACCACCAGCCGGGCGCCTTCGCGGGCAAGGGTGACGGCGATGGCCTTGCCGAGGCCGGGGCCGACGCCGGTGACGACGGCGACTTTGTCCTTCATGCGCATGTGCGTTCCCTGGAGGTCGGAGGGCTGACGTCGAATCACGAGTCGCATCACGAGCGGAGGGGTTCGGCCCGGTCGAGTTCCGGGGGCGTTTGCCGCAGCTCGATGTTCTCGAGCGACGTGTTCCGGGTCTTCATGCCGAAGACACCGACCACCAGTGCGAACACGAGCTGGAGCGCGGCGATGAAGGAGAAGACCCCCGCGGAGCCGAACGCGATGAGCAGTGCCCCGATCACCTGCGCCGCAGCGATGTTCGCGACCCGGGCGACGGAGTTGGACCAGCCCATGCCGGTGGAGCGGTGGCGGGTGGGCAGCACCTCGCTGGTGTAGGTGTTGGTCGGGGCGACCGACATCTGCAGGCCGAACGAGAGGAGACAGGCGAGGGCGACGGTGGCGAGTGTGGACGAGACCGTGGTCAGCGCGAGGGCGACGGCGGCGATACCGGTGCCGACGACGGCCAGGATGTGTTTGCGCTGCCATCGGTCTGCGAACGTGGTGGCGGCCAAGGGCCCGAGCACGCCTGCGGAGATGATGATCGCCGTGTAGAACGCGGTCTGTTCGAGGCTGAAGCCGCGCAACTTGAGCATGGTCGAGACCCAGTAGTTGAACCCGAAGTACGCCACCACGCCGAGGGACCAGAGCACGGCGGTGAACGCGAACCGGCCTCCGTACCCGGCCTGGACGAGAGCGCGCAGCCCGGAGCGCTCCTGCGGAGGTGGTGCGACTGCGGGCAGCGCCGCTTCGAGGGGAACCAGGACGTGCCCCTCGCCGGTCACCCGGTCCTCGATGGCACGCATCGTCGTCTCGGCCCGCTCGACCTGGCCGACGGAGGCCAGCCAGCGCGGCGACTCCGGGAGCCTGCGTCTCAGCACCGCGGCGAGCAGCACACCGAGCCCACCTAGGAGGTAGAGCACGCGCCAGCCCCACTCGACATGGGGGACCACGAGGTAGCCGAGCCAGGCCATCAGGACCGGGCCGAGCCCTCCGACCCCGATCGCCCAGGCCAGGGCCCGGCCCCGGAAGTCGGCCGGTATCAGCTCAGCCATCAGGACGACCGCCACCACGTTCATCCCCTGGAATCCGACGGCGGTGACGAAGCGCAGGCCGAGGAATGCGCCTGGGTCGGCGACCAGGCCGTTGACCAGCGAGCCCAGGGAGTACGCCACGACGCAGGCCAGCAGGATCGGCTTGCGGCCGAACCGGTCCGCGAGGCGCCCGGCACCCGCGGCGCCGAACAGGGTGCCGAACGCGGTGGCCGCGGTGATCGCCGCCACGTCGTGGACGGTGAATCCCTCGTGGTCGATCAGCGCCGGAGCAGTGAACGCGAACGAGTACAGGTCCATGTACTCGAAGACGAGGGCCGCGGCGAGCAGCGCGACCAGTGACTTGTGCCAGCGGGAGAGCGGGAGTCGCTCGAGTCGGGCGCCCATCTGAAGGAGGGTGTCGGCCCTGGCTCCCGGCATGGTGGTCATGCCTGCTCGCTTCCGGTGAGGTGCAGTGAACACACGTCGGCGAGGACCTCGGATGCCACCTCGAGCGCGTCGTCACCTTGCTGGCCGACGATGTCGAGGACTGCCTGGATCTGCTCCCGGCTCGCCCCCAGTGCGAGGGCGCCGCGTATGTGGCGCCTGGTCCCCGGGGTGTACATGTGGGTGACTGAGGCATCGCCCGCGACGCACAGGAGCTCCACCCACACGGGCGGGAGAACACCGTCACGCCAGATGCCGACCGCACTGGCGAGGAACGCCTCGAGCCAGTCCGGGGCCGCGTCGTAGACGGCGTCCCAGGCGGGGTTGAACTGACCCGTGTCACGCAGCATGGCGCAGACAGGGGTGGGGCCTGAGGGTTCCGCCGGCTCAGGCGGTTGCTGGGCGCAGGCGAGCTCGTGGTCGAGGATCGGCACGCCGACCGCCATCGCGTGGATGCCGATGACTGTGGACAGCTTCAGCACCTCCAGCACCTCGGCGCGGCTGGCTCCGGCCCGTATCGCTTCCCTTGCCTGACGACGGACTCCGCGGTCGTACAGGTGCGTCACCGAGGCATTGAGCTTGAGGCGTACGAGGGCGGCCAGCTTGCGGCCGAGGACGTGCTCGGGGGTGGCGGGGGCCGGCGGTGCGGGGTGGACATCAGGGCGTGCGGCATGGTGGTGCGCGAATGCGGTCATGGCGCTTCCTCGGGGCGTGTGGCGACGGGATGTCGGAGGGGCGGGGTGGCCGCGAACGCGGCGAGCGGGCGGCGGGCAGCGGCCGCGGCCGTTCCCGGTCTGGGGCGCCGTGGGTCAGCGCAACGAGCCGGCGCTCACGCTGCTGCGGGCCGCGAGCTCGTCGAGAACGGTGCCCTCGTCGCTGGAGATTGCGGGCCCGTCGGCCTTCGACGCCTCGCTGCCCGGGACGATGAATCCACGCCGGCCGGGACGGCGGTTCTGCGGGAGACCGAGCCGGGCCAGGGTCTCCTCGGTGCTGGAGTACGTCTCACCGATCTTGTAGATCGCACGCGCCTCCGTGCCGGTGGCGATGTCTCGCCCCAGCTCGCGGGCGATACGGACCATCTGCTCGATCTGTTCGACCGAGGACATCCGTTCCCCCTTGCGTCCCCACAGGTTGTCCTCGATGCCGACCCGCACGTGCAGACCCATCGCGATCGCCATCGTGTTCATCGGCAGGCAGGCGCGCATCGCGCTCTCGATGGTGAGCACGGACCCGTCCGGGGTGCGACGGACGAACTCGACGAGGTCGGCGGGGTGGAAGCCGGCCGCGCCGCCGCCGATGGCGACGTAGTTCAGGACCAGCGGGCCTCGGTAGAGGCCCTTGCGGATCAGCCGCTCGACCGACTCGAGCTGGTGGACGTGGCCGAGCATGAAGTGGGGCTGGATGCCGCTGGCGGCCAGTCGCTCGAGGTGCTCGATGTAGAAGGACGGACGGGCGTCCGAGACCATCTCGCTGTACGCCCTCACGTACTCCGGCTTCTCCAGGATGGTGCCGGCCACGTCGTCATCGGAGAGCATCTCGACGATGTTCATCTGACTCGTGTTGATGGCGATGGTGACCTGGTCCGGCTTCGGGTCCAGGTCTGCCAGCATGTGCCGGGTGTCGTAGTCCAACCACTTGGCCTCGTCGCCCTCTCCCTCGGGGGCGAAGGAGATCGATCCGCCTACCTGCAGCACCATCTCCGGGACGGCCTCACGAAGCCGGCCGAGCAGTTCGTTGAACTTGGAGAGGCGCTTGGAGCCCTTCCCGTTCTCTTCACGGACGTGCACGTGCAGCAGCGTGGCACCGGCGTTCCAGCAGTCCACCGCCTTCTGCACCTGCTCGTCCATGCTGACGGGGATGTCGTCGGAGTCGCCGGGGGTCCACTGCGGACCGTAGGGCGCCGCCTGGATGACCAGCTTCTCCTGGTTCTCGGGGTAGAGGCTGTCGTCCATGAAATGCATGTCGGACTCCTTCGATGGGAGGTCTGAACCCGGTACCGCGAGGGAGGTACGTCCTCGGGTGGCCCCACCGTAGAAAGAGACGCCGGTCACACATTGCGCATCTGGTCGCAAGTATTTAGCATTTCGTCACTCCTGGGTCATCCCGGGGCCGACCGGCAGCGAGAAGCGGTGATGCGGTGCTCACCCAGGCAACGATCCCGGTCGGTGCGCTGTCCGCGCTGCCGGAGATCATGAGGCAGCTCGGAGCGGACCCGTGGGAGCTGTTGGCGTCCTTCGACATCGCACCCGAATCGTTCACCCAGCCCCTGCGGCCGCTCCCCATGTCCGTCCACGGCGAGATCATCGAGGCCGCGGCCCGGGCCACCGGATGCGATCACCTCGGGCTGCTGCTCGGGCAACGTGCCGATCTCGGCAACACCGGCCCGCTGCGCTTTCTCATCCTGAACGCGCCCACCGTACGGGCGGCCATCGAAGAACTGCTGCACTTCAGCCCGATCTGGTATCCCGGGATCGTCGCCTCGCTCGACATGGAGGACGAGTACGCGGCCCTGTCGGTCGCCGTACACAGCCCCTTCCCGGGCAGCGACCAGGTACTGACCGGATACCTCACCGCCAACGTCAAGATCCTGGAGCTGGTACTGGGCCACACCTGGCGCCCGCTCTCGGTCCGGGTCGCGCACCGCGAGCCGGCGTCTCCCACGCCGTACCGCCTCTTCTTCGGTTGCCCGGTCCTGTTCGACCAGCCCCGGCACGAGGTGTGGTTCCCGCTCGAGGTCCTCGACCACGAGCGGAAGCGCACAGGGACCGATCGCCAACTGCAGAGCTTCCTGCACGAACGCCTGGCGGAACTGCGCGGCGAGGGCCCCGTCGACTTCGTGACCCAGGTACGCCGCGCCATCCAGGGCCTCCTGCCCTCGGGCACGTGCAACGCGGAGTACGTCGCGTCGTTCTTCCACGTCCACCGGCACACGATGCATCGGCACCTGACCCGGCACGGCACCAGCTTCGAGGAACTCCTCGACGGCGCCCGCCGGGACCTGGCCACCCGGCTCCTCGGAGCCACGGATATGCCGCTGGCCGAGATCTCGGTCATGCTCGGCTACACCACCCAGAGCAGCTTCACCCGAGCGTTCAAGCGGTGGCACGACGTGACGCCGGTCCGCTGGCGGGCCAGGCATCGTCAGTCCGGCCCGCCGGCAGGCTAGGCGTCGACGGTCCGGCCTGGTGGCGGGCGAGGCGCCGACAGAGCCACGCGCCCCGCGTCTTCGTCGGCCATGCGGTCAACTGGCCCATCCCTCGGCCAGTTTCACGCAGCGGCGCGTTGCTCAGCTGATCTTGAAGGAAGGCCAGCGGACCGCGCGGGTCGACTACGGCGGGCTGACGTCTGTCAAGACAGAGCTGCGCTCGCTGCCCTGGCCGGCTCAACCAGATTTGCCAAGGAACGAACGGGCGCTCCCAGGTCCGTTCGGACCCGTCACGGTCCAGCTCTACATCACGATGTGGCGAGCCAGGCTGCAGAGGGTCTGCTGCGCGATCGGAAGGACATCTTGACCTGCCCCATGGAGATCTCGATGTACTCGAAGATCGCGTTCGCCAGCTCGACCCAGGTCTTCCACCGCGTGCGGTTCAACAGCTCGATCTGCATCGAGGACCAGAACGAGTCCATCATCGCGTTGTCCAGACCGTCTCCGACGGTGCCGAACGAACGCAGGAGTGGCCAACACCTCATCGGCCACCGCGCACCAGGCCCGTCCCCCGAACGCAGAGGCCCGGCCGGGCGTCACGGCGCTGGACGCACCCCCCAGCACCTGGTGAAGTTCGACCACGCAGCCCAAGTGGCCGGTTGGTGCGGCCGGACTTGCCCTCTACAGTGCAGCCACAGCAGCTCACCCACCGAAGAAACTCAACCGAACCCTCCGGTTGGCATTATCCACATTGGTATCCACCAATCTCCGCTAAGACAACCGCCAGCGTAGCCGATCGAGCCCTCCACCTGGTACGTCATCGGAAAGGCGTCGACCTGACTGCCGGACGAAAACCCGCAGGTCAGGTCCTGCTTTCCGGCCCAACCCCTTCGCAGGCACGGCCCGAGCGTCACGGCCTTGGCGTCGGGAGTCGTCTTGGTTGCGGTAGACACCAGGGGCTCCCGCCGATCCCGCGTCGGTGGGAGCCCTTCGCGTTACTCACTGCTTCTCCTGGACGGCTCGCCCGCGGCCGGAACCGCCCATCCGGAATCGCACAACTTCACGTCACGGCCAGGGCGTCGAGCTTCCCCTCCTTCGCCTCCTCGACGAGTGAGGAGAACTGGTCCGCGCTCATCTGCACGCGCTGGCCGAAGTCGTCGGTGATGACGATGCGCTTGTCCTCGGGGGCGGCGGGGTCGATGAACAGCTGCGGGCAGCCGCAGTTGCACTTGCCGCAGAAGGTGGCCACCTCTTGGAGGCCCGTCAGGTCGGTCATGTCGCTGCTCCCGTCCGAGAGTTGAGCTGGCTGTGCCGTGGTTCTACCCGGAGCCGCCCGGGCGGACGCGGCACACGGACCGGAGGCGGAAGCACGCCTGCACGGCTGTCCGCCGTACAGCGCCCCGGATGCTTCCGCCGGGGCCGGTCCTCCGGGAACCAATGGCGAGCCCCGAACGACTCACTCAAAAAGGGAGCTTCCGCCGACGCGCCCTCGTCACACGAGCAGCGCGAACATCACCGCCATCCCGACCGCCATCGCTGCGTGGCAAGCGGATTCGGACGCCTCGCCGCTGAACAGAACTGTTGCTCCCCGTGTTCCGTCGGCGGCGACGGCGACACGCCCCAGATCGAACGCCTGGGCCAGCCAGCGCAGTCCGAGTCCAAGGAGTACGAGGGCCAGCAGACCGGCTGTCCACTGGTCGGCGGGCTGGGCGAGAGTCATGGCGCTGGTGGCGTCGGCGCCGGACATGTCCATTCCCGGCATGTCCTGCGGCATGCCGCCCGCACCGGATGCCATCGCGGAGCCGCCCATCACCGCCGCCATCCAGGCCATCGCCGCCAGCATCACGATGTGCGGCAGCGCTGCCACCAGGGTCGCCGCCCGCGTGCCCTCCTTGGAGGACCGGGCCACCGCGGCGACGGCGAACCACAGCGCCCCCGCCGAGAAGATGGCCACCTGCGGGGCGGCAGGTAGTTCCATGCCTCTGGGCCAGGCCATCGCGGCCATCGCAAGGCCCATGGCGGCGTGCAGAACGTGCCCCACCCGGATGGCCGCAGCTCGGCCCGGAGCGACGGCCAGCCAGAGGGCGTAGAGGGCGGGGAGCAGGAAGAGGACTGTGAGGATCCAGCGCAGTCCGGTCGCGTTGATCACGCGGTCACCTCCGTACGCTCGGTGCGGCGCCGGCGGCGCGCACCGTTGACCAGGTCGATGACGAGGAATGCCAGCAGGGGCAGGCCGAAGAGGGGCACGAAGTAGCCGATCACGGCGACCAGCAGGGCCACCGGGGCCAGGAACCAGCCGGGCAGACGCCGCCAGGTTCCGCGTGCCGGTGCCCGTCCGAGGACGAAGCCGCCGGTGCGGGTGGGCCTGCGCAGCCACCACATGCGGTAGCCCCAAAGGATCATGCCGATGAGGGCGAGCGCGAGCAGGGCGAGCGCGATCTGGTTGGCGAGACCGAACAGCAGGCCCATGTGGGCGTCGATGCCCCAGCTGGTCAACTTGGCAAGCAGCGGGTAGTCGGCCCAGTTCGCCCGGTCGGTGACCCTGCCGGTGGCGGGGTCCACGGCCACGGTGTCGTGGCGCTCGGGCCAACTGCGGGTGTTCTCCTTGGCCACGTACGTGGCCTGTTCCTTCGTCGGCGGCGACACATTGAGGGTGCCACGCAGTCCGGCCGCGTGCGCGGAGGCCACGACCGCGTCGATGCCGACGTCCTTCCCGGCACTCCGGCCGCTGCCGCTCTGCCTGGCGGTGCTGTGTCCGGGCAGTTCGGTGGAGACCACCGGGGTCGGTCCGGCCAGCGCCGACTGGATCTTGCCGATGCTCGCTCCGGCGTGCACGGACCAGGTCATGCCTGTGGCCGACAGGCCCAGCAGACCGACCGAGGCCCACACACCGACGACCGCGTGCCACGACATCGTGCGGCGGCGTCCCTTCGGTCCGCGCTGCGGGACGAGCACGCGCCGCACGCGCTGACGCGAGCGTGCTGCCGTCAGCCACAGGGCGAGACCGCCCAAGACCTCCACCCACAGCCAGCTCGCCGCGATCTCGCTGTAGATCCGGCCGGGCTCGCCCAGATTGAGATGCCGGTGGAATCCGTCCACCCAGGAACGCACCGGAAGCCACCAGCCTGCGAACGTCCGCTCCTGGCCGAGCACTTCACTCGTATACGGATTTACGAACGCGGTCTGGGTGTAGTTGTCGGGCAGGCCGGGCTTGTCGAAGACGACGCGTGTGCTGTCGGTGCGGCCGGTGGCCGGGGTCACCGAGAACAGCGTGCCGTCAGGGACCGCCTTGCGCGCCGCCGCCACCTGCGCGGACAGCGCCTCGGGCTCTCCTTGCGGGGTGACGTGGAGCTGATGGCGGTAGACGACCGCTTCGATCTGCGGAGTCGCGGTGTACATCAGTCCGGTCACCGCGGCGACGAGCAGGAACGGGCCGATGACGACGCCTGCGTAGAAGTGGAGCCGGAGCAGCAGCGGGCGAAGTCCGGTCCAGGAAACGGGGGGCCTGGGGCCTCCGGGTACCGCGGCGGCTTCCGCTTCCCGATCGGGAGCGGTGTCCGCGCTGTCACTGTCCAGAGTCTGCACAGTGGGGTCGGCCGGGGATATGTCCGTCGCAGCTCGCGCTGTGTGGCTTTCCGCCATAACGGGCCTTTCTGTAACGGAACGTCGCCCACCGCTTTCGGCGGTCCGGTGTAGTGGTCGGACGCGAGGGCGAATGAGTTCCCGATAAATCAAAGTGGCCTGGGCCACGGTCAGGACGTCGGGTGAAGCCGGGCCGGTCCCGGCACCGCACGCACCACACCGAGCGGGGGCGGTGCATGCGATGCCGGGCGGTACGGCCTCAGGCGGCGATCAGTTCGGACACGTCGTCCGGTACGGACTCCGCGCTGGTGAGGCACTCCACCAGCGAGTAACGCGCCCGCGACACTCGCGAGCGCACCGTGCCGACCGGGCACCGGCCGAGGGCGGCGGCCTCGGCGTAGGAAAGACCGAGGAGCTGGGTGAGAACGAACGCCTCACGCCGGTCCGCCGGCAGGGCGTCGACCATCTCCATCAGGGCGATGCCGTCGTCGAAGCCGGGCAGACCCTTCGGCTGGCTGCGCTCGGCGGCGGCCTGCCAGTCGACGGTGTCGGCCAGACGCGGGCGCACGGCCGCGTGCCGCAGGCTGTCGGCCACCACACGGCGCGCGATGGACAGCAGCCAGGTGCGCGCCGACGAGCGGCCCTCGAAGCGGTGCAGGCTCGACAGCGCCCGCAGGAACGTGTCCTGCGTGAGATCGTCCGCCGCCTGGGCGTCCTTGGCCAAGTAGGTCACGAAGCGGCGCACGTCCAACTGAAGTGCGCGCACGAAGCGCTCACTTGCGTCGCCGTCACCGCGCGCAGCGGCGAGGGCGATGGCGGTGACCGTGTCGTCGGTCACCGTGGGCAGGGCAGGAGTCATTGCCCGAGGTCCCTTCTCGGATCCCGCTGAGCGCAGGCGTGACGGACTGCCGGCACGCGAAGCCGGACAGCGTCACGAGCACGTCACGGGAAAACGGGAGAAAAACCGTGCCGCTCAGGCGCGAGCACGGGGAGCACGTCGGGGCGGCCTTGAGCCGCCGGACGCGTGGCGCCGGCTGTCACAGGACAGCAGGGGCTCCCGGGGGACCTCTGGTGGTGAGAGTGTGGACGAGCAGCCGTGAGCGCAGACGTCGCACGACGGCAACGGGTCGACGGGACGGTGAGGAGGTCTCGACGGTCGGCAGAACGCAAAGAAGCAGCCGCAGCGGGACGAACGTCGCGTCGGCCACCGCCCGCAGGACACGGAACACCGCGCGCTCTCCCTGAGCCAGCCACACTCCGCACAGGAGAGCGGCCAGCACGTGGGCAGCGAGCATCCCCCACGAAGCCGTACCCGACATGCCACCCATGTGATGCATTCCCGCCATGCCGGTCATGGCCGATGAACCGGCCATACCCGCCATGTCGTGCGCCATCGCACCGTGTTCGTGCGCCGCGGGCATCGGCGACGCGCCGTCGGTGAGTCCGGTACGCACCGCCAGGTCGTAGGCACGAGCGGCCGCCTCGGGGGACGGATCACCGCACAGCAGATAGCGAGCCCACTGCTGGGGACTCGCCGAAGCAGAACCGGGAACCGCCCCAGCACCCGCGGTCGACTGGGCCAGGGTGAACGCGCCGTGCAGACACGCCTGCACCGCCAGCGTCAGCAGGACCACCGTGCGCCGACGGCGCTCACTGGCCGCGAACGCCCAGCCCGCCAGTGCCGTCCCGAGCAGTGCCAGGCCGAGTACGGGCCAGGGCAGCGGGGAACCGGACATCAGAACGTGGCCCACAGCCGCGAGCACGACACACACCGCCGCGAACATCGCGGCGCGCGCAACGCGTGACACCCGGCTGACAGACACGGCGACATCTTGGCACTCCGCGTACGCGGCACGCTGAACCGGGTCGGGAAAAACATTCGTTTGGCCATGTACCTGCCCGGAACTCCGCACCGCGCACGGGCGACTCCTGTAGGGAGTCCCGCTGTCGGCGGGGGCGGTGGCGGTCACCAGAGAGGCGCTCGATGACGGTGGAACACGGCACTATGGGCATCCGGGACGAGCGGCCGGGCCAGGGCGGACAGGCGGCGCTGACGGTGTTGCTCACCGGCGCGATGGCCTTCTCCATGCTCCAGCTGTTCCTGCTGGGGGCCCTGGCACCGCGGCTGGTCGACGTCCTCGGCATCTCTCCCACCCTGCTCGGGCTCACCACCACGGTCGGGTTCGGCGCGGCGGCCCTGCTGTCACCGGTAGGGGGACGGCTGGCGGATCGCATCGGCCCCAGGCGATGCCTGATCGCCCTGTTCGGCATTGCGGGGGTGGCTCTGGGGCTGATCGGCGCCGCGTCCGGCCCCGTCGTACTGCTCGCCGCGGTGGCTCTGGGCGGGTTGCCCCAGGCCCTGGCGAACCCCGCGACGAACAAGACGATTTTGGCGGCGGTTCCCGCCGCTCGGCGAGGTGGGGTGACCGGCCTCAAGCAGTCGGGGGTGCAACTGGGTGCTTTCGCGGCCGGGCTGCCGCTGTCCGCGCTGGCCGGATCCGTCGGCTGGCGCTGGGCGGTGTGGACCGCGGCGCTGACGGCCGTGGCGACCGCCGGCTGGGCCGTGCGCGTCCTGCCACCCGATGCCCCCGCTCCGCGCGGGCCCGGCGGCGGCAGGACGGGGAGCACGGCGCGCTGGTTGGCCCTCTTCTCCTTGCTGCTGGGGTGCGGCATCGCCTCGGTCAACACCTACTTCGCCCTGTACGGGGCGCACGAGCTGGGGTTCGCGCCGACCACCGCGGGCATCCTGGTGGCGGTCCTCGGCGTCGCGGGCATCCTGGGCCGGGTGTGGTGGTCGCGGGTCGCCGCGACGCCGCGACGCGCGGTGTCGCTCCCGGGATGGCTGGCCGCAGGAGCCGTCGCGGCAGGTCTTCTGTTGTACGCGTCGGGTGCTGTCTCCTGGCTCGTGTGGCCCGGCGCCTTGGCAGTCGGCCTGTGCGCCGTCGCCGCGAACGCCGTGTCCATGCTCGTCGTCATGAGCGGTGCCGCCGCCGGACGCGCGGGGCAGGACTCGGCTTTCGTCTCAGCTGGGTTCTTCGCCGGTTTCGCGCTCGGTCCGCCGGTGTTCGGCGTGCTCGCCTCGGCGGGGCACTACGGCTCGGGGTGGCTCCTCGTGACGGCGGAGTTCGCGGCGGCTTCCGCCGTCGCGCTCGTCGGCGCGGCCCGCGGGTCCGCCCGGTGACCGCCCCGAACAACCGGCGGGAAGGCGACCGCGGACCGGTGGGACCGCCCTGGGCCGCGCCCGCTCTCGACGCGGTGCTGACACGGGTGGCGCATACGCGCGAGCAGGTCGGCGAGGGCTTTCCCCTGTACGCCGACCCGGGGGACGGTCACTGGACGACAACGCGCCGGGGCTCGTGGACGGGCGGTTTCTGGACCGGGCTGCTCTGGCTGCGGGCCCGGAGCACCGAAGACGCCGGCGACCACGCCGCGGCTGACCTCTGGACACGCCGGCTCGCCCCCTGGGTCGACGCGGACACCGCCGCGCGCGGGCTCGTCCTCTGGTACGGAACAGCCCTCGGTGACACGCTCCAGGCCGCCCGGCTGCGAGCGGACGCCGTGCGTGCGTGCCGCTCGGCCTTCGACGCGGAGCTGGGCCTCGTGCCCTGGGGATCGGCCTTCGGCGGCCCCGGCCCGCTGGCCCGCGCGGACGGGGTGCCCGGCCTCGTACCGCTCCTGGCTTCGGACGCGGCCGAGGAGAGCCGGTCTCATCTCAGACGGCACCTCGACCTGTGCCTCGGTGGCGGGCGCTGGGCATGGCTGCACATTCCCGGGGCCGGTTGGACGCCTCGGGACGAGCCCTTGCCGGACTGGAGCAGAGGGCGGGCGTGGCTGTTGCTGGCACTGGCCGACGGGGCGCACCGCCTGGGCACGGACGGCCTGGCACCGTATCTGCCGCTGCTGCGCGGCGAGCCCGCCGTCGTGCCGCCCGCGCACTACGCGCACCCACACGGACCACGCGACACCTCGGCTGCGGCGATCACCTCCGTCGCCCTCCTCAAGGCCGGAGAGCGGCGGACGGCCGTAGACCTTCTGCGCGAGCTGGTGAACGCGCACCTCACGGAGGACGGCCGCCTCCTCGACGGCTGTTACGACCTGGCCGCGCCCACCGCACCCCGCCACGAGTTGATCTGGGGCACGTACTTCCTGGCCTTCGCCCTGGCGGCGCTGGTGGGCCTGGTCGACCCGCACGCCGCCTGACGGGTGCCGCCGTACAGGCGGGAATGCCGTCACAGGCGGCCGAGCACTCTTCGGGCCACCGAGGAGATGTGCAGTTCGTCGGGGCCGTCCAGGACGCGGGCCGCCCGGCCGGTCCGGTAAAGGCCGGGGAGCGGCGTGTCCGGGCCGAGCCCCTCCGCGCCGTGGACCTGGATCGCCGCGTCGGCGACCTGTTCCAGGGTCCGGGCGGCAGCCACCTTCGCGAGCCCGACCTCGACGTGGGCGTCGGCTCCCGATTCCAGCCGGGCGACGGCCTCGTAGACGACCGGCCTGGTCATGCGCAGCGCGAGGAGCGCCTCGAAGACATGGCGCTGGACGAGTTGGCGTCCGGCGAGCGGACCGCGTGACGTGGTGCGGCCGGCGGCCCGGGCGCGGAGCAGCTCGAATGCGCGTCCCGCCTGTCCGAGCCACCGCAGGGAGCGCAGGGTGCGACCCAGTTGGAGCCGTTCACCCGCGATGTCCAGGGCGGCGCCGCGACGTCCGACGAGGTGGTCGGCGGGCACGACCACGTCGTCGAGGGCGATCTCGGCCTGCCCCGACGCGCCGAACACGGGCAGGGAACGCACGACGCGGAAGCCCCGTGTGCCGGCCGGCACGAGCAGCAGCGACAGGCCCCCACGGTCGCCCGTCTCCCCGTCGGTCCGGGCGAGAACGGTGAGGAGATCGGCGTCGGCAGCGCCGCTGATGAACCACTTCCGGCCACTGACGCGCCACGACCCGTCGGGCAGTCGCTCGGCCCGAGTGGCGGTGAGAAACGGGTCGGTGCCCGGCACATCGGGCTCCGACATCGCGTAACTGGCCCGTATCTCGCCCGCCACCAGACCCTTCAGGTATGCCTCACGCACCCGGATCGCCGCGTGCCGTCGCAGCATCAGCACATCGAGGAGGGACGCGGAACCGAGTGCGGCCGGACCGTGGTCGCTGAAGCCCTCGACCTCGGCGATCGGCGCATAAGCGGCGAGCCCGAGCCCTTGACCGCCGAGGTCCGCGGGCAGGGGAAGCGCCCACAGCCCCGCGCCCACGGCACGCCGGCGCAGCACGCCCAACACCTCGGCCGCAGCAGGTCCCCCGGCATCCAGCACGGCCTCACGCGGTACGACCCACGTCCGCACGAAGTCCGCGACCCGTTCCTTCAACTCGACTTCATGCACGTGCTCTTGCGGCATCACAGCATCCTTCCCCGGCAGCCCTGTCCCACGTCGTGGCCCGGGACCACGGGGAACTCACACGGGCATGCTTCCGACTTCTCTTCCGAGGGACTGGTCGGGTCAGAACGCGCCCGGGTTCCCGTGGCAGGAACGTGGCAGGAAAGGGGAAGCATGACGACTCCAGCGATACCGGACGTCGAGAGAACGGCCGCACCGCTCGACGCGGCGCGGTTCACCGTCCCGGAATCGCCCGGTCCGGGGCGCGCGCTGGTCGCCGACCATCTGCGCCTGCTCGGGGCCGCGGCACAGTCGGCCGACGGTGATGAGAAGGCCGACCTGATCGGCCTCAGCAGCACGTACGGCACCGTCCACGGGCACACGTCCTGGGGGGAGAAGGCAGTCGACGAGGCCACCGCGCAGGCCGTGTCCGGCGTGATGGACGTGCACGGGCGCCGGGACGCAAGCCCGCGTGGACTGGGCGTCGACTACCTCGACGCAACGACGGGAATCCTCACGGTGCAGGGCCTGCTGGCCGCACTACTGGGCCGGGCCCGCGGAATGGACGGCTTCTCCCGTGTCGGGGTGAGCGCGGAGCGGGCCGGGCTGTTGACGATCGGTCAGTACATCGCGGCGGCGGGCGCCGACGAGGGCGAGGCGGCGGAACTGGGTCCGGGCGGACCGCCGTTCACCTCACGCGAGGGCACTCGCTTCGAGGTCGAGACCCTGGACGCCGGGGTGTGGTCGGCCTTCTGGACCGCGCTGGGCGCGCCGGCCACGGACGTGCGCCGAGGGTGGCGGCCCTTCCAGTTCCGGTACGCGACCGCCTGCGCTCCTCTCCCGCTGTCCCTGCACGTCGCCGCGCACACCGCCTCCTGGGAGCGCATCCGGACAGCCGCGCAGGCATCGGGCGCCGACCTGTGTCCCCTGTGGTCCGTGGCCGACCGGTGCCGGGAGCACGACGGTGCTCCCCCGTGGACGATCTCGGCTCACCCTGCGCCGGGGCCGGAGGCACGGCGCGCACGCGATGCGGCCGAAGGTCTCCCGCTGTCCGGACTGACGGTCCTGGAGGCGGGTCGTCGCGTTCAGGCGCCTCTCGCGGCGCACCTGCTGCAGCGGTTGGGCGCCCGCGTGATCCGCGTCGAACCGCCTGGCGGGGACCCGCTGCGCGGCATGCCGCCCACCAGCTCGGGTATCTCGGCCCGCTGGCTGGCCCTCAACCGGGGTAAGGAGGCCGTGGAGGTCGACATCAAGTCTCCAGGCGACCGCGCCCGCTTGAAGGAGATGGTCGCCGAGGCCGACGTGTTCCTGCACAACTGGGCGCCCGGCAAGGCGGCGCAGCTCGGCCTGGACCACGGCGACCTGTGCGCGGCGCACCCGTCCCTCGTGTACGCGTACACGAGCGGTTGGGCCGGCAGGCTGCCCGGGGCCCCGATGGGAACGGACTTCATGGTGCAGGCCCGTACCGGTGTCGGCGAGGCCGTCCGTCCCGCCGACCAGCCGGCCGCTCCGTCCCTGATGACCGTGCTCGATGTCCTCGGCGGGCTGCTCGGCGCGGAGGCGGTCCTGGCCGCCCTCCTCCTTCGCGAGCGCACGGGACACGGCGCCCGGGTCGACTCCTCGCTGCTGTCGGCGGCCGACGTGCTCACCGCCGCAGCCAGGACACGGGCCGCGAGCGGGCTCGACCCGCGCCCACCGGCGGGATTCCGTGAGCCCTTGCGCACGCTGGACGGATGGGTGGCCCTCGCCGATGTCGCCGCGGCTCCCCTCGACACCAGCGCCATGACGACGGCCGAGGCCCTGGACTTCCTGGCGCGACGTCGGCTGGACGCGGTACCGGTCACCACCGACCTGACACGCCCGGCCTCCTCCGGTCCTCTCATCCGCGACGCGCACGGCGCCCTGAGCGTCCCCTCCCCCTGGAGCTTCCTGTGACCGTCGACCTGCCCGACCTCCTGCCTGCCCGGCTGCGCCGCTCCTGGACCGCCGACGGCACCTGCCCGGACCTGGACCTCTACAGCCTGTACCGCGCGCACCGGATCGCCGATCCGCACCGCACGGCCGTACTCGACGCCAAGGGCAAGCTCTGCTATACCGCGCTGGACCGCAAGGTGCGATGTCTGGCCGCCGGGCTCACCCGGCTCGGGATACGCCCTGGCGACATCGTCGGCGTGCAGCTGCCCAACGGGCGTGACGCCGTGCTCGCCGATCTCGCACTCGCGGCCACGGGAGCGGTCGCCCTCCCCTTCCCGGTCGGACGCGGGCGGCGGGAGGCCGCGTCGCTGCTGGGCAGATCCGAGGCGGCCGCCGTCATCGCAGCGACCGAGCACCGCGGACAGCGCCACGCAGCCGACCTGACGGCCCTGCGCGGTGAACTCCCCCACCTGCGTACGGTCGTCGCGGCCGGACCCGGGCCGGTGCCCGACGACTGTGTCACGCTCCGGACGCTGCTGCGTTCGGACCCGGCGGACTTCGCCCCGGCACGCCCCGACCCCGACGGCGGCGCCCGCATCCTCGTCTCCTCCGGCTCGGAGGCGGAGCCGAAGATGGTCGCCTACTCACACAACGCGCTCGCGGGCGGGCGCGGCAACTTCCTCGGCTCGCTCATGACCGAAGGACAGCCGCCCCGCTGCCTCTTCCTGGTCCCGCTGGCCTCCGCGTTCGGCAGCAACGGCACCGCCGTCACCCTCGCCCGGCACGGCGGTACGCTCGTCCTTCTCGACCACTTCACCCCGCAGGCCGCCCTGGACGCCCTGGAGACGTACGCCCCCACCCACGTCCTCGGAGTGCCGACCATGGTCCGGATGATGCTCGACCGCCTGGCGGAGACCGGCCGGACGATCATCGCCAGGCCGACGGCGATCATCGTCGGTGGTTCCGTGCTCGACGACGCGACGGCGACCGAGGCCCGCCGGGCGTTCGGCTGCCCCGTGGTGAACCTCTACGGTTCGGCCGACGGCGTCAACTGCCACACCACGCTAGCCGACGCGTCCGCTCAGGGCGCGGGTCCAGGCGTCCTCGCCGGGCGTCCGGACCCCCGCGTCGCCGACATACGCATCGCGGTGCCCGGCACGCCCGATCTGCGGGAGGCGCCACGTCACACGGTCGGCGAGATCGTCGCGCGCGGCCCCATGACGCCGCTGTGCTACGTCGCGGCGCCCGAACTCAACGCCCGGTACCGCACCGCGGACGGCTGGGTGCGCACCGGCGATCTTGGACTCATCGACACCGACGGCAATCTGCGCGTGGTCGGACGCCTGAAGGACGTGGTGATCCGCGGCGGCGCCAACATCAGCCCCGCCGAGGTCGAATTGGAGATCGCCACTCATCCTGGGGTCCGCGACGTGGTGTGCGTCGGCGTGCCCGATCCGGTGCTCGGCGAACGCCTGGCCGCCTGCGTCGTGCCCAGGGGCGAGGCTCCCGACACGGCCGGACTGAGCGCTCACCTGGATGCGCGCGGGCTTGAGCGGCGCAAGCATCCCGAACGCCTGCTTCTTCTCGACGCGTTGCCCCTCACCCCGGCCGGCAAGCCGGACCGCGCGCTGCTGCGCGAACGGTGCGCCATCGAAGCCTCGGGCACGTCGGTGCGTACGGTCTGACGCCGGGCCGGCAGGGTCGCTCGCACACCGGGGCGGACCGCATCGGTGACCGATGCTCCCGGTCCGCCCCGGTCACCGGATGAGGACGCAGTGATTTCGGTGTTCCCCCGTGGCGGAAGCCTCGGGATGGGACGATGTACCCGCCATGACTGCTGGACGGTGTGCGCGCACGGTTCGGGCCGGGATGTTCGCGGCCGTCTGCACGGTACTCGCTGCCGTGGGGCACGTGGTCATGTCGGACACCGCGATTCCTCGGTGGGCGCTGCCGTGCTCGCTCGCGGCTGCCGTGGGTGTGGGCTGGATGCTCGCGGCCGTCGAGCGCCGGCCCCGGGCCGTCCTCGCGGGTTGTGTCGGCTTACAGGTCGCCCTGCACGGCTTCCTGTGCCTGGCGCAGGCCCTCGCCGATCCGGCGACCGGCCCGACGCTGCTGCGCAGATGGACCTCGTACCTGCTGTGCAGCGCCTCACCCACGCCCGCGGACGGCCATGTCTCCGGTGCGTCCGCACACAGCATGCCGATGCCCGCCATGTCTCCCCTGCACGGCGGCATGGAGGGCATGCCTGGCATGAGCGCGTCCCAGACCGGCATGAGCGTCACGGCCTCGGCCGGCATGCTGACCGCGCACCTGATCGCCGCGGTGGTCTGCGGTCTGTGGCTGGCCCGGGGCGAGCGCGTGGCGTTCGAAGCCCTGCGCGCCGTACAGGGGTGGCTGACCGCACCACTGCGGCTGCCCCGATGCGTCGTCGTGCCGGTACCGGACACGGTGTGTCCCGCCCCTCGGCCGGCCTCGGACCGGGCACCGCGCGCGCTCCTCCTCTCCCGGACCATCACTTCAAGGGGACCGCCGGCACGTCCCGCTGTCGTCTGACGACAGCCGGCACCCCGACGCCACCCGGCGGACGGGCACCGGCCACGTCCTTCCGGACGCGGCCGGCCCCTCACACACCGGAGCCACGACGCACGCCGTCGGGACCGGACATGCGGCCCTTCCAGTTCGGAGGGCCACTGCCGCCCGCACAGAGGCGTCGCGGCATCCGGTGCCTCGCCCCGAGAGGGACACCAGGTGACCACTCCTGCCCTGCTCAACCCGCCTGACGAGGCGACCGCACTCGCCCTCGCCGCCCGTGACGGCGACGCGCACGCCGCCGATCTCTTCGTCCGAGCACTCCACCAGGACGTCCTGCGCTATGTGGGACGCCTGTGCGCCGACCCCCACCTCGTCGACGACCTCGCCCAGGACACCTTTCTGCGCGCCCTGCGCAGTCTGCACCGGTTCGAAGGCCGTTCTTCTGCCAGGACCTGGATCCTGTCGATCGCCCGTCGCTCCGTCATCGACAGCTTCCGTCACGCCGCCGCCCGGCCGCGGCTGTCGCCGTCAGAGGACTGGCAGAGCGCGGCGGAGCGCGCTCAGCAACGCTGCGTTCCCGGCTTCGACGACGGCGTGGCCCTGTCGGCCCTGCTCGACACGCTCCCGGACGAGCGCAGGGAGGCGTTCCTCCTGACACAGGTCCTCGGTCTGCCGTACGCGGACGCCGCCGCACTCAGCGGCTGCCCCGTCGGGACGATCCGCTCTCGCGTGGGGCGCGCCCGAGCCTCTCTCGTACGGCAGTTGGAGGCGGCGGAGGCCGCAGCCGCGACCGTCACGCGATCGGGCTGACCAACCGCCGGGTGGGTGTCGGCGCGCTCCGCGAGACCGGCGCCCACCCGAAGGTCAGGAGCGGTACCACGCGACGCCGCGCCGTTCGTGCTCCATGACGGACTCCACCGCCAGGGCGACGCCAGGGCCGCACTCGCGAGTCAGCATCCACAGCGCCAGATCGATGCCACTGGTGACACCTCCCGCCGTCACGAGGTCACCGTCGTCCACGACTCGCGCGTCGATCAGCTCGCCTCCCTGCGCAACGAGTTCGGCCTTGGCGTGCTGGTGCGTGGTGCACGGCCTGCCGTCCGTCAGCCCTGCGGCGGACAGGACCATGACGCCCGTACAGACACCAGCCAGGACCACGCCCGCGCGGTGTGCCCGCACCAGGTCCTGCCGGACACCGACGTCGTCGATGAGATGTTCGGCGCCGCCCGGGACGACCAAGAGGCCTGCCGCCGTGGGATCCCAGACGGTCGGAACGACGAATCTCGTGCCGAACAGGCCGCTGATCTGCTCGGGGGACCCCGACGGGCGCACGAGCATCGTCCGGACGTCGGCGCCGGCCAGTTCGGCGTGCCCGAACACGTCACGCGGTCCGATGAAGTCCTGTTCCTCCACTCCGTCGTACACGAGGATCTGAACGCGCAATGACATGGAGCCGCCTCCTTGACCGGTGCGGTGACGGGTCGGGTCAGGACTTCATGGCCTTCTCGATCGTGCTCGCCGCGTTCTCGTAGACGGCGAGCAGATCCAGGTCCTTGCCGGGATAGTTGACGACCTCTACCTGCTCGGTGACGGAGTCCGGCAGTACGTCACCGGTCGTCATGTGCACGTTGTCCAGGACGAAGTCGGGCTTCCTCGCACCCAGTTGGGCCACCTGCTTGGCCGTCGGGGCCTGCGGTCCGTACGTGCCGACCACGCGGGCGCCCGCCATCTTCGCCGCCCAGGTGGAATACACCTGGGCGACCGCGGTCGGGGCCTTGCCGTCCGGCCACGCCTTGCGGAGGTCCTCACCCAGGGTGGCATACCGGCTGGTGAACGTGGAGTTCCACTTCTTGGCCGCTTCCTGCGTGCCGAACATCTTTCCGAGCCGCGTCACCTCGTCGGGCACCTTGCTCGCGTCGTTGTCCAGTCCCACCTCGACGAGCTCGGCGTCGGAGCCGACGGCCTGCCTGATCTGCTCGGCGTACGGCTCGAACGGCGCGTAGAGCACGAAGTCCGCCTCGGCGACGGCGGCAAGGTCCGACGGCTTGGGGTCGTAGTCGGGGGCGTGCTGAGCGGAGGCGGGGACGATCACCTTCACGTCCTGGGCACCGGCGGCCTTCGCGAAGCCGGCCTCCCAGGTGGTGGTCGCCACGACGACGGGAGCGTCGGACGAGCCGCCTGTCTCCTTGGCTCCCGTTCCGTCGTTGTCGGACGAGTCGTCACCGCAGCCGGTGAGCGTGAACGCCAGCGCGGTCGTCAGACTCAGTGCGAGGACGGCAGGGACGGGGTGGACACGGACGCGGTTGCGCGCCATGAGCGGATTCTCCGTTCGGGTATGAGGTGGACGGCCAGCACCACGGCGCCTGCCGTCAGGACGAGGACGGGGCCAGGGGGCCAGTCCAGTTTCAGGGCGACGAGAAAGCCGGTGAGGTTGACGACCACCCCGATCCCGACGGCCCAGAGCGTGATGAACGTCAGGGACGTGCCGAGGCGCCGGGCCGCGAGGGCCGGCAACAAGGTCAGCGCGTCCACCAGCAGGGCCCCGGTCAGCTGGATGGCGGCGGCGACGGACACGGCGACCAGGACCAGCAGCACGACGGTGAGGAGGTCGACCCGCACTCCGGAGACCAGGGCCAGTTCCCGGTCGTGCAGCAGGAGCGCCAGATCGCGCCTGCGCCACCGGAAGAGCACCGGTACGACGACGGCCAGCGCGCCCAGAAGCCACAGGTCGGCGGCGCCGACCGACAGGATCGACCCCCACAACAGCGCGAACGCTCCTTGCGCGTTGACCCCGGAGACGGACAGGACGAGCAGCGCCGCGGCGATCGCCAGACTCATCAGCAGCCCCATGGCGCCCGACAGCCCGTCGGGTGAGCGGGCCAGAGGCGCCACGCCCGCGCCGGCGAGCCCGCAGACCACCAGCGCGCAGAATATCGGGTCCAGGCCGGTGAGCAGCCCGACCGCGATGCCGAGCAGCGCCACGTGCATCATCGCGAACCGCACCGGCATGATGTCCAGGCCGACGATCACCACACCGATCACCGGCAATCCGATAGCGGCCAGCAGCAGCGCGAACCCGGCCCGCCGCACCGGCACGAGCTCCAGAAGCGGCCCAAGGTCGGCCGTGGCCAGGCCCGTCACCGGACCTCCCGCAACCGGCCGGCCGCCATTTCGAGCACCCGGTCGCACCGGTCGGCCAGCGCACGGTCGTGGGTGACGACGACGACGGTGACGGGCAGGGCCAGCAGCACCCCGGCCGCCTCCTCCTGTCCCGCGAAGTCGAGCGCTGCGGTGGGCTCGTCGGCGAGAAGCACCCCCGCGCCCGCCGCCACCGCGCCGACCGCTCGGGCCAGGTACATGCGTTGCAGCTGCCCTCCGGAGAGAGTGTGCAACGGGCGCCCGGCCAGGTCCGCCACGCCCAAGCGGCCGGCGGCCTCCGTCGCCGCCTCGGGTGAACCGCTGGAGTGCAGCAACTCGCTTGCCAGCAGGGGGAACCGGCCGGTCGCCGGCTTCTGCGGAACCCAGGCGCAGGCGCGCCGCCGCCACGCCCAGTCCGCGGAGGTCCTGGCCTGCCGTCCTCCGACGCGGATCTCACCGTCATGACCGCGGTGCAGTCCGAGGACCGCGCGGATCAGCGTTGTCTTACCGGATCCGTTGGTGCCGGTCAGAGCTACCCGCTCGCCCGCCGCGACGGCCAGGTCCACGCCGGCCACCGCCTCGACCCGGCCATGCCGGCAGGCGACGCCCCGCATCCGGATGTCCATCGCGTCCCACACGCCCTCTCGCACCTTTCGTCGGCTCGTGAGAGGAGTCGTGAAGGCGCCCGCACCAGTTCCCGGCACGGGCCCGCTTTTTCACCCGGGCAGGCCCGGCCGCAGGAGGACGCCCGGGACGGGAGGAGCGGCCGGAATGTCGGCGAACGCAGCGGCTTCACCCCGCTGAGTGACTCTCGTGACACGAGGGAACCGGAGCCCGGAGCCGCCCGACTCGTGGAGAAGGGGGTCGGCTGAACGCCGGTCCACTCACGCACGTATCCGAAGACGCACACACGTCTTCTTGTTTCCAGGAGTTGCGCCATGCATCGAATCGACTACCGCGTCACCGGCATGACCTGCGGGCACTGCGCCGCCGCGGTCACGGAGCAGGTGACCGCCGTTCCTGGCGTCACCGAGGTGACCGTCGACCTCGCGAGTGACACGGTACGGGTGACCGGGACGGACCTGGACGACACGCTGCTGCGCTCAGCGATCGAGGAGGCGGGCTACGAAGCGGCCGCCACGGCTGACGCCTGAGGGCGGTGAGGGGCGCGGGTCCCGCTCAGCCCTTTCGCCGACCGGGCGTGCGGTGCCACGAACCGGCGCGTGCGCGGGACAGCGTCCGGTGCACGAACAGGTGCAGCTCCAGGCTGGCGAGGAGTCCCGCGAGAGCACCTGCCCAGGCGCCGGTGACGGTGTCGATCCGGGATCCGAGCCAGCCGCACGCGGCGGCCAGCAGCAGCGTCGTGGTCAACGGAAGGGACCAGGCGAAAGCGCGCTCGCGCCATCGGGCAACGAGCGACACCGGCCCCGACGGTGGGACTCTCCCCCGGCCATGTCGTCGGACTCGAAGGTGCGCTCGTCTTCATGGCAGGGCCCTCGATCGCCGACACCTCCCTCAAAGGTAAACGTCTTACGACATAGGGGATTTAACGACTTTTCGGGTAGTCTCGGCACTGACAACACCTGCCATTCCCACCTGCGGGGGTTGCCATGCCGAACACGCTGAAGCTCATCGAAAGCGTCGGCGGCCGTCTGTCTGTCGACAGCGAACTCCTCTCCCGCCTGTGACCGCGCTGGACGTCAGCGCACAGTCCAGCAGCGCCTGCGCGGCGGGCATGCTCGCCGACAAGGACGCGGACTCGCTGCGCGAGGCGATCACGCAGAATCTCGACTGCGCGGACGTCACGGCCACCGCGTCCCGGCTGCTGGTGCGCGGGGACGCGCCCAGCGCCCGCTGATCTCGGCGCAGCTCGCGGCCTGCTTCATCGTCTGCCGGGACGCGCAGGAGCGGTGCGGGCGCCACGCGGCACACCGCGAACACTGCCGCCTGTGCTCGCAGGCCGCCGGGCAGGCCGCCGAGGCGTGTGAGGAACTGGTCACGGAACTGCGCCGGTGAGCGCGTTCAGCGCGGGGGCGACGGTGCCGTGGCCAGCGGTTCGGCGGCGTAGGTGATCCTGATGACTCCGTCGGCGTCGCGCCGCGCCGTGGCGCTGACGCCGAACACCTTGGCGAGAACAGCCGGTGTGAGGACGTCGAGGACCGGCCCGCTGACCGCTACCGCGCCTTCGTCGAGGACGATGAGGTGGTCGCAGAAGCGGGCCGCGAGATCGAGGTCGTGCAGGACGGCGAGGGTCGTGATCCCGGTGGAGCGGATCAGATCCAGGAGCTCGAACCGGGCTCGGATGTCGAGGTGGTTGGTCAGTTCGTCCAGGACCAGCAGCCTCGGGTGCTGAGCCAGGGCGCGTGCCAGCAGCACGCGTTGGCGTTCGCCGCCGGACAACGAGGCGTAGTCGCGGTGGGCCAGGTGTCGCACGGCGCAGCCGTCGAGGGCGTCCTGGACGGCGTGTTCGTCCTGAGGGCCGTCACGCCCCAGCAGTCCGTGGTGCGGGGCGCGCCCCAGGGCGATCGTCTCCGTGACCGTCAGCCCGCCTGCTCCGCCGGTGCCGTCCTGGAGGACGGCGGCGGTCCGCAGGGCGGCGGCCCGGGGGCTCAACTCCCAGATGTCGTGGCCGCCCACCCGCACCACACCACGGACGGGTCGCAGGGACCGGTAGACGGCGCGCAGGAGCGTCGACTTGCCGCT
The DNA here is from genome assembly GCF_055582645.1 of Streptomyces sp. NPDC107517. Lineage (NCBI taxonomy): Bacteria > Bacillati > Actinomycetota > Actinomycetes > Kitasatosporales > Streptomycetaceae > Streptomyces > Streptomyces sp. NPDC107517. The sequence goes on along the minus strand of NZ_JBVJPM010000018.1, from coordinate 75,123 downwards.
GCCGTTGGGTCCCACCAGGCCCACGAGGTCGCCGGGGCGGGCGTCGATGTCCACCCCGTGGAGGATCGGGTGCCGGTCCAGGTGGACGTGGAGGCGGTCGACGGTGAGTCGCATCGTGAGTTCAGTCCAGACCCTTGTTGCGGCGCAGCAGCCAGAGGAAGAACGGGGCGCCGAGGAGAGCGGTGAGGATGCCCAGGGGGAGTTCGTTGGGGCGGTTCAGCGTTCGGGACAGCAGGTCGACCAGGACCAGGTAGACCGCGCCGAGCAGGGCGGACAGCGGCAGGAGTCTGCGGTGGTCGGCGCCGACCGTCAGCCTTACCAGGTGAGGGATCATCAGGCCGACAAAGCCGATGCTGCCCGCCACCGCGATGACCGATCCGGTGAGCAGCGCGCTGAGCAGCAGCAGAACCGTGCGGAGGCGGTTGACGTCGGTGCCCAGGGAGGTGGCGGTCTCGTCGCCGGCGAGCAGCACGTTGAGCCGCCGCCCGAAAAGCGTCAGCAGCACGGTGCAGCCGACGACGACCGCGGTGACGGCGGGCAGTTGGTGCCACTGTGCACCGGCAACGCTGCCGAGCATCCAGAACATCACCGTACGCAGCTCAGTGGGCGACGCCTGGAGCTGGACGTAGCTGGTGGCCGACAGAAAGACGTAGCCGACCGCGACTCCGGCCAGGATCAGCCGGGTTGGCGCCATCCGGCCGCTGCGCCGCCCGAGCCAGAACACCGATGCTCCCGCGATCACTGCCCCCACGAAGGCGGCGGCGGAGACGCCGAGGCCGAACAGGGCCGCTCCGCCGCCCAGGGTGATGACGAGGACGGCGCCGAGCGTGGCGCCGTAGGAGAAGCCGAGCACGATCGGATCGGCGAGCGGATTGGCGACCACGGTCTGCAGCACCCCGCCGGACAGGGCGAGCCCCGCTCCGGCAAGCGCGGCGAGGACGACGCGCGGCGTGCGGAACGTCCATACGATCTGGTCGGTCGCGATGTCGCCGAACGCCGGGCCGCGGCCGGTGACGTGGTGCCAGACGATCTGCCACACGTCATGCAGCGGGACACTGACCGCGCCGACACTGACGGCCACGAGCAGGACGGCGACCAGGGCGACGGGCAGGACAGCGAAGGCGAGACCCGCGCGGCGGCGGCCCGGCGCCGGGCTCAGAACGCGTCGGGGTGGAGCTTCTTCGCGAGGCGTTCCACGGCCAGGTCGTTGTCGGGGCTCAGGTAGATCGAGTCGGACAGCGTCACGTACAGGTGGTTCTTCGCGGCCGGCCACTGGGGGAACTCCTTGAACAGCTTCTCGGCGTAGGCCGCGGGATTCGGGTCCTGGTAGGCGATGACGACGAGCGCGTCGACATCCGTGGCCGCGACCTTCTCCTTGCTCAGGTCGGCGAACGACGTCTTCGACGCGTTCTCGAAGACGTTGGTGGCTCCCGCCTTGTCGAGGATGTCGTTGTAAATGCCCTTGGCGACCACGGAGCTGAAGTCGTTGCCGCCCATCGACATGTTCGTGAACAGCATCATCACCTTCGGCTTCTTCTTCCCCTTCACTTTCGAGGAAAGGTCGGCGATGTGCTTGCGCGAAGCCGCGATGATTTTCTCCGCACGGTCCGGCACGTGGAAGATCCGGCCCATGTCGCGCAACAGGCGGTAGCTGTCCTCTGTGGTGAGCTTCGAGTTCTCGTCGTGGCAGCCCTGCGGGGAAATGTAGGTGCGCGCGCCGACGTTCTTCAATTCGTCGCGGGTGGCGAATCCGTTCTTCGCGTCGAAACCGTACGAGGTCGTCGAGAGAACGAGGTCGGGGCGCAGCCCGATCATCGACTCCCGGGGAATGTCGAAGGCTTCGTTCAGCTTCACCCCACCGGTCGGCAGCTTCTTGATCGCCGCTGCGCGGCCCGGCACCTCGGACATACCGTACGACTGCTGGTTCGCGACGATCTTGTCGCCGAGACCGAGCGCCAGCAGCGTCGAGACCTCGGCGACGGACGCGCCGTTCATCACGACGACGCGGCTGGGCGCCTTGTCGAAGACCTGGGTCGTCCCGCAGTTCTCGATCGTCGCGGGGTAGCCGGAGCGTGCTGCGGTGTCCGCCTTCTCACCCGGTCCGTCGTCGCTTCGCGTGCCGCCGCAGGCGGTGGCCGCGAAACTCAGGGCCAGGGCGGCCACGACGGCTGCCAGGGGTCTGCGGATGGGCATGTGCGCTCCTCGGTCTACGGACGAAAGGGGCCGCTCGATCACCCCGAAGCAGTAGTCGGGAAACACCGCCGAAAGGTTCCCGGGTCAGAGACACAAAAAACCTGTCGACTGCTCCCCGCACCGGGACGGGATATGGCGATCACTGCAGCCGACAGGAGTGCGAAGCGCGCTCGGGAAGGCGAATTCCATCGCGCTCCGCAGAGGAGATGCTGGCACAGAAAGGGGTGCTCCGAAAGCCCCGCGCCCCCGTGGCACCCATGAAGATTCAGATTTCCCGAGGCGGGAACGAGCGCTCTAATTGCGCTACTACCTGGAATTGAAACCCTTCTCGTATCGCTGGTTCGCGCTGCGCGACCCCGGGGTTGGTCAGTCCGGGAAACCGGGCCGCGCCACCTCCGCACGGACCCGCAGGGTGCCGCTGTGCTCGAAGCGCAGCTCGAACCAGATCCGGTCGCCCACCCGCCAGTTCCGGTCGGCGGGCACGGTCACGTCGCTCGACGTCGGGGACATGTCCAGCACGCCGTGGGCCGGCACCGACAGCCGGTCGGCCGTGTCGCGGTAGGCCGCGCCCTGCGGTGTCATCCGGTGCCGGCTCAGCGCGATGCTGCCGGGCACCGACGGCGACGTCACCTCGATGAGTTCGTCCGCGGCGCCGCCCTCGTTCGTGACGCGGAAGAACGCGGCCGTGTCCGGAGTGCCTCCGGTCGGCTGGAAGACGCGTGCCCGGGTCACCGTGAGGTCGGGAGGCGTCCCGGCGTGGCCGAGCGAGGTCCAGGCGGTCAGCCCGCCGAGCGCGGCCAGGCAGGCCGCAACGGGTGCGGCGGCGGCGAGCGCCGACGCCTTGAGGCGGCTCGTCGCCGACGACGCGGTCCGCGGTCCGGGTATGGTCACCAGTCACTCCCTGCCCGTCGCCGGGGCTTGTTCGACTTCCGGACGGCGGTCGGAGCCGGCTGCCAGGTGCGCAGCCGCAGACTGTTGGCGACCACGAGCACCGAGCTGACCGACATCGCCGCGGCGGCGAGCATCGGATTGAGCAGGCCGACCATGGCCAGCGGCACGGTCACGACGTTGTAGCCGAACGCCCAGACCAGGTTGGTGCGAATGGTGGCGAGCGTCGTGCGCGACAGGCGGACCGCGTCGGCCAGCGCCTCGATGTCGCCGCGCACCAGCGTCACGTCGGCGGCTCCGATCGCCACGTCCGTGCCCGCCCCCATAGCGATTCCCAGATCCGCCGAAGCGAGCGCTGCCGCGTCGTTCACGCCGTCGCCCACGACGGCCACCTGGCGCCCCTCAGCCCTGAGGGCGGCGACCAGTTCCGCCTTGCTCTCGGGTGAACAGGCGGCATGGACGGTCTCGATGGACAGCTGCGCGGCCACCGCACGGGCCGGAGCCTCGCGGTCGCCGGTGGCCAGGACCGGGCGCACGCCCAGGCGACGCAACCGGTCCACGGCGCGGTAGCTGCCCGGACGCACCACATCCCCCACGGCCATCAGCGCCACGGTGTCACCGTCGACGCGTACCTGTACCGCGGTGTGCGCGGACTCCTCGGCGGAGCGCAGCGCGCCGGTGAGCGCTTCGGGAAGGTCGTCGGTGACGGTGCACACCTCGACGAAGCGCTCCTCGACGCGGCCGCGCACTCCGAAGCCGGGCACTGCCTCGAAATCCCGTACAGCAGGCAGCACTTCGTCAGCGAGCGCGCGCACCGCGTGAACGGTGATCGCCCGTCCCAGCGGATGCTCGGACGCGTCCTCGACCGCCGCGGCGAGGCGCAGCACCTCATCCCCCGTCATGCCGTCGGGGATGACGGTGACCCGGGCGACACTCATGTGCCCCGAGGTGAGCGTGCCGGTCTTGTCCAGGACCACGGTGTCGATGTGCTGCAAGCCCTCCAGCGCCTGCGGCCCGGTCACCAGTACGCCCAACTGCGCGCCCCGGCCGGTCGCGGCCATCAGCGCCGTGGGCGTGGCGAGCCCCAGCGCGCACGGACACGCCACCACCAACACCGCCACGCACGCGGTGACCGCCGCCTGCGCCTCGGCGCCCGCCCCGAGCCAGAAGCCCAGCGTCGTCGCCGCGAGGGCGAGGATCACCGGCACGAACACCCCGGCCACCGAGTCCGCGAGCCGCTGGGCGCGCGCCTTGCCGGCCTGTGCCTCGGTCACCAACCGGGCGATACGCGCCAGTTGGGTGTCCGCACCGACCGAGGTGGCCCGCACGAGGAGCATTCCACCCGCGTTGACCGCGCCCCCGACCACCGGATCCCCGGGCCCGGCCTCCACCGGCTCGCTCTCGCCGGTGACCAGAGACCGGTCGACCGCCGACCTTCCTTCCACCACCACGCCGTCGGTGGCGACACGCTCTCCAGGGCGTACGAGGAAGGTGACGCCGACGGTCAGTTCCTCGATCGGCACGAGCCGCTCGCCGCGCCCTTCGCGCACCGCCACGTCCTTGACACCGAGACGGGCCAGTGACCGCAGCGCGGCCCCCGTGCCCCGCCGTGCCCGCGCCTCCAGGAACCGCCCGGTCAGCACGAACAGCGGCACACCGACCGCCGCCTCCAGATACAGGTGGGCGGCGCCGTAGGAGGCGGACGGCACCAGGGTGAACGGCATCCGCATCCCCGGCTGCCCCGCCCCGCCCAAGAACAGTGCGTACACCGACCAGGCGAAGGAGGCGACCACGCCGAGCGAGACCAGCGAGTCCATCGTCGCCGCACCGTGCCGCGCCCCGCGCAACGCCCGTACGTGGAACGGCCAGGCACCCCACGTCGCGACCGGCGCGGCCAGCATGAAGCACAGCCACTGCCAGTTGCGGAACTGCAGCGACGGCACCATCGACAAGGCGATCACCGGCACCGCCAGCAGGGCCACGATCACGAGCCGCTGCCGTTCGGCCCGGTCCGCGCCGGACTCCTCGTCGTCGCGTTTCTTCTCCGCCTCGGCCTCCGGGATACGGGCCGTGTACCCGGCCTGCTCCACCGCGGCCACCAGCTCCAGCGGCGTGACGTCCGCAGGGTGGCTCACCCGGGCGTTGCCCGTCGCGAGATTCACGCTCGCCGCGACGCCGTCCAGCTTGGCCAGCTTCTTCTCCACCCGGCGCACGCACGCGGCACAGGTCATCCCACCGACCGTGATGTCGGTGACCGTCACGGACGGTATGGTCCCGGCACCCATCAGCCGCCACTCCCGTGATCCATGTCCATCCCGCCCATGCCACCGGAGTCACCGCCGTGACCGCCTGTCCCGCTGCCGCTCCCGGTCCCGTGCATACCGGGCGCGACCGGCCCCACGGCATGCCCGACGGCGTACGCGGCGCCGAACATCAACGCCAGCAGTAGGACGAAGCCGAACAGGGCGGGCGGCGCAAATCCGCGCCGCCTGCGGTCTTCGGCGGAGGACGGGAAGGTGTTGTCACCTTCGGGGGCTTGACTCACTGTCTCTCCTGATCGGGTCGAACCCGCCGCTCCCCCACCCTGCGCTCCGGACAGGGAGCACCCGGCGTCTGCTCAGTAGTCGGATACGCGGCCGCTCCCGTTCCCCACTCACCTCGTGACGTACGTCACCACGCTGCCGGATCCGCTGCCGAGTACAGACATCCGTCCTCGACGACGACCACGCGATCGGCCCAGGCGCGAGCCGGCCCGCGGTCGTGGCTGATGAACAACACGGCGGTGCCGTCCCGCTCGGCCACGTCCGCCAGCAGCTTCAGGACCCGGCGCGCGGCGGCGGCGTCCAGAGCGGCCGTGGCCTCGTCCGTGATGAGGAGGTCCGGTCGCGCGCCCAGCGCGCGGATCAGGGCGGCCCGTTGCAGCTGGCCGCCGGACAGGGCAGCCGGCCTGCGCTGCAGCGTGGTCTCCGGGAGCCCCAGGGTGTTCCCCAGGGTGAGGGCTTCGTGCACGGCTTCTGCGCGGGGCAGGCCGCGCAGCCGGTGTGCCGTCTCGGCGATCTGCGGGAGCACGGCGCGATGGACGTCGAAGGAGGCACGGCTGTCCTGGTGCACGTACTGCACGGCCCGCAGTTCGTCCCGCCCACGGTCGGCCAGCCGCGCCGGGAGCGTACGTCCCGCGTGCAGGACGGCGCCCTGGGCGGGCACGAGTCCGGTCAGGGCGCGGGCCAGCGTCGTCTTCCCCGAGCCTGACGGACCCAGCAGGAGCGAGCGGCTGCCCGCGGGGAAGGAGAGCGACACGGGTTCCAGCAGGGCCCGCCGCCGCCCGGGCAGGCGTACCGCCGTCGCCTGGGCCTCGACCCGCGTCTGCGTGGGCGCGGGGCCGGGCCGGGCGCGTTGCGGCGGGATGTGCTGGAGTGCGGGGTCGTCGACGGCGAGGTCGGAGAGCTGCGCGGAGACGGCACAGCCCGCTTCCATGACGAGCACGTCGTCCGCGATTTCGGCGGCGAACCGCAGGTCGTGCGTGATCACCAGCAGCGCGGTGCCGGTTCGCGCGAGTGTGCGCAGCCGCTCGCACAGGCGCTGGGTCGTGCGCATGTCGAGTGCGCTGGTGGGTTCGTCGAGGACGAGCAGGCGGGGTCGTGCCACCAGGGCGGTTGCCAGGGCCATGCGCTGCTGCTGTCCGCCCGACAGCTGGTGGGGACGGCGGTGCAGCAGCGCGCGGGCGTCGTCCAGACCGGCCGCTTCGAGCGCTGCCGCGACTGCCCGCTCGATGTCGGCACGCGGGGCACGACGACCCAGGGCGGCGCGGGCCACCTCCTTGAGAGTCGCCCCGACCGTGCGGACGGGATCCAGTACGGTGGCCGGGTCCTGCGGGAGGTGGGCGGCCTTCCCTGCCCGGAGTGCGCGGCGCTCGCGTTCCGACAGCGCCAGGAGGTCCCGGCCTGCCCAGAGCACCGCTCCGCCCACGGAGAGACCCGGTTCCGCGAGTCCGAGCGCGGCCAGCCCGAGGGTGGTCTTGCCGCTGCCCGAGGGACCGACGACGGCCAGCACCTGTCCGGGACGCAGCATCAGGTCCACCTCGCTGATCAGCTCCACGTCGGTGTCCGTGCGCACGGTCAGGTCCCGGCAGGTGAGCAGGGTGTCCGAAAGGAACGGCCCTCCCGGGGCCGGGGAAGCGGTGTTCGCGACGGACGCGGCTGAGGTCGTCGCGGGGGCGTTCCGGGCCCGGCCGCGGCCGAGCAGCCGGTCGAGGCCGAGGTTGACACCCACGCACAGCGTCGTCAGCAGGACGGCCGGGGCCAGCACGGCGGCGGGCTGGAGGAACAGGGCGTCCGTGTTGCGTTCCACCAGGACGGCCCAGTCGGCGGAGTCGGCGGGCAGCCCCAGGCCGAGGAAGTTCGCCGAGGCCAGCAGGCCGAGCACGAGGACGAACCTGCTGCCCGCGTCGGTCGCCACCGGTCCCGCCACGCAGCGCAGGACATAGCGCTCCCGCATCCACCACGGGGCGCCCTGGAGCCGCAGCGCCTCCATCGCCGTACGGCATCCGGGTGCCAGGGCGGCGGAGCGCACGAGGCGTGCGGCGGCCGGAAGCTGAAGCACGGCCACGGATGCGATCAGGGTCGGCACGTCCCCGTGCCCCGCCGCGGCCAGCGTCATCAGCAGCAGGAGGCCGGGGAGCGCGAGGAGGACGTCCACGCCGCGCATGAGGGCCTCGTCGGTGACGCGGCGACGCGCTCCAGCGGCGAGCAGGCCGACCGGCACGGCGAGCAGGTAGGCCCCGCACAGCGCACCGGCGGACACGGCCACCACGGTGCGGCCGCCGCTCAGGGCGAGAGCCAGGACGTCACGGCCCAGCGCGTCCGTCCCCAGCGGATGATGAGCTGCCGACGGCAGGTAGGGGGCGGCCACGGACGCGGTGGAACCGGCGACGAACGGCCCCACGATCGCGACCAGCACCGGGACACCCCACAGCAGCAGAACGAGGGCGTCGCCGAAGCGACGCGCCGCCCGCGCCGGGCGGCGCCCCTCGCGCTGCGGTGCTGTCACTGTCATCGGTGTCATGGGCGCGACTCCCGTCGCGGCGCCAGGCGATGGACGGTCAGGTCGGCCGCGAGGTTGACCACGACGGTCGTCACCGCGAAGAGCAGCGCGTATCCCTGGACCGTCGGGATGTCCCGGTCCTGCACCGCGTCGACGAAACCGGTGCCCAGGCCGCCGATGGCGAAGAGCGCCTCGACGACGACCGCGCCGCCGAGCAACCCGTCCACACAGCGGGCCAGTTGCTGGACGGCCGGGGCGAGCGCGCCGGGCAGCACGTGCCACAGCACGACCGTACGCTCGGAGAGTCCGAGCAACCGCAGCTGGCGGGCGACCGGACCGCGTGCGCCCTCGGCGACCGCGATCCTCACCTGCCGGGCCAGATCGCACAGCTGACGGCAGACCAGCACGGCGACGGGCAGCACCAGGACGGACGGGGAACCGATGACCCCGGCGCCCGTCAGCCCGGCCGCGGTGGCCGGGAAGAGCCCCGCGCCGAGGGCCAGCCACGCGGTCAGCAGCAGGCCCAGGACGAACTCCGGTATTGCGTTGAGCGCGACCGCCACCCCGTTCAGGACACGGTCCGGGACGCCGCCCTCGGTAAGCCCGGTCCACACGCCGAGGCCCATCGCGAGCGGGAGCACGACGACGAGGGCGAGCAGGGTCAGCGCGGCCGTCGCCGCGAGTCGCGTACCGATCTCGTGCGTCACCGGCAGACCGGTCACCAGAGAGTGCCCGAGATCGCCCCCGCACAGGGACCCGCCCCACTCCCAGAACCGCGTGAACACCGGCTGGTCCAGGCCGACTTCGGCGCGGGCGACGGCGGCCTGCTGAGGTGTCGTGTTCTCGCCGAGCACCGCGTCCACCGTGTCGCCCGGCAGCACGGCGGTCAGCGCGAAGACCACGACGAGGACGGCCGCGCACTGCACCACCGCGGTGGCCGTCCTCGTCACCACATACCGACGCACGGGCCAGTTCCTCTTCAGCCGAGACGGACGCGGTCGAAACGAGCCCAGTCCGCCGAGTTCGGCGGCGCGGCCCGCACACCGGACACCTGCGCGGTGTGGCCGATGATCCAGTCGCTGAACCCCCACACCAACTGACCGCTGTCCTCGCGGGCGATCCTCTGCGCCCGGCCCAGGAGCGCCAGGCGTTCGTGCTCGTCGCGCGTGGCGATGGCCTGGTCGAGCAGCTGGTCGAAGCGGTCGGAGTGGTAGTGCGTGAGGTTGTTGGCCGCGTTCGTGCGCAGTCGGGAGCGCAGCACGCTCGGGATGGGCAGGGTGGCCGTGCGGCTGTGCCGGGCGACGCCCTTGGTCTTGATCTCCCCGAAGTAGGTGGCGGCGGAGCGCACGTGCGGAGTGACCTTCAGACCGATGTCCTTCAGCTGGCCCGCGATCAGGGAGGAGGCGTTGCGCCAGGTCGGGTCGGCGTCGCCGGTCTCCAACGGGATGGCGAGACCTTCCGCTCCGGCCGCCTTGACCAGGGCGCGGGCGGCGTCGACGTCCCGCTCCGGCTTCGGCAGACCGTTCGGGTAGCCACGCAGGCCGCGTCCGAACAGGTCGTTGCCGACACTCCCGCGCCCACCCAGCGCCACCTCGACCAGGTGCTCGCGGTCGAGCCCGAGCGCGAAGGCGCGCACGAGGCGGGGGTCGTCGAACGGTGCCCGGTCGAGGCGGAGAAGGATCGCCTGCATGGTGGCGAACTTGCTGTGCGCGAGGGTGAATCCGTCCCGGCCGCTCAGCCGCGCGGCGGAGGCGGCGGACAGGTCATGGGCGTAGTCCACCTGTCCGGACAGCAGCGCGTTCAGCCGCGCCCGCTCCTCGTTGACGGGGACGAACTGCAGCTCGTCGATGTGCGGGCGCCCGGCCCAGTGGTCGTCCCACGCCCGGAACACCGCCTTGCCGCCAGGCGTGAAGGACGCGAACCGGAAGGGCCCCGACCCGACCGGGGACCGGAAGTCCTTGGTGTCCTTCGGCACGATCTCGGTACCGGCCGCGGCGAGCGCGCTCGGGAACTCGAAGTCGGGCTTTTGCAGTACGAGGGTGAGGTCACGCCCCGAGGCGCGGCAGGCGGCGAAGTCGACGGAGGCGAACAGCTGCTGCGAGGAGGCGGTGGTCTTCGGGTCCGCGATGCGCCGGTAGTTCCACAGCGCGTCGGCGGCGGTGACCGGTTTGCCGTCGTGGAAGCGGGCGTCCCGCAGCCGTATCCGCCAGGTCGATCCGGCCCGGTCGCTCTCCCAGGACTCGGCGAGCCTGCTCCGCACGGACATGTCGTCCTTGTACGTGAGCAGGCTGTCGTACAGGGCTTTGGAACGGGCCTGGTCGACGAAGAGCGGCGCGGGGTGCGGATCGAGCGTCTCCCGCGAACCGCCCGCGCTGAAGGCGGCCCGCAGCACCCCCGAACCGCCGGAGCCCTTACCGCTCCCCTTCGACTGTGACGAGGAGCAGGCGGCCAGCGCTGTCACCGCCGCGAGCGCACCTGCCCCGGCCAGTACCTGACGTCGTGCGAACGGTGGGGTCATGCCAGCGGGCTCCCGGAGCCGGGCCCGGAGGTGGCATCGACGCAGAGGCACATCGCACGGCTTGGCCGCACACGCATCGTCGACCTCTTCCTGGGGAGTCCACGCCCCGGACAGAACGGATGACGACGGGCCAGTCTCCTGACTCCCGGATCACCGCTCACCCCGCCTTCCGGCCCTGGAGGGCCGTGGCCATGGAGGTCGCTCCCCGGTCACAGTGGCGGGACCGCGCCGGACTCACACCGGCTTCCTGGTCCCCGTCGTACAGATGTATGGCGCCATTATGCAGAGCATGTCGCGGCCCATCGCGAGCGGGTGCGGCCGGCGGCGCACCACACCCCTCAAGCAGGGCGCCCGCGCCTACGGAACCATCGGTCCCAGTGGCGGGACCGCGCAGGAATCACACCGGCCTCCTCGTCCCGGCGGGTGAGGGGCCGCCCGCCGGTGATCGGCGGCGAGGCCCACAGGCCGCCCGTCCAAACGCGCACGCCCTCGCGACGCCACGGCACCGCTCGCACCCGGGAACGGCCCGTACGCCCCCAAAGGCCCCAAGGCGCAGAACAGGCCCATGGCATCTGCCCGCGCGAGCAAGTCGGCGCCGACCGACACCATGGGCCAAGCATCCTGTCACCAGGAGGACTTGGTCACTCCCGGCAGGTTCCCGGCATGTGCCTGAGCCCGCACGCTCACCCGCGACAGGCCGAACTTGCGCAGGTGTCCACGAGGCCGGCCGTCCACGCTGTCCCGGTTGCGCACGCGCGTCGCGCTCGCATCCCTCGGCTGGCGTCGCAGCTCCGCCTGTGCCGCGGCCTTCTCCTCTTCGGTGTACCGCTTGGAGGCCAGGACGGCCTTCAACTCGGCGCGCCGCTCGGCGAAGCGGGCCACGATCTCCTTGCGCTTCTCGTTCTTCTCGATCTTGCTCTTCTTCGCCATCAGACGCGCTCCCCTCGGGCCCGGATCCGGGCGACTGCGGCCTCGACGCCGATCACGTCCACCGTCTTGATGCCCCGCGCGCTCAGCCGCAGCCGGACGTAGCGGTTCTCGCTCGGCAGCCAGTAGCGCTTGCTCTGGACGTTGGGATCGAAGCGGCGGGACGTGCGCCGGTGCGAGTGGGAGATCTTTTTGCCGAAGCCCGGCCGCGCGCCGGTCAGTTGGCAGTGTGCGGACATGGTGGTGCTGCCTTTCTCTCCATCGACGTATCGATAATGGAAATCATTGTCGTATGCTACCTGTCATGACCCGCAACGAACTACGCCCGATCATCAAGCTCCGCTCCACCGCCGGAACCGGCTTCACCTGCGTGACCCGCAAGAACCGACGCAACGACCCGGACCGACTCGTTCGGCGCAAGTACGACCCGGCGGCCGGACGACACGTCGACTTCCGCGAGGAACGCTGACCCCGCCCGAACCGACCCCAGCCGCCCCACCCTCGCTCAAGGAGCATCCCGTGAAGCCCGGAATCCAACCCGACTACCGCCCGATCGCCTTCCGCGACAAGGCCGGTGACTTCGCCTTCCTCACCCGTTCGACCATGACCAGCGACAAGACCGTCGAGTGGGAGGACGGACAGACCTACCCGGTGGTCGACGTCGAGATCTCCTCGGCGAGCCACCCCTTCTACACCGGTACGCAGCGCGTGCCGGACACCGCCGGCCGCGTCGAGCGGTTCGAACGCCGCTACGGGGCAGAGAGGAGCCGGCGATGACCTCCGAGGGATCGATGCCCGTGGTGGTCGTCGGCGGCCTGCACGCCGATGCCCGCCGCTCAGCGGTCGAACAGATACTGCGTGAGGTACCCGACAGCGTCGCCCTCCTGCACGACTTGTCCGCGGGCCCGACGGGAAAGGTGCGCCGCAGCGTCCGCGACGCCACGGGCCAGCTGTCCTGGGGCGAGACGCCTCTGGTCAACGACTGCGCCTGCTGCGCGCTGCGAGAAGACCTCGTGCCCGAACTGGGGCGTCTCGCCGACAGCGGTCTCACCCGGCTCGCCGTGGTGGAGCTGTGGGACTCCGTCGAACCCCGCGGCATGGCCGAGGTCGTCGCCGCGCACGGCGATGGCGCCTTCCGGCTTACCAACGTGGTGACGGCCGTGGACCCGTCCCTCCTCCTGGCCTGCCTGTCCAACGGCGACGACCTCACCGAGGCCGGGCTCGCCGCGGCCACGACGGACCAGCGCACCGTCGCCGACACCTTCGCCCGTCAGCTGGAGTACGCCCCCGTCCTCGCCGTGGCCGCGAGCGACACCGTGGGCCTCGACGACCTCGCGCTCCTGCGGCAGTTGCATCCCACTGCGCTGCAGATCCCCATCACCTCAGGGACGTTGGGCACGGCTGCCGCCGCCGGTTTCGACGTGGACGCGGCAGGGGCCGCTCAGCATCCGGCCTGCGCACGCCTTCCCCACGACTGCCACGAACACGGCGTCAGCACCTTCGTCTGGCAGCGTCGTCGCCCCTTCCACGCGGGGCGGCTCTACGAGGCGCTGGAGGACCTGTGCTGCGCGGCGGCCCGCAGCCGTGGCCGGTTCTGGCTCGCAGACCGCCCCGACAGCCTGCTCGCCTGGGACGCCGCCGGAGGCGCCCTGTGCGTGGAGAGCGCCGGGCCCTGGATGGCCGCACTGCCGGACGTCGCCTGGGAGATGGTGCCGGCCGAACGCCGTACCGCCGCAGCCCTCGACTGGCATCCCGAGCACGGTGACCGGTGCCAGCACCTCGTGTTCACCTCCCCCGACCTCGACCGGGAGGGGCTGCTGTCCCTGCTCGACTCCTGCCTGCTCACCGATGCCGAACTCGCCGCCGGCCCGGACACGTTGCCCCCGTCCACCGGCTTCGACGAACTGCTCGACTTCGCCGCCTAATGGGAGCTACGGAACCGGGGAAGCCGTCATGCCCCGTACCAGCAAGTCCGCCCCCGCCCGCAAGAACCGGCCGAACCCGCTCGACGTGGCTGGCATCACCTACATCGACTACAAGGACATCGACCTTCTGCGGAAGTTCATCTCCGACCGCGGCAAGATCCGCAGCCGCCGCGTCACCCGGGTCAGCCGGCAGCAGCAGCGCCAGATCGCCGCGGCCGTCAAGAACGCCCGCGAGTTGGCCCTGCTCCCCTATGCCAGCCGCTGATCCGCCCACTCCATTCCTGACCGCCCGACAGAAGGACCCGTCTCATGGCCGTGCCCAAGCGCAAGATGTCCCGAAGCAACACCCGCCACCGCCGCGCCCAGTGGAAGGCGCACACCCCCGCGCTCGTCCCCGTCACCGTCGACGACATCACCTACCTGGTGCCGCAGCACCTCAGGAAGGCTTACGAGCGCGGCCTCCTCCACCCGGAGGACTGACCCGCGATGCGCCACCACCGCCTGCCGGTGACCGTCCTGTCCGGCTTCCTGCGAGCCGGCATCGGCATCGAACTGTTCTTCCACCACAAGACGCGCGGAACGCTCAGGATTCGCGGACTGGGGTAACTACTGCCTGATGGTGACGGTCATCGGAAGGATGTCGACCTCGACCATCGCCAAGAGACCGCAGTTCACACCACCTGTGCGCACCAGCCCACAAGGGCAACGGGGACCGCGAGCGTCAGCGTCGAGATCACGACGGCTCAACGGCCTTGCCCCCATCAGGCTGTCCCGTCCGTGACGGGATACGGCACGAACGTGCTGGCGTTCGGGTCGATGTGCAGGGGATGGCCGAGCGGCGGCGCCGCACGCTGGGAGCAGTCGAGACGTTCGCAGACGCGGCAGCCCATGCCGATCGGGGTGGCGGCGGTGCGGCCCAGGTCCAGGCCGTCGGCGTAGACAAGGCGGTGGGCGTGGCGGATCTCGCAGCCGAGCCCGATGGCGAAGGTCTTGCCAGGATCACCCCAGCCGGACCGGCGGGTGACGGCTCGTGCGGTCCACAAGTACCGCTTTCCGTCCGGCATTTCGGCCATCTGGACGTGGATCCGGCCGGGGGCGGCGAACGCCTCGTACACGTTCCACAGCGGGCAGGTGCCGCCGGAGCGGGAGAAGTGGAAGTCGGTGGCCGACTGCCGCTTGGACATGTTGCCGGCCCGGTCGACGCGGACGAAGGAGAAGGGGACGCCGCGCAGGCGGGGCCGCTGGAGGGTGCTCAGGCGGTGGCAGATCGTCTCGTAGCCGAGGCCGTAGTGGTCGGTGAGGCGTTCGATGTCGTAACGGAAGGTCTCCGCGGACGCATGGAAGGCCCGGTACGGGAGGATCAACGCGGCGGCGAAGTAGTTGGCGAGGCCGATCCTGGCCAGGGCGTGGGCCTCGGTGCCGGGCGGGAAGTCCTCGCTGGCGTGCCGGTCGATCTCGTCGGCGTGTTCGAGCAGGGCGAGTTGGGTGGCCATGCGGAAGGCGCGCTGGCCGGGGCGCAGCCGCGCGGACAGATACAGGGTTGCGGTCCCGGTGTCGTAGTGGTGCAGCGGGCCACCCGGCTCGGTCGCCAGGCGGATGTCGTGGTGGTCGGTCAGGCGGTCGGTGAGGGCACGCACCACGTCGCCCGGGCGGATGCCGATGGTGGCGGCGAGGTCCTCGGCGGTGAGGTCGAGGCGGTGGAGATAGTTCTGGCGGCGGTAGAAGTAGTCGCGGATCTCCTCGTGCGGGGTGGGCAGCGCACCCGCTTCCCCCGTGCGGTTCTGCGGGCCGGTGACCTGTTCGGACAGACGCTGGTTGCGGCGCGCGAGGTCGACCACGGCGTGCGCCACGGTGGGTAGCCGGGAGGCCAGTTCCCCTAGATCGGCTCCGCTCACGCGACCCGCGGCGAGCTCGGCGCCGAGTGTCTCGCGGAGGTCCGCGATCAGACGGCTCGTGTCGCGTTCGGAGAAGAAGGACGGGTCGACGCCGAACTCCTCGGTGAGCCGCAGCAGCACCGGCACCGTGAGCGGACGGGCGTCGTGCTCCATCTGGTTCAAATAGCTGGGCGACACGGTCAGGGCGCGGGCCAGCTCCGCCTGGCTCATGCCGCGCTCCTCGCGCAGCCTGCGCAGTCGTGCTCCCGCGTAGATCTTGGCCACAGCGCCCCTCCGGCTCGGTTCCGGGCTCAGCGTAGGTGATGACCGGCCGTCCCGACCCTTCGCAGAGTTCGCAAACGAGGGCGGAAAGATTCGCAGAACTTGGCATCGGTCCATCATTGATGGCACTCAGTGCCAGTGTCAGAGTCGTAGTGCGGCCCACCGGACCCCGGCGGGTGCGCATCGGAACCGGGGCACGATTCACGCCCTGACGTCGGAGATCCCGGCACCGAGCGCACCCGCATCGGCAGCATTGCTCAGCTCACCCCGGTACGGGGCGGTGGGCCGCAACCCACCACAAAGACACGTAGTGCCATTCTCTTGGCAACTCGCCTCGTGGTGATGACTGGATTCGCAGACGAACGACCGAGGAGACGGTGACCGTCATGGCAACCGAGACGCGTGCGCAGGCAGCAGAGGAACTCACCCGCCGTTGGGCGACCGACCCGCGCTGGAAGGGCATCGACCGTACCTACAGTGCCGAGGACGTGATCCGACTCTCCGGAAGCGTCCGTGAGGAGGCCACCCTCGCCCGGCGCGGCGCCGAGCGCCTGTGGCGTCAGCTGCACGAACAGGACTACATCCATGCCCTGGGCGCGCTGACCGGCGGCCAGGCCGTGCAGCAGGTCAAGGCGGGACTGCAGGCCATCTACCTGTCGGGCTGGCAGGTCGCCGCCGACGCCAACCTCGCCGGCCACACCTACCCCGACCAGAGCCTGTACCCCGCCAACTCCGTCCCCCAGGTGGTCCGCCGCATCAACAACGCGCTGCTGCGCGCCGACCAGATCGCCACCAGTGAGGGCGACGACTCGGTCGACTGGCTCGCCCCGATCGTGGCCGACGCCGAAGCCGGATTCGGCGGACCGCTGAACGCCTTCGAACTGACCAAGGCGATGATCGCCGCGGGCGCCGCCGGCATCCACTACGAGGACCAACTCGCCTCCGAGAAGAAGTGCGGGCACCTCGGCGGCAAGGTGCTCGTCCCGACCTCCCAGCACGTCCGTACCCTCAACGCCGCCCGCCTCGCGGCGGACATCGCCGACGTGCCCACGCTGATCGTCGCCCGCACCGACGCCCTCGCGGCGAACCTGCTCACCAGCGACGTGGACGAGCGTGACGCCGAGTTCGTCACCGGCGAGCGGACGGCCGAGGGCTTCTACCGCGTCCGCAACGGCATGGCCCCGGTCATCGCCCGCGGCCTGGCCTACGCCCCCTACGCCGACCTGATCTGGGTGGAGACCGGCACCCCGGACCTGGCGCAGGCCCGCGAGTTCGCCGAGGCGATCCACGCGGAGCACCCGGACCAGATGCTCGCCTACAACTGCTCGCCCTCCTTCAACTGGAAGGCCGCACTGGACGACGACCAGATCGCCAAGTTCCAGCGGGAGCTGGGAGCGATGGGCTACCGCTTCCAGTTCATCACCCTGGCCGGATTCCACTCCCTCAACCACGGGATGTTCGACCTGGCGCGCGGCTACGCCGAGCACGGTATGACTGCCTACGTCGACCTGCAGGAGCGGGAGTTCGCCGCGCAGGAGCACGGCTTCACCGCGGTCAAGCACCAGCGCGAGGTCGGCACCGGCTACTTCGACCTCATCTCCACCGCCGTCAACCCGAACTCCTCCACCACCGCCCTGGCCGGGTCCACCGAGGAGGAGCAGTTCCACTAGAACTCGGCAACGCGTGAGCGCCACCGGGTCCGCAGCGTCACGCGGTGAGCGGCGCCATCCTCCCCTTCTCACGCAGCAGCGGGAGCAGATGATGTTCGACGGCGGGGGCGAGCCTGAGTCCCGGCTCCCGCCCGTCGATCCACCGCAGGGTGGACAGCTCCGCCGCGGGCACCGGCTCGCCGATCAGTGTGGTGGCGAAAACCGTCAGGTGCATCGGAACGCCCTCCAGAACCGCCCGCTCCTCCACCACGGCGAGCGGTTCGAGCCGGCCCGGCTCGACACCGAGTTCCTCGTGAAGCTCCCGCGCCAGCGTCTCCTCCGGCTCCTCCCCCGGCTCGGGCTTGCCGCCCGGGACGAAGTAGACGTCGGGCGCGGCCTGCTTGCTGACGACGAGCAGCTTCCCGTCCTCGACGACGGCCGCCGCGATGACCTTCATGACCGTGTGATCCATCCCCACATTGTGCAACCCACGCCTCCCACTCCTCACCTTCGCTCCCTCGCTCAGGAGATCCGATGTCCCCGCAGCTCATCACCAGGCCCGTTCAGGTCCTCGCCGCCCCCGGTGACCGCCACGCCGAGATCCTCACCCCTGCCGCGCTCGACTTCATCGGCACGCTCGCCCGCACGTTCGCATCGGATCGCGAGCGCCTGCTCAAGGAGCGCCGACGTCAGGCGATGCGGCTGGCCGAGGGCTACCCGCTCGACTTCTCGATGGTGACGCGGCGGATCCGCGAGGACGCGAACTGGCGTGTCGCGCCTCCGGCTCCCGGCCTGACCGACCGGCGTGTGGAGATCACGGGACCTCCTGAGCGGCGGATGACGATCAACGCCCTCAACTCCGGCGCGAAGGTGTGGCTGGCCGACTTCGAGGACGCGACGGCACCGACCTGGGACAACGTGATCGGCGGGCAGCTCAACCTGCTGGACGCGATCGAGCGGCGCATCGACTTCACGACCGAGGCGGGCAAGGCGTACCAGCTGGCCACCGACCGGCCGCTGGCCACCATCGTGGTCCGGCCGCGCGGCTGGCACCTCGACGAGGAGCACCTGGAGGTCGACGGCCGCCCGGTGCCGGCCGCGCTCGTCGACTTCGGTCTGTACTTCTTCCACTGCGCGCAGCGGCAGATCGACGCGGGACACGGCCCGTACTTCTACCTGCCCAAGCTGGAGAACCGCGACGAGGCCCGGCTGTGGAACGACGTCTTCGTCCTCGCTCAGGAACTCCTCTCCATCCCCCGCGGCACGATCCGGGCCACCGTCCTCATCGAGACGATCACCGCGGCGTTCGAGATGGAGGAGATGCTGTACGAGCTGCGTGAGCACAGCGCCGGGCTGAACGCGGGACGCTGGGACTACCTCTTCAGCATCATCAAGACCTTCGGCCACCGCACCGACTTCCTGCTGCCCGACCGGGCCCGGGTCACGATGACGGCCCCGTTCATGCGGGCTTACACCGAACTCCTCGTGCGCACCTGCCACAAGCGCGGCGCCCACGCCATCGGCGGGATGGCCGCCCAGGTGCCGAGCAAGGACCCCGACGCGAACACGGCCGCGCTGGCGAAGGTGCGCCTGGACAAGGAACGCGAGGCCGAGGACGGATTCGACGGGTCGTGGGTCGCCCATCCCGCGCTCGTCCCCCTCTGCCGCGAGGTCTTCGACGATGTCCTGGGCGACGCGCCCCACCAGTTGAGCCGCACGCGCGAGGACGTGGAGGTCACGCCTTCGCAGCTGCTCGCCGTGCGCAAGGTGAGCGGAGCCCCGACGGCTGAGGGCGTGCGCACCAACATCTCCGTCGCGCTGCGGTACTTCGCCGCATGGCTGCGCGGACAGGGCGCGGTCGCCCTGGACGGCCTCATGGAGGACGCCGCCACCGCCGAGATCGCCCGGGTCCAGATCTGGCAGTGGCTGCGCCACCGGCATGTCGACCGGGAGACCGTCCTGACCCTCCTCGAAGAGGAACTGTCCGCTCTGGTCGCCGAGTTCCCCTTCACCCCCATGGAAGAGATCCGTGACCTCTTCCAGCGCACCGCGCTCGGCACCGAACTCCCGCTCTTCTTCACGCCCGACGCCTACACGCGCCACCTCGTCCGCACCACGGAGCAGCAGTCATGACCCTCGACCCGAACCGCGCAGGAGACGTGAACCGCGTAGCAGTCGTCGGAGGCGGCCAGATGGGGGCGGGCATCGCCGAGGTCTGCGCCCGCGCCGGAATCGACACGATCGTGTGCGAGGCAGACTCCACGGCCGTCCAGCGCACCCGCGACCGCGTCACGGCCTCGCTCGACAAGGCGGTCGGCCGCGGCAGGTGCACGGCCGAGGACGCGCAACATGCCCTGGAGCGGCTGACCTTCACCGGTGACCTGACCGACCTGGCCGACCGACAGCTCGTCATTGAGGCGATCATCGAGAACACCGAGGCCAAGACGGATCTCTTCGCCACCCTGGACAAGATCGTCGAGGACCCGACCGCGGTTCTCGCGACCAACACCTCGTCGATCCCCGTGATGCGCCTCGGCATGGCGACCGGGCGCGCCGACCGCGTCGTCGGACTGCACTTCTTCAACCCGGTGCCGGTCCTGCCCCTGGTCGAGGTCGTCACGTCCCTGCACACCTCGTCCGACACCGCGACCCTGGTCGAGCGGTTCGCGACCTCCGCACTCGGCAAGACCATCGTGCGCTCCCGTGACCGCGCGGGCTTCGTCGTCAACGCGCTGCTCGTCCCGTACCTCCTTTCGGCGATCCGTATGACGGAGTCCGGCTTCGCCACGCCGGCCGACGTAGACCACGGCATGGAACTGGGCTGCGCGCACCCCATGGGACCGCTGCGACTCGCCGACCTGATCGGGCTCGACACTGTCGCAGCAATCGCCGATTCGCTCTACGAGGAGTTCAAGGAGCCGCTGTACGCACCGCCGCCGCTGCTCCAGCGCATGGTCGAAGCGGGCCTGCTGGGACGGAAGACAGGGCGCGGCTTCCACGTCTACGAGCGGGGAGCCACAGAGAGCCACCGGGGCTGAGGGGCCCGGGTGCCGCCGCCGGAATGAGGGCCGACGGTGGTTGAGCCTGTGGGGGTGAGCCGGCCAGGGACGCCGACTCACCCCCACAGGTTTGCGGTCGTCAGCCGACGGGTGTCCTACGTCACCGTCCGGAGTCCGGACACTGTGGTCATCCTCAAACGGCGGCCCGTAGGGTGGGCACCGCAGCTGGTTCGCCCCGTCCGCCAGGCGGGATGCGTCGCAAGAGGGAACCCGGTGGGAATCCGGGACTGCCCCGCAGCGGTGAGTGGGAACGACCGCCGTCATACGCACTGGGCCCGACAGACAGGGTCTGGGAAGCGACGGCCAGTAGGTGTTCGTCCGGACCGGATGGACGTGCCCGCGAGTCCGAAGACCTGCCACCTGCCCGTGCGCGTACGACGCGTGCGCGGACATCCCGGTGACCT
Organism: Streptomyces sp. NPDC107517; assembly: GCF_055582645.1. NCBI lineage: Bacteria > Bacillati > Actinomycetota > Actinomycetes > Kitasatosporales > Streptomycetaceae > Streptomyces > Streptomyces sp. NPDC107517. The sequence goes on along the minus strand of NZ_JBVJPM010000018.1, from coordinate 54,364 downwards.
CGAGGGCGGGTCGGCGTACATATCCGGCGGACGGACCGCGCCTTTGCCGCGCGAGGTCGCACCGCCGGTTCTGTCGCTCCTTCACGCGTTCGAGTCTTCGGGACCTCAGGGATACGTCTCTCGAAGGAGAACTCCGTGACCACCAAGACCGCAGCCGCGGCAGCACGGGCCACCGTGTACGGCTACCCGCGTCAGGGCCAGAACCGGGAGCTCAAGAAGGCCATCGAGGGGTACTGGAAGGGCCGCGTCACCGCCGACGCCCTGCGTACCACCGCCGCCGAACTGCGCCGTACCAACCGTCAGGAACTGGCGGCGGCCGGTATCGACGAGGTCCCCACCGGTGACTTCTCGAACTACGACCACGTACTGGACACCACCGTCATGGTCGGCGCGATCCCCGAGCGCCACCGCGCCGCCGTCGCGGCCGACGCCTTGGACGGCTACTTCGCGATGGCCCGCGGCACTCAGGACGTGGCGCCGCTGGAGATGACCAAGTGGTTCGACACCAACTACCACTACCTGGTGCCGGAGTTGGGACCGGACACGGTGTTCACGGCCGACTCCACCAAGCAGGTTGCCGAGTTCAAGGAAGCCCTCGCCGAGGGGCTCACCGCCCGGCCGGTCCTGGTGGGCCCGGTCACGTATCTCCTGCTGTCGAAGCCCGCGCCGGGCGTCGGCGTCGACTTCGACCCGCTCACTCTGCTCGACCGGCTGCTGCCGGTATACGCCGAGGTCCTCGCGGACCTGCGCGCGGCCGGTGCCGAGTGGGTGCAGCTCGACGAGCCCGCTCTGGTCCAGGACCGCACCCCGGCCGAGCTGAACGCCGCCGAGCGCGCCTACCGCGACCTCGGCACCGCGACCGACCGGCCCAAGCTGCTGGTGGCCTCCTACTTCGACCGGCTCGGCGACGCTCTGCCGATCCTGGCCAAGGCACCCGTCGACGGTCTCGCCCTCGACTTCACCGGCGCCGCGGCCGCGAACCTCGATGCCCTCGCCGCCGTCGGCGGGCTGCCCGGCAAGCGGCTGATCGCCGGTGTCGTCAACGGCCGCAACATCTGGGTCAACGACCTGGAGAAGTCCCTCGCCACGCTCGGCACCCTCCTCGGCCTTGCCGACCGGGTCGACGTCGCCGCCTCCTGCTCCTTGCTCCACGTCCCCCTGGACGCCGCCCTGGAGAAGGACGTCGACCCGCAGATTCTGCGCTGGCTCTCCTTCGCCCGCCAGAAGACCGCCGAGATCGCCACGCTCGCCAAGGGCCTGGCCCAGGGCACGGACGCGATCGCCACCGAGCTCGCGGTGAACCGTGCCGCGCTCTCCTCGCGCGCCACCTCACCCATCACGCGAGACCCGGGTGTCCGCGCCCGCGCCGCCGCCGTCACCGACGCGGACACCCACCGCGCCCAGCCGTACACCGAGCGGGCCGCCGCCCAGCGCGCCCACCTGGGCCTGCCTCTGCTGCCCACGACCACGATCGGTTCGTTCCCTCAGACCACCGAGCTGCGCACCGCCCGCGCCGACCTGCGGACCGGCCGCATCGACACCGCCGGCTACGAGGAGCGCATCAAGAACGAGATCCGCGACGTCATCTCCTTCCAGGAGAAGACCGGGATCGACGTCCTCGTGCACGGCGAGCCCGAGCGCAACGACATGGTGCAGTACTTCGCCGAGCAGCTCACCGGATACCTCGCCACTCAGCACGGCTGGGTCCAGTCCTACGGCACCCGCTACGTCCGCCCGCCGGTCCTGGCCGGCGACATCTCGCGGCCCGAGCCGATGACGGTGCGCTGGACCTCGTACGCCCAGTCGCTCTCCGACCGCCCGGTCAAGGGCATGCTGACCGGCCCGGTCACCATGCTCGCCTGGTCCTTCGTCCGCGACGACCAGCCGCTCGGCGACACCGCCCGCCAGGTCGCCCTCGCCCTCCGCGACGAGGTCAACGACCTGGAGGCGAACGGCACGTCGGTCATCCAGGTCGACGAACCGGCCCTGCGCGAGACCCTGCCGCTGCGTGCCGCCGACCACGCCGCGTACCTGGACTGGGCCACCGAGGCGTTCCGTCTCTCGACGGCCGGGGTCCGCCCGGAGACCCAGATCCACACGCACATGTGCTACGCGGAGTTCGGTGACATCGTCCAGGCGATCGACGACCTCGACGCCGACGTGATCAGCCTGGAAGCGGCTCGCTCGCACATGCAGGTCGCCCGCGAGCTGGCCGGGCACGGCTACCCGCGCGAGGCGGGCCCGGGGGTCTACGACATCCACTCCCCCCGCGTCCCGAGCCAGGACGAGGCCGCCGCCCTGCTGCGCAAGGGACTTGAGGCCATCCCGGCCGAGCGGCTGTGGGTCAACCCGGACTGCGGTCTGAAGACCCGCGGCTGGCCCGAGACCCGTGCCTCCCTGGAGAACCTGGTCGCCGCGGCCAAGGCCGTGCGGTCGGAGCTCGGCTCGGCCTGATCCACGGCGGTGAGGGTGCCGGGGCTCGCACCACGCCCCGGCACCCTCACCGTTGCGCCCGAGTGGGAGCGCCACGAGAAAAGGGGGCCCTGCCGTGAAACACGAGCCGCGGACCGTCGTCATCGACGGTGAGGAGATGGTCGCCGTACCGGTGGAGCTGTACGAGTCGCTGCTCGCCCTGCGCAGGCAGCTGGGTGCGCAGGGGGCGCGCATGCAGTCGCTGCGGGGAGCTCTCAGCGATGTGGCCGACTTCCTGGAGCGGCTCGACGCAGCTCGGGAACAGGTGTCGGCAGATCCTCCAGTGCCCGGCACCGACCCGGCCGTACGCGACGCCCACGGCTTCGCCGCGGAGCTTCGCCACTACGTCCGACACGCGCGAGCGCTCACCGAGGCCAAGCGAGCGCGAGGCAGTGGAGCACGTCGACGAAAGCCCTCAAGTTAGGGCCACCTAACTTTTGTGCGCGACACAACATCTGGCCTGTCTGAAATCCATCCCGCCTAGATGTAGTGTTGCTCTCGCTGGTGGTTCACCAGGCCGGTTGGTCTGGTGAGGCAAGAGGGAACCCGGTGAGAGACCGGGACTGCCCCGCAGCGGTAAGCGGGAACGACCGCCGTCACACGCACTGGGCCGGGTGAATCCGGGCCTGGGAAGCGACGGCCAGTAGGTGTCCTCCGTCGTCCGGAGGACGGGCCCGCGAGTCCGAAGACCTGCCACCGGCGCGCGCACCGACCGCGGTGCGCGCGCTTCGAGGCCCCGAGGGAGGGCCGCGTGGCTGTGGCTCGGACCGGGGCAGAGGTACGTCGTACCCGCCTGTCCCCCTGATGGCCGCACCCGCCTGCCTTCCTTCCCGTCCTCGGCCGAGAGCGACACGGGAACGAGGAGAGGGAGGCGAGAGACCGTGAGTGGTCTCGTGTATTTCTCCAGCGTCTCGGAGAACACCAAACGCTTCGTGGAGCGCCTGGACCTGCCCGCGACGCGGATCCCCCTGCGCCCCCACCGTGAGGGCATGCCGACCGTCACCGAGCCGTATGTGCTGATCGTGCCGACGTACGGTGGCGGCGAGCGCGCGGGCGCGGTGCCCAAACAGGTGATCCGCTTCCTGAACATCGAGGCCAACCGCGCCCTGCTGCGGGGCGTGATCGCCTCGGGCAACACCAACTTCGGTGCCGACTACTGCCTCGCCGGGCGCGTCATTTCGGCGAAGTGCGGGGTCCCCGAGCTGTACCGATTCGAACTGCTGGGCACGGAACGCGACGTCCGTGCCGTACGAGAGGGGCTGGAGAAGTTTTGGACACGACAGTCGTCGACGAGGCGACCGGAACTAGTGGGGCAGACGGCGTGAGCGCTCCCACCACGACCAGCCAGGTCCCCGCCGCAGCGCAGCGCGAGTCGGTCGGTACGCGCAAGGACTACCACGCACTCAACGCGATGCTGAACATGTACGACTGCGACGGCCGCATCCAGTTCGACAAGGACCGTGAGGCCGTCCGCCAGTACTTCCTCCAGCACGTCAACCCGAACACGGTGACCTTCCCGAGCCTCAAGGAGAAGATCACCTATCTGACCGAGAACGACTACTACGAGGCAGAACCGATCCAGCGCTACGACTGGGACGCCATCGAGGACCTGTACCGGCAGGCGTACGCGCACGAACACCGCTTCCGCACATTCCTCGGCGCCTTCAAGTACTACACGTCGTACACGCTGAAGACCTTCGACGGCAGCCGCTACCTGGAGCGGTACGAGGACCGCGTCGTCTCCACCGCGCTCTACCTGGGGGCCGGGGACGCGGAGTTGGCCTCCCGCCTCGTCGACGAGATGATGACGGGCCGCTTCCAGCCGGCCACGCCCACCTTCCTGAACGCGGGCAAGGCCCAGCGCGGCGAACTGGTCTCCTGCTTCCTGTTGCGCGTCGAGGACAACCTGGAGTCCATCGGACGCGGCATCAACTCCGCGCTCCAACTCTCCAAGCGCGGCGGCGGAGTCGCTCTCCTCCTGACGAACCTGCGCGAGCAGGGGGCCCCCGTCAAGAAGATCGAGAACCAGTCGTCCGGCGTCGTGCCCGTGATGAAGCTCCTGGAGGACTCGTTCTCCTACGCCAACCAGCTCGGCGCACGACAGGGCGCGGGCGCGGTGTACCTGCACGCGCACCACCCGGACATCATGCGGTTCCTGGACACCAAGCGGGAGAACGCGGACGAGAAGATCCGCATCAAGACGCTGTCGCTGGGGGTGGTCGTACCCGACATCACCTTCGAACTCGCCAAGCGCAACGAGGACATGCACCTGTTCTCGCCGTACGACGTCGAGCGCGAGTACGGAAAGCCACTGTCCGACCTCTCGGTCAGCGAGCACTACGACGACCTGGTCGCCAACCCGCGCATCCGCAAGACGACGCTCAGCGCCCGCGAGTTCTTCAAGACGGTCGCGGAGCTGCAGTTCGAGTCCGGCTACCCGTACCTGCTGTTCGAGGACACGGTGAACCGGGCCAACCCGATCCCCGGCTGGATCAACATGTCCAACCTGTGCTCGGAGATCCTCCAGGTCAACACGCCCAGCACGTACGACACGTCGCTCGGCTACGAGACCGTCGGCAAGGACATCTCCTGCAACCTGGGTTCGATGAACATCGCCACCGCGATGGCCTCACCGGACTTCGGAGTGACGGTCGAGGCGGCCGTGCGCGGTCTGACGTCGGTCTCCGACCAGTCCCACATCGACGCGGTGCCCTCGGTGGCGCACGGCAACGACCTGTCCCACGCCATCGGCCTCGGCCAGATGAACCTGCACGGCTACCTCGCCGCGCAGCACATTCACTACGGCAGCGAGGAGGGCGTCGACTTCACGAATATGTACTTCTATGCCGTAGCGTTCCACGCCCTGCGCGCCTCCAACCGGCTGGCCATCGAGCGGGGGACGGCTTTCGACGGCTTCGAGACCACGCGATACGCGGACGGCTCGTACTTCGACAAGTACACCGAGCAGGCGTGGGAGCCGGCCACCGAGCGGGTGCGCGCCCTGTTCGCCGACGCGGGGATCCCCCTTCCCACGCAGGACGACTGGCGTGAGCTGAAGCGTTCGGTCCAGAAGCACGGCATCTACAACCAGTACATCCAGGCGGTGCCGCCGACTGGTTCGATCAGCTACATCAACGACTCGACGGCGTCCATCCACCCGATCGCCTCCAAGGTGGAGATCCGCAAGGAGGGCAAGCTCGGCCGCGTCTACTACCCGGCGCCCGGCATGGACAACGACAACCTGGACTTCTTCCAGGACGCGTACGAGATCGGCTACGAGAAGATCATCGACACGTACGCTGCCGCCACCCAGCACGTCGACCAAGGTCTGAGCTGCACCCTCTTCTTCCGGGACACGGCCACCACCCGTGACCTCAACAAGGCGCAGATCCACGCCTGGCGCAAGGGCATCAAGACGCTCTACTACATCCGGCTGCGCCAGGAGGCCCTGGAAGGCACGGAGATCGAGAACTGCCTGGCCTGCACGCTGTGACGGCCATCCACCCTGCACCTGCCCGCCCTCAGAACGACGCTGCGAAGGCCCGCACATGACCACCATCCACTCCCTGACCGAGCTGTCGGTCACGCCCCCCTCCTACCGTCACGACCCGGCGGCGCGGCTGCGCCCCGTCAACTGGAACCGGGTCACCGACGAGAAGGACCTGGAGGTGTGGAACCGGCTGACCGCGAACTTCTGGCTGCCCGAGAAGGTGCCGCTGTCCAACGACATCACCGCCTGGCAGCAGCGGCTCAGCGCCGAGGAACGCACCCTCACCATGCGGGTGTTCACCGGACTGACCATGCTCGACACCGTGCAGGCCACCGTGGGTGAGATCGTGCAGATCCAGGACGCACGCACCGAGCACGAGGAGGCGGTGTACACCAACATCGCTTTCATGCAGGCTGTGCACGCCCGCAGCTACTCGTCGGTGTTTTCCACGCTGTCCACGACCCCGGAGATCGACGACGCGTACGAGTGGGCCGTCCGCAACGACGTCCTGCAGCAACGCTGCAAGGCGGTCCTCCAGCACTACTACGGCGACGACCCCCTCAAGCGGAAGGTCGCCTCGACACTGCTGTCGTCCCTGCTGCTGTACGCGGGCTTCTACCTGCCGCTGCACTTCTCCACGCACGCCCTGCTGACCAACACCGCGGACATGATCCGTCTGATCCTGCGCGACAAGGCGGTCCACGGCTACTACTCAGGCTATAAGTACCAGCGCGGCCTGGAGAAGCGCACGGCGGCCGAGAAGGAGGCCATGCGCGTCTTCACGCACGAACTCCTCGACGAGCTGTACGAGTTGGAGCTGCATTACTCGGGTGAGCTGTACGAGCCACTCGGACTCATGGAAGACGTCGCGGTCTTCGTGCGATACAACGCCAACAAGGCGCTGATGAACCTCGGTTACCCGGCCCGCTTCGGCGCGGACGAGACCGAGGTCAACCCCGAGATCCTCGCCGCCCTGTCACCCGCTGCGGACGAGAACCACGACTTCTTCTCCGGTTCCGGTTCCAGCTACGTCATGGGCAAGGCCGAGGACACGGACGACGACGATTGGGACTTCTGAAGCCATGTCCATGCCTCCCCACGTGCCCGCCCAGCGGGCTGCCGCGTCCTTCAGCCGGTGTGTCCTCCTCAAACACGGTGAGGTCTTCCTCAAGGGACGCAATCGCGACCGCTTCGAAGAGCGGCTGCACGACAACCTGCGCGTCGCGCTCCGCGGCGTCGGCGGCTCCACCTGGATCAAGTCGGCGCAGAACGTCACAGTTTTGGGCAGCGACGGGCAGGTGCCCCTCGAGGCGCTGGTGGAGCGCGCCGGGCGGGTCGTCGGGTTCAACGTCATCGAACCGGGGGTGCGCGTACCCAGCACCCTGGATGAGGTGACGCGGGCCGGTGTCGCCGCGCTCGAGGAGCTGGCGGCGTCCGGTTCCGTGCGTGACTTCGCGGTACGGGCCCGGCGGCGGGACAAGTCGTTCCCGCTGACCTCGTCGCAGGTGGCAGCGCACGTGGGGGCACGGATCAAGGAGGCGCTGCCGGACATCCCGGTGAACCTCAAGCGCGCCGAGATCCTGCTGAACATCGAGATCGACCGCAAGGAGACCTATCTGACCTGGACGCGGCTGCCGGGCCTGACCGGCCTGCCGGTCGGCTCCAGCGGGCGGGCCCTGGTGCTGCTCTCCGGAGGCTACGACTCCCCCGTCGCCGCCCACCGGGCCATGCGCCGTGGGCTCGCAGTCGACTACGTGCACTTCAACGGGGCGCCGTACACCAATCCCTCGTCCGTCTACAAGGCGTACGCCCTGGCCCGTGAACTCAACCGCTACCAGCCACCCGGCAAGCTGCACGTGATCGCGCTCGGGAAGGCGCAGAAGCAACTCGCCGTCGCGGGGGCGGGGCGGCTGCAGGTGGTCGCGCAACGCAGGCTCATGGCACGCACCGCGTCGGCGCTCGCCCCGCGGCTGGGCGCCGAGGCCCTGGTCACCGGGGACAGCCTCGGCCAGGTGGCCAGCCAGACCCTGGCGAACATGGCGGCGGTGGACGAAGCGGCGTCACTGCCGATCCTGCGGCCGCTGGTCGGCTGGGACAAGCAGGAGATCATCGACGAGGCCCGCCGGATCGGCACCGCCGACATCTCCGTCCTGCCGGACGAGGACTGCTGCCAACTGCTCGCGCCGCCGCGCGTCAGCACGCGAGCCGGGCTGCCGCAACTGCGCGCCGTGGAAAGGCGGATCGACTTCGACGAGGTGGTGGAGTCGCTCCTCGAACACGTCCAGGCGATGGAGACCGGAGCGGACCCGGCACCCGAGGAGCCCCACTGCGCCGCCCCGGCGCCGGCATCGGCATGACCGCGTGCCGCGCCGGTGACGGGCGCGCGTCAGTGACCCGACATCGCGGCCGTACGAGGTCGTCGGTGGCCTCGCGCCTCCGCCTGGCGCAGGGCCGAGCCGACGCGTACGGCGTCCGCCGAGGCGGCCACGTCGTGCACGCGCACGGCCCAGGCCCCTCGGGCCGCCGCCAGCGCGGACACCGCTGCGGTTGCGGTGTCGCGGGCACGGGCCGGGCGGGGCGCACCGGTCACCGGGTCGGCGAGCAGCGTGCCGAGGAACCGCTTACGGGAGGCTCCCACCAGGACAGGGAAGCCCAAACGGGCCAGTTCGTCGACGCCGGCGAGCAACTCCCAGTCGTCGTCACGGTCCTTGGCGAATCCGAGCCCTGGGTCGACGATGATCTGCCCGGGGTCGACGCCGGCAGACACCACCGTGTCGATCTGCCGGTCCAGCTCGCGGACGACGTCCGCCCGTACGTCCGCGTAGTCGGCCAGTCCGTCCATGGCGTCCGCATGGCCGCGCCAGTGCATGACCACGAACGGGACACCACTGCGGGCGGCGACCTCGGCCATGCCGGGATCCGCGAGACCGCCGCTCACGTCGTTGATCAGACAGGCCCCCGCCTCCACCGCCGCCCGCGCCACCGAGGCACACATGGTGTCGACGCTCACCAGGGCTCCGCCCGCGACCAGACCACGCACCACGGGCAGCACGCGCCTCAGCTCCTCCTCACGCGGGATCCGCGAGGCACCGGGACGCGTGGACTCCCCTCCGACGTCGATCAGATCCGCGCCCTCGGCGACGAGTTCCAGGCCGTGCGCGACCGCGCGTCCCGGATCGAGCCACAGGCCGCCGTCGGAGAACGAGTCCGGTGTCACATTGACGATTCCCATGACGCCGCAGCGGTCCCAGGACAGCGCCACGGAAGAAGGAGTGGTGTACGCGCTCATGAGGAAATGATGACCGATCTGCATTCACGCTGTACAGCGGGGTCCGGAAATTCATGACCGCACTGTCGAAGCTCGTATCAACAAGTGGACTGCCTTCATGCGGAGTTCACCGACTGGGTAGGCTTCCATCATGGCTCTCGGTACCCCAAGCACACGGTCGGACAGTGCGCAGTCCATTCGCGATCTCCTCTCCCAGGGGGATCGCTCCTACTCGTTCGAGTTCATGCCTCCGCGCACCCCGGAGGCTGAGGCCGGCCTATGGAAAGCCATCCGCAAACTGGAAGCTCTCTCACCCACTTTCGTTTCGGTGACCTATGGCGCCGGCGGATCCACGCGAGGCCGCACCATCAACGTCACGGGTCGTATCGCGCAAGAGACGACCCTCACTCCCGTGGCTCATCTGACCGCCGTCGACCACAGTGTCGCTGAACTGCGCAACATCCTCGGACACTACGCTGACCAGGGAGTTCGCAATATTCTGGCCCTGCGGGGCGACCCGCCGGGCGATCCCCTCGGCGCCTGGACGAGGCACCCCGAGGGCGTGGACCATGCGGCGGAACTGGTCGGCCTGATCAAGGAATCGGGCGACTTCTGCGTCGGGGTCGCGGCATTTCCCGAAATGCATCCGCGGTCACGTGATCTCGCCAGCGACATAAGGCACTTCGTCGACAAGTGCCGGGCCGGCGCCGACTACGCCATCACGCAGATGTTCTTCGACGTGGACGCGTATCTGCGATTTCGTGACCGTGTCGCCGCTGCCGGATGCGACACACCCGTCATCCCCGAGATCATGCCGGTCACGACACTGCGTTCACTGCGGCGGATCCCCGATCTCTCCACGGCCGCTTTCCCGAGCGGACTGGCCGAACGTATGCTCGCCGCGGAGAACGATCCGGCCTCCGTACGCGCCCTGGGAATTGAGCACGCCACCGAAATGTGCCGCCGTCTCATCACGGAGGACGCGCCGGGACTGCATTTCATGACGATGAACTTCTCGACCGTGACGACGGAGATCTATCAGAATCTGGGGCTTGCGACCTGACAGGACCGGGAGCGGGATTGCGCATCGAGCACGGAGGCTGACCCGCCGCACGATCTGCGAGCAAGGACGAAGACACCGATTTCGCGAAAAACACCAGGTCAGTTGGGTTATCATGGTGGGCGCACCACGGTCGGCCGGACACCGGAAAATGATTCATCCGTCCGCGGTATTCCGAAAGGACATGAACGGTGTACTGCCCCTTCTGCAGACTCCCCGACAGCCGCGTCATCGACAGTCGGTCCACTGATGACGGCACCTCGATCCGCCGGCGGCGCCAGTGCCCCCACTGCCAGCGGCGGTTCACCACGGTGGAGACGTACTCCCTCCTCGTGGTGAAGCGCAGCGGAGTGACCGAGCCGTTCAGCCGCACCAAGATCGTCAGCAGCGTCCGCAAGGCGTGCCAGGGCCGCCCCATCACGGAGGACATGCTGGACCGACTCGGCCAGCAGGTGGAGGAGAACCTGCGGGCCGCGGGAAGCGCTCAACTCAGCACCCACGAAGTGGGGTTGGCGGTGCTCGAACCGCTCAGTGAGCTGGATCCGGTGGCCTACATGCGCTTCGCCTCCGTCTATCGCGCCTTCGAGTCGCTCACGGACTTCGAGGGCGCTATGGCCGAACTACGGGCCAAGTGCGGCGAGTCGGCGGGCTGATCTGCCTCGGCCGACGCGGGTGACTCCCCGCGCCGGCCGGTGGCCGCGTCACCTGGTCACCTGGTCACCTGGTCACCTGTGACGGAACGACGGTGGGCGTTTCTCCACGAAGGCGCCCATCCCCTCCTTCTGGTCCTCGGCCGCGAACACGGCGTGGAACAAACGCCTCTCGAACCGCACGCCTTCGGCGAGCGTCGTCTCGAAGGCCCGGGAGACCGCCTCCTTCGCCATCATGGCGACCGGCAGGGACATCTCTGCGATCGTCTCGGCGGCCTTCAACGCCTCGGCCCGCAGTTCATCGGCGGGGACGACACGCGAGACCAGTCCGGCCCGCTCGGCCTCGACCGCGTCCATGGTACGACCGGTCAGGCACATCTCCATCGCCTTGGCCTTGCCGACGGCGCGGGTCAGGCGCTGCGAGCCGCCGATGCCCGGGATGACACCGAGCTTGATCTCGGGCTGGCCGAAGACCGCGGTGTCGGCGGCGAGCAGGACGTCGCACAGCATGGCCAGTTCGCAGCCGCCTCCGAGGGCATACCCGGCGACGGCGGCGACCGTGGGAGTGCGCAGGTTCCCCAGCCGGTCCCAGGCGGCGAACCAGTCGTCGAGATACATGTCGATGGACGCGCGCGGCCGCATCTCTTTGATGTCGGCACCCGCCGCGAACGCTCGGTCCGTGCCGGTGATCACGATGCAGCCGCAGCCAGGGTCCCGGTCGAGCGCCTCGCTCGCGGCGACGACCTCCTCCATCACCTTGAGGTTGAGAGCGTTGAGGACCTCGGGCCGGTTGAGGGTGAGCAGCGCGGTGCGGCCCTCGCGTTCGACGAGGATCGTCTCGTACGCGGTCGTGGTCGGGTCAGCCTTCATCGGTGGCCTCCGTCGCCGCCGTCGTGGTCCCGGATGGCCCGGACGATGCCGGAGAAGTCCTCGGTGGTGCCGACACGTTCCGCGTAGGCGGTGTACAACTCCGCCGCACGGAGACCGAGTTCGGCGTTCACCGAACCGCTTCGTACGGCATTGGCCGCGAGGCCGAGATCCTTCGCCATGAGCGCGGCGGCGAAACCAGGCCGGTAATCGTGGTTGGCGGGGCTCCCCGGAACCGGTCCGGGCACGGGGCAGTTGACGCTGAGTGCCCAGCACTGACCGGATGCGGTCGAGGCCACGTCGTACAGGGCCTGGTGGGACAGGCCGAGGCTCTCGCCGAGGACGAACGCCTCACTCACGGCGATCATCGAGACGCCGAGGATCATGTTGTTGCAGATCTTGGCGGCCTGTCCGGCTCCGGGGCCGCCGCACAGCACCGCCTTCTTGCCCATGGCGTCGAGGAGCGGGCGCGCCGAGTCGAACTCCTCCTCTCCCCCGCCCGCCATGAAGGTGAGGGTAGCGGCTTCGGCACCGACCACACCGCCCGACACCGGGGCGTCGAGGGAGCACATGCCCGCGTCGGCGGCCCGTGCGTGCGCGGTGCGGGCGTCGGCGACGTCGATGGTGGAGCAGTCGAGGAAGAGCGTGCCTGGGCGGGCGACGGTGAGCAGTTCGTCGTAGACGCCGAGCACGTGACGGCCGGCGGGCAGCATCGTGAGCACGACGTCCGCCTCGGTCACGGCGTCGGTGGCACGGGGGACGGCCTCCACGCCTGCTTTCACTGCGGCATCGACCGCGGTCGGAGCCAGGTCGTGGCCGAGCACCCTGTGCCCGGCGCGGACGAGGTTGACCGCCATGGGGCCACCCATGTGTCCGAGTCCGATGAACGCGATGGTGCGGGTCACCAGGCCACCTCCTTGGTGTGGTCGAGTTTTGCGGCGAGACCCAGATCGCACTCGCCGAGCGGTGCGAAGAACCGCTCGACGTCCTCGTCCGTCACCTCCGCCAGCGTGCCGGGGCTCCACTTCGGGTGCCGGTCCTTGTCGATGACCTGGGCGCGGATTCCCTCGGCCAGGTCGGGGTGGGCGAGCGCCGCGCAGGAGATCCTGTATTCCTGGTCAAGCACGCTCTCCAACGGGCCGAGGGCACGGGCCCGGCGCAGGGCGCGCAGGGTCACCTTGAGCGCGGTGGGCGACTTGGCGAGGAGGGTCCCGGCCGCTTCCCGCGCCTCCGGTTCGTCCCGCGCGAGCAGCCGGTTCACGATCTCCTCGACGGTGTCCGCGGCGTAGCATGTGTCGATCCAGGGTCGGGCGACCGCCAACTCGCCTTCCGGGGCGTCCTGTACGTGCCGGGCGAGCACATCGCGCACGGGGACACCGGAGAGTTCCCCCACGAGGTCGGGGAGCGCCGCCGACGGAACGTAGTGATCGGCGAGGCCGCACAGGAGCGCGTCGCCGGGACCGGCCTGCGCACCGGTCAGAGCCAGATGCGTACCGAGCTCACCGGGCGCGAGCGCGAGCAGGTACGTCCCGCCGACGTCCGGGACGAATCCGACCCCGGTCTCCGGCATCGCGACGCGGGAACGTTCGGTGACGACACGGGTGTCGGCGTGGGCCGACACCCCGACGCCGCCGCCCATCACGAGGCCGTCCATCAGGGCGACGCACGGCTTGAGGTAGCGGGCGATCCGGGCGTTGAGCCGGTACTCGTCGCGCCAGAAGGCGGCAGTGGCGCTGCCGTCGCCACCGCCGGTCACGTCGTCGTGGATGGCCCGGATGTCACCGCCCGCGCACAGGCCGCGCGCACCGGCGCCGCTGATCACGACGGTCTCGACGGCGCCGTCGTGCTCCCACGAGGTGAGCGCCACGTCGATGCAGCGGACCATGTCGTGGGTGAGGGCGTTGAGCGCCTGCGGGCGGTTGAGCGTGATGTGTGCGGCGCGCCCTTCGACGTGCAGCAGGACGGATTCGTCGGTGCCGGTCACCGGAAGGCCTCCGTCAGTCCGCGGGCGACGATGACGCGCATGATCTCGTTGGTTCCTTCCAGGATCTGGTGGACCCTCAGGTCGCGGACGATCTTCTCGATGCCGTAGTCGCTCAAGTAGCCATAACCGCCGTGCAGTTGGAGCGCACTGTCGGCGACCGAGTAGCCGGTGTCGGTCGCGAACCGCTTCGCCATGGCGCACAGGTACGGCGCCTGAGAGTCGCCGCGGTCCAGGGCATGGGCGGCCTGGTGCACCAATGCGCGGGCGGCGTTCAGTTCGGTGGCCATGTCGGCGAGGCGGAAGCGCAGTGCGTCGGCGTCGAGGAGGCGGCGGCCGAAGGCTTCCCGGCCGGCGAGGTGGGTCAGGCTCCGGTGCAGCGCGGTACGGGCCCCACCGAGGGAGCAGGCGGCGATGCCGAGCCGGCCGCCGTTGAGTCCGTTCATGGCGATGCGGAACCCCTGGCCCTCGCCACCCAGGAGGCGATCGGCGGGCACCCGCACTCCGTCGAGGACGACCTGCCGGGTGGGCTGTGCGTTCCAGCCCATCTTGCGTTCGTCCGGGCCGAAGGAGAGGCCGGGGTCATCCTTGTCGACGACGAAGGCGGAGATCCCGTCCGCGCCTTCGGCTCCGGTACGGGCCATCACCACGTACAGCTGAGAGGCCCCGGCGCCGGAGATGAACTGTTTGACGCCGGTCAGCAGCCAGGTGTCGCCGTCACGGACGGCGCGTGCGGTGAGCGCGGCGGCGTCCGATCCCGCGCCCGGTTCGGTGAGGCAGTAACTGGCCAGGTCGTCCATGGCGCACAGGCGTGGCAGCCAGCGAGCGCGCTGGCCGCTGTCGCCGTAGCGGTCGATCATCCACGCGACCATGTTGTGGATGCTCAGGTAGCCGGCGATGGAGGGACAGCCGGAGGCGAGGGTCTCGAGGACGAGGACGCCGTCGGTGCGGCTGAGTGCCGAGCCTCCCGCGTCCTCGCCGACGTAGATGCCGCCGAAGCCGAGCCCGGCGGCCTTGCGCAGAACGTCGACGGGGAAGTGCTTGTCCCGGTCCCAGTCGAGCGCATGCGGTGTGATGTGGTCCTCGGTGAAGTCCAAGGTCGCTTCGACCAGAGCCTGTTGGTCCTGGGTGAGCGAGGTGTGCGTCTCCACCGTGCGCGTGGTGCTCATGGTGATCATCCCATCGTCGGGATCGTGAAGCTGGCGCCCTCGCGCAGGCCGGCGGGCCAGCGAGACGTCACGGTCTTCGTGCGGGTGTAGAAGCGGATGGCGTCGGGTCCGTGCTGGTTGAGATCGCCGAACCCTGACGCCTTCCAACCACCAAAGGTGTGGTAGGCAACGGGGACCGGAATGGGTACGTTGACGCCGACCATGCCGGTGTTCACGCGTCGGGTGAAATCCCTGGCCGTGTCGCCGTCGCGGGTGAAGATCGCGACTCCGTTGCCGTACGTGTGCTCGCTGGGCAGCCGCAGCGCCTCCTCGTAGTCGGCGGCGCGTACGACGGACAGGACGGGGCCGAAGATCTCCTCCTGGTAGATCCGCATGGCCGGAGTCACGTGGTCGAAGAGGCTGGCGCCAGCGAAGAAGCCTCCCTCGTGTCCGTGGAGGGTGAAGTCCCGCCCGTCGACGACCAGTTCGGCTCCGTCCTTCACGCCGAGGTCCACGTACCCCCGTACCCGCTCCAGCGCTTCGCGACAGACGAGGGGGCCGAAGTCGGCTTCCGGGTCGTCGCTGCGGCCGATACGCAGCGATCCGATCCGGTCCTTGAGGCGGGCCACCAGCGCGTCGGCGGTGTCCGCGCCCACGGGTACGGCGACGGAGACGGCCATGCACCGCTCACCGGCCGATCCGTAGCCCGCGCCGAGCAAGGCGTCCACGGCCTGGTCGAGGTCGGCGTCGGGCATCACGATCATGTGGTTCTTGGCACCACCGAAGCACTGGGCGCGCTTGCCGTGGGCGGCCGCGGTGGCGTAGACGTGAGCGGCGACGGGGGTGGAGCCGACGAAGCCCAGAGCCTGGACCCGAGGGTCCGTCAGGAGGGTGTCGACCGCATCCTTGCCGCCGTTGACGACGTTGAGGACGCCGGGCGGCAGTCCGGCTTCCAGGAAGAGTTCGGCGAGCCGCAGCGGGACCGAGGGGTCGCGCTCGGACGGCTTGAGGATGAAGGCATTGCCGCAGGCCAGGGCCGGGGCCGCCTTCCACAGCGGGATCATGGCGGGGAAGTTGAAGGGCGTGATGCCCGCGACGACGCCGAGCGGGGAGCGCAGCGAGTGGACGTCGATCCCGCTGCCGGCGTTGTCGGTGAACTCGCCCTTGAGCAGATGCGGGATCCCGGCCGCGAACTCGACGACTTCCAGACCGCGTTGAATGTCGCCGTGTGCGTCGGCGACGGTCTTGCCGTGCTCGGACGACAGGAGCCGGGCCAGGGCGTCCTTCTCCCGGTCTACGAGCGTGAGGAACTTGAGCAGGACGCGGGCGCGCCGCTGCGGGTTCCACTCTCCCCACGCCTCCTGTGCGCGGACGGCGTCCGCGATCGCGGCCTCGGTCTCGGCCGGGTTCGCGAGGGGGACGCGGGCCTGGACCTGTCCGGTGTTCGGGTCGTACACGTCGCCGTAGGAGCCCGAGGTTCCCTCGGTGTGCCTGCCGCCGACGAAGTGAGTCAACTCGCGCACAGGTGCGCGGTCTTGTGTGCGGACCATGAGTGCCTGCTCTCGTCAGGTGATACGGATGGCGCGCGGCACCGGCGCGCCGGCACATGGTGGTGTGCGCGGGCGCGCGGAGGTTCGCGCGAGATCACGTGTGGCGCGGCCGTCGCGACGCCCAGGAGATTCCAGGTGACGTCAGAGGACGCCTGGGCACTCCCGGAGAGACCGGTCAAGAGACGGCCGGAGCCGGGGGATCCTGGGCGCGGCCGGGCCGGGCGGGCGGGCTCGCCGGAAGGGAACGCACACCGGTGCCATGCGTGTCAGCTCCATCCTCGTGGAAAACACGGAACATTCCGCGGCCGGTATCCTGACTCCCGGATCAGCGCGCACCGTCCGCCTTCCCGGCGTCCGAAGACGTCAGTGGCGTATCGCTCGACGGCGAACTCCCCGGTCACAGTGGCGGGACCGTGCCGGACTCACACCGGCTTCCCTGCACCGCGGACCTATCCCCTCGACTATATAGTTGGACGTCCTAGTAAATCCAGCCCTGCACACCGGCCGCTCCGCCGAACGATTGGCGTGCCCGCATGTCTGATCCTGAGATCCCCGTCCACCGGTCCGCCCGTGTCGTGCTCATCGATGACGCGGGCCGTGTCCTGTTGTTCGAATCCCTGACAGACCCACCCTGGCGACCCCGCCGCCGGACACGTGTGGGGCACACCTGGTGGGGGCGTCCGCGACGAGGAGACCCTCGCGGCGGCGGCCGCGCGCGAACTGCACGAAGAGACCGGGCTGTTGGTGGCCGCGACGTCGCTCGGGCCGCCCATGGCCCACACGTCCGGGTACGCGGATCCGGGCTGGGCCCAGGGCCTCTTCGAGGACATCTTCTTCCTGTGCCGGGTCACGTCGCACGACATCGACACCAGCGGCCAGGAGGACCAGGAACGAAGGCACCACGCGGGGCACCGCTGGTGGAGCCCACAGGAGCTGGCCGCCACGCGCGAAACCGTTCACCCGCTGGGACTTGCCGAGCTGGTGACACGGCGTGTGTCAGGAGACGTTCCCGCCACTCCTGTCCGTCTCCCCTGGCACCACTGACGTGGCTCCCCGCGCCGGACCTTCCGTGATCCGCAGCAGATACGTGTCCATGATCCAGCCGTGCCGCTCGCGGGCCTCGGCGCGGACCTGCCGGATGCGGTCGGAGACCTCGTGGAGCGGCCCTGCGACGAGGAGTTCGTCCGGGGTGCCGAGGTAGGCGCCCCAGTAGATCCATACGCCGTCGCCCTCGACCTGGGTGAACGACTCATGGGCGTCGAGCATGACGACGATGTCGCCGTCGTCGTTCTGGCCGACGTCGGTGAGGCGGCGGGCCGGGGTGATGTGCACCGGGCGGCCCACCTGGTTGAGCGGGATGCGGTGACGGGCGGTCAGGGAGGCGACACTTGTGATGCCGGGAATCACCTCGACGCTCACGGAGAGCGCGCCGCGGTCCTCGATGTCTCCGAGGATGCCGAGCGTGCTGTCGTACAGGGACGGGTCGCCCCAGACGAGGAAGGCTCCCGTCTCGCCGGCAGCCATCTCCTGGCGCATCGCCCGCTCGAAGACCTCGCCGCGCCGCCCGCGCCAGTCCTGGACGGCCGCCGTGTAGTCGGAGCGGTCCATCGGGCGCCGGTGGCGGCTGGGATCCTCGACCTCGACCACGCGGTACGGGCCCTGCGCGTGCTCCTCGATCATCTGGTGGCGCAGGTCCGTCAGGGACGCTTTGCGCGGTCCCTTGCCGACGATGAAGAAGACGTCTGCACTACGGATCGCCTTCACGGCCTGAAGAGTCAGATGGTCTGGGTCGCCGGCCCCGATGCCGATGACGAGGATCGCGCGCTGTTCCGTACTCATGCGGACAGTCTTCCAGGGGGGCCACTCAGCGGGAACCGCCCCGTCCCGCTCGTGGGGACTATTGGGGAACCGCCCGCTGCTGGTGCCCGTCGTACGAGGCCAGCGGCCTGATGAGGGCGTTGTGCGCGAGCTGTTCCGTGATGTGCGCGGTCCAGCCGGTGATGCGGCTCATCACGAAGATCGGGGTGAAGACGGGGATGTCGAAGCCCATGAGGTGGTAGGCAAGGCCGGCCGGATAGTCCAGGTTCGGGTGGATGCCCTTGGACGAGATCATCACGTGCCGCAGGGCTGCCTGCAGGGTCGCCAGGCGGGTCGTCTCCGGGTCGGCGGCGCGGGCGACGAGGCGGTCGAGGGCCTCCTGCATGATCGGGACGCGGGAGTCGCCGTGCTTGTAGACGCGGTGGCCGAAACCCATGATCTTGCGGTCGGCCGCGAGCGCGTCGCGCAGCCACCGCTCGGCGTCCTGCGGGTCCCCGATCTCGTTCAGCATGTGCATCACGGCCTCGTTCGCACCGCCGTGCAGCGGTCCTTTGAGCGCTCCGATCGCGGCGGTCACCGCGCTGTACAGGTCGGAGAGGGTCGAGGTGACGACACGGGCGGTGAACGTCGAGGCGTTGAAGCTGTGCTCGGCGTAGAGGACGAGGGAGATCTCGAAGCAGCGGACGACGGACGGGTCCGGGACGGTGCCGAAGCACATGTGGAAGAAGTTCTCGGCATAGCCGAGGTCCGGGTCCGGTGCGATGGGGGCCAGTCCCCGGCGGCGGCGCTGGTCGGCGGCGACCACGGTCGGCAGCTTGGCGAGGAGTGCCAGGGACTTGGCGCGGTTGGCGGCGGGGCTGTCGTCCTCCTCGGACGGGTCCTCGGCGCCGAAGAAGCTCACGGCGGTGCGCAGGACGTCCATGGGGTGACAGGTCTCCGGCAACCGGCCGAGGAGTTCGGCGGTCGTGCGGTCGAGTGGGCGCAGGGCGCGCTCGCGGGCCTGGAACTCGCGCAGCTGGGCGGAGTCGGGAAGCTCACCGTGCCACAGGAGGTACGCGACCTCCTCGAAGGAGCAACGGGCGGCCAGGTCCTGGACGGGGTAGCCGCGGTAGGTGAGGGAGTTCGTCTCCTGGATGACGGTGGAGATCTCGGTGGTGTCGACGACGACACCGGCGAGACCGCGGTGGATCTCGGGGGCACTGGTGGTCATGGCGGTCCTCCGGTATGTACGGACGTCAAGAGCCGGGCGGGGAAGGTGGGGAACGACGGTGTCTGGCCAGGGCGCGCGGCAGGGCCGGTCAGGCGCCGGGCGGCAGTCGGAAGTCGAAGACCGAGGAGTCGAACGCCGCGTACTCGTCGTAGCCGAGGAGCTCGTACAGGCGTGAGCGCGTCATCATGCCCGGCAGCAGAGACTCCTGCGTCCCCTCGGCGGCGATCGTGCGCAACCCGTTCTCGACGGCGCCCATCGCCGTGCGCAGCAGCGTCACCGGGTAGAGGGCGATGTTGTAGCCGAGCGATTCGAGGGTCGGTGCGTCGAGCAGCGGGGTCTTGCCGAACTCGGTCAGGTTCGCGAGGAGGGGGACGTCCACGGCTTTGCGGAACGCCTCGTACTCGGAGACGTCCGCCAGTGCCTCCGGGAAGATCGCATCGGCTCCCGCGTCCACGTACGCCTTCGCCCTGTCGACCGCCGCATCCAGGCCCTCGACCGAGCGGGCGTCGGTGCGGGCCATGAGCAGGAAGTCCGGGTCGCGGCGGGCGTCGACGGCGCCGCGCAGCCGCTTGGCCATCTCCTCGCGCGGCGTGATCGTCTTGCCGTCGAGGTGGCCGCAGCGCTTGGGGTTGACCTGGTCCTCCAGGTGCAGGCCCGCGAGACCCGCGTCTTCGAGCAGTTGCACCGTGCGGGCGGCGTTCATGGGTTCGCCGAATCCGGTGTCGGCGTCGATGAGGACCGGCAGATCGGTGACGCGGGTGGTCTGCGCCGCGCGTGCCGCGATCTCGACATTGGTGGTCAGCCCGATGTCCGGCAGACCGAGGTCCGCGGCCATCACCGCGCCGGAGAGGTAGACGGCGTCGAAGCCGGTGTCCTGGATGAGGCGGGCGGAGAGCGGGCTGATGGCGCCGGGCATGCGCAGCAGCCGTCCGGAGGCGAGCTGT
Organism: Streptomyces sp. NPDC107517; assembly: GCF_055582645.1. Classification (NCBI taxonomy): domain Bacteria; kingdom Bacillati; phylum Actinomycetota; class Actinomycetes; order Kitasatosporales; family Streptomycetaceae; genus Streptomyces; species Streptomyces sp. NPDC107517. Next base: position 33,906 of record NZ_JBVJPM010000018.1, on the reverse strand, counting down.
TCGCGGAAGGAGCGGCGGCGCTCCTGCGGTGTCGTACGGGTGTGGAGCAGCATCAGAACAGACCCTTCGGGAGCTTCGCGTCGTACGCGGCGACGGCTTCCAGGTCCACAGCCGGGAAGAGTCCGTCGAGGTCCACCGCTCCGAGGTCGGCGAGGTGTTCGGCGGTGGACAGGAAGCGGTCCTGGTCGGTGGCGGTGACGATGCCCTCGGCGAGGGTGCGGAACTTGCCCTGGTAGGAGGGGCGGTCGAAGGGGCGGGCACCGGCCGGGTGGGCGTCGGCGACACCCAGCTCGTCCTCGATCACCGTGCCGTCGGTGAGGGTGATGACCGCGCGCCCCCCGAAGGCGCGGCTCTGCGGGTCGGGGTCGTGGTAGCGACGGGTCCACTCCGGGTCCTCGACCGTGGTGATCTTCTGCCACAGCGCAACGGTCTCGGGGCGCCGGGCGCGCTCGGGCGCGTAGGAACGCTCGTGGTGCCAGGTGCCGTCCTCCAGGGCGACGGCGAAGATGTACGGCACCGAGTGGTCGAGGGTCTCGCGGCTGGCGTCCGGGTCGTACTTCTGCGGGTCGTTCGCACCCGAGCCGATCACGTGGTGGGTGTGGTGGCTGGTGTGCAGCACGATCGAGCGCACCTTGTCGAGCGGGCCGGCCTTGTCACGCAGGCGCAGGGCCAGATCGATGATCGCCTGTGCCTGGTACTCGGCCGAGTGCTCCTTGGTGTACGTGTCCAGGATCGCGCGGCACGGCTCGCCCCGCTCCGGGAGCAGGACGGTGTAGTCGGAGCCGGCGCCGTCCAGCATCCAGGCGAGAAAGCCGTCCTCGCCCTCGTAGATCGGCGACGGGGACGACTCGCCGCGCATCGCCCGGTCGACAGCCTCGATCGCGGCCTTGCCCGCGAAGGCCGGGGCGAACGCCTTCCAGCTGCTGATCTCGCCCTTGCGGGACTGGCGGGTCGCGGTCGTGGTGTGCACGGCCTGCTGGATCGCCTGGTGGACCGTCTCGGTCGGCAGCCGCAGCATCGCGCCGAGCCCGCCCGCAGTGGCGGCGCTGAGGTGGGCGACGTGGTCGATGCGGTGGGCGTGCAGGCAGATGCCCTTCACCAGGGCCACGTGGATCTCGTACGCGGCGACGATGCCGCGCAACAGGTCGGCACCGGTGCGCCCGGTGTGCTGGGCGACCGCGAGCAGCGGCGGGATGTTGTCGCCCGGGTGGGAGTAGTCGGCAGCCAGGTAGGTGTCGTGGAAGTCGAGTTCACGGACAGCAGTGCCGTTCGCCCAGGCCGCCCACTCGGGCGATACGCGGACGCGGCTGCCGAACACGGAGGCTCCCGGCGCGGTGGCGCGGTGGGCGCTCGCCTGGGCGCGGGCGACCGCGACCGGACGCCGGGTCAGGGAGGCGACGGCGACCGAGGCGTTGTCGATCACACGGTTGACGGCCATGGCGACGCTGCCCGAATCGAGCTCGTCGGTGGCGGTGGCGACGGCGGCCAGCTTCCAGGCCAGCTGGTCCTCGCGGGGCAGGCGGTCGGAGCTGGGGTGGACGCGGACTCGGTGCTCGATCACGTGGCTCCTCACGGTGGGGCGGTGGATGTCCGCCCTGGTACGGACGCGCTCGCCACAACGGGCGGCGGCAGCGGCGGGACGGGGACGCCCCTGCCGATGAGGTGATCCTGCCCGCTGCGCCGGCGAGGGACCACCGACCGAAGCTGTGGAATCCGTACAGGCCACGACGGAGAATCTGCGAATTCTGCGAATAAGGCGGATGCTAGATTCGCAACAACGAGCCCGTTCAGGAATCCGCACGAACAGGAGGCGCGGCCATGCCCCGCCGTCCCACCGAGCACAAGATCTACGCCCACGCGAAGCTGCGCCGGCTGCGGCGCGAGGCGGGCATGAACCAGGTGGACATGGCTCGTGCGCTCGGTATCTCGACGAGTTACGCCAACCAGATCGAGCAGAGTCAGCGCCCGCTGACGGCCTCCGTGCTGCTGCGCGTGGCGGAGGTCTTCGGGGTCGCTCCGGAGTACTTCTCCGGCGCCGACGAGGACCGCCTGGCCACGGATCTGCGGACTGCGCTGGCTGACGAGGCGTGCGGCGCCCCGCCCCCGCCGATCGAGGAGATCGCCGAAGCGGTCCGTGACCACCCGGAGGTGGCGCGCGCCCTGGTGACCCTGCACCGCCGCTATCGTGACGCCGCCGCACAGGCGGCGGCGCTCGGCACCCCGGACCAGGGCTCGACGAACCCGGCCGCGGCGGTGCCGTCCGCCGAACCGCACGACGACGTGCGGGACTTCTTCTACGCCCACCACAACCACTTCGCTCCGCTCGACGCCGCCGCCGAGGAGCTGGCCGGGGAGATGGAGCTGCGGCCAGGGCAGATCGCGGGGCCGTTGGCCGTACGTCTTTCGATGCGGCACGGTCTGAAGGTGGTGCAGGCGGCTCCGGGCCGTGCGACCGACACCCGCCGTCTTGACCGCAATTCCGGTCTGCTGTTCCTGTCACCGTGGCTGAGTGACGGGCAGCGGGCTTTCCAGCTCGCCACCCAGCTCGCGCTCATCGAGCACGAGCCGCTCCTCGGCCATCTGATCGACAGGGCGGGTGAGTTGGGATCGCCGGACGCATCGGCCTTGGCTCGCATCGGTCTCGCGAACTACTTCGCGGGCGCGCTGCTGATGCCGTACGCGGCGTTCCACCGGGCGGCGGAGGACAGCGGCTACGACATCGAACTGCTCGCGGCGCGCTTCGGAGTCGGCTTCGAGACGGTCTGCCACCGGCTGAGCACACTGCAACGGTCAGGGCGGCGCGGGGTCCCGTTCTCGTTCCTGCGGGTCGACCGAGCCGGGAACATCTCCAAGCGGCAGTCCGCCACCGACTTCCACTTCTCCCGACTCGGCGGCACCTGCCCGCTGTGGACGGTGTACGAGGCATTCTCCGCTCCCGGCCGGGTCCTCACCCAGGTCGCCGAGATGCCGGACGGAAAAAGGCACTTCTGGATCGCCCGCACCGTCACGCGCGGCGGCCACGGGCATCACGCGCCGCGCGCCGAGTTCGCCGTCGCGCTCGGCTGCGAGCTGCGCCACGCCCATCGGCTGGTCTACGCGGCAGGCGTCGCACTCGATGATCCACGGGCCGCCACACCGATCGGGCTCGGCTGCCGGATCTGTGAACGCCGGGACTGTGCCCAGCGGGCCCGCCCCCCGGCCGGCGGGCGGCTGTCGGTCGACGCGGACCGGCGCACGTACGTGCCGTATCCCGTGGAGGGACAGGGAGACTGAGGCCCCCGGCCATTGCTCCGTGCCGCGCGTCCCCTGTCTCGCGTGTCCCGCGCCCGTATCCCGTGCCCCGGAAGGACTCTGTCGTGACCTGCCGTGCCTGGTTCGTCTCTCCCGCCATGAACGCCTCGCTTCGGCAAGCCCGGTTCGACGACGGAGCCCCGCTCGATCCGACGGGCCGTGAGACCGCAGGCGCCGCCGCCGAGTCACTGCCCGTGCCCGCCTTGGCCGTCGTCTCCAGGAGCCGGCGCTGCCGTGAGACAGCCGAGCTGCTGGGGCTGACCTCACCTGTCTCACCGGACGAGTTGGCCGCACCGGACACGGGACTCTGGCGCGGCAGAACTCTGGCCGAGGTGAGCGAGAGCTCGCCGCAGGACATCGCCCGGTGGCTCTCGGATCCCGAATTCCCCGCCGGGGGCGGGGAGTCGGTGGCCGAGGTCTGCGCGCGCGTGTCACGGTGGCTCGACGCGACGGCTGCGGGCAGCGGACTCGTGATCGCCGTTGTGGAGCCAGAGCTGGTGCGCGCTGCTGTCGTGCACGCGCTGGGCTCACCCTTGTCCGGTTTCTGGCGCTGCGATGTGACCCCACTGACGGTCACCGAGCTGAGCGGCCGTAGCGGACGCTGGAACGTGCGCTGCGGCCGGCCCCTCACCCCACCCGGCTCTGCCGTCGGTACACGCGATCAGGACGAGCCGTCCCGGTAGCGGTGCAACAGAGCCGCCAGGGCGCAGCGCGGACAGTCGGCGTCAGCGGCGCCCCGCCCCTCGTGGGGTGATGTGGAACAGGCAGCCGTCGTGCAGTCGCCCACCAGCTCCTCCAGCTCCTCAAGAAGGCGCCGGGTCCGCTTGGCCTGCTGGGCCAGCACCCGCACCTTGGCGCTCTGGCCGCCGATCTGCCGTCGGCTCGCAAGGAGGTGCTCGTACTCCTCCATGGTCAGGGCGACCGCCTCGCGGCCGCCGAGGACGATGTGTCGGGGTTGTAGTTGTCTGCCCACTCGGCTCCTCGCTTCGTCGCCGGACCAGTGGTGCCTGGATGAACGCGAGAGGGCCCACGCATGGTTCCGCGGGCCCTCTCGTTCGACGCGATCGGCTCGATCTCCTCGCCGGATCGGCCGGTTCAGTTCCCTGCCGGGATCGCCTGACCGACCGCGGCGGGCCGGGGATTGAGCAGGCGCTCGGCCAACTCGCCGAAGAGCAGGCCGAATCCGGTCCACAGCGTGATCTGGATGGCGAGGGCGGAGAGCCGGAAGCGCCAGAGCACGGCGGCCGGGAAGTGCTCAGGCACCTCGTTGATCACGGGCAGGAACTGGAAGGCCAGTCCGATGACGACGGCGAAGCCGAGGACCGCGGTCACGGTGGCCCACCAGGTGCCCAGGCGCGGCGCCAGTCGCTTGCCGAGGATGGTCGCCGCGACCGCGAGGAGAATGCTGAGGACCATCATCAGGAAGTACAGGGTGGTCCGCTTGCCGATGGTGTCGGGATTGCCGACGGCGGGCGGGTTGGCCGGGTACTTCAGGAACGGCACGACATACACGGCGACCAGGGCGCAGCCGGACAGCAGCAGCGCGGTCGCGCGCGGACCGAAGCGGCCCACGCGGCCGAGTGCGTAGCAGTAGGCGAGCGCCGCGATTCCGCCGAAGGCGACCCCGTAGACGAGGACGCCAGTGGCGAGACCGGCCGTGGACTGGAGGCTGCGCGAGACGAGTTCGACCTCGTCACCGTGCGAGTGGCCGGCGTGGGCCTCCTCGAAGCCGATCGCCTTGTCGACCATCGGCTCACCGAGCCAGTAGGCGATGACCAGGGCCAGCACGCCGGCCGCGAGACCGGCGAGCATCCCGCGAACGAGCAGGTTGCGTACAGTTGTTGAGTTCATGAGCGCGCGACGTCCCTCTGGGTCAGTGGCAGGGGAAGCCGAGCAGGTGGCGGGCGTCGTGCACCCACTCGTGGACGTCCGCTCCATTGAACACCGAGGTGGCGCCCTGTTCGGCGCCGACGAAGTAGAGCAGGACCAGCATCAGGATGCCGAAGAACACGGCCCACGGGGCTATGGCCTTCAGGGGGAGCGTGGCCGGTACGGCCGGTGTGGTGGCGGTCGGCTGGGCGACGTGCTGCGCCATGGCAGGGCCTCCTTCGGGAGTTCGCGTCCCGTCTCGGTGGTGCACAGGGACGACAGCCACGGGTCTGACTCACGGGACGCGAACGACGTCCCATATCACAGTGGCGCGACCGTGCCGGGTTCTCACCGGCTTCCGTCGACCGTCGTCGATAACAAGGAGACATTACCGCCTGTCGCGTGCATGGCCAAGTCTGCGGAGACCCGACGGCGGCACGAACCTTACCGGCGCTCGGAAGCGCGCTTTGCGGGCAGCCCTTCGGAACGTGGTGAGCACCGCCGGTCCCGCGAGCAGCACGCACACGAAGTTGGTGACGGCGCGCCCTGTGTCCCAGCCCAAGGAGGTGGCGAGGTCGAACGCCACGTATCGGTGCCACTGCTCGGTGAACGGCAAGCCTGGCAGGTAGGCGATGGAACTGTTGGGATCCAGGGAGAACGGCCAGAACGACAAATTGAGCAGGAAGCCGAAGAGGTAGCCGGACAGGGATCCGTAGACAGCGAGCAGCAGCACTTCGCGACGGCCCGTCGCACGCGGCAGGAATCCGGCGAGCATGCCGACGAACGCGCAGCCGAACATCTGGTACGGCATCCATGGACCCACGCCTCCGGTGATGAGCGCGGACGCGAACAGCGAGGTGCAGCCGAGGGTGAAGCCGAAGCCGGGGCCGTAGACGCGGCCTGCGAGGACGAGGACGAAGAAGACGGTCTCGATGCCGGCGGTGCCCGCGCCGAGCGGGCGCAGGGCCGCGTTGACCGCGGACAGAACGCCGAGCATTGCCAGGGCTTTGGAGTCGATACCGCCCTCGGCGATCTCGGACAGCACGACGCACAGGATCAGGGCGAGGAGAACCCCGAAGATCAGCGGGGGTGCGTAATTCGACCCGAAGGTGCCCGGTGCGACGACGAAGGGCCAGAAGAACGCGACGACGCCGAGAAAGGCCGCCATCGCGATGACGAGGCCGACGCGGGGCGAGAGGCGGATGGCGGGCGCGGGCTTCTTGGCAGGCTCGGACAGACGTCCCCGCCGCGAGGTCAGCCGGGCCGCGCCCGAACGCCGACTCTGCGGGGGCGTGGCGGCTGCCCGGCCTTCTCCGCCCGGGCTCGGTTCCGGCGCGCCCGGACGTCCTTGAACAGGTGGCGGTGTGCTCACGGCCGGCCCTCCGCGTCGGTCCTGGCATCGAGCACGGCCGTGACCTGGTCGACGGTGAGGAACGGCAACGGCGCGAGGATCTTCGCCGTCTGGGGCGCGAAGACCGGTGAGGCGACAATGACATCCGCGGTGGGGCCGTCGGCGACGATGTCGCCCTCGGCCATGACCACGACCCGGTCGGCGGCGCGGGCGGCGAACTCCACGTCATGCGTGGAGACGACCACGGTGTGCCCTTCTGCGGCCAACGCATCAACAATGCCGATCAGTTGGGTCTTGGCCCGGTAGTCGAGACCGCGAGTCGGCTCGTCCAGGAGCAGCACCTCGGGGGCGGCGGTGAGCTGGATGGCCAAGACCAGCGCGAGCTTCTGGCCCTCCGACAGGTCGCGTGGGTGGGTGGCGTCGTGGATGCCGGGCGCGAGGCGGTCGAGGAGTGTCCGCGCGTGCACGGCGGTCGCCGATTCGGCGTCCGCCTGGTCGAGTTCCTGCTTGACGCTCTCCAAATACAGGAGGTCCGCCGGTGTCTGGGGGACGAGACCGACGAGTCGGCGCGCACGTGCGGCGGGAAGGTCGTGCGGGTCCGCCGTCGCCGCGCCCTGCGTGACGTCGACCGTGCCGGAGTGGCGCGGGCCCGCGCCTTGCAGCGTCCACAGCAGGGACGACTTGCCGGAGCCGTTGCGTCCCATCAGCGCGGTCACCTCGCCCGCGCGCAGGGCGAGATCGACCTCGCGGACCGCCGGCACGCCCTGGTAGGCGACGGTGACCTTGCGGGCGTCGAGCAAGGTGGCCCGCCCGGCGTCGGACGACGGGCGTACGGGGGGCGGGAGACGGCCCGCGAGCCGGGCGCGCAGCGGGGCGGCCCCACGGCGCGCGTCGCGGACGGACAGGGGCAGCGGACTCCAGCCGGCCGCGCGGCCGAGGTCGACGATGGGTGGCGCAATCGTCGACGTACTGAGGACCTCGGCGGGCTCGCCGATGCGGACCCGGCCGTCGCCGGGCAGGTGGAGGACGCGATCGGCGTACTGGACCACGCGCTCCAGACGGTGTTCGGCCATGAGCACGGTGACGCCGAGGTCGTGGACGAGACGGGTCACCGCGGCCAGGACTTCGTCGGCGGCGGTCGGATCGAGAGCCGAGGTCGGCTCGTCCAGGACCAGGACCCGGGGGTGGGCGGTCAGTACGGAGCCGATGGCGACGCGCTGCTGCTGGCCGCCGGAGAGTTCGTGCAGCGCGCGGTGGCGCAGGTCGGCCAGGCCCAGCAGGTCGAGGGTCTCCTCGACGCGCTTGCGCATGGTCGCGGCCGGGATCGCCAACTGCTCCATGGCGTAGGCGAGTTCCTCCTCGACGGTGTCGGTGACGAAGCCGTCGAGCGGATCCTGGCCCACGACGCCGACGACATCGGCGAGTTCACGGGGCGGGTGGTGCGCCGTATCACGGCCGTCGACGGTGACGCGGCCGTACAGGGTGCCGCCGGTGAAGTGCGGGACGAGGCCGTTGACGGCGCCGAGGAGGGTGGACTTGCCAACGCCGGTGTGACCGACGACGAGACACAACTCCCCTTCTTCCACCACGAGGTTCACGTCGCAAAGAGCCGGGGCGGGTGCGTCGTCGTACTGGATGGTGACTTGCTCGAAGGTGATCACGCTTCGCCGGCTTTCGGTGCGATGAGGTGCGGTGCGTGTGCCGCATGCGGCTTACGCGGCACGGTGGGCGGCGGGGCGAGGAAGCCCGCAGTGCCCGCCAGGAGGATCGCCAGGGTCGGCACCAGCGGCAGGTCCGGCCACGTGAGCGGGTAGAAAGTGGGATTCAGTTGAGCCGCGTCGTAGCCGAGGTTGCCGAAGAGCAGGACGGCGGCGACCACGCCGCTGCCCGCGACCAGCCACTCCGCCGTGCGCCAGGGATCGGGCCGGTAGGTGGTGCGGGTGACGCGCCGCCCGCCGAGCCGCAGTCCGGCGAGGCACAGCGCCGCGCCCACCCCCATCGCGGGGAAGCCGAGGAGGGCGGGGGTGCTCGCGTCGAGCAGTCCGTACGCTCCCGCGCACAGGCCGCACATACCGAGGAGCATCAGCGCTCCGGTGATCCGGCGCGAGCGGCGGGTCGCGGTCCCGGCACGCCCGTACCCTCGCGAGTCCATGGCCGCGGCAAGGCGCAGTGAGCGCTCCAGCGCGTCCTCCAGTACCGGGACGACGATGCCTCGCAGGGCCCGCAGCCCGCGCATGCGCCCCGCCCGCAACTTCCGTGCGCGCACGACCCGTTGGACGCTCTGGACGAGCTGTGGGGCGACGCTGATAGCGACGGTCACAGCGACACCCAGTTCGTGCAGGGCCCCCGGCAGGATGCGCAGCGCCCGCTTCGGGTTCGCGAGGGTGTTGGCCGCGCCGATGCAGCAGAGCATGCACGCCAGCCGCAGTCCGTCCGTGGCAGAGGACAGGACAGCCTCCAGCGACACCGGGCCGCCGATCTGGATGCCGGCGTACCAGTCGGGCGTCGGGATGTGCGGCAGGGAGAACAGGAAGTGGTCGCGCGGGGTGATGCCGGTGGCGAACACGGCGCGGAAGACGACGCGGATCGCGACGACCGTGAGCGCCAGGTACAGGTAGTACTTGAAGCCGCGTGCCCACGGCGCTGTCGTGCGCCGCGCCGTGACCACGTAGCCGAGCACGGCAAGGACGAGAAACAGCAGCAGCGGGTTGTTGGTACGGCTGACCGCCGTGGCCAGGGCGAGCGCCCAGATCCACCAGGCCAGCGGGTGCAGGGTGCGGGGCAGGCGGCGGCCGCCGCGGTCCGGCGCCGGGCCGGTACGGGCGGCTGTCGCCTCCATCGCGGTTCGTGCCACTGTGCTCACTCGTGCGGTCTGCGGCGGGCGGAGTACCATGCCGCGCCCCCGATCAGCACGACGAGAGCGGCGCCCACGATCACCGGCAGCACTGACCCCGAGTCGTGCGTGGCGTCGGCCGTCGGTTCCGCGTCGAGGACCGGTGTCTTCTTGCCCTTCGCGCCGGACGCCAACGCGGTCGAGTCCGAAGGCGTTGGTGTGGGCGACGTGGACGGTGTCGGTGACTCGCTCCGCTCAGGTGATTTGGAAGTCTTCGGCCTTTTCGGGTGCTCAGCGCTCGACGGCGACTTCGTACTCTCCTGCGCGACGGGCTGCTCGGGGGCTGGGCCCGTGTCCACGTTCGGCGGCAGCTTGGACGCCTTGGCCGTCGAGGCGGGTCGGCCCGCGCCGCTGGGCCTGGTGTTGTGGGCGCGCAGCTGGTCAGGCGTGACCGTCGGACGTCCCTTGGTGCCCTCGATGTTGGTGCCACCGAAGATCCACAGGTCGACGCTGCCGGGCTTGGGCTTGTAGAGCATGGCTCCGAGCTGGCTGTACTCCCAGTCATTGTCACCGGGGTTCGCGTGCCAGTACGACCAGTAGGCGGAGGCGGGCGGCGTGAGCACGCAGTCGTCCTGGGAGGCTGGCGGGAACTGCTTGCCGTTCTTGTAACCGCTGAAGCCGATGCGGCAGATGAACGCCGGACCGTCGTGGCCGGTGCCGGTGGTGCGCCAGCCGCCCTGGTTCAGCAGTTCGTAGCCGGTCGTCGGCGTGGAGCCGCAGGCCCGGTAGATGGGCCCGCCCCAGTGGCTGAAGTCGACCGCGAGCACGGCACCCGAGCTGGTCGTGCACTGCCCCATGGCCCGCGGGTCGGCACCGGCCCCGGACGTGCTGACGCCGAGCGCTGCGACGGTCAGGCCCAGCACGGCGGACAGCCTGGCCAGCGCGCGGGTGATCCGTCCGGTCGTTTTCATCGGTCCTCCCCCGAGATCACTGCTGACGCCACAGTCGCGCGGCGCCGGGCGACCACGACGGTGCGCCAGCCGATGGCACTCAACAGGACGGCGAGCGCGGCGAGTACCCCGATCTGGACGCCGGTCGAGGCGAGCACACCGTCACCGGCAGCCTCGCTGCCGCCGCCGGTCGCGTCGACGATGCCGCCGCTGCCCGAGCCCGCGGAGTCCCCGGGCGTGAGGATCTCCGGCGTGCCCCCGCCGGCGCCCGGTGTGGGCTGGGCCGACGTGCCGTCCAGGCTGCGCTCCATCGTGCCGAAGGAGATGCCGGTCGCGCCGCCGACGGCCTGGGTGGAGGCGCGCAGGTCGGAGCCGCGCTGGCCCTCGGCTGCGACGTTGAAGCCGCCGTCCGCGTTCTGCTGCCCGGCGAGGAACTTCAGCGCAGTCTTGATCTCGTTCCCGTAAGACGGCTTGTCGAGGGACAGGCCCTGGACTGCGAGCGCCGCCGAGTTGACGGAGTCGCCCGCTGCACCGGGGAAGCCGCCGTCGTCGAGCTGCTTGGAAGCGATCCACTTCAGCGCCTTGTCGACGGCCTTGTCCGCCTTGTCGCCCCCCGCGAGGTCGAGGGCCATGGCGGCGATCGCGGTGGAGTCGACGTCGGAGTCGCCTGTGGGCGGGATCAGGCTGGGCCAGGCCCCGTTGTCGTTCTGCAGACTCTCCAGGTACGCGATCGGGTCCTGGGCGTTCTTCTCGTCCCCGGCACGCAGTTGCGCCATGATCGCGAGGGACTGGGAGAAGACGGAGGGTGCGTAGGTGTACGCGCCCTTCGCCGCGCACGAACGGTCCGCGCCCTTGCTCGCCTCCGCGCACACCGCCTTGTCGAGGGCCGCGATCAGGTCCTGCCCGGCGAAGTCGCGTGGGTCACGTCCCACAGCTTCGGCGAGCAGCGCGGTCTTGCCGATGGAGCCGCCGCCCGCGTACTGGGTGCCGACGCCCGTCCAGTCGTCGACCGTACGGCCCTCGCCGTCCTTGCCGCCCTTGTCGAGGAAGTCGACGATGCCGCGCAGCTTGCCGTTGTTCAGACCGGTGGCGGCCAGCGCGTAGGCGCCGTCGATCGTCAGGCCGAAGTCGGCGCGTGACGAGCCCGCGCCGGTCGGATAGAACTGCCCCTTCTCGAGCTGGGCGGATCCGGTGAGATAGGCGACGCCCTTCTTCAGGTCGGGGCCCGCGCCGGGTGCCGGGTCGTCGGTGCTGGGGGGGTCGGTCGGCTCCGCCTTCTTCGTGGTGAGCGTCGCGAGGTCGGTGCGGGCGCCCGCGAGGACGGCCACGGGCGTCGCGTAGAGGGTGGGGTCGGTGGCGTCCTGGTCGAACCCGAAGCCGCCGCCCGCCAGTTGGATGCGCGACAGCCAGCCCTCGGCGGCGTTCGCGCGCTGCGTGTCACCGACGGCGCGCAGTGCCTGGGCGGCGTAGGACGTGGCGATCACGTCACCGGTCGTCGAGCCCTGGTATCCGGGGAAGGCGCCATTGTCGAACTGAGCCTTCGCCAGATAGTCGCGCGCCCTTGTGACCGCGTTCTCATGGCCGTCGGCCTTGTGCAGGACGAGCGCGACGAGGCCGGTGGTCCCGGCGTCGCCCTCGCAGTGCTCGCCCGGCTGGATGAGGATGCTGGTGATTCCGCCGTCCTTGCACTGCACCTGGGTGAGCCGGTCGACAGATTCCGGGGCCGGGGTCACGCCCGCCCTCAGCAGCGCGAGAACGGCGCGGGCCTGCTCGTCGGCGTAGCTGATGTTCCGGATGTCGCCCTTCGCGCTGCAGCCTTCGCCCGGGGCACGCCCCGTGCACACGTTCTCGGTGAGGTCGGCGATCAGGTCTCGTCCGCCGAAGGACCGGGGGTCGCCCTCGGTCGACTCGGCGAGGAGGGCGAGCCGCGCGGCGGCGGGTGTCACCAGCGGCTGGTCCGCGCCGCCCGGGGTGACGTAGTCGTTCACGTGCCGCGCGAGGAAGGAGCTGACCTTGTCGACGGTGTCGCTCTTGCCGTCCGCGGCGGCCAGTGCGTACGCGGTCTCGGTCGTGAGCAAGAAGTTCGGGGTGTCGGCGCCGTCGTCGACGACGCGTTCGCCGTCGGTCAGACTGCCCTTGAGCCAGGTGGCGGCGGCCTTGACGTCGACGTCGCCGGGCGCGCCGGTCGGTCCGCCGCTCGGATCGGGGCTCGCGCCACCGGCGGCGCGGACGTCGTCGGGGCTGAAGGTGGGTCTGCCGGTGGTGCCGCCTATGTCGGTTCCGCCGTAGACCCAGGCGTCGACGTCGCCGTCCTTGAGCTTGCGGTCCATCGCGCCGTACTGGCTGTAGGACCAGTCGTCCTGGCCGGCGGAGGCGACCCAGTAGGACCAGTAGGCGGTGGCGGGCGGGGTGAGGACGCAGGCGTCCTTGTCCGGAGTCGGGTACTGCGTACCGGAGTTGAAAGAGCCGAAGCCGATGCGGCAGATGAACGCCGGGCCGTCGTGCTGTGTGCCGGTGGTGGTGAAGCCGCCTTCGTGAAGGAGTTCGTAGCCGGTGGTGGGGCTGGTGTCGCAGCCCCGCTCGACCTGGCCGCCGAACGGGCCGAAGTCGACTGCGACGACGGCCCCCTTGGTGGCCGTGCAGTCACCGACCGCCGCCGCGGCGGAAGGCACGTTCATGAAGAACGCGAGGAACGCGGCGGCCAGAACAGCCCCTGCGGCCACGACGGCGGTGACAAGTCCCAGCCGTCTTCGCGTCGTTGCCGTACTCTCCATGGCTCGCACCACGGCCCCCTCGTCGTGTGGCCGAGGCGGGCGGCGGTAGGAGTGGAGGACGCGCCGCGTCACCGGCGTGCAGAACCGGGCGTCGGAGCGGGTCGCACCACGCCGTAGTCCGCGACGGCGTCTGTTGCTGTGGAACATGCTCCAGGCATTCCGGCTCGCCCGATGCGAGATCGGGCCCACGGTTGCGGGTCAGCGCCGGACTTCGACCGGCTTCCCCTGGAACTGCTTGCGTATCAGACGGATTGAAACACGCGTTCACAGAATCCGTCAAGGAAGTTCACAGCCTGACGGTCGGGCCGCGCTTGAGGCCCTGTGGCGACGGTGTGCGGACGTCGGGTACTGTCCCGCCCTGCCGAGTGGGGGAACCCGGTGGGAGTCCGGGGCTGACGCGCAGCGGTATGGGGGCCAGGTAGCGCCTCCGAGCCCGAATGCCCGCGCGGCAAAGGCTAGTTGGAAGTCGGTCCACGCGTCCCGGACGACGGCCACGCCACAGTGCGCGCCCGTCGGCGGCGCGCCGGGGCCGGTCGGCGTCCCTCACCTCTGGAGCACGCCATGCCCCGTTCCCCTCTCGTCCGCCGCGCCGCGTTCACCGCGGCGTCCGCCCTCGGCGCCTTCGCCCTGACCACCCTGCCGGCGGCGGCAACCGCCACCCCGGCACAGATCGCCACATCCAAGACGAACGGCGTGGCCTACCTCAAGTCGCTCCAGGCAGCCGACGGCTCGTACGCCGGCTCAGGACTCTCCAACGAGTGGGCGTTCAGCGCGCTCGCTTCGGCCGGCACGGCCGCCGTCGACATCACGCCTGGCGGCGACGCGACGAAGAACGCGAGAACGGTCTACAGAAACCTGCTCGCCACCAGCACCTGGCCGTCCTCCTCCCCCGTCGTCACCGACTACGAGCGCGCCACCCTCAATGCCTACGCGGCCGGCATCGACCCGGCCCGCGTCTCCGCCTCGCGCAATCTCGTCGCCGACATCTACGGCTACTGGCAGACGGCGGAGCCCGGCTACTTCGGCCCGTCCGCCAACTTCAACGGCACCGTCTTCGCCGCCCTCGCCCTGAACGGCGCGAAGACGACGACCGGCCAGACACGCATCCCCCAGTCCCTGCGCAACGCGGTGATCACACGCATCCGGGCCAACCAGCACAACGACGGCGGCTGGAACTACAGCAAGGCCGAAGGCGACTCCGGACAGCTCTCCGCGGTCAGCGACATCGACATGACCGGTGCCGCAATGGCCGCCCTGTGCGTCTCCGGTGTGCCGAACACCGACACCGACGTCGTGCAGGCCAAGACCTTCCTCAAGAACAAGCTGATCGCCAACTCCGGTGCCTTCGATGCCATGTTCGGCGTCAACACCGACTCCAACGGCTGGGCCGTCTCCGGGCTCAACGCCTGCGGCATCAACCCGCAGACCAGCGACTTCCTCACTTCCAAGGGAAAGACCCCCGTCGACTTCCTGATCAGCCAGCAGTTCAACCCCGGCGGCGGCTTCAAGTACCTCCCCGGCGACACCGCACCGCAGGCGTACGCGTCGATCGACGGTCTGCGCGCCGTCGCCGGCGGCGGCTTCACCGCGGCCCCGCCCGCCCCGGTGACGTCCGGCGCTCCGCAGTGGGTCGGCCAGTCGTCCCTCACCTCGGGCACCGCCGCCAAGTTCGCCGTGACCGTGGACGACGGCTCCGGCACCCTCAAGGTCTGCTCCGTCGCCGTCACCCCGACCGGCACCACCACTACGCTCGGCACGGTCCTCGACGCCGCCTCCGGTACATCGACCCCGTCCGGCTGCGTCAGCGGTGTCACACCCTCCTCCGGCACCGGCCAGATCACATCACTCAACGGCAAGGGCAACAGCGGCTCCGGCACCTGGAAGGTGAGCGTCGACGGCGCGGCTTTCGCGGGCGCCTCCCGCGGCAAGGCCATCGGTGTCGGCGACACGATCGCCCTGCGCTGGGGCGCCTGACCCCGGTCCGACCCGGTGTTCTCGTTTACCTGGTCATTACGTACGATCACCAAGTCAAGCCGCGGCAGGAGCCAGGAAGCCGGTGTGAGTCCGGCACGGTCCCGCCACTGTGACCGCGCACGTCCCCAGGGCGTGCGCGGGAGTCAGGTCACTGACCTGCCGCGGGCCCGATCCGAGGAGCGCGGACTCCGCAGGAGGCTTCCCATGCACGACGGTCACAACCGTCCCCATTTCTCGTTCTCCCCGTCGCCCGCGGCGTCCGCAGCCTCGCGCGGGCGACGCCCGGCGCGCCTCGCCGCGGCCGTGACCGCGCTGTCGACGATCCTGCTGACGGCCGGCTGCGGCTCGTCGGGCACCACCGCCGACTCCCCGAAGGCAGGCGCCTCGGCGGCGAAGGGCTTCCCTGTCACCATCGACAACTGCGGTGTGAAGACGACGTACACCAAGCCGCCGTCCCGCGCGGTGACCATCCACCAGCACCCGGCCGAGCTGATGCTCTCGCTGGGTTTGCAGGACCGGATGGTCGGCACGTCGTACCCCGACTCGGCGGTCCTACCCGCTCTGCGCAAGGATTTCGCGTCGATCCCGCAACTGTCGAAGGAGGCGCCGTCGTTCGAGAAGGTCCTCGACAGCGATCCTGACTTCGTCTATGGCGGGTACGCCAGCGCGTTCGCGGAGAAGGAGGGCCGTTCACGCAAGGCGTTCAAGGACGCGGGCATCGACACCTACCTCAACCGGGAGAACTGCGCCGGGAAGAAGGGGGTGACCATGCAGGACACGTACACCGAGATACGCACGATCGGCAAGATCTTCGGCGTCTCCGACCGCGCGTCCGCCCTCGTCTCCAAGTTGCGCACTCGCGTCGGCAAGGCGGGCGAGGCCGTGAAGGACGCGCGTGACGTCTCCGTGTTCGTCTACGACAGCGGCGACAAGTCCGCCTTCACGGCCGGCGGCAAGGGCCTGGGCAACGAACTGATCAAACTGGCAGGCGGCAAGAACGTCTTTTCCGACCTGGACGACGTGTTCGGCGACGTCTCGTGGGAGCAGGTCGTGGACCGCAAGCCCGACGTGATCGCCATCTACGACTACGCGGGCACCAGCGTCGCGCAGAAGAAGAAGTTCCTGCTCTCCCAGCCCGCCCTCGCCGACGTGCCCGCGATCAAGAACAAGCGTTTCGTCGTGCTGCCGCTGACCGACACCCTCGTCGGCGTCCGGTCGGCGGACGCGGTGGGCGACCTGGCGCGAGGGCTGCACCCGGAAAGCTTCAAGTGACCTCGTCCGCCACGGACGCCGAGAAATCCGCCGCGGTGAAGCCGCGCCGCCGGGCCGCATTCGCCGTCACCCTGGTCGCACTCACCCTGCTCCTGGCCGCCTCCATGACCGCCGGGCTCGCCCTCGGCTCAGTGCACGTGCCGCCCGCACAGGTGTGGGGCGTCGTGACGCACGCGCTCGGCGCCGACTGGACGGAGCCCACCTGGACCCGGGCGCGGGAGACGATCGTCCTCGACGTGCGCGGGCCCCGCGTCCTGCTCGGCTCGGTCACCGGCGCGGGCCTCGCCGTGGTCGGTACGGCGCTGCAGGCGCTGGTACGCAACCCGCTCGCCGAGCCGTACCTCCTCGGGGTATCGTCCGGCGCCTCGCTCGGCGCGGTCGCGGTGATCGTGTTCGGGGTGAGCCTCTTCGGGCCGGTGTCCCTGTCGGTGGCCGCGTTCGCGGGGGCACTGGGTGCGCTCGTGCTCGTCTACGCCGCCGCCCGCACCGGCGGCCGCATCACCTCACTGCGGCTCATCCTGGCCGGGGTCGCGGTCGCATCGGTGCTCAGCGCGCTGCTGAACCTGCTGCTGCTGACGACGGACAACGGCAACGAGGCGCGCACCGTCCTCGCCTGGACGCTGGGCGGCCTGGGCGGTGTGTCCTGGGGTTCGCTGTGGCTGCCGGGTCTGGCGCTGCTGCTCGGCATCGCCGTCCTCATGGTGCAGGCCCCCAACCTGAACCTGCTGCTTGCCGGGGAGGAGGCCGCCGCCACCATGGGCCTGGACGTCGCACGATTCAGGGCCCGGATGTTCGTGCTCGTCTCGCTGGTCACCGGTGTGCTGGTCGCCGCGGCCGGACCGATCGGCTTCGTCGGCCTGATGCTTCCGCACATCGTGCGCCTGCTCGTCGGCGGCGACCACCGGCGTGTGCTGCCGGCCGCCGCGCTGGGGGGTGCGGCGTTTCTCGTCCTGGCGGACATCGCGGCACGGACCGTAGCGGCGCCGGAGGAGATCCCGGTCGGCGTCCTCACCGCCCTGTGCGGAGGGCCGTTTTTCCTGTGGCTGATGCGGCGCGACGCACGCAGGAGCGCGGGAGGCGCAGTATGAAAGCGGCCGAACTCCACGTCGACGGCGTCACCCTCACGGCGGGTGCCCGGCAGCTGGTGCGCGAGGTCTCGCTGATCGCCCGGCCGGGCGAGACGATCGGCCTCGTCGGCCCGAACGGCAGCGGCAAGTCCAGCCTGTTGCGGGCCGTCTACCGAGTGCTGCGTCCGGAGGACGGAACGGTGCGCGTGGGCGGCACCGACGCCTGGTCGCTCCCTCCGCGCCACCTCGCGCGCACCCTGGCCGCGGTGGTGCAGGACACGCCGTCCGGCCTCGACCTGACCGTGCGCGAGGTCGTTGCCATGGGCCGCACCCCGCACAAGCGACTGCTGTCCGGCGACACGGCCGAGGACGCCGCGCTGATCGAGGCGGCACTCGCCTCGGTCAACGCCGTCGCCCTGGCCGACCGCCCCTTCGACCGGCTCTCCGGCGGCGAACGCCAACGGGTGCTGATCGCCCGCGCCCTCGCCCAGCAACCGTCGCTGCTCGTCCTGGACGAGCCGACCAACCACCTGGACATCCGGCACCAGTTGGAGATTCTCGGCGCGCTGCGCCGCCTGCCCGCGACGGTCCTGGTCGCCCTGCACGACCTCAACCTGGCGGCGTACTACTGCGATCGCCTTTACGTCCTGCGCGACGGCAGCGTCGTCGCGTCCGGACCGCCGCAAGAAGTGCTCACCGCGCGCCTGCTGGCTGCGGTCTACGAGGTGGCCGCCGAGGTCGCCGTGCATCCCCGCACGGGTCGCCCCCAGGTGACGTTTCTGCCGACGGACGTGCCGGTGCCGGGTGAGTCCCGGTGACCCAGGGGCAGGAACCGCGCTGGTTTCGGTGAAAGGACCGCCAGGCACCCGCACGGCCATCCGCCCCGCCGATTCGATCACCACTACCAGAACCCTCCGACTCCCCCAGGGGTATACGCGTTCATGGACATCGACCAGCCGATAACGACGACGGTCTACCCGGGCCGGTCGGCCCTCGCTCTCGTCGAGGAGTTCGCCCACCTCCGCCGCCTGTCCCGCCAGGGCGACACGGTGGGAACGGCCGACAGCGAACTAGCGCGGGTGCGCACGCACTTGGCGCGTGATGCCGACCAGCCGGGCTTCGTAGCGGTGACGGCGCGGCTGCAAGGTCTGCTGTGCGGGTTCGGGACGGCCGTGCGGACACCGGACCCGACCACCATCGACGCGATCGACTCCCAGGGAGAGTCGGTGGACGCCCTGCGGATCACCGATCTGCGCGTCGCCCCAGTGGCCCGGGGCCGCGGCGTCGGCACCGCTCTGCTGAACGTCCTCCTCCTGCCCGCCCTGGACGATCGCGCCTGGACGGCGGCAGATGGCACGGACGCCCCGACGGCTCTCGCGTTCTTCCACCGCCGCGGCTGGCTGCCGATCCCCACGCCGGCGTCCGCCACGCCCGTCTCCCCCGCACCCGCGTCCGCCTCACATCACCCCTTCACGTTGCTCGCGCCGCGTCATCCGGCGACGCGCCCGGTCTTGTAGCTCCGCTAGAGCCGTATCCGGCACGGCCGTACGCGCTCGCCGGGTGTCAGGCAAGGAGAACAAGGTCACACGCGTTCCACCTGCTGCTCACCCGCGCGCTGACCTAGCATCCGGGCATGACGGTCCTGCCTGACGACGAACTCTCCCTGGCAGCCGAGTTCCCTGACGCGACGCGTGATCAGTGGCGGCGTCTGGTCGCCGGTGTCCTGCGCAAATCGGGCAGGGACATCCCGGCCACCGAGGCGGAAGACGCCCTGTCCACCACGCTGGAGGACGGGCTGCGTGCGCGTCCGCTGTACACCGCGCGTGACAGCGCTCCGCCGGCTGGTCTGCCCGGATTCCCGCCGTACGTACGGGGAGGCAGGGCAGCGGGCAACACGGTCGGCGGCTGGGACGTGCGGCAGCGCCACACGGTCCCCGCCTCCGCCGCGGTCCTCGCCGATCTGGAGAACGGCGTGACGTCGCTGTGGCTGGCGGTCGGCGACGCCGCCGGTATCCCCGTCTCCGCCATGGCCTCGGCGCTCGACGGCGTCTACCTGGACCTGGCTCCCGTGGTCCTCGACGCGGGCGCCGAGTACGACACCGCCGCGCGCGAACTGCTTCGCCTGTACGAGGAGTCGGGCGTCGCCGCCGACGCGGCTCGCGGCAACCTGGGTGCCGACCCTCTGGGGTTCGAGGCCCGCACCAGACAGGTGTACGACAGCGCGCCGCTCGCCGAACTCGCCCGGCTGTGTGCGCGGCAGTATCCGGGGCTGCGCACGCTGACCGTGGACGCGTTGCCGTACCACGAGGCGGGCGGCTCGGCCGCGCAGGAACTGGGCGCCTCGCTCGCCACCGGCGTCGCCTACCTGCGGGAACTGACCGGCGCCGGCCTGACCGTCGCACAGGCCCTGGCGCAGATCGAGTTCCGCATCGCCGCCACCGCCGACCAGTTCCTGACCATCGCCAAGTTCCGTGCCGCGCGCCGCCTTTGGTCCCGGGTGGCCGAGGCGTCCGGGGCGCCGGCCTGCGGGGCACAGTTCCAGCACGCCGTCACTTCCTCCGTGATGGCCACGCGCCGCGACCCGTGGGTGAACATGCTGCGCACCACTGTCGCGACGCTGGCGGCCGGAGTGGGCGGTGCCGACGCCGTGACCGTCCTGCCCTTCGACGACGCGCTCGGCGTGCCGGACGCGTTCGCCCGCCGCATCGCCCGCAACACCTCCACGATCCTGATCGAGGAGTCGCATCTGGCCCGCGTGATCGACCCGGCCGGCGGCTCCTGGTACGTGGAGCGGCTCACCGACGAACTCGCGCACGCCTCCTGGGAGTTCTTCCAGGAGATCGAACGGGCGGGCGGCCAGGCCGCCGCCCTGCGCTCCGGCCTGGTCGGGGACCGTCTCGCCGAGACCTGGTCGGCACGGAGCGCGAAGCTCGCGAAACGCCGTGAACCGATCACCGGCGTCAACGAGTTCCCGCATCTGAACGAGAAGCCCGTGGTCCGCGAGCCGGTGCCACAGCGGCCGTCCGGCGGTCTGCCCCGGGTGCGGCGCGACGAGGCGTTCGAGGCGCTGCGGGCTCGCTCGGACGCGCACCTCGCCGCGACCGGTCAGCGGCCCCGGGTGTATCTGGCGGCCCTGGGTCCGGCCGCCGCCCACACCGCCCGTCTGACGTTCGCCGCCAACCTGTTCCAGGCGGGCGGCATCGAGCCCGTGACCGACGGCTCGTTCGAGGAGAGCGAGGCGCGGGAAGCATGCCTGTGCTCCAGCGACCAGGTGTACGAGGAGCGGGCCGAGGCCGCCGCGCGTCACCTGCGTGAGGCGGGCGCCGGTCAGGTGTTCCTCGCGGGCCGTCCGGGAACATACGCGGGGGTCGACACCTACGTCTTCGCCGGCTGCGACGCCGTCGCCGTACTCGGCGCCACGCTCGACCGCATGGGAGTGTCCTGATGTCCATCCCCGACTTCTCGGCGATCAAGCTGGGAACCCCGACCGCGACCGGGGGGAACGCGGAAGAGTGGCGTGCGGCGTTGAAGAAGGCGTCCGGCGGCGACGACCTGCTGTGGGAGACGCCCGAGGGCATCACCGTGCACCCGCTGTACACAGGGGAGGACCTGGAGGGCCTGGACTTCCTGGACACGTACCCGGGCATCGCGCCTTATCTGCGCGGCCCGTACCCGACGATGTACGTGAACCAGCCGTGGACGATCCGCCAGTACGCGGGCTTCTCCACGGCCGAGGAGTCCAACGCCTTCTACCGGCGCAATCTGGCGGCCGGACAGAAGGGTCTGTCGGTCGCGTTCGACCTGCCCACGCACCGCGGCTACGACAGCGATCATCCGCGCGTGACCGGTGACGTCGGCATGGCGGGCGTCGCCATCGACTCGATCTACGACATGCGCCAGCTGTTCGACGGCATCCCGCTGGACAAGATGACTGTGTCGATGACGATGAACGGCGCCGTGCTGCCGGTGCTAGCGCTCTACATCGTGGCGGCGGAGGAACAGGGCGTACCGCCCGAGAAACTGGCCGGGACCATCCAGAACGACATCCTCAAGGAGTTCATGGTCCGCAACACCTACATCTATCCGCCGAAACCGTCGATGCGTATCATCTCCGACATCTTCGCGTACACCTCGCAGCGGATGCCGCGCTACAACTCGATCTCCATCTCCGGCTACCACATCCAAGAGGCGGGCGCGACAGCCGACTTGGAGCTCGCGTACACCCTCGCGGACGGCGTGGAGTACATCCGGGCGGGCCGCGAGGCGGGACTCGATGTGGACGCGTTCGCGCCGCGCCTGAGCTTCTTCTGGGCGATCGGCATGAACTTCTTCATGGAGGTCGCCAAGCTGCGTGCGGCACGACTGCTGTGGGCGAAGCTGGTGAAACAGTTCGCCCCGAAAAACACCAAGTCCCTCTCCCTGCGCACCCATTCGCAGACCTCGGGCTGGTCGCTGACCGCGCAGGACGTGTTCAACAACGTGACACGTACGTGCGTGGAGGCGATGGCGGCGACACAGGGCCACACCCAGTCCCTGCACACCAACGCCCTCGACGAGGCGCTCGCGCTGCCCACCGACTTCTCGGCCCGCATCGCCCGGAACACCCAGTTGCTGATCCAGCAGGAGTCCGGAACGACGCGGGTGATCGACCCGTGGGGCGGCAGCGCATACGTGGAGAAGCTGACGTACGACCTCGCCCGGCGTGCCTGGCAGCACATCCAGGAGGTCGAACAGGCGGGCGGCATGGCGAAGGCCATCGACGCCGGTATCCCGAAGCTGCGGGTGGAGGAGGCGGCAGCCCGTACCCAGGCGCGCATCGACTCCGGGCGGCAGCCGGTGATCGGGGTGAACAAGTACCGGGTGGACTCCGACGAGGAGATCGAGGTCCTCAAGGTCGACAACTCGTCGGTGCGGGCCCAGCAGATCGACAAGCTGCGGCGGCTGCGCGAGGAGCGCGACGAGACGGCCTGCCGGGACGCGCTCGCCGCACTCACCCGCGCGGCCGGCGGCGAGGGCAACCTCCTTGAACTCGCCGTGAACGCAGCGCGTGCGAAGGCGACGGTCGGCGAGATCTCCGACGCGCTGGAGAAGGTCTACGGCCGGCACGCCGGGCAGATCCGTACGATCTCCGGCGTGTACCGCAACGAAGCAGGCGAGTCCCCGAACGTCGACCGCACTCGCGCCCGCGTCGACGAGTTCGCCGAGGCCGAGGGGCGCCGGCCGCGCATCCTCGTCGCCAAGATGGGACAGGACGGTCACGACCGGGGCCAGAAGGTCATCGCGACCGCCTTCGCCGACCTCGGCTTCGACGTGGATGTCGGCCCGCTGTTCCAGACGCCGGCCGAGGTGGCGCGCCAGGCCGTGGAGGCGGACGTGCACATCGTCGGGGTGTCGTCGCTGGCCGCCGGCCACCTCACCCTCGTACCGGCGCTGCGCGAGGCGCTCGCCGAGGAGGGGCGCGAGGACATCATGATCGTCGTGGGTGGCGTGATCCCGCCCGCCGACGTCCCCACGCTGAAGGAGATGGGCGCGGCCGCGGTGTTCCCGCCCGGCACCGTCATCCCCGACGCGGCGTACGACCTGGTGACGCGGCTCGCGGACGACCTCGGGCACGACGACCTGTGAGCCGGTGACACGGAGGATGGCCATCGACCTCGACACGTACGTCAAGGGTGTCCTCGACGGGAAGCGGGCGATCGTCGCCCGCGCGATCACCCTCGTCGAGTCGACCCGTCCGCAACACCGGGTGCTGGCACAGCAGTTGCTCACCCAGCTGCTGCCGCACAGCAGCCGGTCTCGGCGCATCGGGATCAGTGGGGTGCCGGGCGTCGGCAAGTCAACGTTCATCGACGCGTTCGGCACCATGCTCACCGGCCTGGGGCACAAAGTGGCGGTGCTCGCCGTGGACCCGTCGTCCAGCCGCACCGGCGGCTCGATCCTCGGCGACAAGACACGCATGGAGCGTCTCGCCGTCGACCCTGCCGCCTTCGTACGTCCCTCCCCCACGGCAGGGACACTGGGCGGGGTCGCGAAGGCGACGCGCGAGTCCATCGTCGTCATGGAGGCGGCGGGCTACGACACGGTGCTCGTGGAGACCGTCGGAGTGGGCCAGTCCGAGACAGCCGTCGCCAACATGGTGGACACCTTTCTGCTCCTCACTCTGGCCCGTACTGGTGACCAGTTGCAGGGCATCAAGAAGGGGGTCCTGGAACTGGCCGACGTGATCAGCGTCAACAAGGCCGACGGCCCGCACGCCCGCGACGCGCAGACCGCCGCGCGTGAACTGTCGGGTGCACTACGGCTGATGCACGGCAAGGACGCCTTCTGGACACCGCCGGTGCTCAGTTGCAGCGCCCGGGAGTCGACCGGCCTGGACACCGTCTGGGACCGCCTGGAGCAGCACCGCACGCTCCTCGACTCGTCGGGCCGCCTCGCCGAGCGCCGCCGCGACCAGCAGGTCGACTGGACCTGGACCATGGTCCGCGACGACCTTCTCGGTCGCCTGTACGCCGATCCCGCGGTCCGTTCCCTGGCGCCCGAGTTGGAGCGGCAGGTCCGTGAGGGCTCGCTCACCGCCACCCTTGCCGCCGAGCGCATCCTGGAGGCGTTCCGGAAGGACTGACGCCGACACCCGGCAGCGACACGCGGTGTCCGTGCCGTGTGTGCCGCTTCCGGACGATCACCGGGCCAGGCAACAGTCCCCGCATTTCGCGCCGTTCGGGGCCCGGTAGTACAGGCAGCAGCTACGGCGGCGGAACGTCAGGACGGGCCCGGTGATCCGGCCGGTCCCCCGCAGCCGCCCCGTAGCGAGCAGTTCATGTGTCAGCTCTGTGAGGCGGACGCGCAGACCGGGCCGGGTGCACAGCAGTTGCGCCGCCGAACCCACCAGTGCGGACGCGGAGTTGCCGGCCAGCAGGCCCGGCGCCATCTTGACGGTGAGACCGCGCTCCACCTCCGTCAGCACGCCGTCGACCTCCGTGAGGACGGCGTCGGCGAGTGAAGGAAGCCGCACCACGAGCCGTCCCCGGGGTTCGGCCAGGCCCAGCGCCGAGCCGTCACCGGACCAGGTCACGTCAGCCATCGTCGGCACGATCCCGTGCACGAGCGCGCACGCCAGGACAGGCGACCAGAGGCGGGCCGCGAGTCCGAGATGCGCGATGGAGACGCCGATGCGGGCCTCGGTGGTGGCGTAGCGGTCGTTGACGGCTCGGGCGCGTGTGGCGAAACCCTCCGGCGTGAGCCGCGGCTCGTCGAAGGCCCGCCCCGTGGACCGTGCTGGGCCCGTGTCCAGGGCGAAGAACCCGCCGATCCGCGCCACGTCGCGCAGCGCCTCAGTGGCCTGTTCCGCCCTGGCTTCGCTCGTCGCTCCGTGCGCCGGAGGGGTTTTCTCGGTGCTGGGGCCGGTGTTCATGAGGCCGGGGCGCGACGTGGCGGGTCGATCAGGTAGAGGTCGAGGATCTCGGGGCGAGCCGCTACACCCGGACCACCGGCCCGTACCCAGTCCGCTATGTCCTCGGTGGCGTCCGGGTCGTTGACCAGGCCGAGCCACACCGGCCTGGCTCCCACCGCACGCCCGGCAGCCGATGGTTGCACGACGATGACGTTGGCCTGTTCGCAGACGTCGAGGCATTCGGAGATCCGCACCGGGGCGATCTGGCGCAGCCTCGCTGTCTGCGCCGCGTGATCGCCCGTGACCTTGACCGTGCCGCAGCAGCAGTCGCGGCACACCACCACCCGGCACGGGACCGCACGGTCCGCTGTCGTCACGCTCTCGTCGGCGAGCCGCTCAGGCATGCCGTGTCCTTCCTCTGGCCGGGGAGTTCCGCCCCGGGTTCTCTCGAGGAGGCGACAGCGTGAGTCTCCTGGCTCTCGGGTCCGTGCTCGTCCCGGCCTTCCCGCCCCCTTGCGGGGCAGTGGCACTTCGGGATCCGCTCGCCGATCACAGTGGCGGTACCGCACCGGATTCACACCGGTTTCCTCGGGCCGCCGTCGCCCATGTCCACAGCCATCATGCCATTCGTTCTGCGCCGCAATCGGGCCGTCCCCCTACGGGGATCCGCGAGGCGGGGCGCCGTGCTGCTCAGGGCGCGACATCTCGGCGTCCGACCGCCGAGCGGCTTCAGGCACGTCGTGACCGCGCCACCGCCAGAGCGCCCGCCACCTCCCGGACCACGCGCTCCGCGTCCTCGGGACTGTTCACCACATCGGTGTCGTTCATGTCGATCACGAGGACGTCACTGGCGAAGTAGTGCTCCTGCACCCAGCCGTCGTACCCCGACCACAGCCTCTGGTAGTACTCGACAAGGTTCTGGTCCTGCTCGAAGTCGCGCCCGCGGAGCCCGATACGGTGCAGCACGGTCTCGAAGTCCGCTCTGAGGTACACCATGAGATCGGGTGCTTTGCGGTAGGGCAGGCCATCGATCTCACGCATCATCTCCGTGAGCAGCCCCTCGTACACCTGCATCTCCAGGGAGCTGATCCTGCCGAGGTCGTGGTTGACCTTGGCGAAGTACCAGTCCTCGTAGATCGACCGGTCGAGGACGTTGTCGTCCTGTTTGTACGCCTCTTTGATCGCAGCGAATCGCGTCTGCAGGAAATAGAGCTGGAGAAGGAACGGGTAGCGCCTCGCCTCGATCTCTTCCGGACCGGCCGTGTAGAACAGCGGCAGAATGGGATTGTCCTCCACGCTCTCGTAGAAGACCTTGCTCCCCAGCTCCTTGGCGATCAGCTCGGCCACACTGGTCTTCCCGATCCCGATCATGCCGCCGACGCAGATCACTGACATACCTCGCTTCTCCCAGGGCTCCGCCCGCGGGCGCGATGCCCGCGACCCGGCTCTTCGACGACATCACGCACCGCCGCGGAGTCGCAGGGGCGCCCCCGGCGCCAGGTGGCGAACCTGGCACTCTCCTTGCGGGGCGACCGAAGGGAAATCATATCGGGGCGCTCACTGCGCGAATTCCTGTGGAAGGTGGCATTGGCCCACAGCTCCGCCGGGGCGCGGTCGCCGCGTCAGACCGCACGGGCTTCCTGCCAGAGGGTGGTTGCGCAGCCCTCGCCTGTCCAGCCAGTCGGTGAGTGATCGGACGTCGTCGGCGGTGAGGAAGGCCGGATTGGCTGTGTACGCGAGATCGGGAGTCGTTTATCGACGACTTCGGGAGTCACTTCGCACGCCGCCGCCATGATCAATGTCAATGAGTTCGGAACTCACTCACGGCGCTACCAGGATCTGTCCGGCCGACGGGACATTCCGCGATGGGTCGACCCGGCGGTGATCGCTGTGGTGGCCGCCTCTTTCACGGCCGGAGGACGACCAGGGCGGTGTCATCGGTGGCGCCGTCAGGTGGGGTGAGGTCGGCCAGGAGGGCGTCGGCGAGCGTTTCGAGGTCGGTGCCCTGGTGGCGGGTGAGGGAGTCGGCAAGCCGGGTCAGGCCGGCGTCGATGTCCTCGCGGCGGCGTTCGATCAGCCCGTCGGTGTACAGCACAAGGGTGGCCCCCTCCGTGAACGTGGTCTCGGCCTGGGGGCGGGGCATGTGTTCGGGGCGGGCGCCAAGCGGGGGGTCGGTGGCCTGGTCGAGGAAGTCCACGGTGCCGTCGGGGTGCAGCAGGGCTGGTGGAGGATGGCCGGCGCTGCTGTAGGCGATGGTGCGGTTGGTGCCGTCGATGACAGACAGGATCGCCGTGGTCGACTCCGCGCCGTCGACCGAGCGGGCGTACAGGCCGAGGACTTCCAGGGCCCGGGCGGGGCCGTCGGCGGCGCGAGCAGCGGCGCTGAGGGCGCTGCGCAGCTGGCCCATGACGCAGGCGGCGGCCAGGCCGTGGCCGACGACGTCGCCGACGGCCACCGCGATGCGGTCGCCAGGCAGGTCGACGAGGTCGTACCAGTCCCCGCACACGTTCAGGGCCCCGACCGCCGGCCGGTAGCGCACGGCTGCGCGGTGATGCCTCAAGGGCCCGGGGGCGGGCAGCATCGCCTCTTGCAGGCTCAGGGCGACTTCGCGTTCGCGGGCATGGGCCTCGCGCAGCCGTTCGTTGGCCTCCTGCAGTTCCCGAGCCCGGGTATACAGCTCGGCTTCCAGTACTGTCGCCCGGTCGCCGCTGTCTCGGCCGCTGCGCGTGCGGATCAGCTCGGTGATGTCCTCCTCCCGGTGCAGAAGCAGCGCCACCCGCCCGTCGGGGCCGAAGACGGGGACGTTGACCGGACTCCAGTACCGCTCCTCCCACACCCCGGGCCGGTCCGGGTACTCCACGTCGTAGCGGTGAAGCGTCATGGCGTCGCGCTGCCCGGTGGCGGCCACCCACCGCAACGATGCCTCCAGCTTGCGCATGCCGGTCACCGCGGGGTCCTTGGGGTCGTCGGGGAAGGCATCACAGAGGTAGCGGCCCACCACCTGGTCACGGGTACGCCCCATGCTGCTCAGGAACGCCTCATTGACGTCGGCGTACACCAGGTCCGTGGTGAACAGGGCCACCGCGCTCGGCAGCGCCTGGAAGACCGCCTCGTAGTCGATCCCGGATGCGTTCACGATGCCACCTGCCCGCGACGCTATGCCGATCACGTTGCTCTTTCACGATAAGCACCAGCGGCGGTCCCGGCAGGTCAGCACTTCAGGGCACCTCAGCCGGCAGCCGACCATGATCAATCCCACCGGGATTCCCCTTACCTCAACTACTCACGCCCGGACCCGGCGCGACTGACTCCCGTTCTCGCGAACACCACCTATTCGCGGGAGCGTGCGACTCCCAATCTCACGTGGAAACGACGTCGCAACTCAACTCGCGTACGTAGCCAGCCGGATCGACGGTCGTCCGGAATTGGTGGGGCACACCGGAGTCGCGCAGCATCCGCAGGCGCCGCCGCGGCCGCCTCCAGCCTCGACCGCCCGAGACCGCGCTGCGGCTCCTGCTCTGAGCCCCGGACGGCAGGCAGCGGCGGACACTCCGCCGTTCAGCTCCTGAACTGATCCAGCTCCGGCTTTCGGCGTCACCCCGCCGATCCGAGCGTAGAACCCCTGGCCACCAGGGCCCAGTCATGGCGGCGGACGGTCTCCGGGCCGGTGCGCTTGGCGAGGATGTCGCAGAGGAGTTCGGCGCAGGCACGGCCGTAGGCGGCGGGCCGCAGGTCGACCGCGGTGACGGGCGGGCTGGCGCCTCGGGTGGCAGTGCCGTCCACGCACGAGGCGACGAGGAGATCGCGCCCTGGGGCACGGCCTGCCGCTGCGGCGGCGTGAAGCACTCCGGTCACGGCGCCGTCGGGGGCGCAGATGACGGCGTCGGTCTCCGGGTTCCCGGCGAGGAGGGCCAGGGTGGCCTGCTCGGCTTCGAGGGCGGTGGCGGCGAAGGAGACGGTACGGATCTGCACCGCTGTGCCGTGGGTGCGCCCCCAACCTTCCGCGGCACCGTGGAGCGCGGCGGCCCAAGCGGATGTGTCGGCGGGTGCGAGGAGCGCGGGGTGGCGGGCGCCGCGGTCGCGCACGTGGTCCAGAAGGGCGATGAGGGAGTCGGAGTTGTCGCAGACGACGGCTCCGGCGGGGGCGGGAGCGGGTCCGAGGTAGCGCTCGCCGGTGACGACCGGCACCCCTGCGTCGAGGACCGCGGGAACGGAGGGGTCACCGATCTCGGGGTCGATGACGAGGAGCCCGTCGACGCGTGAGGCGAGGGGGCCGTGGGTGCCGGTCGCCGGGGCGAGCAGGACGACATCGAGCCCTTCGTCCTGAGCACGGGCGACGGCCCCGAAGGCGAGGTTCATGTAGTAGTCGAGCCGCGTCGCGGTCTGCGGCAGGTGCAGTCCGATGGCTCCGGTGCTGGCGCGCCGGAGCCTGCGGGCGGCGCTGTTGGGCCGGTATCCCAGTCGCTCGGCGACCTCTCGGACGTGGTCGCGCGTGGCATCAGCGACGCGTCCAGAGCCCTGAAGGGCGTCGGAGACGGTGCTCTTGGAGACCCCGGCGGCGCGGGCGACGTCCAGGAGGGTCACGGTGCGGGCGTTCACGTCTCGAAAGTGTAGACGCACAGAGCCAACCTTGCCGGAACGTTCCGGCACCGTCTACATTCACCTGTGCCGGAACGTTCCGGCGCCCGGTAACGGCTGCCTGCCGCCCTGCCGTCCCTGCGAGAACCTCCGGATGTCCCATGCGTCTGATCACCGCCTGCAACCCACCGGCGTCCCCCACCCGCACCCGGCCCGCAGACCGCGCCACGCTGCGCGTCGCCGCCGTCCAGCAGCGCTGGCACAGTGACCACGCCGAGCACCGCGCGGCCTTGCGCGAGGGCATACGCCTCGCGGCGGCCGAAGGAGCACGGGTGGTGTGCCTGCAGGAGCTGACGCTGTCGCCGTACTTCGCGGTCGTCCGCAAGGCCGACCACCCGACGCCGGCCGAGCCCGAGGACCTGCTGACCGGAGCGACCTTCACCTTCGCTGCGGAGGCCGCCCGTGAGTACGGGCTCTACGTACACGCCTCCCTGTACGAGAAGGCCACGGCGCCGAACCGCGAGGACGACGGCCTCGGCTACAACACGGCGATCCTCGTCGCCCCCGACGGAACGCTTGCCCAGCGCACCCGCAAGACCCACATCCCGGTCACCGAGGGCTACTACGAGGACCAGTGGTTCCGTCAGGGCCCTGCTGGCGACGACGCCTTCCCCCTGACAAAGGTCGACGAGGCGAACTTCGGACTGCCGACTTGCTGGGACCAGTGGTTCCCCGAACTCGCCCGCGCCTACTCCCTGGCGGGCGCCGACGTCCTCGTCTACCCGACCGCCATCGGCTCGGAGCCCGGCCACCCCGGCTTCGACACCCAGCCGATCTGGCAGAAGGTCATCACCGGCAACGCCATCGCGAACGCCACCTTCATGGTGGTACCCAACCGCATCGGTGCCGAGAACGGCCTCGTCTTCTACGGCAGCTCATTCATCGTCGACCCCTACGGCCGGGTCCTCGCCCAGGCCCCCCGCGACGAGGCGGCCGTCCTCGTGGCCGACCTCGACCTCGACGCGCGCCGCGACTGGCTGGAGCTCTTCCCCTTCCTCACCACCCGCCGCCCCGACGCCTACGCCCCGCTCACCGCGACTCGCTGAAGCCACTGCTGCGCTGACCGCCGCCCGGACCTCAAGCGACCGACGGCGGTTGATGCCGCTTCCTGCCGCCACGGATGGCGACACACGCCGCCCACCGTCCCGTCCTGCCCTCACCAGGGCAGGACTCCCTTTTGACGACCGAGCTGACTGAACTTTCAGTTACACGATGACGAAGGACGAATCCCGATGACCGCATACACCCTGCTCACTTCCTGCGGTTCCCCGCTCGGTTCACCCGGCCGCAGCCGTCCCGCCGAACGAGAACCGCTGCGAGTCGGGCTCGTCCAGATGCGGTGGTACCCGGATGAGTACGAGCACGATGGCCGGCTGCGCGAGGGTGTGGAGCTGGCCGCCACACAAGGAGCGACTGTGGTGTGCCTGCCCGAGCTGACCCGCAGCCCCTACTTCTGCAACACCGACGACCCCATGGCCGACGGCGCCTATCGCTATCTCGAGGACGTCGAGACCGGGCCCACCGTCAGCCTGGTGTCCGAGCTGGCCATCGAGCTCGGGATCACCGTGCACGCCTCCCTGTACGAGCGTGCCGATGACGGAGGGCTCGGCTACAACACCGCAGTCTGTGTGAACTCGGCGGGCGAGCTCATCGCCCGGACGCGCAAGAACCACATCCCGGCCTTTCCCGGCTACCGCGAAGACCTGTGTTTCCGCCCCGGCGACAGCGGCTTCCCCGTCGTCACTCACGCGGGTGCCCGATTCGGTTTCCCGACCTGCTGGGACGAATGGTTCCCCGAGCTGGCCCGCGCCTACTCCCTGGCCGGGGCCGAGATCTTGGTGCACCCCACCGCCATCGGCTCCGAAGTGGACCTGCCGGACTTCGACACCCAGCCGATGTGGGAGAAGGCGATCAGCGCCAACGGCCTCGCCAACGCCCTTTTCATGATCGTGCCCAACCGCACAGGCACCGAGGGGCGTTCCACCTTCTACGGCTCCTCCTTCATCTCGGACCCCTACGGCCGGATCATGCTGCGGGCCCCTCGCGACACCCCCGCTGTGCTCGTCGCCGACCTCGACCTCGACCAGCGGCGGGACTGGCTCGAGTTCGGCCTGATGCGCACCCGTCGGCCCGAGTTGTACGGCTCACTCGCCGAACAGGTCGCCGACGACCGGACCCGCTAGGCCCGGCGAAAGGCTGTGCCCCATTTTGCCCGGTGCTTCGTCGGCCAAAATGGGGCACAAGTTCCGCCGGCCGGGCAAGAAGGCCACTGAAGGAGCGGAGCTCACGAGGCCGCCACCCCTCGTTGCCGTAATACCCTCGCACCATGGGCGTTTCTTACTGCCGAGCCCTACCCGCCGGGATCGAGGAACTACGAGTGGAACTTGCCGATTACGCGGATTTCGCCGTGCGCCTGGTCAACACTGAGGAGCCGGCGCGGCGCAAGGACATGCTGACCTCGGTCGAGGTGGTCCGTGAACTCTTCGGCTCCGCTTCCCAGATGGCCCGGCGGGCAACGGACGCGGACGTCACGCGCTTCCGCTCGGTCCGGGCGCGGTTGCGCGCAGTATTCACCGTCGCGGACGGGGGCGACCGCACGGCGGCCGTGGACTTGCTGAACTCCCTGCTCCTGGATTTTCCGGTGAGCCCGCAGATCTCCGGTCACGACTGGCTGGACGACGAGGGCCGGCCGCGGTGGCACCTGCACCTCGCCGAGCACCCGTCGAACGCGACCGCGGGCTACGCGGCGATCGCCGCCATGGGCCTGGCCTTTCACCTAACGAAGTTCGGCACCGACCAGTTCGGCCTGTGCCAGGCAGCCCCGTGCCGCAACGCGTATGTGGACACGACCACCAACTGTTCTCGCCGCTACTGTTCCGAACGCTGCTCGACGCGGGTCAACGTGAGCGCCTGGCGAGCCCGCAAACGCCAGACCGCGTCCCGAACCGGCGCAAAGGCCGGAGGAAGCCTGCCGAGCAGGACGTCGAACGGCGCCTGAGACGTTCTCGCTCGGGATGCCGCTGTACGGGGTGCTTCACCTGGTCGGACATGTCGCCGCCGACACGCTGGAACACGGACCACTGCCCGATCCCTGCCTGGTGTTGATCGTCTCTGGCGGGCACACCTCATTGCTGCTCGTGCGGGATCTGGCGCGGGAGCCGATCGTGCACCTTGGCGACACCATCGACGACGCGGCGGGCGAGTGCTTCGACAAGGCGGCCCGGGTGTTCGGGCTGCCATATCCGGGCGGGCCGGCCATCGTCCGCACCGCGCGCGCAGGGGATCCACGCGTTGTGGCATTCCCCAGGCCGCTGGCCGGAGCGCGGGATTCGCGCTACGACTTCTCCTTCTCCGGGCTGAAGACCGCCGCCGCACGCTGGGCCGAGCAGCACCGCATGCGCGGTGAGGACCTGGCGCTCGCGGACGCGGCGGCCTCACTCCAGGAGGCCGTGGCCGATGTGCTGACGCGCGAGACGGTGGCCACCTGCCGTGAGCAAGGCGTGGGAACTCTGGTCGTGGTGGGCGGGGTGGCCGCCAACTCCCAGGTGCCGGCGCTCGCGCAGGAACGCTGCCGGGCCGCCGGAATCATGCTGCGGGTACCGCCGCTGAAGCTGTGCACCGACAACGGCGTGATGATCGCGGCCGTCGGTGACCCGCTGGTCAGGGCGAAAGCCGAAGCAGCGTCGCTGGACGTGTCCATCGACCCGTCCGCGCCACTGGAGTACGCCGCCCTGCGTCCCGTCTCCCTCACCGCCAGGGCTGCTTGATGACGCAGATGGTCCTGGCCCGCTCCGGGCGCACTCCTTCCGGTGTTCGCCGACGGAATACGACGGGTCTACGCCGAGACATCCGCGGCACCTCCATGGAACGAGGACGAAGCGAGCGCCGACCAGTACCTGGCCCGTCTTGCGTTCGACGCCCCCCGGCCGGGATTCGCTGCCGCCCTCGCTGTCGACGGGGGCAACGTGCTGGGGTTCGCCACCGGTTGGACGACGCCCGCACCCTTCCCGTCCGACCGCTGCTATCCCCACGTGACGGCGGCCCTCGGCACCGACCGTACGGCCGCATGGCTGTGCGGTGGCCGTGAGGTCGACGAACTCGCCGTCACCAGCCGCGGCGCAAGGCCGGGGAATCGGCGCTGCCCTCCTCGACAGCGTGACCGCCGGCACACCGGCCGGCCAGTCGGCCCACCCCACTCCCGGGGGCGCCGGCGATGCGGCGTTCCTCGGCCCCCGGCATCCGGCCCGCTCCGCCGTGCACTCTCCCTTCTGACCTACTGGGACGCCGAACCTCCGGTCGGTACGGAAAGGTGCGGCACCCGTGCCACGCGCTCCCCACGGCGCGGCAAAGCTTCGGTAGAGCAGCTTCTTGCACATAGCTTGCAAGAGCATTCTTAGTGCGTTAACCTCGCCGTTTCGTTTGGGGACGGCGGCTGTTGGGGCGGAAACGCGAAAGTGCCTTCCTGACCTGGGACGATGAACCTTGCTGAGGGGTTCT